>JBHSCB010000007.1:0-130081 GCA_042650965.1 Novosphingobium lubricantis | reverse complement strand
GAAACCGGCGTCTCGCCAAGGACGTGGAAGCCACCCTCAAATCCGCCGCAGCCTTCCTCTACGCCGCCGCCGCCATGCTCATGTTACGCCGATTGGCTCGGTCAGCGTGAGTTTCGAAACCGACTCTAAGGGGTAAGGACAAGCACGGTGTATCATGCAAGGGGCAGAGGCGGAGATTGCCGTTTTTGCCAAACGATTGCAGAAGGCTGAAAATCCTGATTTCGGGGCGTTCATCGTTGCGGTCTGCCGCAGACATGTAAAATCTTGCGTGGGGGAGCAGAAATATTTTGAAACAGGCAAAGAATCGCATCGGTTTTGACCGTTGTCTTGCCGGTATGGCAGCCATAGCGGTTGTTTCTGGCTGCGCCGGACCCATCGAATCGCGTGCCGGTATCGCCGGGCCAGCCGTTTCCCCCGCCATTTCGCTGGCGGTCACCGCCACCGCCGGGCAGGGTGGACCGGGCATGGCGCAGGCCGTAGCCGCGGTCCGGCAAGAACTGGTCCGCCAGGGCTTCCGTTTGGCAGACGATGCGGCGTTGCGCGTTGAAGTCGGCCTTGCGGAGCGCGAAGCAACAAGCGCACTGCTTGCGGCGGATGGCTCCGTGCTTTCACCGATCAAGAAAAAGCGGCTCTTGCAGGATTGCGCCGACCGTCGTCACCGGCTGACCATTGCCGTGATACCTCCCAAAGGCCCGCCCCGCCGCGCGTGGGCAGAGGAAAACCACTGCCACGGTACCGTCGCAGAAAGCATCCAGCCATTGGCCGTACGCGCTGTTGCCATGCTGAATGACGATCCATCGACAGCAGTGCGCTACCGCAAGGGCCGCGACTGACACGTTGCGGCCGGGTGCGCTCAGTCCTCTCCGGCCGCCAGAGGCAGACGGATTTCGAACAGCGATCCGTAGTCGGGGCGATAGGCATAGTGCGCTTCGCCGCCGTGGCGCAGCGCAGTAGTCTGGACAAACGCCAGGCCAAGGCCAAGGCTGCCCACGCCATCGGCAGACCGGCCTTCCGCATAAAGCGCGAACGGATCGTTGGCGCGCCCAGGCGGCATAGCCGGACCGGGACCGGCAACGGCGAGCGATGCCCAGCTATCCTGCGCAGCGACCTTGCAGGTAATGATGGCCCTGTCAGGCGCGAACTTCACGGCATTGTCGAGCAGGTTGATCGCCGCGCGCAGCACCATGCTGCGATCGCCGGCAAACCAGATTTCCCCGACGCTGGTTTTCTCCTCGATCCTGATGCAGCGGGCCTTTGCCTTCGGCCAGACGATGTCGGCCGCTTCGCGCGCGATGTCGCACAGGTCAGCGGGTTCGGACGTGATCGGCCGTCGCTTGGCGCGGGTCAGTTGCACGAAATCGTCGGCAAGGCTCAGCCCATGGCGGGCCAGCGCCCTGATCTTGTCAACCGTCGCCGGGGTTATGCGCGGACTGTGAGGCTGGTTGCTGCCGATCAGTTCGTTGTCCAGCAGTGTCACGATCGCGGCGTTGGGCGAACGGATGTCGTGCGACAGGAACTGCAAAAGATCATCGCGTTCGTCCGCCGCGCGTTGCAGTTCGGTGATGTCGGTCAGCGAAACGATACGCGGGCCGTGCTCCAGCGCCGCTTCAGTGACCATGAATGAGCGCCCGGTACAATCGCGCAGGATAGTTTCGTCGCCGTCCGCCGATGGCTTCAGCCGTGCAAGCAGCGCGCCCATGGGTTGGCCGTTGGCGCCTTTGCCGAAAAGCCGTTTGGCAGCCGCGTTGGCAAGCACCACGTGGTCATCCGGTGCTGGGGCGACAATGCAGATACTTTCGGGAAAACTTTCAATGATTTTTGAGACGAACGCATGAAGATTTTTTAACTGCTCCGTCACGGCTTCGAGCCGGTTTGCATCGTCGGCAAGCGCATCGCCGCCGCGCGGTACCTGTCCGCGCAGCAGTTCTATGCCCGGCTCTGCGGCAAGTGCCGCGGTTCGCGTGACGATGAAATCACGCATCGCGGCCAGACGGCGCCAGCCCCACAGGATGTAGACGATCAGCAGGCCGACAATGGCCGTTGACGGCGGCACCCACACCCGTGCCAAAGCCAGCAACCCGGCGCTGCCAACGAGTGTCATGGCAGCCAACACCACTGCCAGCAACAGACCGCGCCCCGGCGACAATATAAGAAAACCAGCCATAAGCAGCATGAGAGGGGCGACGGCAACCAGAATACGGAGCCAACATGTGGCATAAGTGATGGGAACTTCGGCAATCAATGTGTTGATTATATTAGCCTGCAGTTCAATGCCGGATAACAATGTGCCTGCCGAGGCCGGGACCGCGTGGGTATCGCCCAACCCTTCGGCCGTTGCGCCGATCAGTACGATCTTGCCAGCGATGAGCTCTGGCGGCACTTCGCCGGCGGCGACAGAAGCAAATGGCACGGTGCGGAACGCCCCTTGTCCGGCGTAGTTTATCAGCAATGCATTGCCGGGGCGTGGACGGGGCGGGGCTGGCTGCCCGTTTGCCTTCGACAGAACCGCTTCCGGCCATGGGAGGGGGGACGCTGCCGCTGTCTCTACCGGCATCCGCCGGATAACCCCGTCGGGATCGGGCAGAAGTTCGACCGTGCCAGTTGCGGCTGCGGCGCGTCCGATCACTGGCGTCGGGCGGCGAATAGACACCGCGCGCCCTTCGGCATCACGCTCTACCAGTGCCGGGAGAACGACCGGGGGGCCACCTGCAATCGCGTTTGCGACTGCCGCATCGTCTTCGCTAGGTTCAATGAATAGAACATCTAATCCAATGGCTTGAGGCTTATATCTGCCAAGCACTTGGAGGATTTCCGCATGGCGGATCCGCGACCATGGCCATCGCCCGAGCGCGTTCACGCTGTTTTCGTCAATGGCGACGATCAGGATATCCTGGCTGGCTGCTGGTGCGGCCAGAGGTTGCAAGCGGTCGTAGAGCCGGTTGTCCAGCGATGCCGCCCATCCGCCCAGCGTTGCCGCAATGATAAGCGCGCTGACCGCAAGGGCAACGGCGGCCCACTCCAGATAGAGCCTGCGCCGGATCACCGCTTATTCCGGTGCGGCAATGGTAAAGGTTTCGAACGGCAGCCAGCTTTCGGTGATTTCCGGCTCTTCGCCGTCCATGTCCGTCACCTGACGAACGCCCACGCGCCACTGGTAGACGCCCGGCCGCAATCCGCGGACCGAAATGCCTTTGCTTTCCAGCCCCGGCTCGTCGACCGTGGCGATGGCATCGGGACGGGCCGGGACGAGCTGGAAGTGGTATGTGCGCGTGCCTTCACCATCGCCGCCCCAGACAAAGCGCATGGTATCGGCATCCCTGCTGGCCGATGCGGAAAGCCCGGTGAGCGCGCGACGCATGGCGAAGGTCTGGACGTTGCCTTCCAGACCCGACGCGGCCAGCGCGCTGATCCGCACGAAAAGGCGGCCATTCGGAATGTTCGGAATGGTAAAGGTAGGCGCTTCGCCAAACTGTTCCGCGATCACGTCGGCAAAACCAGCGTCCGCGCCGATCTGAACGTGGTAACTGGTGGCCTGCGCCACGGGCGCGAGATCGAGCCGCACGTCAGGATCGATCTGAACTTTGCCGGGTGCGACAAGATCGGGCGCGGGCAGCAGCGGTTCCTTGCTCAAGGCCCCGCTGGCCGAGACGACCGCTCCGAATCCTTTTTCCAGCGGTTCGGGGGTTGCTTCCGGCGCGCCTGCGGCAACCGTGCCCTCCAGCACTTCAGCCAGCGAGTCCTGCAACGTATAGCCGACCCGGAACCGGGTTCCGCGCACGGCGGTGATCGCGCGGGGGGTGCGAATGCGGAAACGGCTGTTCCGGTCCGGTCCAAGCGGTGCCGCGCGCGTATCGACCTTGCCCGTTTCGACGGTGAAATCGTAATCGACGCTGCCGGTCAGCCGTATCCGGCGCAGGTGGTCCAGCCGCAGACGGGTGCGCGTGGGCAGCGATGTGCGCGAGCCATTGGGCAATTCGATCGTCAGAAACCCGTCGTCGCCGGTTTCGAGCAGGGAACCCTGCGCAAGCGTCATCCCGACTTTTCCGGCTGTGGTTTTCGTGCCCGTGCTGATCTGCACGGTGCCCCGCAGCGCGACGACCCGCGCTTCCAGCGGGTCGCCCCGCAACAAGCGCAGCGGGATGCGCAACGGCGTGCCGACGGGGATGTGGTAGGGATCGGCAATCCGGTTGAGGGTCTGCACTTCCTGAAAGTCTGCGGCACGGGTGAGGTATTGGCGCGCCAGCGTGTAGAGCGTTTCGTTCCGGCGGATCACATAGGTAACCGCGTCTTCTCCACCTTGCGTTTGCGGCTTTGCTGCGAACGCCATCGACACGACGTTTGGCGTGCTGATGGCTGCGGCCACCAGCGCGGCTGCAAGCCGGATCGCATTTCTGCCGCTGCGCATCAGAAGGTCTCCAGCCGGTATCCATAGTTGAACACGGTTTGCAGGCGATAGCCGTTATCCGATTTCAACTGAAGTTTGGAGCGAATGCGCGACACGTGCATGTCCAGCGTGCGCGTTGTCAGTTCCGCCATGGATTTCCAAACCGCTTCCATCAGGTATTTGCGCGAAAGCGGTTTGTTGAGGTTCATGAAAAACACGTGTGCCAGCGCATACTCCTTGGCCGTAAGCGCGACGGGTTCATCGTTGAGCGTAACCGTTTCGCTCTGCCGGTCGAACAGGTAGGCGCCGAAGCGATCGTATCGCCCGATGACTGGCCGCATCCTGGCCCGGCGGAGCACGGCGGCGACCCGTGCGGAAATGACCAGCGGGGATTCCGGTTTCACGATGTAGTCGTCAGCCCCGGCATGGAGCGCGGCTGCGATATCGTCCTTGTCCGAACGGCTGGTCAGCATGATGACCTGCGGGCAGGGGTCGATATGCGCGTGCGCCCATTCGAGGATTTCAATGCCCGTCATGTCGGGCATGTTCCAGTCGAGAACCAGAAGATCGAATGTGTCACGGCCAAGGGCGTTCAACAAGTCACGGCCGCGGCGGAAAGTTTCGCAACGATATCCATCGGTATCAAGAACACGCGACACGAAGTGCAGCATGTTTTCATCATCATCCACGATACCGATTTTCATCACATGCGCCATTTTCCGATGTTCGTTCCCGTCTATGCAAGTTCTGTCGTGGTGAAACCCCAATCCATCGGCAGTTTACATCTCTTTACAACCGCTAACCGGTTTATTTGTTAGGACGCCCGCAGGATACGGCTTCAAGGAAACCGAACCAGATGCCAAATGCAAGTAAAGCCGCATTTTCCGGGTTTGGCGTCACGCTTGATGCACCGCGCGTGCCGTTGCACGGCATCGCCGGTCGTGCAGACAATCTGTTTGAACGCGCGATCGTTTTGCCCAGCGCCGCGAACGAGCCGGAACGCGAAGAGGCTGAAAGTCGGGCGCAAGATGGCCCCCGCAGCCCTGCGAAGCCTGACACCTTGCTGAGCGGTCTGACGCTGGCCGTGGTCAGTTCGGTGCTTCTGTGGCTGGCGGTAATAGGGATTGTTGCACTGCTCTCATGATTTGCCCGACCGGCGGCAGCAAATACAGAATACCCGGCGCGTAACCGAGGCAAGACGCGCCGGGATGCCAGAGCCCTCGGGTCCGCAATGCCCGGAAGTTCCCTATGTATGGGAACTTCCGGGCATTGGTCGTTTTCCTGCAGTCCGGCACTTGCCCAATGTAGTGAACGAAAGATTCCGATCCGTGGTGGCGATCAACCTGCCGCTTCCAGGGCTTCACCTGCCGCGAGCCATTCCTCTTCTGCCAGTTCCAGTTCGCGCGCCAACGACCCGCCGCGCTGCGCAAGCTCGCCCATGGTAAGCCGGGCCAGCGGGGGTGGCGCGCTGGCTGGTTCGAACATCGCGCGGTCGATCTGTGCCAGCTCTGCCTGAAGGTTGTTGACGCGCGCTTCGGCTGCGGTCTGTTTTTTCTTCAGCGCGCGCAGTTCTTCGCGCGCCATGGCGCGCGCGCGCCGGTCCTGCGGCGCACCCTTGTCTGGGGCGGCGCCGTTTTTCCCGCTATCACCCTTGTCGCCGCGCGGCTGGTTCCGGCCAAGGATGAAGTCGATGTAGTCTTCGATGCTCCCGTCATAGGGCTTGGCGGTGCCGCCATCGACCAGCACCAGCCGGTCTGCCACCAGTTCTGCCATGTGGCGGTCGTGGCTTATCAGGATGACCGCGCCCTTGTAGGCGTTGAGCGCGTGGACCAGCGCCTCGCGCGCGTCGATGTCGAGGTGGTTGGTCGGTTCGTCGAGCACCAGCATGTGCGGCGCGTCGCGCGTTACGAGCGCGAGCGCCAGGCGGGCACGCTCGCCCCCTGAAAGCGTGCCGACCAGCGATGTCGCGCGATTGCCGGAAAAGCCGAACCGGCCCAGTTGCGCCCTGACCGCGGCGGGGCTTTTGCCGTCCATCGCGCGGGTCATCAGTTCCAGCGGGGTTGACCCTCCGGCCAATTCCTCGACCTGATACTGGGTGAAATAGCCAACGTGCATGCGGCTGGTGGCCTGCATTTGCCCGTCCATCGGTGGGAGTTGCGCGGCCAGCAGGCGGGCCAGCGTGGTCTTGCCATTGCCGTTGCGGCCCAGCAGGGCAATCCGGTCATCCGGGTCGATCCGCAGGTTCAGGCGCGTGAGGACGGGCTGACCAGCCGTGTAGCCAACCGATGCCAGGTCCAGCGTGATCAGCGGCGGGCGCAGCTCTTCGGGGTCGGGGAAATCGAAGCTCAGCGTCGGATCTTCGACCATCGCGGCGATCGGCTGCATCCGCGCCAGCATCTTGGCGCGCGACTGTGCCTGTTTGGCGGTCGATGCGCGGGCGCTGTTGCGGGCGATGTAATCGCGCAACTTTCCGGCTTGCGCTTCCTGGGCGGCTCGGGCGGCGGCCTGCTGTGCCAGCCGTTCGTTGCGCTGCCGTTCGAAGCTGTCGTAGCCACCGGGGTACAGGGTCAGTTTTCCGCCCTGAAGGTGCAGGATATGATCGGCGACGTTGTTGAGCAGGTCGCGTTCGTGGCTGATGACGAGAAGTGTGCCGGGGTACGATTTCAGGAAGTTTTCCAGCCAAAGCGTGGCTTCCAGGTCAAGGTGGTTCGACGGTTCGTCGAGCAGCATGACATCGGGAGAGGAAAACAGCAGCGAAGCCAGCGCCACGCGCATTTTCCACCCGCCGGAAAAACTGTCGAGCGGGCGGGCCTGCATGTCCTCGTCGAAACCAAGCCCGATCAGGATGCGGGCGGCGCGGGCAGGGGCGGTGTAGGCGTCGATCGCCAGCAGGCGTTCGTGCACGTCGCCCAGCCGGTCCGGGTCGGTACACGTTTCGGCCTCGGCCATCAGCGCGGTGCGTTCCACATCGGATTCGAGCACGGTTTCGAACGGCGATGCCGCGCCGCTTGGGGCTTCCTGCGCGATATAGCCCAGCCGGGTGCGGCGGGGCATGTCGATCGAGCCTTCGTCCGGCTCGATCTCGCCGATGATCGCCTTGACCAGCGTGGATTTGCCCGCGCCGTTTCGCCCGATCAGGCCGACGCGTGCGCGGGGCGGGATCGCGGCAGAGGCACGCGACAGGATATCGCGCCCGCCAAGGCGCACGGTAATGCCATTGATTGTCAGCATGGGTTGCCCGGCAGTTGGTCGAAACACGTCTTCGACGGATGATGGTGGGCCCGGCAGGATTCGAACCCGCGACCTAGCCGTTATGAGCGGCCAGCTCTAACCGCTGAGCTACAGGCCCATCGCCGCCGCCGGTACAGGCGTGCGCGGCAGATGGCAAGCCAATCAGACCTGTGCGGCTTCCATCACTTGCCTGACACTGGCAGGCCGCACGCCGCGCCGCTGCAAATAGCTGAAAACACCACGCCACCAATCATAAAAGGCATCCAGATCATCTTCGCTGCGGACATAGGGGGTCAGCCCCGGATGCAGGGAAGGGCTGTGGAAGGAAAACACCAGGATCGGCAACTGGTCGTCCAGCGCGATGTCGATGCCCTTGATCGCCTCGTCCATGCTCACGCCTTCGGGCGTTAGCGGGATGCGTTCCAGCAGGCCGAGGCGCGCCAGCGCCCCGCGCAGGCGCGGCATGCGCCACAGCGCCGGATAGATCGCCTGTCCCTGCTGGCGCAACGGTCCCCAGAACACCGTTGTCAGCGGCATTTCCATCAGCCCGTTGCGGCGGTCGATCCACCAGGGGCGCAGGGGATGATCGCGGAAGTTGGGGCCGCCGGTTGCGCTGTAATCGAAACGCGAACGGATCGAGGTGTCTATGGCGATGCCACATTCGGATAGGATCGAGGCTGTCGCCGGGCCGACGCCATAGCGTCCGGCCCGGTAGATCAGCGGGCTGACTCCAAAGGCGTGCTCAATGGTGTCGCGCAGCTTGCGGAACTTCGCTCTTTCCAGCTCAGGTGAAAGATTGCCGGAAAAGCTGTTGTGGACATTGACTTCCTCATCGTGCGGCGGGCTGACCCAGGGGTGCAACTGCACACCCACTTCGGCACGCCCGGCAGCGATGGCATCGCGCAGGATTTCGGCTGCACGCGGATCGGTGGCGACCGGATAGTCGATCAGGTAGATCGGAACGATCCCGAACCCTTCGCAGAACTGCTGGAACTTTGCGAGCCGGGGGACATGGGCAAGGCCGTGGTTGGTGCGGTCCAGCGGCTGGCTCCAGTCAAACTCCTCTTCGGTGTCGATGGTCAGCACGAAACGGGTGCCGAAAGACGGATCGAACTGCACGAAATCGGCCGCCTGGGGCATTTCCAGGATATGTGTGCGTTGGTTCACCGGCGCTCTCCGGCGTTGCTTGCGCTTTGCGGCAGAGCGGCGGTTGCGGTGTCGGCATCAGCGCCGGGGAGGGCGATCAGCAGCCGCGATCCGTCGCGGACCAGCGATCCGCCGCCACTGGCGAACTCCGCGCGGGCAAGGCGCAGCGCAAAGCCGTTGCCCAGCATGGCCGATGCGCTCAGCGCGCCACCGCTGCCCGCTGCATCGGGCGCAAACAGGGCTTCGTCGTCCAGCCGGTGCAGCGAGGCAGGCAGGGCGATGGTGATCCTCGCCCCGTCAGACATCGCAGCCAGTTCGATCGCCAGCCGCTCGCCCGGTGCCACGCTTGCCGCGATGACCGAAAATACCCGCCAGACAGAGCGTTCCAGTTCGTCGGCAGCAAAGGCGACGGATAGCGCAGTCGACGGTACGGAAAGCGTCAGACGTACATTGCGTGCCGCAAGTGTGGGTGAAACCTGCTCGACAAGCTGGGCAACGATCGCTGATACGTCGGCTTTGGTCCGGTCAATCTCCAGCGACTGGCTTTCCAGCCGGACCAGCCGTTCAACCTCCTCAAAACCGGCCAGCATGTGCGCGGCATCGGCGGCAATGCTCGCCGCCATGGCCCGGTATTGATGCGGTGTCGCTCCGAACACCTGTTGCTGGATGACCTCGGCAAAACCCTGGATCGCATTGATCGGTGTGCGCAGTTCGTGCAGCAACTGGCGCAAGCGGTCGGCTTCGTTCGCCGGTTCCCCGGCATCGCGCGCATCACCGTGTTGCGCTGTCGGGGCAACAGCGAGGCCGCGGCGCAGGCGAAGCAGGTAACCGGCGAAGCGGCCCCCGTCGCTGGTAAAGCAGGGCGTGCCGTCGACGTGCCAGATGCCGCTGATGCCTTGCGCGGCTTCAATCACGACCCTGCCTGCCACAACCGGCTGGCGTTGCCGGAAGGCATCGGCCATCGGGCGTGCGCAGCGCAAGGGGTTGCCAGGATCGACCGCAAAGGGCCGGCTGCCGATCAACATGCCTGCCGGGTCGATGCTGGCTTGAGTCACGACACCCTGCGCGTCGGTCCTTATATCTATGAACGCTGGCAGGGCAGGGGACGGCTGGCGCTGATCGACGAATGGCAAGAGCGGTGCGATGCCCGACGGGCCGCTCGCTGTTCCTGTCGCCATTTCAGCCGTGGCAGAGCCTGCATCGTCGGCCAGCCGTGCTTCGCGTTTGCGGCGGAAGTCCTCGATCCGCCGCACGATTGCGCCAATGCCTTCCTCGGCGCGGCGCGCGGGGTCTGTCGTTTTCGTGTCGTCTGGCACGATTGCCGGTTCTGTTGCCGGACGTGATTCCTCTGGAGCTTTAGGCGTCGCGGGCGAGATTGCGTCCTGCGTTGCAACAACCGGCTTGGCCGTAACCGGCCGGGGCAGCAGGAAATCGTCGATCCCCAGCCGTGAAAGCAGCGCGCGGACGTTGTCGCCAAGGCCCGTTCGATGGCGCAAAAATCCGCGTGCAGTGGTCGGCAGGCGGGGAATTAGCGCAAGCCAGTCCTGCTCATCCAGCCGTGCCGATGCAATGATGGCAGAGGCGGTGCGCGGTCCGCAGTGCGCGAAATGATAGACAAGAACCGCCGAACGATGCGATGCGGACCGCAGCACCGCTGCACATTCCTCGTCGGAAAGCATGGCGGCCAGACTGTCGGCGCGCTCCAGCGCCCTGGCGTGCTGCGGTGCCCAGCCAGCAAGGGGCACGGCGCCGAGAAGGTCGACAAGTTGACGCAATTGCGTCCGCGCCCCTGCTTTTCCGGCCACGTTCGTCCGCAGCACGGTTTCGAGGCGGTCATCGATGATCATCAAGGCTCCGCAACGGGGGGAAAGCAAACCGTAGCCATGCTCCGGCAGGACGCAATAGCGCAGGAACGCTAACAAATTGTCGACAAGCTGGAAATGGCATGTGCCCGATGTTCGGCCCAGCCATTTTTCGCTCATTGCCGGGCAGCGTTGCAATGCCGCGTGATTGCGATAATAAACAACAAAATTATCCTTCTCCGATGGATTCTGTGCGGAAAATTGCGATTGACGCTATTTTCCGAATGTCACAGCAGGCGCCGGAGAAATGGATCAACAAAAGGCACGGAAATCTTGGACGCGATTGATCGGCGGCTGCTGGCCGAATTGCAGGCGGAAGGGCGTGTGACGAACGTCGAACTGGCGCAGCGTGTGGGCCTTACCGCGCCGCCCTGCCTGCGTCGGGTACGCGCACTTGAAGATGCGGGTGTGATCCGGGGTTATCATGCCGATCTCGATGCGTCCAAACTGGGCTTTTCGATCACGGTGTTCGCGCTCGTCAGTCTCAAGAGCCAGGCCGAAGAATCGCTCCGCCAGTTCGAAGATCACATGCGGACCCTGGCGGAGGTGCGTGAATGCCACATGCTCAATGGTGAAATCGACTTTATTCTCAAGATCGTGAGCAAGGATCTTCAGAGCTTTCAGGAGTTTCTGACAAGCAAGCTGACGCCTGCGCCGAACGTCGCCAGCGTCAAGACATCGCTGACGATTCGCACCGCCAAGCAGGTTCCCGGCGTTCCGCTGGAGGAATAGCGGTCACACGCCGGCGTCGGCGCTTCAATCGGCCGATGAGGCCGCCCTTTCATGGTGGCGGATCACTTCCTTGATGACGAAGCGCAGGAACTTTTCCGAAAACTCAGGGTCCAGTTTCGCATCTTCGGCGAGGCTGCGCAGGCGGGCGATCTGGCGTTCCTCGCGCCCCGGATCGGACGCGGGGAGCTTGTTGGCGGCCTTGTAGGCCCCGACCGCCTGCGTGATCCTGAACCGTTCGGCCAGAATGTGGATCATCGCCGCGTCGATGTTGTCTATCGACTGGCGGTAACCGGCCAGAACCGGATCTTCGCTCATTTTTCTACCCCGTGAAAAGCCCGGCAAGTCCGCTACCGTGCAAGATGCATCTTGCCAAGCGTTGCCCTTGCCGCCAATCGGTCGATCACGATGTCCGCTACCATTCACAACCTGCCGCGCAAGGCGGAACCGTCCCTTTCGCCGATGATGGCGCTGGTCGCCGAAGGCATGAACAGCGTCAACGCGGTCATTCTCGAACGGATGCAGTCGCGCATCCCGCTGATACCGACGCTTGCGGGCCATCTGATTGCCGGTGGGGGCAAGCGCATGCGCCCGATGCTCACGCTCGCCAGCGCCGCGTTGCTCGGCTACGCCGGGAGCCGCCACTACAAGCTGGCAGCGGCGGTGGAGTTCATCCACACAGCAACCCTGCTGCATGATGACGTGGTTGACGGGTCCGACATGCGGCGCGGCAAGAAGACCGCGAACATCATCTACGGCAACCCGGCCACGGTGCTGGTGGGTGATTTCCTGTTCAGCCGCAGCTTCGAACTGATGGTCGAGGACGGCTCGCTCAAGGTGCTGCGTATCCTCTCGAATGCATCGGCGGTGATTTCCGAAGGCGAAGTGGACCAGTTGGTGGCGCAGCGCCAGATCGACACGACCGAGGAAATGTACCTCGATATCATCGCGGCCAAGACGGCGGCGCTGTTCTCCGCTGCCTGCCGGATCGCCGCCGTCGTGGCCGAACGCCCGGATGCTGATGAACTTGCGCTGGATTCCTATGGTCGCAACCTTGGCATTGCCTTCCAGCTTGCCGACGATGCGATTGACTATGATTCCAACGCTGCGGAAATGGGCAAGGATCAGGGCGATGACTTCCGCGAAGGGAAGATGACCTTGCCGGTGATTCTGGCCTATGCGCGCGGGGACGAGGGCGAACGCCGGTTCTGGCAGGAGGCCATTGCCGGAGATCGCACATCCGATACCGACCTGGCCCATGCCATCGCGCTTATCGGCAGGCACAATGCCGTGAATGCCACCCGCGAACGCGCCCGCATGTATGCGCAGCGCGCGATTGATGCGATTGCCGGTTTCCCCGCCAGTGCGGCAAAGGCCGCCATGACCGAAGCGGCACTGTTTGCCGTGGCGCGGAGGTTCTGAACGGACAGCCCGGCGTGACCACCCAACGAAGGAAAATCTGATGCAGCATCGCCGTCTTGGCCGCTCGGCCATCGTCGTTTCGGACATCTGCATGGGCACGATGACCTTTGGCAGCCAGGTGGACGAGGCAGAAGCCCTTCGGGTGCTTGACCGCAGTTACGATGCCGGGATCAATTTTTTCGATACCGCAGAGGGGTATCCGGTGCCGCCCGACACCAAATGGGTTGGCCGGACCGAGGAAATCGTCGGCAAATGGCTCAAGACCAAACCGCGCGACGCTGTCATCATCGCTACCAAGGTTTCCGGCCCCAGCCATAGCTGGTTCCGTTCACCGTGCCGCAGCGGGATGACCGCGCTTGACCGCCGCAATATCGAAACGGCGATTGACGCAAGCCTGACGAAGCTGGGCACCGATTACATCGATCTTTACCAGACCCACTGGCCCGATGCCGGAACGCCCTTCGATGAAACCATGGAGGTGCTGGACGAGCTGGTGCGCGCGGGCAAGGTACGGATTACCGGGTGTTCCAACGAGACAAGCTGGGGGCTGATGAAATCCATCGCCACCGCTGAACGGATCGGCACGGTGCGCTACCAGACGGTCCAGAACAATTTCAGCCTCAACAACCGCCGGTTCGAGGATGAACTGGCGCAGGTTTGCCGCATGGAAGGGGTCAGCCTGATTCCCTATTCCCCGATCGGCGGCGGCGTGCTGTCCGGCAAGTATGCCGCCGGGGCCTTGCCCCAGGGTGCGCGCATGACGCGCTATCTGGAAATGGGCGGGCGTCAGGCGCAGATGGGGCGGCGCTTCCTCAACGAACGGTCGATGGCCGCAACCGACCGGTACGTTGCCATTGCCGCGAAGGCCGGGCTGGACCCGGTGACGCTTGCCGTTGCGTGGTCAAAGCAGCACGATTTCGTCGCATCGACGATTGTCGGCGTCGGCGCGGAAGGGCAGCTTGATCCGATTCTCGCCGCGGCGGACCTTGTCCTGCCCAACGATGTGATGGCGGCGATTGACGAAGTGTCGCGCGATATTCCCTACCCAATGGGGTGATTCCGGCAGGTCGCATCGGGCGTTGCCATCAGCAAGGCTTGGCCCTTATGGCCCGCAGCGTGACCGACCTGCCGATCCATGCCGTGATGCCGGACCTGCTTGCCGCACTGGGCAGGCAATGCAGCGCCGTGCTTATCGCGCCGCCGGGGGCTGGCAAGACGACGGCTGTCGCACCGGCCTTGCTGGGAGAGCCATGGTGCACCGGGCAGGTCATCGTGCTTTCCCCGCGCCGTGTCGCCGCGCGCGCTGCGGCAGAGCGGATGGCGCAGATGCTGGGCGAAGAGCCGGGCGACACGGTCGGTTATGTGACCAGGCTCGACGCCAGGCGGTCTGCCCGAACACGCGTTCTTGTTGTTACCGAGGCGATTTTCGTCGCCATGATCCTTGCTGATCCAGAACTGACGGGCGTTTCGGCGGTCCTGTTCGACGAAGCGCATGAGCGGCACCTCGACAGTGATCTGGGCCTGGCGCTGGCCATTGAAGCGCAGGGCGTGCTGCGCGACGATCTGCGGCTTGTCGTGATGTCGGCCACGATCGACGGGTCGCGTTTTGCGGCGCTGCTCGATCAGGCACCGGTTATCGAAAGCGCGGGCAAGGCCCATCCGCTGGTCATCCGCTGGCTGGGGTCGCGGCCCGACGTGAAACTGGAACCGGCGATGGCATCGGCCATACAGACCGCGTGGCGCGAGCAATCCGGCGATATCCTGGCCTTTCTACCTGGCGTGGCGCAGATCGAACGCACAGCGGCGCTGCTGGCCGAGCGTCTGCCACAGGCCGTTGTGCTGCCCTTGCACGGGCAAGTGGAACCGATTGGCCAACGCGCGGCCATCCGCCGTGATCCCGATGGCCGCCGACGCATCGTGCTGGCGACGAGCATTGCCGAAACGTCGCTCACGCTAGATGGCGTGTCGGTTGTCGTCGATGCCGGGCTTTCCCGGCGGGCCGAGTTCGACAAGGCGGCGGGGGTGACCCGGCTGGTCACCACGCGCGCCAGCCAGGCGTCGGCGGCGCAGCGGGCGGGGCGTGCGGCGCGGCAGGGACCGGGCGTGGCCTATCGCCTGTGGGAAGAGGCCGCCCATGCCGGACGCCCGGCGTTCGATCCGCCGGAGATGATGACCAGCGACCTTGCCCCGCTCGCTTTGACGCTGGCACAATGGGGGGCGGGCGATGCCGCCGCGATGGCGTGGCTCGACCCGCCGCCGGTTGCAGCCATGGCATCGGCAAAGGCGGCCCTGACGGCGCTGGGTGCACTCGATGCGCAGGGTCGCATTACTGCGCACGGCCGGGCCATGGCCCGCCTGCCGATGGAACCGGCGCTGGCGCACATGCTGTTGTTCGGTGCCGTGCGCGGACAGGCGCAGGAAGCGGCGCGGCTTGCGTTGCTCTTGCAGGAACGCGGTCTTGGCGGGAGAGGAGAGGATCTGGCACGACGGCTGGACCGCTGGCAAGCCGAACGCGGCGGCAGGGCCGATGCTTCGCGCAAGCTGGCGCGGCGCTGGGCGGAATTGGCCGAGCGTGAAGCGGGGCGCTCCGGCAGGCCTGCCGATGCCGACGACGTACCCCTTGGCGTGCTGCTGGCCGAAGCATTTCCAGACCGCATTGCCCGTGCGCGCGGCGCATTGGGGGAAGAGTGGCTTTCATCCGGCGGGCGCGGCTATCGGCTTGATCCCGCTTCTCCGCTGGTCACCGCCCGTTGGCTCGTCATCGGCGATGCGCAGGGCGAAGCAAAGGGCGCGCGGATCACGGCTGCCTGCACCTTGGAAGAGGCCGATGTCCTGCGGCATCTTGCCCACCGGACTGAGGAACGCCACACTCTGGCGTGGAACGTTGCGGAAGAGCGGGTCGAGGCGCGTCTTGAGCGGCGGCTGGGCGCAATCGTGCTGGCGCGGGTTCCCGATCCGAGCCCCGATCCGGCTGCCGTCACCGCTGCGCTGGTCGATGCCGTGCGCAAAGGCGGCTTGAACATCTTGCCGCTGGGGCCTGCGTCGCGGGCCTTGATCGTGCGTGCGGGATATGCCGGACTGGATGCCCTGTCGGAAGCGGTGCTGCGGGATAGTCTCGAAGAATGGCTGGCCCCGTTGTTGAGCGGCCGCCGCGATCTCGCCATTGGCGCGGGCCGGTTGCACGAGGCACTGCTGGGGCGGCTCGACTGGAACGCGCGGCAGATGCTCGATCGGCTGGCTCCGGCGGAGTTCCGCTCGCCTGCCGGGACCGGCCATGCGATCGACTATGCGCACGAGGGCGGTCCATGCGTTGAAGTGCGGGTGCAGGCGCTGTTCGGGCTGGACAGTCATCCGTGCATCGGCCAGCCGCCCTGGCCGCTGCTCCTCTCGCTGACCAGTCCCGGCGCCAAGCCGATCCAGACCACTGCGGATTTGCCGGGTTTCTGGCGCGGGTCGTGGCGCGATGTGGTGAAGGACATGAAGGGCCGGTATCCCCGCCACCGCTGGCCCGACGAGCCGTGGACCGAAGACCCCAGCCTCAAGACCAAAAACGCCTTCAACGCGACAAAGCGGACTTGATTTGCCGCGCGATTCGCCCGAAAGCGCAAGCCATGTCAGCACGCATCTATCAACGCCCGAAAAACGCCATGCAGTCCGGCAAGGCCCGGACCAGCGACTGGCTGCTGGAGTTTGAACCGGCGCAGGCCAAGCGCCCCGATCCGTTGATGGGCTGGGCCGGGTCCGGCGATACGCAGCAGCAGGTGGTCCTGCGCTTTGCCACCCAGGCCGAAGCGCAGGCCTACGCGGCGCGCTATGGTATTGATGCCCATGTCATCCCAACGCCGCCGCGCAAGCTGAAGCTGCAAAGCTACGCCGACAATTTCCGCTAGCATTCCGGCGGCACTTGCCTGCCCGGCCCTTGGGGCTGGACAAGCGCAGCCTTCGCCGCCATATGCCGCGCCGGGAGTCGGTCGGACGCTTGCGTCCGCCAACCTGGTCAGGTCCGGAAGGAAGCAGCCACAACGGGTTGCGGCGGGTCGGCCGGCTCCTTTTCCACCCTATTGCGCGCCGATGCCTTCGACATCCGGGCTGTAAGTTCCTAGATAGGGAACGATGGGCGATTCACCTGACATGTTTGGCGGCGAGCCGGAAGAGGACGACGCCGGTCCCAGCGCGCAGGAGCTGGAAGCCGCCGGTCAGGCGTCGATGTTCGGCGATCCCGCACCGACGGCGCCGGTCGGGATGCCAGCGGAACCGACTGCTGCATCTGCCGCCGCCGCACCGGCGGCACCCCCTGCCGCGCCCGCGGTCCAGCCCTATCGCGTGCTTGCCCGCAAATACCGTTCGCAGACCTTTGCCGAACTGATCGGGCAGGATGCGATGGTCCAGACGCTGGCCAATGCCATCCGCCGCGACCGTCTGGCCCATGCCTTCCTGATGACCGGAGTGCGCGGGGTCGGCAAGACGTCGACCGCGCGGCTGATCGCCAAGGCGCTGAACTGCGTTGGCGCGGACGGGCAGGGCGGCCCCACGATAGACCCGTGCGGGGTATGCGAACCGTGCCGGGCCATTGCCGAAGGCCGCCATATCGACGTGATCGAAATGGACGCGGCCTCGCACACCGGGGTCGACGATGTGCGCGAGATTATCGAGGCAGTGCGCTATGCCGCCGTTTCGGCGCGCTACAAGATCTACATCATCGACGAAGTGCACATGCTGTCGCGCAATGCCTTCAACGCGCTGCTCAAGACGCTTGAGGAACCGCCTGCGCATGTGAAGTTCCTCTTCGCCACGACCGAGGTGGAAAAGCTGCCGGTAACGGTGCTGTCGCGCTGCCAGCGGTTCGATCTCAAGCGTATTCCCGCGCCCTTGCTGGCCAGCCACTTCGCCATGATCTGCGAAAAGGAAAGGATTGCAGCCGAAGCAGAGGCTCTGGCGATGATCGCTGCCGCCGCCGAAGGATCGGTCCGTGATGGCCTGTCGATCCTCGACCAGGCGATCAGCCATGCGGACCTTGCCGGAACGCAGGACGGTGGCCAGACGGCGGTTACCGCGGCCCAAGTGCGCGAAATGCTTGGCCTTGCCGACAAGACGATGCAGCGCAGCCTGCTCAACGCCGTGTTGGCGGGGCAGGGCGCGACGGTGCTTGACGAAGTGGCCCGGCAGTATGCCCTGGGGATCGAACCCATCGCCATGATGCGCGCGCAGATGGACGTGGTGCACAAGATCACGGTGGCGCAAGTTGGCGGTATCGGGTCCGATGTCCGCTCTGCCGAGGAACATGCGGCGCTGGAGGAATGGGCCAGGGCGTTGTCCGCTGGCCAGCTTCACCGGCTCTGGCAATTGCTGCTCAAAGGGTACGAGGAAGTAAAGACCGCGCCCGATCCGCTTGCTGCGGCGCAGATGGCGTTGCTGCGGGTGATGCACGCGACGGACATGCCCGATCCCGGCGGCCTGTTGCGGCATATCGAGGAACTGGCTGCGCGAACAACGGCACCGGCAGCCTCCGCCGTACCGGATATGCCGGGCTCTGGGGCGGGTGAACATGGGCAGGTCAATCCCGCGCCGGTTGCCGCAATGGACTGGCAGGCGCTGGTCGAACACGTTGAACATGTCTCGCCTCTGGTCGGATCGACGATGCGGCTTGCAGTGCGGGTTGTCGCGCTTTCGCCGGGGCATCTGCGTTATCAACTGGCGCCCGGCGTACCCGGCGATCCCGGAGCGGACATCCGCAAGGCGCTCGCTCAGGCGACCGGGGCGAACTGGACCGTAGAGCTGGCCGATGGGCAAGCGATGCCCAGTCTGGAAGAAGTCCGCGCCGCCCAGGCCCTTGCGGCCGAGACGGCAATGAAGCAGCATCCGCTGGTTAAGGCTGCGATGGAAGCCTTTCCCGGCGCCCGTATTGTCGATGAAAACAGCTCGCACGAGCATGCAAAAAGACCCTGGAGCAAACGCGCATGAAGTCGATGGAAGAGATGATCCAGGCCGCTCAGCAGGCAGCGCAGACCATCCAGAAGCAGATGGAGGACGCACAAGGCCGTCTTGATATGATCGAGGTTGAAGGTCAGTCAGGTGGTGGCCTGGTGCGGATCAAGACGTCGGCCAAGGGACGGGTGATCGGCGTGTCGATTGACGACAGCCTGATGGACAAGGCTGAAAAGGGCATCCTTGAAGATCTTGTCGCCGCCGCATTCAATGATGCACGGACGCGTGCCGATGCCGCTGCAGCAGAAGAAATGCAGAAGGTGCAGATGGCGGCAGGGATTCCGCCCGGCTTCAAGCTGCCGTTCTGATCGCTTACCGGCACGCCCGGAAAGGTCGCTTGCGGATTGCCTGTCGTGCGTCCATGACGGCGCACGGCGGGCAGGCAAGTTGAATGAGGAAAGTCGTTTGAGCGTTACAGTGCTTGCGAGTGCCGCCCTGCTGACCATGCCGGGCGTTTCGGCGTCTTTTCCCGAACCTTTCGACACCGGCATCCATATCAGCGCAGACATGCCTTTCGTTGAGCCGGGGGCATTCGCCGTCGATTCTGCTCGTGATTTCGGCCCTGTGCTGTCGGGCAAGGTCCGGTTGCCGTTGCCATCGTATGCACAGCAGGCCGATGACATGGGGGCCATCGCGCCATCGCTTGAGCAGATCAGCCAGCAGGAAACGATCATCGTTTCGGGCGAACGCGCTCCCGCCGCCGATCCCATGCAGGCGGTCAACCAGGCATCCTACGATGCTGTCCAGGCGGTGGACGGCGCTGTCGTGGCTCCGTTGGCCAGGGGTTATGAAAAGGCTGTGCCACGCCCGGTGCGGACCGGTTTGCGCAATTTCCTGCTCAACCTGACCGAACCGATCGTTGCGCTCAATTTCCTGTTGCAGCTCAAGCCGGGCAAGGCAGTGGAAACGGTCGGGCGGTTTGCCGTCAATTCGACCGTCGGCATCGGCGGGCTGGTCGACGTAGCCGGGAAAAAGCCGTTCAACCTGCCGTACCGGCGCAACGGCTTTGCTTATACCATGGGCTACTATGGGGTCGGTTCCGGGCCGTACATGTTCCTGCCGCTGGTCGGCCCCACCAGTTTGCGCGATGTGATCGGGCTAGGGCTGGACCGCTTCTTGCTGCCGATCGCGGTGGGCGGGCCGTTGCGCCACCCAGCCTATGTCTATGGCGGGTTCGTAGTACGCTCGCTTGATGACCGCGTTGAAAACGATGCTCTTTTCAAGCGCATCAGCGAGGAATCGAACCCTTACGCGAGTTACCGCGAGTTCTACCTGAAAACCCGGCAGGCAGAAATCGATGCGCTGAAAGGCAAGGCTGACTATCAGCGTGAAGGCACGATTGTGCTGCCGCCCCCGCCAGTCGCAGAGCCGGTCGCTGCGCCGCAACCCGTAGCGCCGGAGCGGATATTCGTGTCGGAACCGGTGATCCAGCCCTTGCCTGCCGGGTATCAGCCGCAGCACTGATCCGGCGGGCCTGACTTTCAAGGTCAGCCACCGGCTTTGCCCCATGTTCCACAGGGCATCTCGGCAAAGGCATTGCGGCGCGGACAGGCGAACCCCATATCGGTTTCGTAGCGCCGGGCGCGAGGCCCGGCAGGACGGAACCAGAGTGCCCATGAATCTTTATCCTCTTCTTCCCTTGCGCGATATCGTGGTGTTTCCCGGCATGGTCGTGCCCCTGTTCGTGGGGCGCGAAAAGTCGGTGGCTGCACTGGAAGCAGCGATGGCCAGCAACAAGGACATTTTCCTGTTGGCCCAGCTTGATCCCGGCTGCGATGACCCGGATCGTGATGACCTTTACGATACCGGCGTGATCGCCAGCGTGCTGCAACTGCTCAAGCTGCCCGATGGGACCGTGCGCGTGCTTGTCGAAGGCCGCCAGCGGGCCACGATCCAGTCCTTGCGCGCAGAAAATGCCAGCACTGGCGCGATGCTGGTTGCCCAGGTCCAGGAACACGAGCCGGTTGTGGCGGCAAGCACCGAGATTTCGGGCATGATGCGCACGGTCGTCGATCAGTTTGCGGAATACGCCAAGCTGTCCAAGAAGCTGCCGCAGGATGCCGGCGGCCAGTTGGGCGATATCGACGACGCTGGCAAGCTGGCTGATGCTGTAGCCGCCAATCTTGCTGCCAAGGTTGCCGACAAGCAGGCCGTGCTGTCCGAATCCGACCCGCTCAAGCGGCTGGAAATGGTGCTTTCCTTCATGGAGGGAGAGCTTGGCGTGCTGCAGGTCGAACGCAAGATCCGTGGCCGCGTGAAGCGGCAGATGGAAAAGACGCAGCGCGAATATTACCTCAACGAACAGTTGAAGGCGATCCAGTCGGAACTCGGCGGTGGCGATGATGGCGAAGCCAACGAGATTGCCGAACTGCAGACGAAGATCGACAAGCTCAAGCTGTCGAAGGAAGCGCGCGCCAAGGCCCAGTCCGAGCTGAAGAAGCTCAAGACCATGCAGCCGATGAGCGCGGAAGCGACGGTCATCCGCAACTATCTCGATGTCCTCCTCGGCCTGCCGTGGGGCAAGCGGTCAAAGCTCAAGAAGGATATTCCTGCCGCGCAGGCAATCCTTGATGCGGACCACTATGCGCTCGACAAGGTCAAGGACCGGATCATCGAATATCTTGCGGTCCAGGCCCGCACCAACAAGCTGAAGGGGCCGATCCTGTGCCTCGTTGGCCCTCCGGGGGTTGGCAAGACCTCGCTGGGCAAGTCGATCGCCAAGGCGACCGGCCGCCAGTTCGTGCGCCAGTCGCTGGGCGGCGTGCGCGATGAGGCGGAAATCCGCGGCCATCGCCGGACCTACATCGGCTCGCTGCCGGGCAAGATCGTGACCAACCTGCGCAAGGCAGGGGCTTCGAACCCGTTGTTCCTGCTCGATGAGATCGACAAGCTGGGGCAGGACTTCCGCGGCGATCCGGCATCGGCGCTGCTCGAAGTGCTGGACCCTGAACAGAACGCAAAGTTCCAGGACCATTATCTGGAACTGGATATCGACCTGTCGGACGTGATGTTCGTCTGCACGGCCAACAGCCTCAACCTGCCACAGCCGCTGCTCGACCGCATGGAGATCATTCGGCTTGAAGGGTATACCGAGGATGAAAAGGTCGAGATTGCCGAGCGGCACCTTGTCGCCAAGCAGGTCGAGGCGCACGGGTTGAAAAAGGGTGAGTTCGAACTCACCCAACCCGCGCTGCGCGACCTGATCCGGTACTACACGCGCGAAGCGGGCGTGCGCACGCTTGAGCGCGAGATTGCCCGGCTGGCACGCAAGTCGCTGCGTCAGATCCTGGAAGGCAAGACGAAGGGCGTTACGATCACGTCCGAAAATCTTGGCGAATACGCCGGTGTCCGCAAGTTCCGCCATGGCGTGTCCGACGAAGAGAACCAGGTCGGCGCAGTGACCGGGCTTGCGTGGACCGAAGTGGGTGGTGAATTGCTGACCATCGAAGGCGTCACCGTTCCCGGAAAGGGCGCGGTGCGCACGACCGGCAAACTGGGCGAAGTGATGAGCGAGAGCGTCCAGATGGCGTTCAGCTTCGTCAAGGCGCGCAGCCCGGCGTACGGCATCAAGCCATCGATCTTCCAGCGCAAGGATCTGCACATCCACTTGCCCGAAGGCGCCGTGCCCAAGGATGGGCCAAGTGCCGGCATCGGGATGGTCACGGCTATGGTTTCGACGCTGACCGGCATTCCGGTGCGCGCTGACGTGGCGATGACCGGCGAGGTCACGCTGCGCGGCCGCGTGCTGGCCATTGGGGGGCTCAAGGAAAAGCTGCTTGCGGCCTTGCGCGGCGGGATCAAGACGGTGCTGATCCCGGAAGAAAACCGCAAGGATCTGGTCGAGATCCCCGACAACATCAAGGCGGGGCTGGAGATCATCCCGGTCAGCCATGTCGACGAAGTTCTGGCGCGCGCGCTCGCCGCGCCGCTGGCGGCGATCGAATGGACCGAAGCGGACGACCTTGCATCGCAGCCGGTACCGCCTGCGGGTACTGCCGGTTCATCAACGACGGCGCACTGAGCGCCGGACCGGGAACGTAAAGCGTGTGGAGCGGGCATGCGTATCGGGCGCATGCCCGCTCAAGTGTGCGGACAGGGCCGTCCGAACGCCGCAATTGAACTGTTTCGTCGCATTTGCCTTTGACAGGAAACCCTTTCTCGGCTCTCTTTCGCGCCGCCGGACAGGCGATTCAAGCTCAAGCCCGCCTAAGAACAAGACCAAGGGGATTCTGCGATGAACAAGAACGATCTTATCGGTGCTGTGGCCGAAAAAAGCGGCCTTTCGAAAAGCGATGCGGCGTCGGCGGTCGAAGCCGTGTTTGACGCAATCACCGGTGCACTGTCCAAGGATGACGAAGTCCGGCTTGTCGGTTTCGGCACGTTCTCGGTCGCCAAGCGCAAGGCTTCGACCGGACGCAACCCACGCACCGGCGAACCGATGGCGATCAAGGCTTCCTCTCAGCCGAAGTTCAAGGCTGGCAAGGGCCTGAAGGACGCCGTCAACTGATGGCCGGTAGCGCGGGGCGATAGCCCTGCGTAAAGGCACGCAGCCCGGCTGCTGAAGGAGAGCCGCTTCATCCTGATCGGGTGGAGGCGGCTTTTTCCATGGGCCTGCTCTGGCTCTGCGATCCGCCTTGAACCCCTTGGCATTGTTTCAGGGGACGATGCGGACCAGTGCGGTTGGCGCCGACGCAGTACGCCCGTTGACCTTCCATTCAAGCTTGCGCCCGGTCGGCACTGCCTGCGGTCCTTCGTCGGTGTTGTTGGCAAGGATCTCGCCATCGGTAACCAGCGTCAGCACGCCGTCGATAACCGGCATGCCGCTGTCCTTTCCGCTCTTCTCCTGGGCCGCAGCCATGGCCATGCCGGTCAGAGGCGAACCGTTTGCGCCGGACGTGAACGCGGGCGCTTCGATGCGTACAGTGCCATCGGCTCGCCGGATCAGCGTGACGAACGGGGTTACCATCGGGGTCTTTTCAATCGTCGGAAAAACGAAGTCGTGGTCCAGCCTGCCGGACACGGCATATTCAACCTCGAACCGCCCTTCGCCCTTGTCGACCACCGATTTCCAGCCGTTCTGGCGGCGCAGGCGGTCGGCAAACTCCTGCGCAGCGCGTGGATCACCGGGGTCGATCCCACCGAGCATGGCCTTCATCATCTGGTCGTCCGACTTTTTCTTTTCGGCGGCCGCAGCCTTGCTGGCGGCAAGGTCTTCTTCCCATGTCGCTTTCTGGTCGGCGATCTCATTGCCGCTGCAGGGGCGCTCCTCGCCATTTTCCTCATTATAGCAGGGCGATGGTTCGAATGTGGCGGAAGCGTTCTTCCGTTCCCGTTCTTCCGCGGCCATCTTTGACAGCGCCATGAGATGGATGTCGCCCTTGTAGGTAAAGCTGAACGTGCCATCCTTGCGCAGGACAAGATCCGACGTGAACCTTCCGGGCACGATCATGCAGGCGGCCAGCACCAGCGTGGCAAGGAACAGCGTTGCCAGCGTGCGTCCGTTGCGAATACGATCTGCCCCGGTCATCATCGTCACCCCTCCCGCGTGGCGACGGCATAGAGCGCGATCGCCGCCGCGTTGGAAACGTTAAGGCTTTCGATCGCCGACGCAATGGGCAACCGCGCGATCGAATCGCAATGCTGGGCAACGTTGTGCCGCAACCCTTCGCCTTCGGCGCCCAGCACGAGGGCAACCGGACCGGCGGGAAGCGCGGCAGGGAAGGCGTGCTTCCCGTCGCCATCCAGCCCGACGCGCCAGTATCCTTCTTCGGCCATGCGTTCGAGCGCGCGGGCAAGGTTCACGACCCGCACCCAAGGCACGATTTCAAGCGCGCCCGAAGCCGATTTGGCAAGCGTACCCGATTCGGGCGGCGCATGGCGATCCTGCGTGACCAGCGCCGCCACACCGAAGGCCGCGCACGAGCGCAGGATGGCCCCGACATTGTGCGGGTCGGTTACCGAATCGAGCACGACGATTGTGCGGCCCTCGGCCTCGTCCAGCACGTCGTCGAGCGCGACATCGTCAAGCGGGGCGCAGTCGAGCACCAGACCCTGGTGCGGCGCATCGCGTGCAACCAGCCGCGCCAGATCGGCGGCCTGGGCATATTCCACGGGCAGCGTGGGCGGCAGTTCGGCGTCGTTATCGTCAAGCAGTTGCTGGATGGCTTCGCGCGTGCCCCACAGCTTCTTTGCGTCGCGGTTGGGGTTGGTCAGCGCCGCTTCGATGGCATGGCGTCCCCACAGACGGATTGCACCCGCGCTGCCACGCCCGGACCCGCGCCCGCCCTTCATCCGGCCCGCGCGGCCGCGCAGGGCCTTGGTGTTCGCTCGTTCTTGCTGGCGGGGCATCGGCTACCTTTTCGTGAACAGTTGATAATTTTCGTGCTGCGCATGCCAGCCTGCCCATTGACAGGCAAGAGATGCTTCGCCAAAGGGACCGCCTCTCGGCCGGACAGCCTCTTCGGAGGCCATCAAATCGGGGCCATTCCCGCAAGGGATTTCCCCGCACCGGCAACACTGGTGTGGACAGGTGGCCGAGTGGTTAAAGGCAGCAGACTGTAAATCTGCCCGCGCAAGCGTACGCTAGTTCGAATCTAGCCCTGTCCACCACCGCCCGTTCTCGGAACATCCCCGAAAAGCCCTAGAAATCTCAGAAAACCAAGGGTATTCTGCCTTTCGATGGCCGCCCCTGTTCGCTGCTATTTGTCTACAACCGACAGTGAGTGTGGGGAAGGTGTGGGGAAGGAGGTGGGCTTCCCCACACTGCGGCTCTCTTAATTGACCTCCAGAAATGTGGGGAACGAGAATGGGCAAACTTACGGCGGTGGCGGTCAAGGCCGCTTTGGCGAATCCGGGCACCTATCAGGACGGTGACGGACTTTTCCTGAAAGTTGGAAAAACTGGTGCGGCTTCCTGGCTTTTGCGACTCCAGCGCGATGGCAAACGACAGGATATTGGTCTGGGTAGTGCGAAGCTGGTGACGCTGGCGGAAGCGCGTGCGAAGGCTGCTGAACTCCGCAAGGCTGTAAAGGTCGAGAAACGCGACGTACTGACGGAGCGGAAGGACGAGGAAGCCGCCAAGGTCACTTTCCGCGAAGCCGCTACCCAATATCATTCCGAGAACGAAGCTGGCTGGAAAAGCGATGTCTATGGTCGGCAATGGCTGGCCAGTCTGGAAAACTACGCCTTCCCGAAGCTTGGCGACATGACGACTGGTGGAATCACTGCCGCCGATATCATCTCGGTCCTCACGCCGATCTGGCAGGAAATCCCCGAAACAGCCCGCCAGGTTCGGAATCGGATTTGCGCGGTGCTAGATTACTCCCATGCAAAGGGTTGGCGCTCTTCCGAAGCTCCATCAGGCAATAGCAGCCTCAAGGCAGGGCGAGGGCTGCCGCGACAGATCAAGAAACCGGCAAACCGCAAGGCGATGCCATACGTGGCCGTTCCTCCGTTCCTGACCGCGTTGCGCCGCAAACCATCCTATTCGCGTCTGGCGCTAGACCTTCTCATTCTGACGGGCGTTCGCTCGCAGGAAGTGCGGCTCGCGAAATGGGACGAATTCGATCTGGACCAGCGCCTTTGGACAATCCCAGCCGAACACATGAAGCGCAGCAGGGCGCACATCGTGCCGCTTTCAGAAGCGGCCTTGGCGGTGCTTGTGAAGGCGGACGCAATGCGGCTTGAGGGAGCCGAAGTGGTATTCCCCGGCATGACGGGAAAGGCGATGTCCAACATGACGCTGCTCAAGGTCATGCGCGACATGCAGGAGCCGTTCCACGTCCACGGTTTCCGCTCCAGCTTCACCGACTGGGCGGCGAACGAAGGCTTCCCCAATGCGGTCGTCGAAGCGGCACTGGCGCACAAGACGCCTGACGCTGTACAGGCCGCCTATCGCCGCACCACATACCTTGGCACGCCGGATAATCCCGGTGCGCGCGTGAAGCTGATGGAAGCGTGGGGGAATTATTGCGCGGGTACTGCCGGAGCAAATACGCCGATCAATGAAGGCGGCTAATCTGACGCTGGTCATGCAAACAGCGATTAGCCTTGGTTAGCCCGACAGCCATATTGCTGGGCGAGCATTTTCTTCCCATCGAGCGCAGCAAGCTCTGTCCGCATGGCCCCAAGCATCTGTGTTTCCAAAGTGCCGCTATTGGCTTCCCTCAAGGCATCGATCTGAGTTCGGTATTGGGCGACAGTATTCTCATCTAGCGTGAAAGGACACTCTTCGTATGGCCATTCGTTCTCACCGGTGCCGTATGTCGTTGTGTCTACGAATGAGAGGCGGCTCATGGTTCTCAAACCGCCACTGCAGTTTCGGTCACCTTGATAGAGATCGAGGCCCCGAACCGGACCGTCGAATCCTTCAGCCGCCCACCATCGAGCGCATCCGGCTGGGACATTATCCTCCCAAGTCCAAACTAAGCCGAAGCCCTTCCATTGATAACTGGCATCAGCACGGGATGGCACGTCTTTTGGCTTTGGAATGAGAGGGTCAATGATTGGGACTAACCAACCATATACGAAAATCGGGCCGATTGGCGTCAGCGTAATGAGCAACGTCGGTACGACAATTGCAAACAAGGCGAGAATGCTTTTCCTCATCCGATTGACGATCACAGATTAACTGCGGCAAGTCATCGATATTCGTGGGGTTGAGCAACCTGCAGATCATTTCGTGCTGAGGTTGGCATTCTACACACCAAGCCATTCGAGTCCGTGCGGCAGCTCTTCCGCCGCAAAATCTACCTGAAGGACTCTTCTGCTTTTCGGCGCAGAGGCAGCGTCGGACGCGTGAAGAATTGGCGTTGCGTATAGCCATACATCGCCAGCTTCGGCCAAACAGACCGCTGTTCCGCACCTGTCTACCACTCCCTTGACCCGATCTACGGCTATTCTTCCGTAGGTGTGGGATCCAGGAGCAATGAGCAGTGGTGCATTGCTAGCGGGCACATTGTCGATGTGCGCCCTCACCGTCACCATGCGGGTAAGAAGATCAAATGGCGGTGCAACGTGATTCATACCGCTTTTCAAGGTCCAGGGGCCAAACCCCGGTGCATCTCGCCTTTCTTTGACACAGATTGTTCGGTCTTGGTGCCAAGCGAGTGCCCAATTGCTTATCGTCGATTTGTTGAAGAGAATTGCCCTAACCGGTCGGGAAGAGTTACCCAAAGCGCTTGCGGCTATTGCCCCTATCGGACCTTCTCTCGCAAGAATTGGATCGAGCGCGGGTATCCCATGCAAACGAACGCCCGCCCCATCTGCTGGAACCTCGGCAAGCGCTGATATCACATCGTCAATGCAATGGGAGATCGCGCCTTTGAATAGCTGCGCCCCATAGGCTGCAAATTGAGTTGTCGGACGGTCTTTCAACATCCACTTCGCTAAGCATGAGAAACCCCTTTCGGCAACGCCCGCGATTGAGTTGATACGTCATTGCGCGATCCGAATTGAGCAACTGACCGGCCTTTCTTCCTTCCGCGCCTTTTCGGTGCATCGGCTCAATTTTTCGCGGTTTGCGCTAAGGACACGCTGCGCCTCCGCCAATTCTTCCCAAGCTTCGGGGTTCTGAGACCGGATGAGCCTGATTCCTGCTTCCACAATGGACGGCTCTCCAACAGACTTGCGAGCCATCCGTTCGGGTAGCTGCCAGCTTTCTGGCATGGCGCGGGCGATGGTGCCGGGGAGAATCGACCAAAGCAGGATGCCGACCAAGAATCCCATGCCTGCAAAGCGCCAGGTCTGACGCTTCTGCTCGTCCTCGGCGCGGACTCTTCCGACAATTGCGGCGAGCCGGCCGGTTGCATTGTCCAGATCTTTGCGGCCCTGTCGGAACAGGTCGCTGCTGTCGCACAGCATGTCGAGCGAGGCGCGCTTGATCTGAACCGCAATGTCTTCCGGCGTCAGCTCGATGGCAGGCTTGTTGCCGATTGCGGTTAACGTCTTGGAGACCTGTGCCAGCTGATCGGCCATCTGGCCGAGCGTTGCCGTGTAGTCCGGGATTACGATGTCGGCGCGCTCCCTGGCCATGTTCTGGACCGTATGCCGCACCATGGCCATTTCGCCTTCAAGACGGGCGAAGGCTTCTGTTGCCGGATCGGATTCTTCCGCCGTATCAATTTCCGGTTCTGCCTCCGGGGCGGGAGGTTCCTCCACTTCAAGGTCCAACTGTACTTCTTCGATTTGATCGTCTTCCATCATTCAGCTCCTAAATGCCCATGTCGAAAGCGCGGGTGCGTTCACGGGCGAGGGTTGCGGTGAGTTCTTTGGCGATGCTGCGTTCCGGCTTCGGATCGATGCCAAGTTCGCGGGTCTTGCCGCGCAGCAGGCCTTCGACTTGCGGGTCGCGTTCAAGCGACTTCGCCAGCTCGTTCTGCTTTGCCGATACGCGGACAGCACCGGCGCGGTCGCCCTGCTGTTCAAGCTGCTTGCGCGCCGTGCTGAGTCCCTGCCAATCACTGACAAAGCGCTCGGATCGCAGCGCAGGATCGGTGCGCACTGCGGCCTCTTGGTTCATGGCGCGCATGGCCTCCTGGCTACGCCCGCCAGCGGCCTCTGGGATCAGCTCAGGCCGCCGCTCCAGCGCCTTGGCGAGATCGGTGGCCGCATGGGGCCGAATCGCGTCGAGCGCTTTTCCTGCCTTCTCCAGCGCGTCCTTCTGGTGCGGGAGAACGGGCAAGCCCTGGGCTTGCATCGTTCCGATATCGCCAAGCGCGCGGGCATAGCGTTCGACCGCGCGACGCTGGTCGTTCTGCGTGTTCGACTTTGCCGGAAGCGGTTCGAGCTGACGGGCCTGCGGTCGGAAGTTTCCGAAGATGGATTTGGCCTTCTCCGGCACTTGCCGAACCATCGCCATTACCCGCTCGCGGAAGCTGATTCCGCGCAGTTCGGCGAAAGCCTGCTCGGGCTTGTAGTCGCCCGCCATATCTTTCCCGCGCTCGCGGCTAAGGGTGCGAACAAGTTTGGACTGGTCGGCAAAGTCATCGCGCCCATAATGCAGCGCTAGCCCCTCGCGGTGACGCGACATGGCGACATAGGCGGAATGGCTGTCCATGCCCGGTGTGGCGAGAATATGCGTGCGGTCCACTGTCATGCCTTGCGCCTTGTGGATCGTGGCGGCGTAGCCATGATCGATGTGGGCGTAGTACTTGGTGTCGAAGGCAACTTCCCGCCCATCGTCCGTGCGCACGGCCATGCGCTGCGGGCTGGACATCGCGACCGTGCCGAGCGTCCCGTTCTTCACCCCAAGTTCGCGTTCGTTGCGCAGGAAGATGATGCGGTCCCCCGATGCAAATTTCCGTTCGCCGCGTGCGGCCTTGATCGTGGCATCGGCACCTAGCGCGCCAGCCACGCGCATTTTCTCGCGCGCCATCTGGTTGAGCTCGCGGACCTCGTCATTGGTGTGGGTAAGGATGATCCGTCTTTCGTCTGGGCTGTCCTGCCGCTCGCGATCCCAACGCTCGACAAGCTCTGTCCGTGCGACCTCGCGGGTGTCGGTGGCATAGACCATGCCGCGCTCTTCGTAGGTGCGGATCGCTTCGCCCGTGCGGCCCGTGGCGAGCTGCCTGGTCGTATCCTGCTGCCATGCCGATAGCTGACGGCGAACCTCGCTGATCTCGACCCCGCCGTGGCGCTCGTGGATTGCCCGGAATGCTGCACCTGCCTCGATGGCCTGGAGCTGTTGCTGGTCACCGACTAGGACAAGTTTCGCACTGGACTTTGCGGCATGGGACAGCACGCGCTCCATCTGGCGCGTGCCGACCATACCCGCTTCGTCAATGACGAGCACATCCTTGGCAGTCAGCTGCTCGCACCCTTTGCCCCATTGATGCTCAAGGCTGGCGATGGTGCGCGATGCGATGCCGGAGCCGTTTTCCAGACCCTCGGCGGTAATGCCGGACAGGGCTGCGCCACGCACATTGTAGCCCGCGCTTTCCCATGCCTCGCGCGCCACGCCCAGCATCGCGCTTTTGCCGGTCCCGGCATAGCCAACGATCACGGCAAGGCCACCCTTCTTGGTGACATACTCGAAGGCGGATTTCTGCTCGCCTGACAGCACCAGACCGCGCTTCGCGGCGCTTGCAAACGCGGCGTTCCGCTGCACATCATTTACGGCGTGACCAGCGCGTTGCGCCATCGCGTCGGCAGCGCAATGCAGGCGCTGTTCGGTCTCGATCATCGCCCGCGAAGTGAAGCGGTCTTGCCCGCGTCCATCCTTGCCCAATGCGATCAGCTCGGGCGCCGCGCGCACGGCATTGTAGGCGGCGTCAAACTGCTCCTTCCCGTCGCTATGCCGGTGAACAAAGGCGGCAAGGTCGCGCCTGGTGAAGGTGGCTTGCTGGTGCGTGATCGCATCCAAGGCCAGCGAGGGATTGGCGATTATGCGTTCGCCATTGCGCTGGGCGATGGCGCGGTGTTCCTCAATCCGCTCGGCTTCCAGACCGCGTCCGCCAATGCGCGAGGCGGCGGGACCGATCTTGTCCTGCGGTTCCAGCGCAATGCCCTGCGCTTCCAGGCTGCGATGATCGATCCGCGTATCGATGTCGCGTTCCGCCAGCGCGCGGTTGACATGATCGGCCCAGCGCTCGCGCCACTGCTCGATCAGCGCGGTCTTGTTCCAGTCGCGGACTTTTGCGCCAAAGCCATCCTTGGTAACCTCGCGCATGGTCAGCATGACGTGGGCGTGCGGCTTGGCTTTGCCGTCCTCGCCAATATCCCAATGGACATTGAGATCGGCGATCATGCCTTTTTCGACGAATTCAGCCTTCACGAACTCGCGCGCCAGCCTGATGTTGTCTTTCTTCGACAGTTCGCGGGGCAGGGCGAACTCGACCTCGCGGGCAAGCTGCGCATCCTTGCGCTTCTCCGCAGCTTCGACCGCGTTCCACAAAGTGGCGCGGTCGGCGAGGGCTTCGGGTGCGCCTTTGGGCAGCATCACTTCGGAATGAAGAACGCCTGCCTTGTTGGTGAAATCGTGGGTTCTGTCGATCCGCTCATCGTGCAGTTGCTCGCCCGCACGATAGGCCGCAGCCGCCACGGCACTGCGTCCGCTCGACCTTCCGATGACCTTCGCGCTGAAATGAAAGATTGCCATGTCGGCAATCCAGTTACACCGCAAACGCCACGTCGGCACGACGTATAAGCGCGCCCTCTCATGATAAAATCCTGATCGGGACTAGGCGGTATCACACTGTCCCGGCGACCTTACTGCATTGAGATAGCTCACCGATTATCATGTCTCCATCACACCAACGATGGAGATATCCCATGCGCAAACCCCGCGATTTTGATTCGGAGCTCAAGGCCCTCGCCGACAAGGCCAAGCAGATGAAGGAACGCCGCGTGCGCGACCTCGGCGCGCTGGTCACGGCAACCGGAGCCGACGCACTCGATGCGGATGTGCTGGCGGGCGCGCTGCTCGAGGCTGTCGACAACAACGACAAGGCTATAAGCGAGGGCTGGCGCAAGCGCGGCGCGGCCTTCTTTCAGGGCAAGCAACGCAACACTGCGAGCGGACCTCGGCAGCAGCCGGAAGGCACTCTCCCGCTCGATGGCGGCGCGGCATCGGCTTGAGGCAGCAAAGGCACGAACCGACATGCGCGAATGGCAGGTCAAACGACGCGAACGAACCCGGCAACTGATCGAACTGGGCGGCTTGGTTGCCAAGGCCGATCTGGTAGAGCTGACCGATGATGATCGCGCCGCCCTCTACGGCGCATTCCTCACCGTCGCCGCCAAGCTGCGCGGGCCGGATGGTGCGCAGGCGCTGGTGCTGTTCCGGCGCAAGGGCAAGCGGGCGTTCGAGGCAGAGCAGTCTGACTGAGCGACAAAAGAAAGCGGCTCCGGTCCCTGTGAAATGGAGTTGATTGCTCGCGTCAGCTTTGCGCCCCACATCCAGCCATCGAAGGTTCAACGACGATCGCCTGAAAGCGGACATCGGATCAGTAGGCTCGATCTGGCAGCAACGTCGGACGGTCCGGAACGGCAGGTTTTGGGGAGTGAACGAGGGATAGCTGCCCTTCGTTGCGGCCATGTCCGATGGCAGCTAGCCGAGATCGATTTTACCGGCATTGCGGCTTCGCGCTTGTTTGAATAGGTCTGGCCCGGAATCCACTGGCAGGGAATGAGGCTATGCGAGAACATGAGGTGCGGCGGCAAGTTGTCAGCGAAATGCATTTGCGTCGCTGGCCGCTGTTGCAACTGCCGGTCGCAGTGTTCCAGTGGGTGCTTGAGGTTGGGCCTGGCGAGCGTGAGGCGGAGCGCTCAGTCTTGTCCGCTCTGTGCGGAAGCCAATCGGATGAAGAGAATCCGCGCCACCTGTCAGGTGCACTCTCCGGCGACGTCTCCTTTACATGGGAGCGACAGAGCGAAGGTTCGACGCTGACAGTGTTTTGTCCGGGACGCGCCATCGAAGTTTTGCTCGCCCCCGGACTGGACTCTTCGGTGGGCGAGGCCATTGACTGGGCGGAAACCATGCCGGGCGCAATCATTCGCGCGACATCGATCTGGGTTGGTGGCGACGAAGCCGAAGTCGAAAGGGCATTGCCCGCGGTTGATTTCAACCGCAGCGAGCTTGTGTCGTGCGGCCTCTCCGGGGGAGTGCGTATCTGGTCGGATTTTCGCATTCACCCCGATGGCCGGGGGCGCCTTGTGGTGTCAGCCGGGGAAGTCGACCGGAGTGATCTCACCCGGCAACTGCAGCAATTGCAGGAGCTTGGGAATTACCGCAACAAGGCGCTCTTGGGGCTGCCGGTGGCGCAAGAGGCCTGGCCAAGGCTGGACGCGGCCGAACGCGAATTGGCCGCACTGGCCAAGGCCGTCACTTCCTCGGCGGCCTCTGACGATGATTTGCTGGCGCAATTGTCTGACCTCAGCCTGGAACTTTCGACCATTGCCACGTCAATCGACTATCGCATGAACGCTACCGCAGCCTATTCGCGTCTGGTGGAAGAGAGGCTCGCACAACTTGCTCCGGAACCGATCCGTGGGTTCGCTTCGCTCGTCGACTTCACTGAACGCCGCTTCCTGCCGGCAGCGCGCACCTGCGCCGCCTTGACTGAGCGCGAACGTCAGCTGACACGGCGTGCGCGCCAAATCTCCGAACTGCTGCGCGCCCGCATCGAGACGCGGATCGAGAACCAGAACGCGAAACTGCTTCGATCGATGGAGCGCAGCACGACGATGCAAGTGCGCTTGCAGCAGATCGTCGAGGGCCTCTCCGTAGTGGCCGTGAGTTATTATGCCATCGGCCTGCTAGGGTATGCCATAAAGGGTGCGTCCCATCACTTTGACTGGGTTGATCCGGAAGTTGCGATCGCTTTGCTGGTGCTGCCGGTCCTGGGATGCGTGTGGTTTGCGCTCCATTCGCTCAAAAAGCGGGTTCTGGGCGGCGATTAGCTGCATTCACGCGGAAATTGCGCACGCGACAACGCCTGTGACCAGCCCACAAGCTCATCTCATTGTTAAGTTGGCAGGCGAAATGCAAACTTTCCTTGCACATCGGGCGCGACTGGCGGTAGCAGTTGCGGTCCGCTGCATGTTGGGAGGTGCATTTGGCCGGGGAATTGACGATCCTTGTTGTTTCGCGCGACGATGCGCTGATCAGCGCGGCGCGAGCTGGGCTGAAGGAGCGGGCTGATTACCGGCTGGTCATAGCTGAGGACGGCAAGACCGCGCAGGAGCGGCTCAACGACATCGAAGTACACCTCTTGCTTTGCGATCTCGACACGGTGGACGATGCCCAGGACAACATACTGACACGCGCGCGCGTTTCACATCCGGGGGTTTGTCGAATTGCGGTCTCTTCGCAGAATCGCGACGATGCTGACAGCGAGGCAGTCCGTCGCTCTGCCGCCTATCTCTATCTGTTCAAGCCGCTAACACCTCATCAGATTGCGCTCATGGTAAAGCGCAGCCTGGAAATGAACGAACTTTCGCGACGGCATCGCCTTCTTTCGCGTGAACTGAAGATTTCGGTCGATGACCAGATCTTCGAGGAACGCGTGGATATGTCAGTCAAGGGCGGTTACTCGCAATTCGAGAAGCTCGTTTATGCCAGCGCCAAGATGGCTGATTTGATCGTTGAAGCGCGCAAGGCGGCAGTCACCGATCTGCCAGTCCTCATCGAGGGCGACACCGGGACGGGCAAGGAACTGCTGGCGCGAGCGATCCATTTCAACTCTACACGTGTCGATTCTCCGATCCATGTACAGAATTGCGGCGGTATGCTGGATTCCACGCTCCATTCCGAATTGTTCGGACATGTGCGGGGGGCTTACACCGGAGCCACCGCAGACCGGCTTGGGCTGTTCCGTGCCGCAGATGGCGGAACGGTGTTCCTTGACGAAATTTCAGATGTTTCGCCGAGTTTCCAGGTCAGCCTGCTGCGCTTCCTTCAGAATGGCGAGGTTAAACCGCTAGGGTCGGACAAGTTGTTGCATGCCAATGTCCGGATCATTGCGGCGTCGAACCGGCCGCTTCTGGAAATGGTCGAAAAAGGCGAATTTCGGCGTGACCTGTATTATCGTCTCAAGGGCTTTTCGCTGAGCATCCCGGCGCTGCGGGACAGGCGGGAGGATATTCCTGTTCTTACAGATTTCTTCATCGAGAAATATGCCGGAGTAGTCGGCCGCAGGGTAATTGGCATTACGCAGAGTGCGCTCGACAGGCTGCAGGCTCATCAATACCCAGGCAATGTCCGGGAACTGGAAAGCGAGATCAGGCGCGCGGTGGCGCTGGCTGAAAATGGTGGTTACATTACAGAGCGTAACCTCTCGGCCGTGTTTGATAATCTCGTTGTTGCCCCGGATGTCGGCCAGCAGGCGGAAATGGAAGGCGGCACACTCAAGGAGATGGTCGAGCGTCTGGAGCAACGGGTCGTGGTAGGTGCACTCACCCGTTTTCGCTGGAACCAGAGCAAGGCTGCCGACGCGCTGGGGCTATCCCGCGTGGGCCTGGCCAACAAGATCAAGCGCTACGGTCTGCATGATGGCTGACGGTGGTCTCATGCAGGAGCAGGAGCAGGAACGGGAGTGGCAGTGAAATGGCAGACCGGGACAATGTTGTTCGCTTGCGTTTTTCCCGCATGCCCTATCCGGGGCAAGAGGCGCCACAAGACCTCGGCTCGACAAAGCTGACGCGAACAGCGGGTGCAGGACTTTCTGGTGCGCATGGCCATTGGTGCGGGCGCTGCAAAGGCATCTGGTATTCGGCGTTCGGCGAAGTTGAATGCCCGGTCTGCGGCAACCGGCACGGCTAGCCTGAACGGTTGGCATACGCACCTCCTGCGGCTCCGACTGCAAAGAATGTTTCAAGGAGTGCGTGCAAAGTTTCTTTGCATTTTCTTCGCCGAAAATAAGGGCTTCGCCATACGATATTGAAAATGCTTTAGTATTTTTCTGGCACGAATCATGCTTAATGTCCTCCCATGGCCCGCAGGGGCATTTGGCCGGTCGGGCACTCCGCCGGGAAGTTGGGAGACTGAGAAATGGCGAATCTGTTGTGGCTTCAAGGCGGTGCGTGCTCTGGCAACACCATGTCCTTCCTTAATGCCGAGGAGCCCAGCGCATGCGATCTGGTGACGGATTTTGGCATCAATGTCCTTTGGCATCCCTCGCTTGGCCTCGAGCTGGGTGAGAATGTCAAAGTCATGATGGAAAAGTGCCTTTCCGGCGAAATTCCGCTCGACATTTTCGTGTTCGAAGGCAGCGTCATCAATGCGCCCAACGGTACGGGCGAATGGAATCGCTTCTGCGGTCGTCCGATGAAAGACTGGGTGGCAGATCTTTCTGCCAAGGCGCAATTTGTTGTGGCTATTGGCGATTGCGCCACCTGGGGCGGCATCCCGGCAACGGCTCCCAATCCGTCTGAAAGCGAAGGCTTGCAGTTCCTCAAGCGGGCCAAGGGTGGAGCGCTGGGCGAAGGCTTCACGTCTCAGGCTGGCCTTCCGGTCATCAATATTCCCGGCTGCCCCGCTCACCCTGACTGGGTAACGCAGATCCTTGTCGCCGTTGCCACGGGCCGCGCGGGCGACCTGACGCTGGACGAATTCCATCGGCCAAAGACCTTCTTCTCCAGCTTCACGCAGACGGGCTGCACCCGCAACATGCACTTCGCCTACAAGGTCTCGACCACGGCCTTCGGTCAGCGCAAGGGCTGCCTCTATTACGATCTGGGGTGCCGCGGCCCGATGACTCACAGCCCCTGCAACCGCATTCTGTGGAACCGCGTTTCGTCCAAGACCCGTGCTGGCATGCCCTGCCTTGGCTGTACGGAACCGGAATTCCCCTTCTTCGATCTCGCCCCAGGAACTGTCTTCAAGACCCAGACTGTGATGGGCGTGCCGAAGGATCTTCCGCTAGGGGTTGATCGTACCGGCTACGTCAAGCTCACAGCTGCCGCCAAGGGTGCGGCTCCGGCGTGGGCCGAAGAGGATATCTTCGTCGTCTGATTCATGAGGGTTCATGGCGCGCAGCGAAGCGCGCCGCACACAGAATTTCGGGAGAATTACAATGGCAGCTACACAAACCCTCGACATCTCGCCCGTTGGCCGGGTGGAGGGCGACCTTGATGTCCGTGTCGACATCGAGAACGGGATCGTCACCAATGCATGGACGCAAGCGGAAATGTTCCGCGGCTTCGAGGTCATCCTCAAGAACAAGGATCCACAGGCCGGGCTTGTCGTTACGCCTCGTGCTTGCGGAATCTGCGGTGCCTCGCACCTTTCCTGTGCGGCATGGGCGCTTGACACTGCCTGGGGTACGACCGTTCCGCGCAACGCCATTCTCGCCCGCAACCTCGGGCAAATCGTCGAAACCATCCAGTCGATCCCGCGCCATCATTATGGCCTGTTCATGATCGACTACACCAACCAGAACTATGCGAAGTCCAAGTTCTACGAAGAAGCGGTGAAGCGCTATGCGCCCTTCACAGGGACCTCCTATGAAGCGGGTGTGACCATTTCGGGCCGCCCGGTAGAAATCTATGCCCTGCTTGGCGGGCAGTGGCCGCATTCTTCCTTCATGGTTCCCGGCGGCGTGATGTGCGCCCCGACTCTGACCGACGTGACCCGCGCATGGTCGATCCTGGAGCATTTCCGCCGCAACTGGATCGAACCGCTGTTCCTTGGATGCTCGATGGAGCGCTATGAGGAAATCAGGACTTATGACGACCTGATGGCGTGGCTGGACGAAAAGCCCGAGCATGCCAATTCGGACCTTGGCATGTTCATCCGCATGTCGCTCGATATCGGGCTCGACAAATATGGCAAGGGCCACGGCAAGTTCATCTCCTGGGGCTATCTCCCCCATGAAGACCGTTACAACAATCCGACGATTGAAGGTCGCAATGGCGCGGTCATCATGAAGTCGGGCGTGTTCGATGGTGCCAGCGACACTTTCAAGCTCATGGATCAGGGCAACACCCGTGAGGACATGCAGCATGCCTGGTACGATGAAGGTGACGGCCTCCATCCGTTCGACCGGACAACCAATCCGGTAGCCAAGAACGACATCGACACAGACGGAAAGTACAGCTGGTCAACCGCTGTCCGCCACAGCGACAACGGACGTCTTGAAGCAGGGCCGCTGGCTCGCCAGCTGATAGCAGGTGGCGATCACGGCGAGAGTTGGCAGCACAGTGATGGCCTGGTGCTCGACATGTATCGCAAGCTGGGCGGCGCTTCGATCTACCTGCGTCACTTCGCCCGTCTGCACGAACTGTGCAAACTCTATCGGGAATCCGAGCGAATTCTGCGCGAGTTCCGCCTCAATGACGAGTGGTACATCAAGCCGACCGAGCGCGATGGCCAGGGATGGGGCGCGACCGAGGCTGCGCGCGGTGCCTTGTGCCACTGGATCGACGTGCGCGATGGCAAAATCCACAACTACCAGATCATTGCTCCGACCACCTGGAACGTTGGTCCGCGGGCGAGCAATGGCGAGTTGGGGCCGATCGAGGAGGCACTCATCGGCACCCCGATTGCAAATACTTCCGATCCGGTTGAAGTCGGGCATGTTTGCCGTTCCTACGACAGCTGCCTGGTTTGCACGGTCCACGCACACGATGCGAAAACGGGCGAGGAACTGGCCCGCTTCCGCACAGCTTGATATCGGGTCGCCGGGTGGGAGGACGCTGCAAGATGTCTCCCACCCGAGGCTGCGAATAGAATAACAACCCGTTGGGAGAATGCGCCGGAATGACTGGCGACAACACCGAATTGCAGCGCCAGCGCGAATGGCTCTTGTCCCGGTATGGCGTGGTGCCTTCGGAGGCCGATCATGCGACACTTCTGCGCATGATCGAGGATTATCTCAACGAAGGGCTGGAAACGCAGGTAGAGCCATTCCCCGAAACGGACCGCGAATTTTCAGGTATTCTTGATGAGTTAAGGGCGCTCGACCCGGATGATCTAAGGGCCAAGCTCGACATTTCCGGCTGGTTGCTTCGCCCATACGGGGCAGACGAGATGCGCTGTCAGGAATGCATGTATTATCTGGTCCACAGGCGCTGGTGTGACCTGCCGGAGCTAAGCTTGCCCGCCGAGCCCGAATGGTGGTGCCGCCTCTGGCGCATTTGAAGGAGTTGCGCATGGCCACTGATGCAGACGAAACCCTACGGCAGGAAATCGCGGGTCTTCTGGCTGGCGGCCTTGAAACCGAAGTCTTCCCCAGAGCCGAAGACTCTGCGCAGGTCAACGCGATCGTGTCCCGCCTGCAATCGGAAGGCAAGGATCTTGCTTCCAAGCTTGTGGTTGCTGGCTTTACAGATCACACCATCACGGCTGATGAACTGGAACAGCCCTGCGAAACCTGCATGTATTACCTTATCAAGCGCCGCTTCTGTGATCTGCCTGAACTTATGCTGCCGGTTGAACCCGAGTGGTCGTGCCGCCTGTGGCGAATTTAGACGCACCTGCCACTGCGATCATTGGCTGCGGCAATATCAATCGCGGTGATGACGGGGCTGGTCCGGCCGTCATCGCCCGGCTTGCTGCTGAAGATTTGCCGTCTGATGTAGAGCTGCTGGATGCCGGCACTGATGGGATGGCAGTGATGTACCGTGCGCGCGGGGCGCAGCAGCTTATCGTGATCGATGCAAGGGAGCCCGAAGGCAAGCCGGGGGCTATCTACGAGGTTCCCGGCGATGTGCTGGCGGCAGAACCGGTCCATGGCGTGGGTCTTCACGCGTTCCGTTGGGACAACGCCCTGTTTGTGGGACGCAAGATCTTTGGCGATGACTTCCCTTCTGATGTGCAAGTCTATCTGATCGAAGCGCAGACGCTGGACTATGCCACCGAGCTTTCCGGGCCGGTAGTTGCAGCGGTCGAGAAGGTGGCGGCCAAGATCGCGGCGCGGCTCGTCATCGCCCCCGAGGCTTAAGTCATGGAGCACACCATCTCCGTCGCGCGCGGGACGATCCGGTTTCCCGCAGGCCTGGTCGCTACCTATTTCTCGGGCATCGATGCAGTTGCGGTGCTGATCGATGGCGCGACCTTGCGGATTTTGCCGGTCTTTCACGCGGCGGCCGGAGGAGCGCTGTTGAAACAACGCAATGCTCAAGGCGATCGGGTGGTTGGCGCTTTCGATGTGTTCGAGGCGCATGGCCTCGCCGACTTCGAGGCGCAGGACGTCCCCGTAAGATGGTCAAGCGGAGACGCGGCGCTTCTTGCGGACCTTCCCGTAACTGATAACTAAGTTTACATAACGAAAAACTGATAGACAATTCATCCGGCGCTCGTTTTAAGAGCTGCAAGGCCCGAATCCGATCAAGGGGAGGCCGGGGAGAGTCGGGATGGTTGCGCTCAGTCGCACAGAGGATCAGCTGGCGGCCGCCTTGAAGGTGGTGGAGGAAAGTGACGCTTCGGTTATCGAGAAAGCCGAAATGCTCATGGAAATTGCCATGGGTCTTCAACAGCGGCCGAAGGAAGCCGACGACCTGCTGGCAGCCATCGAACTCTATGAACAGGCAATCCATCAGTGCGGAGACCAGGATGCACTGCTGACTGCCCGGATTCGTGCGCGAATGGCCACGGCGTTGATGGCAATACCCTCCGAAATTGCCGCACCGATCGAACAGGCTCGTGACCTGCTGAAACAGGCAATATCGGTTTTGGCAGAGGGCGGCAGCGGCGAAGAGCTGGCTGAAGCGGAAATGAACCTTGGCCTCGCCCTGCAGACGCTTGCAGGCGCAGGCATGGCGCGAATTACAGATGCAATATCCGCCTATCAGCGATCGCTGCGGACGTTCAACAAGCTGCGTCATCCACGCGAATATGCCATTCTGAACAACAATCTGGCGACCGCCTTCCTCTCCGTTCCGATTACGAGCGATAGCGGCAAGATCAGCGAAGCGCTGGCGGTGCAATCATTTGAAGAAGGACTTTCGGCGGTCAATCTGATCGATCAGCCGATGGAATATGCAATGCTTCAGAACAATCTGGGCAATGCGCTGCAATATGCATCATCGAGCCACCGGGTCGAGAACGGTTTCCGCGCGCTGGAAGCCTATGACGAGGCGTTGAAGGTGCGCCAGCGGGACAACACTCCGCTTGAATATGCCAACACCATAGCGAACAAGGCCAATTGCCTTTGCAACCTCCCTGACGATCCGCAAGACGGAGAAGCGGGCAATCCACGCAACATCGCGCAGGCGATCAAGCTTCTGCGCGAAGCGCGCGAAATATTTGCCGCTGCCGGAGCGCAGGACCGGGCCGAGAGCGCGGCGCAAACAATCATCGAACTTGAAATGGCAGTGCGCGGCGAACCCTCGCGCGCCAACGGCGGATTTTAGAGAACAATGGAGGTGAATTTGCTCGTAATTTTACTGCTGGCCCTGGTGGCCGGAATAGCAGGGGCTCTTGTCGGCGGCGCGCTCTCGGGCCTGAAGATTGGCGGGGCTGCGCTGGGCAAGCAACTGGCAGCCCAACTGGGCGGGCTATACGGCCTGCTCGCCGGAGTTCCCGGTGTAGTCATGGGACTCGCCGTGCTGTTTTTCATGCAATCGGCCTGAGGGAGACTACCATGTTTGATATGGTTTTCAGTTCAACCAAGTTGTTTTTTCAGGGCAAGCTGTTCCAGGATACGGCCCTCGCCATCCGTCTACTTGTGACCGGGGCTGCCGCAGCTACCGTTGCAACTGTATTGGTTGGCATGGTTGCACCACTTTGGGTAGCGGCGATTGCCGGGGGCCTGGTGGGCGGCTTGCTTCAGCCTTACCTCTACCGGAACATCAAGTACGCCTGATCCGATGTCAGAGGCGGATCCCCAGCGGCCCGAGCCAACGCTTTCCCGCCTGCTGGGGGATCTGACCGCGCTGGAAGCGCTGGCAGAGAACTGGGAAGAAGGTGCACGTAATGGTGCGCAGGCACGGGCAGCGGCGCTTGATGCGCTCAATGCCGAAGCCTTCCGTCGCCTGATCCGTTCGCTGCGTGAGCTGCCCGGCGCAGCCGAGGCCTTGCGTCAGGCGGCGGCGGACGAGGTGGTCTATTGCGTGCTCCGCCGCCATGGCATCCTCAAAGCCAGCCTGTTCGAGCGGGTCGATGCCGCGCTTGCCACGGTGCGCCCGACGCTGGCCGGCCATGGCGGCGATGCCGAACTGGTCGAAGTATCTGGCGACAAGGCAGTGGTGCGTTTTCTGGGGGCCTGTGATGGATGTCCCGCTTCGGCGCTGACTTTCTATGCCGGGGTAAAGAAAGCAATCACAGAGCAAGTGCCCGAAATCCGCGAAGTCAAGCAGGCCAAGGGGCTGGGCGGCGGCGGTGGTGATACGGTGCATTTCACTTCTCCCTTCGCCGCGCATGAGCATGAAGGCTGGCTCCATGCTCTGCAACTAACTGAATTGCCCGACGGGACGACTTCTGTCCTGGAGCTGGAAGGGCGTTCGCTGCTGCTTTCGCGATTCGGGGACAAGGTTACCTGTTTCGAGAACGCCTGTGCGCATCTTGGCATGCCGATGGACCAGGCGGAAATTGCCGATGGCTTCATCACCTGCCCGCATCATGGTTTCCGTTATGCGCTCGAAAGCGGTGAATGCCTGACGGCACCAGAAGTGCAATTGCAACCCCATGCCGTACGCGTCCGAGGGGATGCCATCGAACTGAGGCTGACGCGATGAAAGTATCGCTCGCGCCCTCCTTCCGTCCGGTCAAAGCCGAAGGGACGCAAATCGCGGGGGCACCGCTGCTGGAAGAAGGCGGGCCGCGCGTGGTACTCGGCTGGTCGCCGGGCGACGTTGCAACGCCGCTATCTCCCGCCGCTGCAAGCCTGTTCGGGCCGCGCGGTGTCTGCCTGCATCCTGATGGAACATTGTGGGTCGCGGATACCGGGCATCATCGGCTGCTGGGATGGCGAAAGATCCCACAATCGGACAATGAGCCTGCCGATATTCTGATCGGCCAACCGAGTTTCTGCCGCGAAGGCCGCAACGCCAAGGGGCCTCCCGGTCCTGCTACGCTCAATGTGCCGACTGGCCTGTGCGCATGGCGCGGCGGATTGGCCGTGGCTGATGCCTGGAACCACCGCGTGCTGATCTGGCGCGAAGTGCCAACAGGCAATGGCCAGCCAGCCGATCTGGTGCTGGGTCAGGAGGATAGTGAATCCGTTCTGGCCAATCGCGGCGCTGACCGTCCAACCTCGGCCAGCCTGCACTGGCCCTATGGCGTGGCCGAAGTGGCCGGCAGACTGGTCGTATGCGACAGCGGCAACCGCCGCCTGCTCGTTTGGAGCGATCCTTCAGAAACCGGCCAGCCAGCCGATCTGGTGCTGGGCCAGCATGACTTCTCTACGCGCGACGAGAACGCGGGCGGCGAAGTCACGGCGATGTCGATGCGGTGGCCGCATGGAGCCTGCTGGTGGAATGGCCATCTCGCGCTGGCAGACAGCGGCAACAACCGTGTGATGCTGTGGCGTGGATTTCCAGAGCACAATGGCTCGCCTTGCGACGCAATTCTGGGACAGCGGGACACCGCACATTGCGATCACAATATGTCCTCCTACTATCCCAGCGCGGCCAGTGTGAACATGCCCTATGCGACGGTTGAAGCCGGTGGCCAGCTGATTGTGGCCGATACCGCGAACTCGCGTCTGCTCGGCTGGGCAGACAGCGCCACCGGCATTGCGGCGAACCAGCTTTGTGGTCAGCCGGACTTCGCCAGCAAGGGCGACAATCGCTGGGGCATGCCCGAACGAGACAGCCTGTGCTGGCCCTATGGCCTGTCAGCGCTGGGTGATCTGGTGGCGGTTGCCGATAGCGGCAACAATCGCGTCCTTTTGTGGAATCTGGCGCGGTGACCGGCGAACGCCTTTTGGTACGCGGCCAGGTGCAGGGCGTAGGCTTCCGGCCCACTGTATGGCGGGTTGCACGCGAGCTTGAGCTAACCGGTGATGTGCGCAACACCAGCAGCGGGGTTGAAATTCGCCTTTGGGGCGAAGCGGTGTCGCGCTTTGAAAGCGAACTGCGCGCGGCGCTGCCTGCATTGGCGCGGATTGATGCGATAGAACGCGTGGCAATTGATGCTGTGCGGCCCGAGAGCTTCGTTATCGGTGCATCGGAAGGTGACGGCATGCGCGGGGCTGTAACGCCCGATGCGGCAATCTGCTGCGCCTGCCTTGAAGAAGTGCGCGATCCTTTCGAGCGTCGCTATCGCTACCCCTTTACCAATTGTACCGAATGCGGGCCGCGTTTCTCGATTATCGAGACCGGCCCCTATGATCGTGCCCGCACGACCATGAGAGGTTTCGCGATGTGCCCGGAATGCGGAGAGCAATATTCCGATCCGACAGACCGGCGCTTCCATGCCCAACCTATCGCGTGCCATGTTTGCGGACCGCGCGCATGGATCGAGCGCCTTGGCCCCGGTACTGTTAATCACGAAGCCTTTTCGATGATGGACGACGTGGATGCCGCAGGCGGCATGTTGATGAACGGGCATATCGTCGCCATCAAGGGGCTTGGCGGCTTTCATCTCGCCTGTGATGCCACCCGCGCGGAGGTGGTGGCCGATCTGCGTATGCGAAAACGGCGCAGGGGCAAGGCCTTTGCCCTGATGGCGCGCGATCTGGACGTTATCCGCCGTTATGCCGAATTCTCGGATCAGGAAGCCGAACTGCTGGCATCGCCTGAAGCGCCGATCGTGTTGCTGCGCGCATCGGGGGAGCCGCTGGCTGAAGCGGTGGCGCCGGGGCTGGACCGGATCGGCTTCATGCTGCCTCACACCCCGCTGCATCACCTGCTGTTGCGGCGGATGAAGCGCCCGGTGGTGATGACTTCGGGCAATCTCTCAGGCCGCCCGCAATGTACCTCTAACGAGCAGGCCCGTGCCGAACTGGAAGGCATTGCCGAATTTGCGCTGATGCACGACCGGCACATTGCCAACCGGATCGACGACAGCGTTACGCGGGTCGATCTGGGCCGGGTCCGGCTGCTGCGCCGCGCGCGCGGCTACGCCCCCAGAGCTATCGACTTGCCCACCGGCTTTCCGCGCGACCTCTCGCTGCTGGCCATGGGTGCGGAGCTCAAGAACAGCTTCTGTCTGGTGCGCGATGGCGAAGCTGTGCTGAGCCAGCACATGGGCGATCTGGAGGATGCGGCCACCGAAGATGATGTGCGCCGCAACCTCGATCTTTATACCCAGCTCTACGACCATCAGCCAGCGGCAATCGCGGTGGACGCGCATCCCGAATATCTTTCGACCAAGCATGGGCGCGAAATCGCGGATGGACGACCGGTGATCGCGGTACAGCATCACCACGCCCATATCGCCGCCTGTCTGGCCGAAAACGGCCGCTCGCTCGATGCCGCCCCTGCACTGGGAATTGCGCTTGACGGTCTGGGCCTGGGTGATGACGGCACGATCTGGGGCGGTGAGTTCCTGATCTGCGATTATCGCGGATACCGTCGTGCCGGGATGCTCAAGCCGGTCGCACTACCGGGTGGGACTGCGGCGATCCGCGAACCCTGGCGCAATGCCTATGCCCATTTGATGGCGCAGATGGGCTGGGCCGAATTCGCGATGAATTTCGCTGACCTGCCATTGTTTGCCCGCCTTTCCGCCATGCCGCGATCCACGATCGATGCGATGATCGCCAGCGGCACCAATAGCCCACTTTCTTCCTCATGCGGGCGGTTGTTCGATGCCGCAGCGGCGATCTGCGGTCTCGCCTGGGATCGGCAGGAATATGAAGGACAGGCAGCCATGTTGCTGGAAGCAGCAATCGATCCGGCGGCGCTGAATGAGCCGGACGATCTGGCCTATCCTTTTTCCATTCCGTTGCTGGGCGGGCGTGGGCTTCCCTATGTTGAACCGCTCGCCGTGTGGCGGGCGATGCTGGGTGACCTGCTGCTGAATACGCCGGTTGGGGTGATGTGCGCGCGGTTCCATCGCGGCCTCGCACGGTCTGTTGTGGCCATGGCGCAGCGCCTGACCGCAGACGATGGCCCTGATACTGTGGCCCTGTCTGGCGGCTGTTTCCAGAACGCCACGCTGTTCCGCCTGGTCCATGAAGGATTGGAACAGCTGGGGCTCAACGTCCTCAGCCACTCGAGAGTGCCCGCCAATGATGGCGGTCTGGCTTTGGGGCAGGCCGCTGTGGCCATGGCCCATTTGCACGAAGCGACCGCGGAAACCGAAAATGGGAGAGAAGTATGTGCTTAGGTATTCCGGGGCAGATCGTGGAGATCACCGATGCCGGGCGCAAGCTGGGCGTGGCCAATGTCTCCGGCGTGCGGCGCCCGGTCAACCTCGCCTGCGTTATTGGCGAAGGCAGTGTCGAAGACCTGATCGGCACATGGGTGCTGATCCATGTCGGATTTGCCATGAGCAAGATTGACGAGGATCAGGCGGCCGAAACACTGCGCATCCTGACCGAGCTGGGAGAGGCGCAGCAGGAACTTGCAGCCATGCGCGACGGCGATCGCGCGTTGGGAGACGCGCAGTGGTGACCACTGGCCCTGCCTTGAATGCGCTTTATCCGCATATGCGCAGAGGTGGCGAACAGCTCCGTGCCTCGGCGCAAAGCCTGCGCCATTCGGTTGAAAGCAAGGCTCGGGACCACACTGAGGTGTTCGGCAAGTTTTTTGCAGAACAGGCAGACGAACTGGTCGCCGCCGCGACCACGCTGGCCGCAAGCTATCGCCAGGGCGGACGCCTGCTGGCCATGGGCAATGGCGGATCGAGCTGTGATGCCGCGCATGTCGCGGTGGAGTTTCTCCATCCAGTGACCGCCGGAAGGCCGGCGCTGGGTGCGATCAACCTCGCGGCCGATGTCGCGATGCTGACGGCAGTCGGTAATGATGTCGGACAGGACCATGTGTTCGTGCGTCCGCTGATTGCCCACGGGCGGCACGGTGATTGCCTGATCGGCTTTTCGACCAGCGGCAATTCCGCAAACCTCATCCGGGCTTTTGCCAAGGCGCGGGAGATGGGCATTGCCACGATCGGCCTGGCGGGTGGTGACGGGGGCGAGATGGCCCGCGCCGGACTGGATCATCTGCTGGTGGTCCCAACAGGCTCGATCCACCGGGTGCAGGAATGCCACCTCGCGGCCTATCACATCCTCTGGGACCTAACCCACACGCTGCTAGCCAATGACCGGGCCGCACCGCTGGAGGCAGGCGCATGAAGTATGTCGACGAATTCCGCGATCCGGTTCGCGCCGGTGTCCTGCTCAAGGAAATCGAGGCCCTGACTGCACAGATCATGGCCGGGCGCGATCGCCCGGTCGTCATCATGGAAGTGTGCGGCGGCCACACGCATTCGATCTTCCGATACGGCATCGAGAAGATGCTTCCGCCGGAAATCGAGTTTGCCCATGGGCCGGGCTGTCCGGTTTGCGTGTTGCCGATGGGCCGGGTCGATGATTGCGTGGAACTGGCTATGAAGCCGGAGGTGATCTTCACTACGTTTGGTGATGCCATGCGCGTGCCGGGATCGCGGCTCAGCCTGCTAGGCGCAAAGGCCGAAGGGGCCGATGTGCGGATGGTCTATTCACCACTCGATGCCCTCGCGCTGGCCCGTGCGAACCCGGACCGCGAAGTGGTTTTCTTCGGCCTCGGCTTCGAGACGACGATGCCCTCCACAGCCCTGACAATCCTGCAGGCCCAGGCAGAAGGGATCGGCAATTTCTCGCTGTTCTGCAACCACATCACCATCATCCCCACGATCAAGGCGATCCTCGATTCACCCGATATGGGGATCGATGGCTTTCTCGGGCCGGGCCATGTCTCGATGGTCATCGGCACTGATCCCTATGACTTCATCGCACGCGACTACCACCGTCCGCTGGTGGTCGCCGGCTTCGAACCGCTCGACGTATTGCATTCGGTTTGGATGGTGCTTCGGCAGATGGCCGAAGGCCGGGCGGAGATCGAAAACCAGTATGACCGGATTGTGCCACGCCATGGCAATGAAGCTTCGCTGGCTGCGGTTACGGAAGTATTCGAACTGCGGGAATTCTTCGAATGGCGCGGGCTGGGCTCGATTGACCATTCTGGCGTCCAGATTCGCGAGGCCTATGCGGCCTGGGATGCTGAGCGAAAATTTGCCGTTGCATCGCCTAGCATTCCGGATCCCAAGGCTTGCCAGTGCGGCGAAGTGCTGAAAGGCGCGATCAAGCCATGGCAGTGCAAGCTGTTCGGTCGGTCGTGCACACCGGAAACACCGATGGGTGCCCTGATGGTTTCGTCTGAAGGAGCATGTGCCGCCTATTATCAGTATGGCGGGATCGATGCGGTGCCGGAGCCAGCGCAATGAACGCTGTAACTCCCACTGGCAACGGACGGCTGCGAGCGGAGCGGGTGACGCTGGCGCATGGCGGTGGCGGCAAGGCCATGCGGGATCTGATCGAGGATGTGTTTACCTCGGTTTTCGAACCCGACGGGTTGGAAGACCAGGCGCGGTTGAGCCACGAAATGTTGGCCGTGGAGGGTGCCCGGCTGGCCTTCACCACGGACAGTTTCGTAGTGCAGCCGCTCGAGTTCCCCGGTGGCGATATCGGCAAGATTGCGGTTTGCGGCACAGTTAACGACCTTACCGTCGGCGGCGCGCAACCGCTGTGGCTGTCGGCGGCCTTTATCATTGAGGAAGGCACCGAAGTCGCCTTGCTACGCCGCGTGGCAGCGGCCATGCGTAGGGCGGCCGACGAGGCCGGTGTGCGGATCGTGACCGGCGATACCAAGGTGGTTGAGCGCGGTGCTGCCGATACGCTTTTCGTCACCACTTCCGGAGTGGGAGTCATCCCTGCTGGACGCGAACTTGCCGCGGAGAAAGTTCGCGCGGGCGATGTCGCGCTGGTCAACGGTGTATTGGGTGATCATGGCGCCGCCATTCTGGCCGCGCGTGGAGACATGGCTTTCGAGGCGGATATTCGTTCGGATTGCCGCCCGCTCAATCACCTGATGGAAGCGGTGATCGAAGCCGCACCGGGTGTGCGCTGTGCGCGGGATGCCACCAGAGGAGGCCTGGCCAGCGCACTCAACGAAATATCGCAAGCCTCGGCCATCGGGATCGAGATCGACGAGGCCAGATTGCCAATGAGGGCCGAGGTCAAGGGCGTGTGCGAACTGCTCGGGCTTGATCCACTCTATCTCGCCAATGAAGGGGCGCTGGTGCTGTTCGTTCCAGAGGAGCAGGCGGAAGCTGCGCTGGCAGCCATGCGCTCAACCGAGGCAGGGCGCGATGCAGCCATTATCGGGCGCGCGGCAGAGATGCGCAGCCCGCGCGTGGTCATGCATAGCCTGTTCGGCGGAAGCCGGATCGTCGACATGCTGGTCGGCGAGCAACTGCCGCGTATCTGCTGAGGGAGAAGACCTGCCATGCAACTCTCGTTGATCGCCCTGGGTTTCCTTGCCGGAATGGGCCATGCGCTCGAACCCGATCACCTCGCCGCAGTCGGTGCCATGGCCACGGGACGGAATTCGCGCCGGTCGATGGTGCTGCGGGGTGCTGCGTGGGGGCTAGGGCATACGCTCACCCTGCTCGCGATCTGTTCTGCAGTGATCCTGCTGGGCATGGCATTGACAGGCCGCACGGCAGCCCTTCTGGAGAGCGCCGTTGGCTTCATGCTGATTCTGCTGGGGGGTGATGTACTTTGGCGGATGCGCAAGGCACGGGTGCATTTCCACCTGCACGATCATTCCGATGGCGAACGTCATTTTCATGCTCACAGCCATCTTGGCGAACGGGCGCCCCATGATGCGAGCCGCCACGAACACTCTCACCCCCACAAGTTTCCCTTGAAAGCGCTGGCTGTCGGGCTGGTGCATGGCGCGGCAGGATCGGCTGCCCTGCTTACCCTGGCAGTCGCTTCGGTTGGTGATCCTCTGCTGGCGGTTATCTATGTCCTGCTGTTCGGAGTTGGCTCAATTGCAGGAATGGCTGCGCTCAGCTTTATCGCCTCCTGGCCGCTTGGCTATGCAGAGCGTGTTGCCTTGCGACTTCATCGAGCGCTGAATCTGTCGTTGGCTGTGCTGGCACTTGGCCTGGGATTGCACACGATCTACGCCAACCTGTCTGGCGTGTTGGGGGCGGCCTGATGCACGAGCTGTCTCTTGCCCGGAATATTGTCGCCATTGTTGGTGATCACGCGCAGGGTCGGCGGGTGTCGCGTGTGCGCCTGGCAGTCGGCCCCTATGCCTGCGTAGAGCGCGAGGCGATCCGATTTTCATTCGAGGTGGCGAGCGAAGGTACGCTGCTCGAGAAGGCTGCACTCGAATTTCTGGAAGGCGAGACCGACCAGTTCATCATCAAGGATTTCGATATGGAGGAAATGGCCTGATGTGCGGCACCTGCGGATGCACCGATCCTGACAACGAGATCGCGATGATTGACCCGGAAACCGGAAAGCGAGTGCTGCTTCGCAGCGGCGATGACCATTCCCACGATCATGACCACTCCCACGATCATGACCACTCCCACGATCACACTCATTCACACGATCATGATCATTCACACGGGCACCATCATCACCACCATCATGATCACGGGCATGACCATCACCACCACGGCGAACAAGCGGAGCGTGTATCACTGGAAACCGCCGTGCTTGACCGGAATGATCGCCAGGCGGCTCGCAACCGGGGCTGGTTCGAAGGGCGCGGTGTTGTCGCGCTCAATCTCGTCAGTTCGCCAGGGGCTGGCAAGACGACCTTGCTCGAAACCACGATCCGGGCGCTGGAAGGAAGTCTGCCGATTGCCGTTATCGAGGGTGATCAACAGACGGCCAATGACGCCACGCGCATTCGCGAAGCGGGGGCCCGTGCAATCCAGATCAACACTGGGGCCGGCTGTCACCTCGAAGCCGATATGGTTGCCCGCGCTGTTGAAGAACTCGCACCGAAATCCGGCTCGTTGCTGCTGATCGAGAATGTCGGCAATCTTGTTTGTCCGGCGATGTTCGATCTGGGTGAACGGATGAAGGTCGCCGTTATCTCCACCCCGGAGGGCGAGGACAAGCCACTCAAATACCCGCACATGTTCCGCGCAGCAGAGCTGGTGTTGATCAACAAGATCGACCTCGCCCCGCATGTTGGATTCGACGAGGCCGCATGCCGTGCAAACATCTCCGCAGTAAACCCCAATGCGCTCGTCTTGCTGGTTTCCGCCCGCACCGGTGAAGGGATGGACGCGTGGTACGATTTTCTGCGAGCAATGGCGTCAGCAGCCGCAGATGGCGGGTGCCTCATTTAGGCGGGACTGCCCACGGGATTAAGATCGTCATCTTGCCCTATCGAGGAATGGCGTCTTTCTTTAGTTTTAGCGCACAGACCGGACGGTCCGAAACCGGCCCAGATTCGGCCATTTCGGGTGGCCAGGTTAGGCAGGAAATGAATTTCTCGCTTTATGCAAACTCGAAATCGGCAACGGTCGCCATTGCGGCGGATTCTGAATTCGATTCGCGCGAAATCCGGCACCGGTGGCACAGGAATCCGTCGTCGCATGCGCTCATTCGCGCAAGGCTGGCTCAATATCAGGCCAACGCAGAATAATGTTCAGAACTGAAGCTGGCGATGTCGTTTATCCTACAAAGTCTTTAACCGTCCAGAATCCTTTCAAGTAACTCAAATCGCTAAGGATGCGTCTGAATTTCCGCTCGTTCGACCTCTTGCGTTACGTCGAAAAGTTCTCACTATGTTCCGTAGAGGGGCTGCCAATGTCAAAGTGAGAACGCCCAATGTCCAATACCGAACGCATTATCCGACTGAAGACCGTGCTCGACCGAACCGGTCTCTCCCGCTCCACCATCTATCGCAAGATCGCAGAGGGCACTTTCCCGACGCAGGTGAAAATTAGTGTCCACGGCGCGGGCTGGCATGAGTCTGCTATAAATCGCTGGATCGCCGATCCCGTTCACTACCGCGAAGAAGATCTGGCTGAATGAGCGGTCAACGAACAGTCGAGCCGATCTGCGTCCGGGTCAATGATGCCGCACGCATGATCGGCGTCGGGCGCACAAAGCTCTACGAACTGATCTCCAGTGGCGAGCTCGAAACCATCAAGATTGGCAAGGCAACGCGCATCACGACAGCCAGTTTGCATAGGTTGGTGGAGCGGCATCGGGCATTGAACTGACCAGGCCGCTAACTCGCAATTGGACAGCGTCAGACCGTACCATTATGTTGCGATCAGGCGCAGCACGAACCACCCATTTATTCAGCTTTCCGGTCAAAACGCTGAACAGAACCACCGTTAAATGAACGAAAATGTGGGGGAGAGTGTGGGGGAAGGCCTGCGTTTGTTCCAAGAACAGGATTGATATCAAAAGGTTATTTTTTCGGTTCGATTCAAGCCCTGCCACCACCGTTGCCCTGGGGCGAGCACAGGATCGCCATCATTCCTGTTTTGGCCTCTTTGGCTTTCGCGGTATTTCGCCCTGGCTCGCAAGCGTTGCCCTCCCTTTGGGCGCGTACTTCATCGGTTGATCGGCGCGCGCGGGAACGTGGCTTGTCCCTGCCGGTGCCAGCGCCTAGGGAGGGACCATGTCCGGAGAGATTCTTGATAACCGCGGTCGCGGTGTTGCCGGATGGTCCTGGCCGTCCATCCATCCCGAAGGGCGCAAGTTCGCGCTGATCGCCGCTGCGGCCAGTGCGGGCGCCGCGTTCATGGCGTGGGAAACGATTGCCTGGCCGCTGGGCGCGCTGGTGATCGGTATCCTGGCGTTCTTCCGCGATCCAGTGCGTGTTACCCCGCGCGATGACCGCTTTGTCGTTGCCCCGGCGGACGGCCTGATTACGCTGATCCAGAAGGTGCCGCCACCGCGCGAACTGTGCGCCGATGACGGTAGCGGGACAAGCGGGATGCGCGATGCCCCGGTCACGCGCGTTTCGATCTTCATGTCGGTGTTCGACGTGCATATCAACCGTTCGCCCATTGCGGGCACGATCCGGCGCGTTGTCTATATTCCCGGCAAGTTCCTCAACGCCGATCTCGACAAGGCGAGCGAGGAGAACGAACGCCAGCATTTCCTTGTCGAGCGTACCGATGGCGTCCAGATCGGCTTCACTCAGATTGCGGGTCTTGTCGCGCGCCGTATCGTGCCGTTCGTGAAGGGTGGGGATATCGTGGCTTCGGGGCAGCGGGTTGGCCTGATCCGTTTCGGCAGCCGCGTCGATGTCTATCTGCCCGCCGGGACGGAGCCGACCGTGCTCATGGGCCAGCGCACCGTGGCCGGTGAAACGGTTCTGGCGGTGATCGGCGATGCGCCGATGATCGAAGGCGTGGCGCAGTAGACATATTTTCGTGATCGAACGCGCATGAGGACCGGGCGATGATGGGCGATTTCCAGGATGATGGTCCGACCGGCGATGACTTCGGTCGCCAGCGGCTGCCGCGCGGGCTGACCCTGCGCGCGCTGGTGCCCAACGCGATCACGTCGGGTGCGCTGTGCTGCGGCCTTACCGGCATCCGCTTTGCCATTGGCGGCGATTTCAAGTCGGCTGTGCTCGCCGTGATCCTTGCCGGAATGCTCGATGGGATCGACGGGCGGGTGGCACGGCTGATGAAGGCGCAATCGCGCTTCGGGGCCGAGCTGGACAGCCTTTCGGATGCGATATCGTTCGGTGTTGCCCCGGCGCTTATCCTCTATCTGTGGTCGTTGCAGGCGGTGCCGCGGTTCGGCTGGCTGGCGGCGCTTGCGCTGGCCGTGTGCTGTGCCCTGCGTCTGGCGCGGTTCAATGCGCGGATTGACATGGCTGACCAGCCTCACAAGAGCGCCGGGTTCCTGACCGGGGTTCCCGCGCCAGTCGGGGCAGGGCTAGCCTTCCTGCCGATCTACCTATGGATCGCCAGCGGACGGGAAGAGTTCCGTGAACCGGTTGCCATAGCCCTGTGGATCACGCTGATTGCGTTCCTGATGATTTCCAACCTGGCTACGATGAGCTGGGCCTCGCTGCGTCCGCGCCGGGCCATCCGGCTTGAGGTGATTGCGGTGTTCGGCCTCATCTTTGCCGCGCTGCTGACCGAACCGTGGCTGACGCTGGTTGGCATATGCGCCGTTTATCTGGCGCTGGTCCCCGTGGGGCTGGTGCGGTACACCCGGTTCAAGCGGCAGCGCGCTGCTGCAGATCGCAACGACCCGCTTCAACCCGCCTGACCGCGCGCCGTGCCACCCGGCGCGGCTTGCATGCGCCGACAGTTCCAAGCGGCGCGGCGGCGGTCAATCGTACCGAAAAAGTGCGATGATCCTGCAGTGCGCGATAGTCACGCAGCAGCGCGGCAATCTGTGCGCCGCGCCCGCGCATGGTCATGGCCAGAGCCAGCCCGCAATACGCGGCGGCGGCGATGAAGATCACTGTGCACATCAGAGCCAGCATTGGACCGTTCCCTTGCTATTCCCGTCAGGCCCGCCGTCTGGAAAAAAGTGCGGCGGACCTGTGGAAAACCTGTGGATTGCGATATGGTTCCGGGCGGAACATTTCGTGATTCGTTTGCCTGCCCTTATGTTCTCTTTTTGTTCCATATCGTCAAGCGCCTATTTTTGCCGACTTGCCGTCTGTCCGTGGCGGACGCGGTAAAACGCGCCGTCTGGCGTAAATCGGTGCTGGATTTCCTCCGAAAGCTGATCTAAGGGCGCGCTCGCCGAAGGATTTTGCGGGCATGGTGCCTGCGGACGAACACGGCAATCCACACGGGAAGCATATTCACCGGTGCCGACAGCGGGATCTCCGCGCGGTTCTGAGCTTCCCGGAGGCAGTAACCGGAAAGGAATTACCCATGGCGGCACCTGTCGTCACGATGCATCAGCTTATCGAAGCCGGGGCCCACTTCGGCCACCAGACCCACCGCTGGAACCCGCGGATGAAGCCGTATATCTTCGGCGCCCGCAACGGCATCCATATCCTCGACCTTTCGCAGACGGTGCCGCTTTTCGCCCGCGCGCTGGAGTTCATCTCGGCAACGGTGCAGGCCGGCGGCAAGGTTCTGTTCGTCGGCACCAAGCGCCAGGCGCAGGAGCAGATTGCCCAGGCTGCGCGCGCTTCGGGTCAGCACTATGTCAACCACCGCTGGCTGGGCGGCATGCTCACCAACTGGAAGACGATTTCGGGCTCGATCAAGCGTTTCAAGGCGCTGGAAGAGCAGCTTGCAGGTGACACCACCGGCCTGACCAAGAAGGAAGTCCTTCAGCTCACGCGCGAACGCGACAAGTTCGAACTCTCGCTCGGCGGCATCCGCGACATGGGCGGCATCCCGGACGTGATGTTCGTGATCGATGCCAACAAGGAAGAACTGGCGATCAAGGAAGCCAACGTGCTGGGTATCCCGGTCGTGGCCATTCTCGATTCCAACGTTTCGCCCGATGGCATCGCCTTCCCGGTTCCGGCCAACGATGACGCCAGCCGCGCCATCCGCCTGTACTGCGAAGCCGTGGCTGCTGCGGCGACCCGCGGTGGCCGCGATGCGGCGATTGCTTCGGGTGCCGACCTTGGCGCCATGGCAGAACCGCTGGCCGAAGAAGCCACCGAGGCCTGATCCGGATTTTCGCGTGACGGCCCGCCTTGCCGGGTGGGCCGTCACCGAACTGACCCGGAGGTGATTTACGGGCCGCGGCACTTGCTGCGGCTTTCCCCGTTTTTCAAGAATGAAGGATCAACGCAATGGCCTATACCGCCGCTGACGTGAAGAACCTGCGCGAGCGCACCGGCGCCGGCATGATGGATTGCAAGAAGGCTCTCGACGAAGCCGGTGGCGATTTCGAAGCTGCTGTCGATGCGCTGCGCGCCAAGGGACTTGCCGCTGCCGCCAAGAAGTCGAGCCGCACCGCCGCGGAAGGCCTGGTCGGCGTCGCTGTTTCCGGCCCCAAGGGCGTGGCTGTCGAAGTCAACTCGGAAACCGATTTCGTCGCCAAGAACGACCAGTTCCAGGACTTTGTCCGCAAGGTGACCGAAGTGGCGCTCGCTACCGGCGCCAGCGAAGTCGATGCGCTCAAGGCCGCAGCCTATCCCGGTGGCGGCACCGTTGCCGACGTGCTGACCAACAATGTTGCTACCATCGGTGAAAACCAGCAACTGCGCCGCATCAAGCACGTTTCGGTGTCGAATGGCGTCGTCGTGCCTTACATGCACAATGCCGCAGCGCCCAACCTCGGCAAGATCGGCGTGCTCGTTGCGCTGGAATCCGACGCTGCCGCCGAAACGCTCGAAGCCCTTGGCAAGCAGATCGCCATGCATATCGCTGCAGCGTTCCCGCAGGCGCTGACCGCTGATGGCCTGGATGCCGAACTGATCGCCCGCGAACGCAAGATCGCGGCGGAAAAGGCGGCCGAAAGCGGCAAGCCCGCCGAAGTGCAGGCCAAGATGGTCGATGGCGCGGTGGCCAAGTATGCCAAGGAAAACGCGCTGCTTTCGCAGATCTTCGTGATGGACAACAAGTCGACCATCCAGCAGGTCGTCGATGCCGCGGGCAAGGACGCGGGCACCAAGATCGTGCTCAAGGACTACGTCCGCTTCCAGCTCGGTGAAGGCATCGAGAAGGAAGAAACCGACTTCGCCGCCGAAGTGGCTGCGGCAGCCGGTATCAAGTAATCCCTCAGGATACCGATCCCCGCATGGCGGGTCGCGCGTGCCGTGGCCTGTCCGTGCGGGGATTGTTGTGTCCGATTGGATCGCACGCCCTTGGCATGGCCCCCGACCGGGCTATAAGGGCCGCGCTTTACCCTCCCTTGACGAGTGCATCTGTCTCATGAGCCTTCCTGCCTTCAAGCGCATCCTCCTGAAGCTTTCGGGCGAAGTGCTGATGGGGGAACAGGCCTTCGGGATCGACACGGATTATGTCGCCCGGCTGGCGCAGGAAGTGAAGGACGCGCGCGACAGCGGGCTTGAGATCTGCCTGGTGATCGGCGGTGGCAACATCTTTCGCGGCATGGCGGGGGCGGCCAAGGGAATGGACCGCGCGCAGGCCGACTATATGGGCATGCTCGCCACGGTGATGAACGCGCTGGCGATGCAGAACGCGCTGGAACAGCTTGGCGTGCCGACGCGGGTCCAGTCTGCCGTGCAGATGGACCAGGTGTGCGAGCCGGTGATCCGGCGCCGCGCCGAACGCCACCTTGAAAAGGGGCGTATCGTGATCTTTGCCGCGGGCGTTGGCGCTCCCTATTTCACCACGGATTCCGGTGCCGCGCTGCGTGCTGCCGAAATGCGCTGCGATGCCCTGTTCAAGGGCACGAGCGTCGATGGTGTCTATGATGCCGATCCCAAGAAGGATTCATCGGCAAAGCGTTATGATACCGTGGATTATGACACGGTGCTGGCAAACAATCTCAAGGTCATGGACGCCAGCGCGGTGGCGCTGTGCCGTGACAACAGCATTCCGATCGTTGTCTTTTCGATCCGCGAGCAGGGCAATCTTGCCCGTGTGCTGGTGGGCGAGGGGACCCAGACGATTGTCCAGAAGGGAGCCTGAACCATGGCCAAGTATGACAAGGCCGATCTCGAACGCCGGATGAAGGGCGCTGTGGAATCGCTCAAGAGCGACCTGTCCGGCCTGCGCACCGGCCGCGCCAACACCGCGCTGCTCGATCCCGTTATGGTCGAGGTTTACGGCAGCCACATGCCGCTAAGCCAGGTGGCCACGGTATCGACGCCCGAACCGCGCCTGCTTTCGGTGCAGGTATGGGACAAGTCGAACATCGGCCCGGTGGAAAAGGCTATCCGCTCGGCGGGGCTGGGGCTGAACCCGATCAGCGATGGCAACAACCTGCGCCTGCCGATCCCCGACCTGACCGAGGAACGCCGCAAGGAACTGGCCAAGCTGGCCAGCAAATACGCTGAAAATGCGCGCATCGCGATCCGCAACGTGCGCCGCGACGGCATGGACGCGCTCAAGGCTGACGAGAACAAGAAGGAGATTTCGGAAGACGAGCGCAAGCGCGCCGAAACCGATCTCCAGAAGCTGACCGATGAAGTCATCAAGCTGGCCGACGAGGCCGCTGCCGCCAAGGAAAAGGAAATCCTGGGCAAGTGACCTCGGCTCCGGTCCCGGACGGTTCGGCGCAGACCGGCGGCGGTCCGGCCTGCGGCGTGCGCCATGTCGCCATCATCATGGATGGCAATGGCCGCTGGGCCAGCAAACGCATGATGCCGCGCGCACTCGGCCACAAGCGCGGCGTGAACACGGTCCGCGAAATTGCCCGCGCCGCGCGCGATCTGGGGCTGGAAGCCCTGACGCTCTATGCCTTTTCATCGGAAAACTGGAAGCGCCCGGCCGACGAGATCGCAGACCTGATGGGGCTGCTCAGGGGGTTCATCCGCAACGATCTCGAAGAGTTCATCGCCAACAACACGCGGCTGAAGATCATCGGCGAATATCAGGTGCTTGCCCCTGATATCGTCGACATGATCGACGATGCTGTGGCGCGGACGGCAGCCAGCACCGGAACCACCGTGGCGATAGCGTTGAACTACGGTTCGCAGCAGGAAATCGCGCGTGCCGCCGCCCGTGCCGCTGCCAAGGGGCCGATCACGCCCGAAACGATCGAGGCCGAACTCGATACGGCAGACATGCCGCCGCTCGACCTGCTGATCCGCACATCGGGCGAAATCCGGCTGTCCAATTTCCTGCTCTGGCAGGCGGCCTATGCCGAAATGTGGTTTACCGACGTGTTGTGGCCCGATTTCACGGCCGCCCATCTGCGTGAGGCGCTCGCCCAGTTTGCCGAACGCGAAAGGCGCTTCGGTGGACGTTGACCCGCCCCTGAACAGCGCCGCTCCGGCGGCGGCAAAGCCTTCGGATCTGCGGATTCGCGTGGCGTCGGCGGCGGTCATGCTGGCGATTGCAGGCGGTGCGCTGTGGCTGGGCGGGATGGCGCTCGATCTTCTGGTCGCTCTCCTTGCTCTGGGCGTGTTTGCCGAATACGTGATGCTCGCCAGCAAGTACGCCGAAACCCCGGCGCGCCTCGCTTCGATCGTGATTTGCGGCGCCATCTACATCGGCTGGGCGGCGCTCGCGCTGGCCGTGATGCCCGAACCGCTGATGCTGGCCACGATTGGCCTGGTGATCTGCACCGATACGGGCGCGTATTTTACCGGGCGTGCCATTGGCGGCCCGAAGATTGCACCTTCCATCAGCCCATCCAAGACATGGGCCGGGCTGGCAGGCGGCATGGCTGCTGCCGGCATATGGGCCGCGCTGGTGGTGTTTTCCGCGGGATATCTGCTGTCCGGGCTTGGTCCTATGGGGCCGAGCGTTGCCGCGGCGTTGCAAGTGGCCAATATCGGAGTGGCCGCGCTGGCAGGGGCGACGCTGGCGGTTTTTGCCCAGGCGGGCGACTTCTACGAATCGTGGATGAAGCGGCGTGCAGGCGTAAAGGATTCGTCGCGCCTGATTCCCGGCCATGGCGGACTTTTCGACCGGATGGATGGCATGCTGCCGGTGGCGATCATCACCGGGACGGGCTGGGCCGTGTCGCAGGCAGCCGCGCAGGCAGGGTTCTAGGGCGATGGCACGCACGATTTCCGTGTTGGGCGCAACCGGGTCGATCGGCGCATCGACGCTGGATCTGGTGCGGCGGCAACCGGGGCAGTGGCGGGTGGTTGCGCTGACCGCCAACGGCAGCGCCGTGGATCTGGCGCGGCTGGCATGCGAGTTTTCCGCCGAAATCGCTGTCGTGGCCGATGAGGCGGCGCTGCCGGACTTGCGCGATGCATTGGCCGGATCGGGTATCGCCGCTGCCGCCGGGGCGGGGGCGCTGGTCGAAGCGGCGGGGCGGGGTGCGGATGTCACCGTGGCCGCGATAGTCGGCTGTGCGGGCCTTGCGCCAACGATGGCGGCAATCGAGCGCGGCGGGATCATTGCGCTGGCCAACAAGGAGGCACTGGTATCGGCCGGTGACGTCATGACTGCGGCGGTCGCGCGGCATGGCGCAACGCTTTTGCCAGTCGATTCCGAACACAACGCGATCTTCCAGTGCCTGCAGGGTAATGCGATGGACGATGTGCGGGCCATCACCCTGACCGCCAGTGGCGGGCCGTTCCGCGAATGGACGCTGGAGCAGCTTCACCGCGCCACGCCCGCCGAGGCGGTGCGCCATCCGAACTGGTCGATGGGCGCGAAGATCAGCGTCGATTCCGCGACGATGATGAACAAGGGCCTGGAACTGATCGAGGCGTTCCACCTCTTTCCGGTGGGCGCGGACCGGCTGCGGATCATCGTTCATCCGCAATCGGTGGTCCATTCGATGGTCGAATACCGCGACGGATCGACGCTGGCGCAGCTTGGCCCCTCGGACATGCGCGTGCCGATCGCTTCGGCGCTGGCCTGGCCCGCGCGGATGGACACGCCGTGCGAACCGCTGGACCTTGCCGCCATCGGGCAACTGACCTTTCGTGCGCCGGACGAGGTGCGTTTTCCGGCAACCCGCGTGGCGCGTGATGCCGTGGTGGCTGGGGGGGCGGCTCCAGCCGTGCTCAACGCTGCTAACGAGATCGCGGTTGCCGCCTTCCTGGCCGGTCAGATCGCGTTCACCCGGATCGTGGCATGTGCGCAGGATGTTCTTGCGCGCGCTCCCGCCCCGGCGCCGGCCTGCCTTGAAGACGTTATCGCCATTGACGCCGAAGCGCGAGCAAGGGCGCGCGAAGTGATGGAGCCTGTGCGCTGATGCCTGCGATGGAAAGCCCCGGAATCCTTACCACGCTGCTGGCATTCGTGCTGGTGCTGGGGCCGCTGGTGTTCATTCACGAGTTCGGCCACTACATCGTCGGGCGCTGGTTCGGGGTCAAGGCGGATGTCTTTTCCATCGGCTTTGGCAAGGAACTGGCGGGATGGACCGACCGGCGCGGGACGCGCTGGAAGCTCTCGGCCCTGCCGTTGGGCGGCTATGTACAGTTTGCGGGCGACATGAACCCGGCCAGCCAGCCGAGCGCGGAATGGCTGGCGCTGCCCGAAGCCGAACGCAACCGGACCTTTCCGGCCAAGCCCTTGTGGCAGCGTGCGCTGATCGTGCTGGCCGGGCCGGTCACCAACCTGCTGTTTGCCGTGCTGATCCTGGCCGGTTTCACGCTGGCCTATGGCAAGGTGGTGGTGCCACCGGTGATTGGCGAAGTGCAGGCCGGGTCTGCGGCGGACAAGGCCGGGCTGGTGGCGGGTGACCGGATCGTGTCGATCCGTGGCCAGACGATGGATTCGTTCCTCGATGTGCGGCTGGCGGTGGGTCAGTTCCCCGGCGAACCGCTCGCCATGGTGGTGCGGCGCGACGGGCGCGATCTCGCCATCGCTGCGCAGGCTGCGGTCAAGGTTGAGACGGACCGTTTCGGCAATTCGCAGAAGATCGGATTCCTTGGCGTGGGGCCGCGCTCGTTCGAGGTGGTGCGCGTCGGGCCGGGGCAGGCGCTGGTCGAAGGCGTTGGCCAGACGCGCGACATCATCGGCATGATGGTCACCGGAATCGGCCAGATCATCAGCGGCAAACGCGAGGTCCAGGAGCTTGGCGGGCCGATCAAGATCGCCAAGTATTCCGGCGAGCAGCTTGTTTCCGGCTGGCAGGCATTTGTCGGTTTCGTCGCGCTGATCTCGATTAACTTGGGGTTCATTAACCTGCTGCCAATCCCGGTGCTCGACGGAGGTCATCTTGCTTTCTACGCGGTCGAGGCCGTGCGCAGGAAGCCGGTTGGTCAGCGTGGCCAGGAATGGGCGTTTCGGACAGGCATTGCCTTTGTCATGGCGTTGATGCTGTTCGTGACGATCAATGATGTTGCGTCCCTGAAGCTGTTTGGAGGGTAATGCTTTTCGGGCACGTCTGCTGCGGCGATGTGCCAGGGCGAGAGGTTCGGCGGGCCGGGGGTGGGCCACGCATGGCATCTCCCGGTATGCGGGGCGGATAAAGGCGCGTTGAGGCTCGCTGCGCGCGCTTCCACACAATTCTGCGCGAATGTGCGCCTGTCTGGCCCTTTTGCTTGATTGGGCCAGAGGCATCGGGCAGAGGGCAGCATTGCTGGCAACAGTCGGACATCTTTCGCGGGTGTCCATCTGGCACAACATACGGGATGGCGTTTGGTAATGATTGGACGTAACGCGGACCACGCTGGCAAGGTTCACCCGCTCTATGCGGCCCTGCTAGCAACAAGCGCGCTGGTCGCGGTGCCGCAAACGGCCCTGGCGCAGGCGGCTTCTGCCACACCCGAACAGGCCCCGGCACCGCAGGGCGATACCATTCGTTCGGTAACGGTCGAAGGCTCGCAGCGCCTCGAACCCGATACCATCCTGTCCTACGTCCGCATCCGCCCCGGCCAGACCTATACACAGGCGCTGGGCGATCAGGCGCTGAAGGATCTGTACGCGACGGAACTGTTTGCCGATGTCTCGGTCCGCAACACCAACGGTGACGTGGTGCTGCAGGTCAAGGAAAACCCGGTCATCAACCGCATCATTCTTGAAGGCAACAAGCGCCTCAAGGACGACAAGATCCTGCCGGAAATCAAGCTGGCCGCCCGCCAGATCTTCACCCGGTCGAAGGTCCGCGCCGACGTTTCGCGCATCATCGAACTGTACAAGCGGCAGGGCCGTTTTGCCGCCTCGGTCGAACCGAAGATGGTGATGCTCGACCAGAACCGCGTCGATATCGTGTTCGAAATCAGCGAAGGGCCGAAGTCCAAGGTTCGCCAGATCAACATCCTTGGCAACGAGAAGTTTTCCGACGGAGAGCTGCGCGGCGAGATGGTGACCAAGCAGGCGCGCTTCTTCCGCCTGTTTTCCAGTGGCACCAGCTATGATCCCGATCGCCTCGCGTTCGACCAGCAGAAGCTGCGCCAGTTCTACCTCACCGAAGGCTACGCCGATTTCCGCGTGGTGTCCGCCGTTGCGGAACTGACCCCCGACAAGCGCGATTTCATCATCACCTACGTCGTCGAGGAAGGCGATCGCTACAAGTTCGGCGATGTGAAGGTCGACAGCCAGTTGCGCGACTTTGACAGCGATGCGCTGGCGGAGCGTCTGCCGATCAAGGCGGGCGACTGGTACAACGCCAAGATGGTCGAGGATCAGGTTGACGCCCTGACCGAGACAGCAGGGGCGTTCGGCTATGCCTTTGCCGATGTGCGGCCCGATTTCGCGCGCAACAAGGATGACCTGACGATGTCGGTCACCTTCCGCATTGCCGAAGCGCCGCGCGTCTACGTTGAACGTATCGACGTGAACGGCAACACGCTGACGCAGGACAAGGTGGTGCGCCGCGAGTTCCGTCTGGCCGAAGGCGATGCTTTCAATACCTTCCAGGTCAAGCGTTCGACCAACCGCATCAAGTCGCTGGGGTATTTCCAGGAAAAGTTCGAGGTCGAGCAAAAGCCCGGCTCCGCGCCTGACCGCATCGTGCTTGAAGCCAACGTGGAAGAACGCCCGACCGGCGAACTCCAGCTTTCGGCAGGCTTTTCGAGCCTTGAAAGCTTCATCTTCCAGGGGTCGATCCGCCAGAACAACTTCCGCGGGCGCGGGCAGACGGTGGGCCTTTCGGTCGACTATTCGCGTTATTCGCGGGCGGTGCAGGTCAGCTTCACCGAGCCGTATGTGTTCGACAAGAACGTGTCGCTGGGCGTCGATGTCTATCGCCGCGATTTCAACAGCTTCAACTTCCTCAATTCGAACCGCAACACGACCTATCAGCAGGCGACCACGGGCTTCCAGATTCGCGCGGGCGTGCCGCTGACCGAATACATGTCGCTGATCGGCCGCTACACCTTCAATATCGACGACGTGACCCTGGACCGGAACACCTACTTCCTCAACGGCCAGTGCAGCTTCCTGCTCGCCGGACGCTATCTGTGCGATGCCATCGGCAAGCGCACCAGCTCGATCCTTGGCGCATCGCTGGTTTACGACACGCTCGACAACCGCCTGCGCCCGACCCGCGGCACGCAGATCGTTGTCGGTGCGGACTTTGCCGGGCTGGGCGGTTCGGTCCGCTATGCCCGCATCACCGCGAACGCATCGAAGTTCTGGCCGGTTGGTGGCGGGTTCATCTTCTCGGTCCGTGGCGAAGGCGGCGCGATCAAGGCGCTGTCGAACCGTTCCAACGACCCCACCATCGACGATGTGCGCCTGACCGACCGCTTTTTCCTGGGCGAACCGCAGATTCGTGGTTTCGACATTCGTGGCGTCGGCCCGCGCGTGCTGCGCAAGTTCCTGCTCGACACCGATGGCGACGGTATTCCCGATACCGAATCCACCGATCGCAACCAGTTCGGTGACGATGCGCTGGGCGGCAAGTACTATTACCTGACCCGCGCCGAGCTTGAGATTCCGCTGGGATCGGGCGCGCGCGAACTGGGCCTGCGCCCGTCGATCTATGTCGATGCCGGTGCCGTGTTCGGCATCGCCAACCCGCTGCCTGCCAACCAGGTCAACCCGACACGTCTCTATGTCGATGCTGTCACCGGGCGGATCACCGATCAGGCCACGGCATCCAATGGGACCGCGAACCAGCTTTCACAGGTTTTCAACGAAGTGTTCGTGGGCGATACCATCTCGCCGCGCATCTCGGTCGGCATCGGCGTCAACTGGAACTCGCCGTTCGGCCCCTTCCGTCTCGATTTTGCCAAAGTCCTCAAGAAGGCCAATGGCGATGACCCCAAGACCTTTACCTTCAACGTGGGAACCCAGTTCTGATGACCACCCGTTTCTCTTCCGCGCTCCTTGCGAGCATCGCCATCGCCGCCGTTTCGCCGTCCATCGCGTCGGCGCAGGCGGTTTCCGGCCTTGCTGTCGCCAACCCTTCGGCCGTGGTGGCCGCTTCGTCGGCCTACCAGACCGCGCAGCAGCAGCGCCCGGTCACCTACAAGCCGCAGATCGACCAGGCCAACACGCGCAAGAACCAGATCGAAGCCCAGCTCAAGCCGCTGATCACCAAGCTTGAAGCCGATTCGAAGGCGGCCAACCCGAACCGCGCCGCGCTGCAGCAGCAGTACGAACAGATCCAGGGGATCCAGCAGGCCGGTGAGGCCGAAATCCAGAAGATCCTCGAACCGCTGCAGCTTTCGCAGCAGTACGTGCTGGAACAGATCGGCGACAAGCTCGACGCTGCCACGCAGGCCGCGATGGACAAGAAGAAGGTCACGCTGGTGCTCGATTCGCAGTCTGTCATCAAGGCTGGCCAAGCCTACAACCTCAACCAGGACATTCTGGCGGAACTGAACAAGCTGATCCCTTCGGCCCAGCTTGTGCCGCCCGCCGGCTGGATGCCGCGCGCCCAGCGTGAAGCGCAGCAGGCTGCACAGGCGCAGGCCGCCCCTGCCGCTGGCACCAAGGCTCCCGAAGGCCGCTAAGGCCTGAAGGACAGCAGATCGGGGCAGGGGAAATGACCGAAGAAACGGCACAGGCCGTGATCACCGACTACGATGTGCGCAAGGTGATGGCGGCGCTGCCGCATCGCTATCCCTTGCTGCTGGTCGATCGCGTGGCGTCGATCACCCTGAACGAGCGTATTCACGCCGTGAAGGCGGTGTCGATGAACGAGCAGTTCTTTCAGGGCCATTTCCCCGGTCGCCCGATCATGCCGGGCGTCCTCCAGATCGAGGCGCTGGCCCAGGCGGCAGGCGTGCTTGCGGTGGAATCGCTGGGCCTAGCCGGATCGGGCAAGTTGGTCTATTTCATGGCCATCGAAGAAGCGAAGTTCCGCAATCCGGTGGAACCGGGCGTCCTGCTCGACCTGTACGTGGAGTTCACGCAGAAGCGTTCGCGCGTGTGCAAGTTTGCGGGCAAGGCAATGATCGGTGACAAGGTGACCTGCGAGGTCAGCTTTACCGCGATGATCGCCGATAGCTGAAGGGAACGGGCAGCGTCTCGCGCCGTGGGAAGCCGTTGGCGCGGGGCGTTGTTGCACTGGCCTGCAAATGCCGCTAATGGCGCGCGTTCACAGATTCTTGTGGCCGGTCGGAACCGGCTGCGTACCGGAGTTAGACTGATGAAGACTGGCATTCACCCCGACTACCACATGATCAAGGTGCAGATGACCGACGGCACCGTTTTCGAAACCCGCTCCACCTGGGGCAAGGAAGGCGATACGCTCGCTCTCGAAATCGACCCGACTTCGCACCCGGCATGGACCGGCGGTACGCGCCAGCTCGATCAGGGCGGCCGCGTTGCCCAGTTCAACAAGCGTTTCGGCGGCCTGTCGCTCAAGCGTTGAGCGCGGTCATCGGCAGATGAAACGGGAAAGGGCGGCTTCGGTCGCCCTTTTTCGTGGGATTGCGGCGTCCGCCTCGCCGCTGCCGCATGCGGGTCACCCCCATGGGCGTTCGCGGTACCATTTGGTTATCACGTATTTCAGGCCCTTGCGGACCTTCATCGCGTGGTGAAGCGTGGCCGGGTTGACGCTGCCATCGGCGCGGCGGTTGTTCCAGCACACCAGTTTGCCCGGTTCGGGCTGAATCGTCTTGTCGATTACCTTGAACCGCGTTGCTCCCCCTGCTTCCACGGCGTTGAGATAGACCATGAAGGTCCACGTCCGCTGTCCTGAAACCGCGCAATAGCGCGCGTAATCTGCGCCGACGGGGTCGAAATAGTCGGTATGCGCCTTGAACTCCTGCCCGGCGGCGTACCGCTGGCCCTGAATGGGTTCGCCATGCCGCGGGTCGAGGCCCGACAGCGCGGCAAGCCTTGCATCCAGCGCGGCGATGTCGGCCTCGCCCATTGGCAGGTCGCAGGTTTCGCTGGTGCGGAAGGCATAGTCGCCATTCGCGTCGGCGATCGTCGATGGACGCCGTTCGCGTTCAATCCGCCCGATCAGGCTGGCGCATTGGGCCGGATCGAGGAAATCGCGCAGGATGAAAAGGTCGACGCGCGGCGTTGGCACTTTCATCATGCCGGGCATGGCAAGCAGGCGGGCGGCGCAGGATTCGGCAGGAGGAGACGGCATTGGCCGACCCTATCGCGGCACAAGCCCCGGCGGCAACTTGAACGCGCATTGCATTTGGTCGTAAAACGGTCACGTTCCTGCCTCATGCGAGAAAGCGTGTCCTTTGCCGCCGCCCCTGCTGCCGTGCCGCCGCGTTCTGTGCGGTGCAATGGCTTTTCGCTGGTCGAAATGATGGTCGTGCTGGCGATCATGGGGCTGCTGGCGACGGCGGCGGTCCTCACCATGCCGGGCGATGAGGCCAAGTTGCGCCGCGAGGCGGAACGGTTTGCCGCGCGGACGCTCGCTGCCCGCGATGAAGCGATAACCGGCGCGCGGCCCATATCGCTGGTGGTCAGTGGCAGCGGCTATTACTTCGAACGCCGGAATGATGGGCAGTGGCAACCGCTGCCGGGGCGCGGGTTCGACCTGACCGGATGGAACGAAGGTACGCAGGCCAGCACCGGGCGGCAGCGCGTGGTGTTCGATTCGCTGGGCCTGGCCAGCAGTGACGCCGCCGTGCGCTTCGACCGTGCGGACCGGACGCTGGTGGTACGCATCCACCGCGATGGCAAGGTGACGCTCGATGGCGGATGAACGCCGCGCGGCGCGGGCCAACGGGTTTTCGCTGCTTGAACTGCTGGTGGCGCTGGCGGTCTTTGCCATTGCCGCGCTCACGCTGTTGCGGATGGAAGGGGCCAGCATCGGACGCACTGCCGATCTCGATCAGCGCCTGCTGCGCGAAATCGTGGCGCAGAACATGGCCGCCGAAATCCTCACCGATCCGGCCCCGCCGCCGGTCGGATCGGCCAGCGGCACCATCGAAAATGCGGGGCGCAGTTTCCGCTGGACGCGCACCGTGGCGCTGCGCCCGGACTATGGGGTGCTGGGCATCACGCTGTCGGTAGCCGAAACAACGCCCGGTGCGGGCAGTCAGGCGTTCACGCTTGATTTCACGCGGTTGCCGGGCACATGACCGCACCCGCTCCCGCGCCGGAACGCAATGGCTTCACGCTGGTCGAGATGCTGATTGCGCTCTCGCTTTTCGCCGTGATCGCGGTCGGGGCGATGGGCCTGCTGCGCTTTTCCGTCGATGCCGAACTGGCCAGCCGCCGCAAGACCGATGAAATCGCCGCGCAGCGCCGCTTCCTGTCGGTGTGGATTGCCGATCTGGCGCAAGCCGTGCCGCGCCCCTCGCGCGATCAGGCCGGTGCGCCGCGCGCTGCGTTCGAGGCCGGGCGCGAAGGCGTGCTGATCCGCCTGACGCGCAGCGGCTGGGACAATGTCGACGGTGCGCCGCGCCCCGGCCTGCAGAAAGTGGAATACCGCATCACCCCCACCGCGCTGGTCCGCGCCGGATACCCGTTTCCCGATGGCGCTGCGCCCGATCCGGCGGCGGAGATGTTGCCGCTTTCCGGCGCACCGTCGGTTCGCTTCCGTTCGGCCGACGGCAACTGGCGCAGCGCGTGGGAGCCGCAGCGCAGTGCGGAAATGCCGGTCGCGGTTGAACTGCTGCTGCCCCAGCGCGGCCGCCCGCCGCTGCGCATCGTGTCGCTGGTCGGGATGAATTACCAGTGACCGCTCCCGGCCCGGCCAACCCGCGCGAACGCGGCGCGGCGCTGCTGTCGGTGCTGCTGCTGGTGGCGGTGATGGCAGTGATCGCGGCGGTCATGCTGGAACGGCTGAACCTGGCGACACGGCTGGCCGGGAACGGGCAGGCGATGACTCAGGCCCGCTTCCACGCGATCAGTGCCGAAACGCTGGCCATGGCGCGGATCAAGGCGCTGGTCGACCAGTCGAGCGAGCGCACGGTGGATCGCAACGGGCTGCTGGGGCGCGATGTGCCGCTGCCACTGGGGCGCAGCACGATCATCGCGCGGGTCGACGATGGCGGCAATTGCTTTAACCTCAATTCGCTGGTCGAGGCCGATCCGCAAGGCGTGCTGACGCTGCGCGTGGCCGGGCTGGAGCAGATGCGCGCGCTGATGGCCGGGCTGGCGATTCCCGAAGCCGAAGCGGCGGTCATCAGCGATTCGATTGCCGACTGGATCGACAGCGACGTAAGGCCTGCGCCCAACGGGGCCGAGGATGAAACCTATCAGGGCATGACGGTGCCCTATCGCACTGCCGGGCGTCTGATCGGCGATGTCAGCGAAATCCGCGCAGTGCGGGGGATGACGCCGCAATTCTACGAGCGGCTGCGCCCGTGGCTTTGCGCCTTGCCCGCGGCGCAGCTTTCCCCCATCAATATCAATACCTTGCGCCCAGATCAGGCTCCCTTGCTGGCGATGCTTGCGCCACAGGCGCTGCCGGTGGCGCGCGCGCGGGCCTTGCTGGCGGGGCGGCCGGCGACCGGCTGGGCGCGGCCGGAAGATGCCCTGCGCGGCATCGGCGGGGAGGGCGGAGGCTTTCCCGCCGGGCAGTTGCAGGTGCGCAGCCGCTGGTTCGCGCTTACCCAGTCGGTCACCATCGATTCGATCACGGTGGAAGAGCAGGCGCTGATTGATGTCGGCGTCAATCCGCCGCGCGTGGCGTTCCGTATGTGGGGCGACAGGTTCAGCCGGTGAGACCGGGGTTTTTCGGTCTGTGCGGGGTGGCGTGCAAGATTTTGCTTCCCTTTCGCGCGCCTTTCTGCAAATGGGCCAGCCCGCACGCCGCACAGGCGCGCAGACAATGTGGCGACCGTAGCTCAGCTGGTTAGAGCGCCGGTTTGTGGTACCGGAGGTCGGGGGTTCGAACCCCCTCGGTCGCCCCATTTCTTCCCCCGATACATCGCTATGGCGCGCAGATTGCGGGAAAACGGCGTGAGTCCTTAGCCGTTGGTGTTGCCCACCGCATTTGTTGCCGTTCCGCGTTCCTTTTGGGCCGGGTAGGGCGCATGGCCCTTGCCCCGCAATGCAGCAAGTGGCAGACCGCACTCGGCCTAGGGCAGTGGCCTTGGCGGCAAGGATTCGATAGCGTTTTACCCATGCACGGTTTCGCCAATCCCGCACGTTTCCTGCGCCTTGCGCGTTGGCTCATGCCGTTGCTGCTCGTTTCGGGCCTGCTGCTGGCGCTGGGTGCGGTGCTCTATGGAGTCATCGTGGTCCCGCCGGACCGGCTGATGGGCGATACGGTGCGTATCCTGTTCGTCCACGTTCCCGCCGCGTGGCTTGGCATGGCCGGGTGGACGACGATTGCGGTGTCCAGCCTTGTCGAACTGGTCTGGCGCCATCCGCTGGCGTCGATCGCCGGGCGCGCCGCCGCCGTCCCCGGTGCGGCCTTTACCGCCATCTGCCTGGCTACGGGGTCGATCTGGGCACGGCCCACCTGGGGCACCTGGTGGGTGTGGGACGGCCGGCTGACCAGCTTTCTGGTGCTGCTGTTCCTGTATTTCGGGTACATCGCCCTGTCCGGCGCGGCGCAGCGCGACATGGCATCGGGCAATGCCGGAAACCGCATTACCGCGATCTTCGGGCTGGTCGGTGCGGTCAACATTCCGATCATCAACCGGTCTGTGGTGTGGTGGAACAGCCTGCACCAGCCGGCATCGATCACCATGGGCAAATCCGCGATCGACGGGACATTCCTGTGGCCGCTGCTGATCGCGGCGCTGGGCTTCAGCCTGATTTTCGGCGGGGTCGTGCTGGCGCGGATGCGCACGCTGCTGGCCGAAATCCAGACCGAAGCGCGCCTGCGCCGCAAGGCCATGGCCTGAACGGCCGATCAAGGGACACCATGCGCGAAGCATTGCAACAATGGGATTACGTGGCAGCGGCACTGGCGATCAGCGTCATCGGCACGCTGCTGCTGGTCGGCTGGACGCTGGTGGCGATGATCCGCGCCGAACGCCGCCGGGACAAGGTCAGAGGCCGTGGGTGAGAGGCAAGTGAACGCATCGACAACCGGCGGCGGGATCAAGCCCAAGCACCAGCGGCTGGTGCTTCTGGTCATTGCCCTTGCCGCGCTGATCGGCGCCGGACTGCTGGCGGCCTATGCCCTGTCGAGCCAGGCCAGCTATTTCTATGTCCCGGCCGATCTGATGAAAGACCCGCCGGAACAGGGCCGCGCGATCCGCCTGGGCGGGATGGTCGAAAAGGGGTCGCTCAAGACCCGCGCCGATGGGGTGACGATCGATTTCATCGTCGGAGACGGGAAAGCGCGCGTGCCGGTGCGCTATACCGGCATAACCCCGGACCTGTTCGTGGAAGGATCGGGCGTCGTGGCCGAAGGCCGCATGGAAGGCGCTACGTTCGTCGCCGACAACCTGCTGGCCAAGCACGATGAAAACTATGTTCCGCGCCAGATGGGCGACATGACCGAAGCACAGGCCAAGGCCGTGGTGGCGGAAACCCGATGATCGCGGAACTGGGCCTTGCCGTCTTGTGGATGGCCGCTGCGCTGGCGATCCTGCAACTCTTTGCTGCGGTCGTCACGCTGCGCCCCGGCGGGGCTGCGCTGGGCGCGATGGTCCGCCCGCTGGCGGTGATGCAGGGCGTGTTCGTCGCGCTGGCGTTTGCCGCGCTGATAACGCTGTTCCTGCAGACCGATCTTTCGGTCAAGCTGGTGGCCGAAAACAGCCATTCGATGAAGCCGTGGATCTTCAAGCTGGCCGGAACATGGGGCAACCATGAAGGGTCGATGCTGCTGTGGATCACGATCATGGCGGTATCGGGCGGGGTGGTCGCGCTGGTGGAAAAGCGCCTGCGCGAAGACACGCTGATCGCCACGCTTGCCGGGCAGGCGTTTGTCAGCCTTGGGTTCTATGCGTTCCTGCTGCTGTCCTCCAATCCGTTCGAGCGTCTGCCCGAACCGGCACCCGAAGGGGCGGGGCTGAACCCGCTGTTGCAGGACATCGGCCTCGCGTTCCACCCGCCCACGCTGTACATTGGCTATGTCGGGCTTTCGGTGGCGTTCAGCTTTGCCATTGGCGCGCTGGTTACCCGCGATGTCGGCCCGGCCTTTGCCCGCGCGATGCGGCCATGGGTCTTGGGCGCGTGGATATTCCTGACCATCGGCATCACCGCCGGGTCGTACTGGGCCTATTATACGCTGGGCTGGGGCGGCTGGTGGTTCTGGGATCCGGTGGAAAACGCCTCGCTCATGCCATGGCTGGCGGCCACTGCGCTGCTCCATTCGGCATCGGTGCTGGCCAGCCGCAACGCCTTGCGCGCATGGACGGTCATGCTCGGCGTTATCGCCTTTTCGATGTCGATGGTCGGCACGTTCCTGGTGCGGTCGGGCATCCTTACCTCGGTTCACGCCTTTGCCGTCGATCCCGAACGCGGATCGTTCATTCTGGCGCTGCTGGCGATCTACATCGGCGGCGCGCTCGCGCTGTTCGGCCTGCGCGCGTCAACGGTGACCGAAGGCGAACGGTTCAGCCCGTTCAGCCGCGAAGCCAGCCTGGTGTTCAATAACGTGATGCTGTGCGGCACGCTGGGGATTGTCCTGCTGGGCACGCTCTATCCCCTGCTGACCGAGGCGTTCGACGCCAAGGTTTCGGTCGGGCCACCCTATTTCAACCCGGTTTCGGCCATCTTCGTGATCCCGATGATGCTGGTCATGGCGGTCGGCCCTCTGCTGCGCTGGCGCAAGGACAATCCGGCACGGATCACTGCGATGGCGGCAATCCCGGCGCTTGTCGCTGCGCTGGGTCTGCTCGCCGTGGTCGTTCTGGCGCCGGGTATCCGGGTGCTGCCGATGCTGGGCATTGCCGTCGGGGCCGGGCTGGCGATGGCAAGCTGGCTGCCTCTGCGTGGGCGCAACCTGCGGCGCACGCCGCTGCCGGTGTGGGGGATGGTCGTCGCGCATTTCGGTATCGCGGTGGCTTTGCTGGGCGCTGCCAGCGAGAGTGCATTTTCCACCGAACGTCTGGCCGCGATGAACGCGGGTGATAGCCAGCAGGTAGGGCCGATAACCGTGCGGCTGGAAAAGATCGAACCGGTTGCCGGGCCGAACTGGACCGCGCTGGAGGCGACGGTTTCGGCGTCGTACAAGGGCGGGGCGCCGGTAACCCTGCACCCGCAGGCGCGGACATTCTCCTCGCCGCCGGGTGAACGCACTGAATCCGCGCTCCACACCCGCTGGAACGGGCAGCTCTATGCCGTGCTGGGCAACGAGGGTGAGGACGGGCGCTGGCAGATGCGTTTCTGGTGGAAGCCGTTCGTGCCACTGCTGTGGCTGGGCGGTCTGCTGGTGGCCTTCGGCGGGCTGCTCGCGCTGCTCGGCCGCGTGGCGCATGACGTGAAGCGTCTGCGGGCCGAAGGCAAGATTGCCTTCCGCAAGGCGCGCATGGAGCAGGTGCGATGAACGATACGGCATCGGGCAAGGCGGAGCAGAAGCGGTCCTCGCTGGCGATCTGGCTGCCGCTGGCGCTGTTCGGCGCGTTTTTCGCGCTGGTGATCTGGGGCCTTGCGCGCCCGGCAGACCGTGAAGTGGTCAGCGCCTTTATCGACAAGCCCTTGCCGCAGTTCACGCTGGCGGCGGCCTCGCCAGACCGGCCGGGCCTTGCCACCGCCGATTTCCGTACCGGCAAGCCCAAGCTGCTCAATGTCTTTGCAAGCTGGTGCGTGCCCTGCGCGATCGAAGCCCCGCAGCTTGAGGCGCTGGCCCGGCAGGGCGTGGAAATCAACGGGGTCGCCATCCGCGACCGGGAGCAGGATCTGGCCGGATTCCTTGCCCGCAACGGCAACCCCTTTACCCGTATCGGCAAGGATGACCTTTCCGAAGTGCAATTGGGAATCGGTTCGTCCGGGGTGCCGGAAACCTTCGTGATCGATGGCAAGGGCATGATCCGGTATCAGCATCTGGGCGAAATCCGGGCCGAGGACGTGCCGCTGATCCTTGCCAAACTGGCCGAGGCGCAATCGTGATCCGTTTCGTGCTCATGGTTCTGGCGCTGGTGCTTGCCGCGCCGGTGGCGGCGCAGGATTCGCTGCCGCCTGCGCCCTATGCCTATCGCCAGCTCGATGATCCCACGCTTGAAGCCAAGGCGCAGCGGCTGATGGAGACGTTGCGCTGCCTGAAGTGCCAGAGCCAGGCGATTTCGGATTCCGATGCGCCGATGGCGGGCGATATGCGCCATCAGGTGCGCACGCGCATTGCCGCCGGGGAAGACCCTGAGGCAATCCGCGCGTGGCTGATCGAACGCTATGGCGATTACGTCAGCTATGCGCCGCAGAACAAGCCGCTGATGTGGCCGCTGTTCGCCGCGCCGCTGGTCATCCTGCTGCTGGCTGCGGTGCTGCTGCGCGGGCGGTTCCGGCGGCCGGGTCCGGCCAGCACGCCCAGCGCGGAGGAAGACCGGCCATGACGTGGATCGTGATCCTGCTGGTGGCCGCCGCTGCCTTCGCGCTGATGGCATTCGTGTTCAAGCTGCCGCGCAACGGCTGGGAACTGGCGGGTGCGGCGCTGCTGGTCGGGATCGCGGGCTATGCCTTGCAGGGCAGGCCCGGCTACCCCGGCGCGCCCAAGGCCCCGGTCGAAAACCGCAAGGCTGCGGACGAGGCGTTGATCAAGCAGCGCCAGCAGATGGGCGAATCCTTCGCCAAGGGCCAGAGCTGGCTGATCCTGGCCGATGGGCTGGCCCGGCAGGGACAATACGGCGCCGCTGCCGATGTGCTGCGCAAGGGGGCCGAACAGTTCCCGCAGGACGCCGATATCTGGGTGTCGCTGGGCAATGCGCTGGTCGGGCACAGCGATGGGCTGATTACCCCTGCGGCGCAGTTCGCGTTCCAGAAGGCGGCCTCGATCGCGCCCGATCATCCCGGCCCGCCGTTTTTCATGGGGCTGGCGCTGGCGCAATCGGGCAAGCTCGATCAGGCGCGTGCGATCTGGGCCGAACTCTTGCGCCGCTCGCCCGAAGATGCGCCCTACCGCGCCGACCTTTCCGAGCGGATAGGCCGGATCGACGCGATGCTGGCGATGACTGGCGCCACGCCGGGCCAGACCACCGCAGGCGGGCCGGTTCCGGTCCCGTCGGGCGATTCGGACGCCGGGCCTGCGCCAGCGCAGGACGGCGCGCGATAGCAGGCTTCATGGCAGGCGTTGCCGGGCGGTTCGGGCCATTGCGGGGGCAAAGGGCCGGTGCTACAGCGCCGCCGCGCAGCCGCCGTTTCGGAAGAAGCATGCAAGGCGCGATGCCGGGGGCACTTTTGCCATGAATGATGCTGTTAACGATGCCGCTGGAACGGATGCGCAAGCCGTTGCGAAGGCTGCGGGCCACGATGGCCATGCGTCTGGCGGTGCCGGGCATCATGGCCATGGCCAGGGGTCGCTGGCCAAGCTGGCCGTGGGCGCGATCGGCGTCGTCTTTGGCGATATCGGCACAAGCCCGCTGTACGCGCTGCGCGATACCTTTGCCGGGCATCACCCGCTCCCGCTCGACCTGCTGCATGTTTTCGGCATCATCAGCCTGATGTTCTGGTCGATGATGATCATCGTGACGTTCAAGTACGTGACGGTGATCATGCGGGCCGACAACAAGGGCGAGGGGGGCAGCCTTGCGCTGCTGGCGCTGATCAACCAGCACACCGACGGCAAACGCTGGGGCCGGGGCATCATCCTGCTGGGCGTCTTCGCCACCGCGCTGTTCTATGGCGATTCGATGATCACCCCGGCGGTTTCGGTCATGGGCGCGATCGAAGGCGTTGCGGTCTACCAGCCGAACATGCACCGGCTGATCGTGCCGCTGGTCGTGGCCATCCTGATCGGCCTGTTCTTCATCCAGAGCCGCGGCACCGCGCGGGTGGCCACGTTCTTCGGGCCGATCATGCTGGTCTATTTCGCCACGATCTCGGTCCTCGGCGTCATCAGCATCGCCCAGTATCCCGGCGTGATGGTCGCGCTCAGCCCGCATTACGCGGTGACGATGTTCATCGCCGATCCGTTTCGCGGCTTCCTGGCCATGGGCGCAGCCGTGCTGGCGGTGACCGGGGCCGAGGCGCTCTATGCCGACATGGGCCATTTCGGCCGCAGCCCGATCCGGGTGTCGTGGCTGGTCTTCGTGCTGCCTTCGCTGGTGCTCAATTACCTGGGGCAGGCATCGCTGCTGATCCGCAACCCGGCGGCGCTGGAAAGCCCGTTCTATTTCCTTGCGCCGGAATGGTTCCAGTGGCCGCTGCTGCTGATCGCCAGCCTTGCCGCGGTGATCGCCTCGCAAGCGGTGATTTCCGGGGCGTTTTCGGTCACGCAGCAGGCGATCCAGCTTGGCTTCATCCCGCGCATGACGATCAAGCACACGTCCACGGCGGCGGGCCAGATCTACATCCCGGTGATCAACTGGGCGCTGATGATCGCGGTCATCCTGCTGGTGCTGGTATTCCAGCGGTCGTCGAACCTGACCGCCGCCTATGGCATCGCGGTGACCGGCGCGATGCTGATCGACAACTTCCTGCTCGCGGTCGTGCTGTTCAAGCTGTGGCAGTGGAAGGCCCCGGCGGCGATCGCCATGCTGGCGGTGTTTTTCACCATCGACGCCGCCTATCTTGGCGCGAACATGACCAAGATCCCCGATGGCGGCTGGGTGCCGCTGGTAATGGGCGTGGCGATCTTCACCTTGCTGACTACATGGTCGCGCGGGCGGGCGCTGATGCGTGCCAACATGGCCGAAGGCACGATCCCGCTCGACGTGTTCACCAAGTCTGCCCATTCCAGCGCCGCGCGCGTTTCGGGCACCGCGATCTTCATGGCCTCGACTGCCGCCGGTGTGCCCTCGGCTCTGCTGCACAACATCAAGCACAACAAGGTACTGCACGAACGCGTGGTGATCCTGACCGTGTCGATCGAGGATGTGCCCTTCGTCGATGCCGGTGAACGGTATTCGGTCAAGGATTTCGGCAACGGCTTCTACCGGCTCACGCTGCGTTTCGGCTTTCTTGAGGAAACCGATGTGCCCGCCGCGTTGGGCAAGGTCGATATGTGCGGTGAACCGTTCAACATGATGAAGACCAGCTTCTTCCTTTCGCGCCAGACACTGCTGCCATCGGAAAAGCCGGGCATGGCGCTGTGGCGTGAAAAGCTGTTTGCCTGGATGCTGCGCAATGCGGCCAGCGCCATGGAGTTCTTCCGCCTGCCGACCAACCGCGTGGTGGAACTGGGCAGCCAGCTCAAGATCTGATCCGCGCCCCGGCGTGTTTTTGCTTCAAGGCGCTTGGCTTATGCGCAAGATGCGTTAGCGTCGCGGCATCTGCCGAGGTGCCGCTTGAATGTCCGATGAGGCGCTGCTGCGCGAAATCCTTGATGCCCAGCTTGAAATGGTCTGCCGCTTCCGGGCGGACGGGACGATCCTTTATGCCAATCGGGCCTATGCCCGTTCGCTGGGCCTCGCACCAGGCGATCTGACCGGCAGGAACCTGTGGGCTTACGTATCGGGCGAGGATGAGGCGCATGTCCGCCGCATGGTCGGGCAGCTTTCACCGAACCAGCCCGAACTGACCATCGAAAACCGTTTTGAAACAGCCGATGGTCCGCGCTGGGTGCTGTGGCGCAATCATGCGTTGCAGTTCGATGCCGAAGGGCAGTGGCTGGTCGCGCAATCGACCGGGATCGACATTACCGAACGGCGCCTGCTCGAAGATCAGCTTGGGCTGATGATGGATGAACTCAACCACCGGGTAAAGAACACGCTGATGGTGGTGCAGGCGGTTGCCTTCCAGACGTTCCGGACGGCGGGCTTGCCACCCGCTGCGGTCAGTGCCTTCAATGAGCGGCTCGGCGCCATCGCGGGCGCGCACGATACGCTCAGCCGCGCGAACTGGAGCGGCGCAACTTTCGCGCAAATCGTTGCGCAGGGGCTGCTCATTTGCGGTGGTGCCGATGGCCGCGTCACGGCCAGCGGCCCGGAGGTGCACTTTCCCGCCAACGCAACCGTATCGCTGGTGATGGTGCTGCATGAACTGGCAACCAACGCCATGAAATATGGCGCGCTGGCCCACGAAGACGGGCAGGTGACAGTTGGCTGGGCGCTGAACGAAACCGGTGACCGCGTGGTGATCGACTGGGTCGAAAGCGGCGGCCCGCGGGTGACGCCGCCGGCCCGCACCGGGTTCGGGTCGCGGCTGGTGCACGAGTCCGTGCCGCGTCAGTTGAGCGGGACGGTAGAAATGGATTTTGCAGAGGCTGGATTGCGGTGTCGCATATCCATCCCGTTGAAGGGCGTTGATTGATGGTAGCGGGCAGGCGCATCCTGGTAGTGGAAGATGAGTTTATCGTCGCGGCGATGCTGTGCGACGTTTTGGAAGATGCCGGTGCCATCCCGCTGGGGCCGGTCGGGCGCGTTGATGAGGCTCTCGCTGTCATTGAAAGTGAAAGCTTTGACGCGGCTGTGCTGGACTGGAACCTCCATGGCGACCCCGGCGTTCCGCTGGCCGAGGCGTTGAGCGCGCGTGGCGTGCCCTTCGTGATCGCTACCGGTTATGGAACGGTGGAACCGCCTTTTGCCGACCGGCCGATCCTGGGAAAGCCCTACGTTCACCACGTCCTGCTTGAGCGGCTGGCGGCGATCCTTCCCGGCTGACCGGTTTACAGCGCACCACGGCCCGGACCAGCCCCGGTTGTCGGGGCCGATCCGGGCCGTTCCGGTTTTGGCGGTCAGTCGTGCTTTGCTTCCGCCACGGATTCATTGTGCAGGCTGGCCTCGGCTTCGGCGGCGCTCTGCTTCACGTCGGCGGCAGCGTTCTTGGCCGATGCTGCGGCCTTGTCGGCCATCTGATCGGTCTTGGCGGCGGCTTCATCGACGGCCTTGGCGGCCTTGTCGCCCAGTTCATCGGTTGCGGCTGCTGCTTCGTCCGCGGCATTGGCAATGTCGTTGCCAGCCGATTCCGCGGTGGTGCCTGCGGCATCCTGCGTCTTTTCCGAACAGGCCGAAAGCGTCAGGGCGGTGGCTGCGGCTGCAGCCAGAAGTGTGAACGTGCGCATGTGTGGAAGACTCCCCTTCATTGTTGGTCAGCGTCATCCGCAGCCCGGACCATGCCCAGGCGAAGCGGCGCTGATTGAAGGGACAACGCCGCACGCGCGATATTTATCCCGCGCAGATGCGCTTCGGTTTGTCTGCCACCATCCCGGCCATGCCACAGGGCATGAAAAAAAGGGGCAGCGCCGCTGTGGCACCGCCCCCTTTTTTCTGCGGCCAGTGGCCGCGCAGCGCGAACGATCAGCCCAGGTTGGCGCTGACCATCGCATAGAGCATCGGGATCGACAGCAGCGTGTTGGTACGGCTGGCGATCAGGGCGCGCGGCCCGGCAGCCGCCTTTTCTTCCGCCGTTGCTTCAACGATGCCAAGGATCTTCTTCTGCGCGGGCCAGATGATGAACCACACGTTGAAGGCCATTATCAGCGCGAGCCACATGCCGACGCCGATCAGGTTGACGGCGCCTTCACCGGAGAAGGTCAGCGCGGCGTGGCCATAGCCCGACACGATCGAGATGGCGAGGCCGGTGACCACGGTCAGCAGGGCGCCCCAGCGGAAGAAGAACAGAACCTTGGGGGCGATATGCCCGGTGATGGCGCCCTTCTGTTCGGCGGGGATGGCGGGCATCGTGGGCACCTGCACGAAGTTCAGGTAATAGAGCAGACCGATCCACACGATGCCGAAGAAGATGTGCAGCCAGCGCAGCACGGCGTTGGCGTTGACCGGCACGGATTCACCATAGGCAAACATGAGCGCAATCGCTGCGACCAGCCCGACTACCAGTACTAGATGAAGATTGCCAAAAAACTTGGCCATCGCTTTTCCCCCTAATGTTTAACTGTCATTTCTGCGGGAGCGCGACCATGCCCCCGGTCCGCCCCGCATATTAAACTGTGTGGTGCAAAAGTCACACGAAAACGCGCAAGCGGCGCCCGCCAATATTGCAACGCCGGTCAAATGCCGGAGGGTCAATCGTGCGGCGGATTCTGCTCCACTTCCTTTTCCGCTTCCACGGCAAGGCCATGGCGCAGCAGCATCGGAATCTGGGTGAAGGTGAACAGGAACGAAAGGGTGGTGAAGCCCCACAGCTTGGCCTGGAGCCAGCCGTCGAAGCTCAGGACGTGGCGCAGCACTTCGTTGAGCGCGGCAAGCGCGAGGAAGAAGAACGCCCAGTTGCGCGAAAGGCGGATCCAGCCTTCATCGCTCAACCCTTCGAATGCCGATTCCAGCAGGTAGCGCAGCATCGGCTTGCCGCGCGCCAGCCCGGCAAACAACACCCCGGCAAACAGCAGGTAGATCGCCGTCGGCTTTACCTGAATCCAGAAGGGATCGCCGAGCAGCACGGTCAACGTGCCGAACCCGATGATCAGCACGGTGGACAGCCACAGCATGGGCGAAACCTTGCCCAGCCGCCATTTCGACACCGCCAGCGCAATCACCGTGGCGACCATGAAGGCCATCGTGCCGCGCGTTACCGCGACGACGGAACCCAGTCCGCTGGCGTCATTGGCGGGGCTGTAGTGGCGATAGACCAGGAAGAAGACCAGCAGCGGGCCGAAGTCGATCGCCAGATTGAGCCACGACGATTTGGGTTTTTGCGGTGCGTCGGTCACTGGAACACTCCGGCAATGACTTTGGCGACAAGGTCGGGATCGAACGGGCGCAGGTCGTCGATCTTTTCGCCAACGCCGATGGCGTGGATCGGCAGGCCGTACTGTTCGGCAGCGGCGACCAGTACGCCGCCGCGCGCGGTACCGTCCAGCTTGGTCATGATAAGGCCGGTCACGCCCGCGACCTGGCTGAAGGTTTCGATCTGCTGGAGCGCGTTCTGCCCGTTGGTGGCATCGAGCACCAGCACGACGTCATGCGGTGCTGCCGGGTTGATCCGGCCCAGCACCCGGCGGATCTTGGCCAGTTCGTCCATAAGTTCGCGCTTGTTCTGCAGCCGCCCGGCGGTGTCGACGATCAGCGTGTCGATCCCGGTGTCGGTCGCGGCCTTGACCGCATCGAACACCACCGATGCCGGATCGCCGCCTTCCGGTCCGGTCACGATAGGCACGCCCAGCCGGTCTGCCCAGACCTTGAGCTGGCCGATCGCGGCGGCGCGGAAGGTGTCGCCAGCGGCCAGCATCACGCCATAGTCCTGTTCCTGGAACAGGTGCGCCAGCTTGGCGATCGTGGTGGTCTTGCCCGAACCGTTCACGCCGATCACCAGGATCACCTGCGGTCGGGGAAAGGCGGTGATTTCCAGCGGCTTGGCCACGGGGCGCAGGATCGCGGCGATTTCGGCGGCCACGGCTTCCTTGAGGCTGCGTTCGTCCACGCCCTTGTCGAAGCGGGCATCCTGCAGCCGGGCGCGGATACGCGATGCGGCGCGCGGGCCAAGGTCGGACAGGATCAGCGCATCTTCGATATCGTCAAGCTGCGCGTCGGTCAGCCGCGTCGTGCCGACGATGCCGCCAAGGTTTTCCGCCAGCCGTTCCGATGTCTTGCGAAACCCGCCAAGCAGACGGTCGGACCAGCTTGCCGTTTCCGGCTCTGCGCTCATTCCAGTATTCCTTCGATGATCCTGCGCGGGGTGCAGGACACGATGTTGCCCGGTTTGGTTCCCGGCGGCACCCGGTATGCCGCGAAGTTGCCCGCATGGCCGGTTCCGTCCCGCTCGGCAAGCACTTGCGCCGGTTTTCCGACCAGACTGGCAAGCCACGGCGCGCGCACTTGCGCAACCTGTGCGCGCAGTTCGGCCGCGCGTTCGCGGACCAGCGGCGGTGGCACCTGCGGCATCCGCGCCGCCGGGGTGCCGGGGCGGGGGGAGTAGGGAAAGACATGCCCATGCACCACGTGGCATTCGCGCACGATGGCAAGGTTGGCCGCGTGCATCGCGGCGGTTTCGGTTGGAAAGCCGGCGATCAGATCGGCGCCAATGGCGATCTCCGGCCGCCGCGCCCGGAGCCGCTCGACCAGCGCAATCGCATCGCCGCGCGAATGGCGCCGCTTCATCCGCTTGAGCACCATGTCATCGCCCGATTGCAGCGAAAGATGGACATGCGGCATCACGCGCGGCTCCTGGGTGAGCAGCTCGAACAGCAGCGGGTCGATTTCCACCCCGTCAAGCGAGGAGAGCCGGATTCGGGGCAGGGCGGGAAACGCTTCAAGGATCGCCAGCACCAGATCGCCCAGCGCCTGTCCGCCCGGCCGTTCGGCCCCCCATGAGGTCACGTCAACGCCGGTCAGCACAACCTCGCGGACGTTCAGGTGTGTTTCGGGGTCGTTCAGGTACACGGCCTTTTCAACTGCCCTGAGCACCGCCGGAATCGGTATGGACACGCTGTTTCCGCGCCCCTGCGGGATCACGCAGAAGGTGCAGGCATGGTCGCAGCCGTTCTGCACGGGGATGAACGCGCGTGTATGGCTGGCGGACGGCAAGGGCGCTTTCAGGGCCTTTCCACCCCAGCTTTGCGGGTCCAGCTTGGCCGGATTGACAACCACCGCGTCCACTTCGGGCATCGCGGCAAAGGCATCGGCCTCGATGGTCGCGGCGCAGCCGGTCACCACCAGCCGTGCGCCCGGATGATCGCGGCGCAGGCGGCGCACCGCGCGGCGCGACTGGCGTACCGCTTCGGCGGTGACCGCGCAGGAATTGACCACGACCGTAGGCGGCCCATCCGCGATCATCCCCCGGATCGCTTCGCTTTCCGCGATGTTGAGGCGGCACCCCAGCGAGACGACTTCACCGCTCATGCCGGGAAATCGGTGTCCTCGAACCAGCCCGAAAAGCTTTGCACTGCAGGCCCGGTCATCACGATATTGCCGCCTTCGGGCCATTCGATGGTAAGCGGCCCGCCGGGCAGATCCACCCGCACCGTGCGCCCGGTGAGCTTGCGCCGGATCGCCGCGACAGCCGTCGCGCAGGCGCCGGTGCCGCAGGCGCGGGTCAGCCCGACCCCGCGCTCCCACACCCGCAGGCGGATGTGGTCCGGCCCGGCGATGCTGGCGACGTTGACATTGATCCGGTCGGGAAACAGCGGATCATTCTCGATCACCGGCCCAAGCCGCGCGAGATCGACGGCATCGCAATCCGGCACGAAGAAGATCACGTGCGGGTTGCCGACATTCACCGCGACCGGGCTTTCCAGATCCTCCCAGCCGACCGGCATCGCCAGCGTATCCATGGCATAGGCGAGTGGAATGGCGTCCCAGCCAAGGCGCGGCGCGCCCATGTCCACGCTGACTCCGCCGGGCGCTGCTTCGGCGCGGATCATGCCGCCCAGCGTTTCGATCACCGTGGTCCCGCCCAGCAACAGGCCGACCGCCCGGCTGGCATTGCCGCAGGCTTCGACTTCGCCGCCATCGCTGTTGAAAATGCGCATCCTGACATCGGCGGTCGACGACGGTTCGATCAGGATGAGCTGATCGCAGCCGATGCCGATACGCCGGTCGGCCAGCGCGGCGGCGCGCTGCGCGGTCATGGCCAGCGGCGTCTCGCGGCAGTCGATCACCACGAAATCGTTGCCAAGCCCATGCATCTTGCAAAACGGAATGCGCATGGCGCGCGACTTAGGGATTTGCGCGCCGTGTGGCAATCACTGCCGCGACACGGCGGATATTGGCACTGCCGCGACAAGGCGGATATCGGCACTGCCGCGACATGGCGAATATTGGCGATGGATGCGCAGGATGCGCCCCACCCCCGGAGGCAAACCTCAGCCCGCAGCCTTGCGGCGCGGTTTCGGCGTCCGGGCGGGTACGGATTGTTCCGCCACGCGCGGTTCGGGCAACAGCATGTTGCAGCCTGCCAGCACTTCGCGCACGCTGGCGGCATCGCCGGGCTGGCCGTAGAGAAAGCCCTGGCCGCGGAACGATCCGAACTTGCGCAGTTCTGTCAGCACTTCGTCGGATTCGATGCCCTCGGCGGTGATCGGCAGATCCATGCCCCGGCCCAGCGACGAAATCGCTTCGATGATCGTGGCGCTGTCCTTGCTCTTGCCAAGGTGGGAAACAAAGAAGCGGTCGATCTTTATGTGGTCGAAGGGCAGCGTCCGCAACTGGGCCAGACTGGAATAGCCGGTGCCGAAATCGTCGAGGCTGATGCGGATGCCCTGATTCTTCAGGCTGGTGATGAGCGTGCGGACCAGCCCGATGTTTTCGTGCAGGCAGGTTTCGGTGATTTCGATGTCCAGCCGGTGCGGAGGGAAGTTGGCCTCCACCAGCAGCTTCAGCAGCTTTTGTGCAAACCACGGATCGCGCAGTTGCAGCGGCGAGATGTTGATCGACAAGGTAAGCCGTGGATCCCAGTCGCGTGCATCTTTCAGCGCCTGCCGGACAAGGCTTTCGGAAAGGTCGGAAATAAGGCCGATTTCCTCGGCAATCGGGATGAAGATTTCCGGCGAGAGCAGCCCGTGGCGCGGACTGCGCCAGCGCGCCAGCATTTCAAAGCCGGTCAGTTCACCTGTGTCGAGGTCGATCTGCTTTTCATAGAAAGGGACGAACTCGCCCTTCGGAATGCCTTCGCGGATGCCGCGCTCAAGCTCGCTGCGAAAGCGCAGTTCGCTTTCCATGTTGCTTTCGAACCAGTTGTAGCCGTTGCGCCCGGTCTTCTTGGCCTGATACATGGCCAGATCCGCGCGGTGCAGCAACTTGGCGGCGTTTACCGGTGCGCTTGCTTCTTGGGTGCTGGCGCCGCCGGCATCCAGCGACGTGGCCAGGCCGATCGAGGCGGTAACTTCCAGCGACAGCCCGTCAAACGCGATCGGCCGGGCCACGCCTTCGTTGATGCGCAGCACCAGACGGTCGATCGAATCCGCGTGATCGGGGTCGTAGATCGCGGCACAGGCGAACTCGTCGCCGCCAAGGCGCGCCATGACCGAGCGTTCCGGCAGGAGGCTGCGGATGCGCTGCGCGGTCTGGATCAGCACGGCATCGCCAGCCTGATGGCCATGAACGTCGTTCGACCGTTTGAAATGATCGAGGTCGAGCATCATCACCACCACTTCGTGGCCGGTCGTTGCCGCCGATTCCAGCAGCTTGTCGAGCGCAGGACCGATGCTGCGGCGGTTGAGGCAGCCGGTCAGCGGATCGGTCTGGGCCAGCTTGCGCGCGGTTTCCTCGGCAACGCGGCGCTGGCGCACTTCGCGCGTCAGGTCGGAATAGCGCCGCCAGCCAAACAGCAGCAGCGCGATGTTAAGCAGGAGCGCCGTTCCCAGCATCGGGTCGGCCGGACGGCTGCCCATAAGAACAGAACGGATGAAGTCGCTCAGGACCGTCGAGCCGTTGGCGACGAACAACAGGATCGATGCGACAACGATGCCAAGGCCGATAATGTCCCGGCCAGCCTTCGTTTCGCTGGTGATTTCCCTGACTGCTGGCAAGGTTGCCATACATGCGCCTTCTTGTCGTTTCGTGGCGAACACAGCACGGAGCGCCAATGGGAGATGGTCTAAACCGCTCAGTTAAAGTTTTGGTTAAAAGGCGCTTGCCGTCCGGCACGGGATTGTGCGGATGGGCGCGGCGATGGCCATTGTGCGGCCATCCGCCCGATATTCCGGTGTCACGGCAGAATCGGGAAGCGGCTTGCCCGCACGGGCGTTTGCGGCTATGCGCCGCCCTGCAAGCGGCATTCCGTCTTGCGGATTCGACAACGGCCCCTGTTCAGGATGCCACACGCTGGTCGGCGAGGTTTCGCCCACCGGCGTTTTTCGCGTTACGCGAAAATGGCACTTTTACAAGGGCATGCTGATGGGAATTGGGCGTGTTCGATAGTCTTTCAGACCGGCTAGGAGGCGTTTTTGATCGCCTGCGCGGCCGCGGCGCGCTGCGTGAAGAAGATGTTCTGGCGGCAATGCGCGAAGTGCGGATCGCCCTGCTCGAAGCCGATGTCGCACTTCCCGTCGTTCGCCGGTTTATTGACTCCGTTTCGGAGCAGGCTGTCGGTCAATCGGTTCTGAAATCGGTCACGCCCGGCCAGCAGGTCGTCAAGATCGTCAACGATGCGCTGGTCGAGATGCTCGGCGGCGGCACGGCCGAGCTGGACCTGAACGCCGCGCCACCGGTGGTTATCATGATGGTCGGCCTGCAAGGGTCGGGCAAGACCACCAGCACCGCCAAGATCGCGCGGCTGCTGAAGGAAAAGCAGGGCAAGAAAGTCCTGATGGCCTCGCTCGACGTCAACCGTCCTGCGGCGCAGGAGCAGTTGCGCGTGCTGGGTGAGCAGGCGGGCGTCGCCACGCTGCCGATCATCGCCGGACAGATGCCTGTCGATATCGCCACCCGTGCGGTGAACGCGGCAAAGCTGCAGGCGGTCGACGTGCTGATGCTCGATACGGCGGGCCGGCTCCACGTTGACCAGTCGCTGATGGACGAAATGAAGGCGGTTGCCGCCGTTTCCGTCCCGAAGGAAACGCTGCTGGTTGTCGACTCGCTGACCGGCCAGGATGCGGTCAACGTTGCGCAGTCGTTTGCCGGAGAGGTCGATCTTACCGGCGTCGTGCTGACCCGCATGGACGGCGATGCGCGCGGTGGTGCGGCGCTTTCGATGCGTGCGGTCACCGGCAAGCCGATCAAGTTTGCGGGCACCGGCGAAAAGCTCGATGCGATCGAACCGTTCCACCCGGAACGGGTTGCCGGGCGTATTCTCGGCATGGGCGATATCGTCTCCATCGTCGAGAAGGCGGCGGCGACGATCCAGGCCGACGATGCCGAAAAGCTTGCCCAGCGCATGGCCAAGGGCCAGTTCGACATGAACGACCTGCGCACCCAGTTGCGCCAGATGCAGAACATGGGCGGGCTGGGCGCGCTGGCCGGCATGATGCCCGGCATGAAGAAGGCCAAGGCGGCCATGGCGCAATCCGGCATGGATGACCGCGTGCTGTTGCGCATGGACGCGATCATCGGTTCGATGACCGTGAAAGAGCGTGAAAAGCCCGAACTGCTGAACGCCAAGCGCAAGATCCGTGTCGCCAAGGGGTCCGGGACGCAAGTGCAGGACGTCAACAAGCTTCTGAAGATGCATCAGGAAATGGCCAAGGCCATGAAGCAGATCAGGAAGATGGGCGGCCTGAAAGGGCTGGGCGCGCTGTTCGGCAAGGGTGGCCTTGGCGCTGCCATGCCGGGGCTGGAACAGCAGATGGGGCCTGGCGGCCTTGGCGGTCTTGGCGGCGGTATGGGCGGCGGCGGCCTGCCGGGGCTGGGATCGGGCGGCCTGCCGTCGAACCTTGGCGATTTGCTCAGGAAGAAATGATTTTCGTGTTTTTTCGTGTTTTCAAGATTTGTCTGAAAGGTAGTTCAAATGTCTGTTTCTCTTCGTCTTTCGCGTGGCGGCTCGAAGAAGCGCCCGTACTACAAGGTTGTCGTCTCCAACAGCCGCGCCCCGCGCGATGGCAAGTACCTGGAACAGGTCGGCACCTACAACCCGCTGCTGGCCAAGGACGATGAAAACCGCGTCCGTCTGGTAGAAGATCGTGTGCGCTACTGGCTGGGTGTCGGCGCGCAGCCGACCGACCGCGTCGCCCGCATGCTCGACAAGGCCGGCATCCGCGAACGCGCTGCCACGAACAACCCGAACAAGGCTGAACCGGGCAAGAAGGCCAAGGAACGCGCCGAGGAAAGGGCTGAAAAGGCCCGTGAAGCCGCCGAAGCGGCCGCCGCTGCGGCTGCTGCACCGGTTGAAGAAGCTCCGGCCGCTGAAGAAGCTGCTGCTGAAGAGCAGACGGAAGCCTGATCTTGGCGGACAGGCCCGTCACGCTCGCCGCCATCATCGGCGCGCATGGGGTGGCGGGCGACGTCCGTCTCAAGCTGTTTGGTGAAGGCGTGGAATCGCTCCGGCGGTACCGCGCCTTCAACGATTCCAGCCTCACTGTGCAGAAGCTGCGCGATGACGGGAAGGGCGGCGCCATCGCCCGCTTTGCCGAAGTCACCGACCGCACGGCGGCGGAAAAGCTGCGCGGTACGGCGTTGACAGTGCCGCGATCCACCCTGCCACCGCTGGCCGATGGCGAATACTACCACGCCGACCTGATCGGCTTGCCTGCGGTTTCGACTGACGGGGAACCGCTGGGCGAATGCATCGCGGTGGATAATTTCGGCGCTGGCGACGTGCTCGAAGTGCGCAAGCCAGACGGCAAGAAGTTCATGGTGCCGATGAAGGCCCAGGCCGTGCCGGAATGGGATCAGGCACGCATTGTGATTGCCGATGGCTGGGTCGATCCATGACCTTCGCCGCCACCGTTCTCACACTCTACCCGGAGATGTTCCCCGGTCCTTTGGGTGTAAGCCTTGCCGGGCGCGCGTTGGCGGAGGGGACGTGGGCGATGGATGCGATGCAGATCCGCGATTTTGCCATCGACAGGCACAAGACCGTCGACGATACCCCTGCGGGCGGCGGAGCCGGGATGGTGTTGCGCGTGGACGTGCTGGCGAAGGCCATCGACCATGCGCGTGCGGCCCATCCCGGTTGCCCGGTCATTGCGATGACCCCGCGCGGCACGCCGCTGACGCAGGAGCGGGTGCGGGCGCTGGCGGCTGGCCCCGGCGTGATCCTGCTGTGCGGCCGGTTCGAGGGTTTTGACGAGCGGATTTTCGAGGGGCGGGACGTCGAGGAAGTCTCGGTTGGCGACATCGTGCTTTCGGGCGGTGAATGTGCGGCGCTGATGCTGCTCGACGCTTGCATTCGGCTGCTTCCCGGCGTAATGGGCGCGGCCTTGAGCGGGCACGAGGAGTCGTTCGAAAACGGCCTCCTTGAATACCCTCATTATACCCGACCTGCTGAGTGGGAAGGGCGCACGATCCCTGAAGTGCTGCGATCGGGGGATCATGCGAAGATTGCGCAGTGGCGGCAACGCCGCTCGCAAGACGATACACGGTTACGCAGGCCGGACCTTTGGGAGCGCCATATCGGCGTTCGGGCCCAGTCTGCCTCTGGCGCGCAGCGTGAAGTGCAGGACAGACAAAATGAACCTGATTCAGCAGCTTGAAGCTGAAGCCATCGCCGAGTTCAAGGCGAAAAAGGATATTCCGTCGTTCCGTGCGGGCGATACCGTGCGCGTCGGCGTGCGCGTCGTTGAAGGCGAACGCACCCGTGTCCAGGCCTACGAAGGCGTGTGCATCGCGCGTTCGAACCGCGGCCTGGGGTCGAACTTCACCGTGCGCAAGATGTCGTTTGGCGAAGGCGTGGAGCGTGTGTTCCCGCTCTATTCGCCCAACATCGATTCGATTACCGTCGTGCGCCGTGGTGTCGTGCGCCGTGCGAAGCTCTACTATCTTCGCGGCCGCACCGGCAAATCGGCGCGTATTGCCGAGCGCAAGGTCACCAAGGCCAGCGCGGAGTGAGCAGGGCGGGCTGAGGCCCAACGCCGCAACACCGGTAACGTGTTCAAAAGGCGTCCTGGCTCACCGGCCAGGGCGCTTTTTGCGCTTTCAAACGCAACCAAACCGGGCCACCACGGACGCATTGCAACCCTGCGTCCGCATCCTTTGCGGGCCACAAGGACAACGGGAATCCCCATGCGCCATTTCCGCCTGCTTGCTGCCTGCGCGCTGGCATCCTTTGCCAATGCGCCCTTCGCTCATGCTCAACAGGGCCAACCGATGACCGCATCCGCCGCGCCAGCCAATCCGGCGTCCGACAAGCCGATCCCCGCCAGCGCCCCGGCGCTGACGTTCGAGCGCGTCTTTGCCAGCCCCGGCCTCAACGGTCCGGCGCCGCGCGCGGTGCGCCTGTCGCCCGATGGTCGCTACCTGACGCTGCTGCGCAACCGGCCTGACGACCGCGAACGCTATGACCTGTGGGGGTTTGAACGGGCGAGCGGCACGTGGAAGATGCTGGTCGATTCGCTCAAGCTGTCGTCCGGACGCACGCTGAGCGAAGCCGAAAAGATGCAGCGCGAACGCCAGCGGATCGGCGATCTCAAGGGCATCGTGTCCTACGAATGGTCCGCCGATGGCAAGGTCGTGCTTGCTCCGGTCGATGGCGAGCTGTTTCTGGCCGGGCTGGATGGTTCGGTGCGCCGGATCGAGGGCACGGTCGGTGGTGAACTGAATCCGCGGCTGGGGCCGAAGGGCACCTCCATCGCCTTCGTGCGCGACCGGCGGTTGTGGGTTGTCCCCGTTGCCGGTGGCGCTGGCGTGGCGATCACCCCGGAGGAATCGAGTGCCGACGTGCACTGGGGCGAAGCGGAGTTCATCGCCCAGGAGGAAATGAACCGCAGCGAGGGGTACTGGTGGTCGCCCGACGAAACCCGCATCGCGGTGGAACGCTTCGATGAAAGCAAGGTCGGGATGGTCACCCGCGCCGCGATCGGCGCCGATGGTACGCGCACGTATGACCAACGCTATCCCGTGGCCGGTTCGGCCAATGCCGAAGTGTCGCTGCACGTCATGGCCCCGGACGGATCGGGCCGTGTCGAGGTGGATCTGGGGCCGGACAAGGACATCTATCTGGCGCGTGTCGATTGGGCGCCAGGCGGCAAGACTCTCTACGTCCAGCGGCTGAACCGTGAACAGAGCGTGCTGGACATGCTCAAGGTCGATCCGGCGACCGGGCGCTCCAGCGTGCTGTTCAGCGAAAAAGCGGCGGCCCGGCACTGGATCGACCTGTCCGACAGCTACCGTTTCCTTTCGGACGGCAGCCTGATCTGGTGGTCGCAACGCGACGGGTTCGGGCACCTGTACCGCTTCAACGCGGGCAAGTGGCAGCAACTGACCCGTGGCGCATGGGTCGTCACCGGGCTGGTTGGTGTCGACGAGAAGGGCGGCAAGGTCTATTTCACCGGCACAAAGGACGATGTGCTCGCGCCGCAGGTCTATGCCCTCGATCTCAAGGCGCCGGGCAAGCTGGCGCGGCTGACCGAGCCTGGCTGGTACAACGCCGCGTCGATGGACAAGGCGGGGCAGACGCTGATGATATCGCGCTCCGCCGATGCCCAGCCCGCGCAGTCCTACATTGCCGATACGACCGGCAAGCGGCTGGCGTGGATCGAGGAAAACCGCCTGGACGCGGGCCACCCGTACGCGCCCTATCTGCCCAGCCACCGCCCGGCGCAGTTCGGGACGATCCCGGCCGCCGATGGCACGCCGCTGCATTACATGATGGTCACCCCGCCGCTGGAGCCGGGCCGCAAGTATCCGGTGTTTACCTACCACTATGGCGGGCCGACCGCGCAGGTGGTGACCAAGGGCTTTCAGGGCGCGCTGGTCCAGGCAATTGTCGACAAGGGGTACATCTACTTCGCCATAGACAACCGCGGGTCGGAGAACCGGGGCGTGCGCTTCGCTTCGACGCTTTATCACGCGATGGGTTCGGTGGAGGTCGAGGATCAGCTTGCCGGGGCCAACTGGCTCAAGCAGCAGCCCTTCGTCGATGCCGGAAAGATCAGCACTTTCGGCTGGTCCTATGGCGGCTACATGTCGATCAAGATGGTGCAGGCCAATCCCGGCGCTTATGCGGCCAGCATTGCCGTGGCGCCGGTCACGCGCTGGCAGCTTTACGATACGATGTACACGGAGCGGTATCTTGGCGATCCTGGCGCGCTGCCACAGGTCTATGAAAACGCCAATGCGCTGGCCGATGTCGGCAAGATCAGCGATCCCTTGCTGATTATCCACGGCATGGCCGATGACAACGTGGTGTTCGAGAACGCATCGACCATCATCGCCCGGATGCAGGGTGAGGCGGTGCCGTTCGAGATGATGCTCTACCCCGGCTATACCCACCGCATCAGCGGCCCGAAGGTCAGCCGGCACTTGTACGAAACGATTTTCCGCTTTCTCGACCGCAACGGCGCGGGAAGCGGGCAATAGCCGCTTTTGGGGGGCACGAAGCCCAAATCGCTTGGCTGGTCGGAACCAGCCGCTAAGGACGGCCTGCCCGTGAGCGGACGGGCCGCAGGAAGGGAAGTACGATGGGTTACCGGGTTGTAGTTGTCGGCGCGACGGGGAACGTGGGCCGCGAAATGCTCAACATCCTCGCAGAGCGCGAGTTTCCGTGTGACGAGATCGCGGCGGTTGCATCGCCGCGCTCGCAAGGGACCGAGATCGAGTTCGGTGAAACCGGCCGCAAGCTCAAGGTTCGCAATATCGAGAACTTCGACTTTGCCGGCTGGGACATGGCGCTGTTTGCCGCCGGGTCCGGCCCGACCCAGATCTATGCGCCGAAGGCCGCCGCCGCCGGGTGCGTGGTGATCGACAATTCTTCGCTCTACCGCATGGACCCGGACGTGCCGCTGATCGTGCCCGAAGTGAACCCGGAAGCGATCGACGGCTATACGAAGAAGAACATCATCGCCAACCCCAACTGCTCTACCGCGCAGATGGTCGTGGCGCTCAAGCCGCTGCACGATGCCGCAAAGATCAAGCGCGTTGTCGTCGCCACGTACCAGTCGGTTTCGGGCGCGGGCAAGGATGGCATGGACGAGCTGTTCGAACAGAGCCGCGCGATCTTCGTTGGCGATCAGGTGGAACCGAAGAAGTTCACCAAGCAGATCGCCTTCAACGTGATTCCGCACATCGACGTGTTCCTTGACGATGGTTCGACCAAGGAAGAATGGAAGATGGTGGCCGAAACCAAGAAGATCCTCGATCCGAAGATCAAGGTCACGGCAACCTGCGTGCGCGTGCCGGTCTTTGTCGGCCATTCCGAGGCGCTGAACATCGAGTTCGAAAACGAGATCAGCGCCGAAGAGGCCCAGAACATCCTGCGCGAGGCGCCCGGCGTCATGCTGGTCGACAAGCGCGAGAACGGCGGATACGTGACCCCGGTCGAATGCGTGGGCGATTACGCCACCTTCGTTTCGCGCGTGCGTGAAGACCCGACCGTGGACAGCGGCCTTTCGCTGTGGTGCGTTTCGGACAACCTGCGCAAGGGCGCCGCGCTCAACGCCGTGCAGATTGCCGAACTGCTGGGCCGCCGCCACCTGAAGAAGGGCTGACCCCGGCATGGCAGAAGCATCCACCGCGTTCTTTCCCGGCCATGGCGGCACGCAGCTTGCGTTGCACCGCTTGGGACAGGGAAGGCCGGTGGTGCTGCTGCATGGCCTGTTTTCCTCGGCGCAGGTCAACTGGATCAAGTTCGGAACGGCGGCGAAGATCGCGGCGGCAGGCTTCGAATGCCTGATGCCGGACTTGCGCGTGCATGGGCAGAGCGCCGCGCCGCATGATCCGGCGGACTATCCGGCGGATGTGCTGGTGCGCGATGCGGAATGTCTGGTCGCGCATCTGAGACTGGCCGATTTCGATCTGGTCGGCTTTTCGCTTGGCTCGCGCACCGCAGCGCGGGCGGTCCTTGCCGGAATGCGGCCCAGGCGGCTGGTTCTCGGCGGGATGGGTCTGCAAGGGCTTGCAGGCTGGGAGCGCCGGCAGGATTTCTTCATCGACGTGATCGACCGTTTCGGGACGATCCGGCCCGGCGATGCGGCATACAACGCCCAGCAGTTTCTCAAGACGATGCAGGTGGACCGTGTGGCGGCCCGTCTCCTGCTGCAAACGATGGCGGATACCGATGCGGCTGCCCTTTCCGCAGTGACCATGCCAACGCTGGTCCTGTGCGGCGAGAAGGACGATGACAACGGCTCTGCCTCCGATCTGGTCGAGGCGCTACCCGACGGGCGCCTTGCGATCATTCCGGGCACGCACATGAGTTGCGTGACGATGCCGGAAATGGGGCAGGAGATTGCCGCGTTCCTGCGCGCAGACGGGTAAAGGGCGCGCACCGGCTGCAATTGATACTTGCAGGCCGAACGGCATCGTGCCAGCTTTCTTCGCCAACGAACCGGCCGCCAAGAGCCGTTCCGGATAGAGGGTGTGATGATTTTCTACAGGCTGCTGGCCGCATGCGCGGCAGGCATTCTTGCAGCCAGTCCCGTACAGGCCGATGCGACCGCTACCGGCGCGCACGTGGTTTCCGCGGTGAAGCCTGAAGGCGTGGCTCAGGCACTGACCAACCTTGGCTATACTGCCGAACTGGCGAAGGATGCCAACGGCGATCCGCAGATCAACGCGGAGATTGGCGGCTGGCAGGCGGCGCTGCTGTTCTACGAATGCGACGAAAAGACGCACGAAGGCTGCCAGTCGTTGCAGTTCGTTGCCAATTTCACCCCGGAAAAGAAGTTCACGGCCGATGATGCGGTCAGCTTCATGCGCAACACCCGGTTTGCCTCGATATCGCTCGCCAGCGACTCCTCGGTGACGATGACCTGGGACGTGGTGACCGGGAAAGGCATCGACTTCGAGGTTTTTTCCAACGCGGTAGACATGTTCCGCAGCGCGATGGACACGCTGGGCGCGCAGGTGTTCAAGTAATCCCTGCGTTGCCGCAACGCACCGCCATTGTCGTTCGTGATGATGGCGTGCTGCGGCGGCGATACAACCCGGACGCGGGGCTAGCCGCTTCCGGGTTGTTTACGGTTCTGCCGGGTTAGCGGAACGGAGGTTCGTTGAATGCGCGCAGCTTGCGGCTGTGCAGCCGTGGGCCTTCCTTGCGCAGCAGTTCGCAGGCGGTCGTGCCGATGGCGAGGTGCGCGGCGATCGCTTCTTCGTAGAAGCGGTTGGCCTGGCCCGGCAGCTTGATTTCGCCATGCAGCGGCTTGTCCGATACGCACAGCAGCGTGCCGTAGGGCACGCGGAAGCGATAGCCTTGCGCGGCGATCGTGGCGCTTTCCATGTCGATACCCACCGCACGGCTGAGCGAAAGCCGCCGGGCCGAATGGGTGTAGCGCAGCTCCCAGTTACGATCGTCGGTCGTCACCACAGTGCCGGTGCGCATCCGGCGCTTGAGATCCGCCCCGCCTTCGCCGTTGACCAGTTCGGCGGCGGTTTGCAACGCAACCTGCACTTCGGCAATGGCCGGGATCGGGATTTCCGGCGGCAGCACCGGGTCCAGCACATGATCGTCGCGCAGGTAGGCGTGGGCCAGCACATAGTCACCGATCTTCTGGGTCGGGCGCAGGCCACCGCAGTGGCCGATCATCAGCCAGGCCTCCGGGCGCAGGACAGCAAGGTGATCGCAGATGGTCTTGGCGTTGGACGGACCGACGCCAATGTTGACCAGCGTGATGCCCGACCGGTCGGGCGCCACGAGGTGATAGGCAGGCATCTGGTGCCGCCGCCATGCGGTGTCGGACAGGCGCGCACGCGCGTTGGCTGTGCGTGAATCGAGCGCGAGGCCACCGGCGCCGGTCAGCGCGACATAGGCCGACCCGTCGATCTGTTGCGCCGCCCAGTCGACGAACTCATCGACATAGCGGTGGTAGTTGGTGAACAGGATGTAACGCTGGAAATCTTCCGTGCGCGTGCCGGTGTAGTGCGCCAGCCGGGCAAGGCTGAAGTCGGTGCGCAAGCCATCGAACAGCGACAGCGGGAAAGGGCCACCGCCGATGTGGTATTCGCCGTCCGCGATCTCGTCGCCGATATGGGCCAGTTCTGTCGTCGGGAAGTGCTGGGCCAGTTCCTGCGGGCTGACCTTGCCGATCTGCGCCCCGTATGCGCCATCGAGCACATAGGGAAACGGCATTTCCTGTGCCGAGCGCGCGACCGCGATCTCCACGTCATAGCCTTCGCGGATCAGGTCGATCTGCTGCGTCAGGTAATCGGCAAAAAGCGCGGGCCGGGTGATCGTGCAGACATAATCGCCGCGGTGTTCAAGCCGCCCGAACGCGCGCCCGGTTGCCGCGCGCGGCGCATCCCCGGCAAAACGGATGCGCAGTTCGGGGTAGCAATAGCTGCCATCGCTGCGACGATCGGGAGGCGGCAGCGTGCCATCGTTGGCATAGGCGGCAATATCGGCGCGCAGCCGCGCGACCGCCGCCTCGTAGAGTTCGTGAAGGCGCCGGACGATCGTTTCGGTTGACTGCATGCGAACGGATATAGTGCCGCGCTGTTGCAGTGAAAATGCGGCCTCGCAAAGAAAAAGGGGCGCCCGGTGGGGCACCCCTTGATCGTTCGGCAGAGCCGGTCCCGAAGGACTCAGGCTTCGGCCTCTGCATCTTCTTCGCCGTCCAGAAGGTCGGTCGGGATTTCGCCCGGCTCGGCATTCGGATCGTACTCTTCGGTGAAGCCACCGGTTTCGGTGTCGAACATCGCGTCGATGACGTTGACGCCCTTCGACTGCAGTTCGGCTTCATCGGGCGAGCGCGCGACGTTGACCTTGACGGTGACCGACACTTCGGGGTGCAGCGCAACCTTGACGTCGTAGACGCCGATGGTCTTGATCGGGCGTTCCAGCACGATCATGGCCTTGGTTACCTTGGCACCCTGTTCGATCAGGGCATCGGCGATATCGCGCACCGAAACCGAACCATAGAGCTGGCCGGCGTTGGACGAAGCGCGGATAAGCACGACTTCCTTGCCTTCGACGTTGCCGGACTCGGTCTTGGCTTCATCGCGGCGAGCCGCGTTTTCCGCTTCGATCCGGGCGCGGTTCACTTCGAACAGCTTGCGGTTGGCTTCGTTGGCGCGCAGCGCCTTCTTGTTGGGCAGCAGGAAGTTGCGGGCATAACCGTCCTTGACGGTCACTTCGTCGCCGATGGCGCCCAGCTTCTCGATGCGCTCGAGCAGGATGATCTGCATGGGTCGCGCTCCTTTACTTGACGATGTACGGCAGCAGGCCGATGTGCCGGGCGCGCTTGATCGCCTGGCTCAGTTCGCGCTGCTTCTTGGCCGAAACCGCAGTGATGCGGCTGGGGACGATCTTGCCACGTTCGGACATGAAGCCCTGCAGCAGGCGCACATCCTTGTAGTCGATCTTGGGCGCGTTCTTGCCCGAAAACGGGCAGCTCTTGCGACGACGGAAAAACGGACGAGCCATGTCTTATTCCCCTTCGCGTTCGCGGCGGCGGGTGCGCTCGCGGTCGTTCTTGCGCATCATCACCGAAGGGCCACCTTCATGTTCGTCAACACGGACGGTCATGAAGCGGATCACGTCTTCGTTGATCGAGGTCTGCCGTTCCAGCTCGGCGATGGTATCGCCCGGAGCTTCGATGTTCAGCAGCACGAAGTGCGCCTTGCGGTTCTTCTGGATCTTGTAGGCCAGCGAACGAAGACCCCAGGTTTCGGTCTTGGTGACCTTGCCGTTATTGGTCTCGACGATTTCGGTGGCGGCGGCGGCGAGCGCATCGACCTGAGCCTGGCTCAGATCCTGGCGCGCCAGAAACACATGCTCGTAAAGCGGCATGCTTTTGCGTCCTTATCTCTATCAACCGATCGCTGGCTGATCCGCGGGATTGCGGGGCCCCTCCGGCTTTCTTCGTTCCCCGGACCAGCCGGGAAGCTGCGGCCCATAGCGGTTCTGCGGCTGATTGCAAGCGCGATGTGGCGCTTTTCGGGGTCAGGGCCGCCCGTGCGGTGCGCTGTGCAGCGCCACTTCGCGTTCCGGCCGGATGACCGAACCGCAGAACAGCGCCGCTGTCAGGCTGTTGGTGCGCAGCGCCAGATAGCTGGCGACGGACAGTACCAGGACACCCGCCGATGCCAGCAGCCACTGCACTTCCGCCGGGACCGGCAGACTGCGCACGACGGGCAGCAGCACCATGACCCAGACCAGATGGAACAGGTAGATCGCCAGCGCGCCGTCCACGAAAAAGCTGATCGTCCGGCTGGGCTTGCGCACCAGCCGCGCCAGCGCGCGGAACAGTGCCAGCGCCATCATGTAGGCCAGCGGCAGTTCGATTGCCCGCAGGGTCAGCGCCCCGGCAAGGCTGGGGTAGATGTCCTTGCCCAGCGCGGGCCGCATCAGCGGATCAAGCTGAAGGTAGACCGCCAGCAGCACGGGAATCGCAAACAGGATGGCGCGGTTGCGCAGGCGGAAGATCGTGTCTCCCATCCGCCCGTGCCAGGCGAGCAGGCCAAGGGTGAATCCGGCGGCGTGAAACACGAACTGGTGCCACAGCGATGTTTCGACCAGCGTATCGGGCAGTTGCGGCAGCAGTTCCAGGCAGTGGCGCAGCAGGCCCCACGTAGACAGCGCCAGCAGCAAGGCCAGCGCGCCCGGCCCGGACAGCGTCATCGCCCGGCGCATGCCCTCTGGCGGGGTGATCCGTGCAACCGGAATGGCGGCATAGATCGCGCAATAGGCCAGCAGCACGATCAGGAACCACAAGTGATCGAGCGCAACCGGAAGCCCGAAAAAGTCCATCGCGGGCTTATGCAGCAGCAGGGTCTGCAAGCGGAACTGCACCACCCCCAGCGTGGCAAGGCTTGCCAGAAGAGGAAGGCCCAGCCTGCGGACCCGCTCCGCCAGCCAGGCACGCGCGCCCTTGCGTTCGCGCATCATGGCCGCAAAATAGCCCGCCAGCATGAAGAACGCGAACATGCGGAACACGTGCGTGACGCTGACCCATCCCGCGATCACCGGCGATGTCTGAAAGGCGATTGCCGCCGGTTCGCTTTCGAAAAACGCCTTGGTCGCCACGTGAAAGGGCAGGCCGAGCAGCAGCAGCGCCGCACGGGCAGCGTCAAGGTGATGCAGGCGTCCGGGAGGCGGCGACATGCCACGGCCCCTAGCGAGTTCCGGCCAGGGATGCGAGAAGTTCCTGAATATTCACGGGCAGGCCATGGAACCATGCTTGCGCTGGCGGATTGCTTGCCGCACATCCGGCACGGGTTTTCACCCGCTCCAACTTGCTTCAGAAGGACGCTGTCCGCTTATGCCAACTGGCCTTGTCGCCCTGCTTGACGACATTTCGGTAATCGCCCGCGCAGCCGCATCGTCGCTGGACGACGTGAGTGCGGCAGCGGCCAAGGCCGGATCGAAAGCGGCAGGCGTGGTGATCGACGATGCGGCGGTCACGCCGTCCTATGTCACCGATTTCACCCCCGACCGGGAATTGCCGGTGATCTGGCGCATCGCCAGGGGGAGCGCGTTCAACAAGCTCGTTATCCTGCTGCCGATCGCCCTGCTGCTGAGCGCCTTTCTGCCTTCGGCCATCACCCCGCTGCTCATGGCCGGGGGCCTGTTCCTGTGCTTCGAAGGCGCGGAAAAGCTGGTGGAGAAGGTGAGCGGCGAAAAGCACGGACAAACGCTGGAGGATCAGCCGACCGATGTGGCAAGCTTTGAAGAGCAGCGCGTTTCGGGCGCAATCCGCACCGACCTGATCCTGTCGGCGGAGATCATGGCAATCGCGCTGGCCGAAGTTGCCGGGCAGGGCATCGGGCAGCAGGCGCTGATCCTGGCCGTGGTTGGTATCGTGATAACGGTGGCGGTCTACGGCACGGTCGGGCTGATCGTGAAGATGGACGATATCGGCCTGCACCTGTCGGCAAAGGGTTCGGTGCTCGCCCGTGCCATCGGGCATGGGCTGCTGCGGGCAATGCCGGTGCTGCTGACCTTGCTGGCCACGGTCGGCACCGCAGCCATGCTGTGGGTCGGCGGTGGCATCATCCTGCACGGACTTGAAGTGCTGGGCTTGGGGGCTCCTGCGCATCTTGCCCATGGTGCCCAGCACGGCGTCGAACAGGCCATGGGGGCGCTGGGCGGAGTGCTGGGCTGGCTGACGTATGCCGTGCTTTCGGCCCTGTTCGGGCTTGTCCTTGGGGTGATTGTGGCTGGGGCGATCCACATCGCGGGCAAGCTGCGCCCCCCCCGCTGAACCGCTTGATCCACGCCCCGCCCGATCAAGCCGCGTGGCGTATTGTCGGCGGTTTCGGCATGTGCCCGTCGCGGTAGTGGCGGATGGCGAAATCGCTGACGAGGGCGTGAAACACATCGTCATGCAGGCGGTGTTCGAACTCAAGCCCGCTGACCCGGTCGCGCGACCACACCACGAAGGCCAGTTTGGGTTGCAGGTCGGGCAGCATCAGATGCACCGCATCGTCTATGCGCAAGGTGTCCAGCCCTTCGATCCGCGCCCCGTAGGGGTTAAGATCCTTGAGGATGACCGTTGACCTTACCGTGCCGTGCTTGCACCGTACCGGAAGTTCGATTCCGACGCGTTCGGCGCGGCGAAGGCCCCGATAGGCATCATCTTCGTGATTGATCCACATCGCATCTGCTCCACTGCCGTTAACTACATCCGTTGAGGACGGCCGGCGGCGGTGGTTTTTCAGGCGGCGGGCTGAAATCGGGCGGTCAGCGGTTTTCCAGCCTTTCCAGCAGGTCGCGCGCAAAGACAGAAAGCGTATCGTCGCGCGCGCCCATCACCACCACCCGGTCGCCGGGCTGCGCGATGTCTGCGATTCGCGTGGCGCAATCGGCGCGGGCGGGGATGTGTTCTGCAGTCCCCCCATGCTCCCGGATGAGGCCGACAATCCGTTCCGATCCTGCCGACCGGTCAACGCTGCCACCGAAATAGACCGGATCGCACAGAATGGTGATATCGCCGGGGGCAAGGTGTGTGGCCAGCACTTGCGCCAGTTCATGGCCCATCTGGCGCAGCGGGCCGTACCCGTGTGGCTGGAAAAAGGCGATGACCCGTCCGGCATGCGCCTTGAGCGTTCCCAGCGTGGCGGCGACCTTTTCCGGGTTGTGGCCGAAATCGTCGATCACGGTAATGCCCGAAGCGGTCGTGCCGACAATATCGAACCGGCGGGCCAGCCCGGCAAAGGTCGCCAGATGCGCCACGGCATCGGCCACCGGCACGCCAACGGCGCTGGCCGCGGCGATGGCGGCCAGCGCGTTGGCCAGATTGTGGCGACCGGGCAGCCGCAGCCGCAGCGGGTGGACCGAACCATCGCGGCGATCGGAGACCGAAGCGGCAATGCCGGTCGGCTGTTCGACGATGGAGCCTTCGGCAACGCCAATCGCGGCATCGCGTGCGGTGATGCCAAAGGTTATGCCGTGCGTGGCCCGTCCGGCCAGCGCGATGCTTTCCGCGTCGTCGGCGTTGATGACGGCGATGTGCGCGCGCGCCAGGAAATCGCCAAACAGTTCGCGCAATTCCTCAAGGCTCTTGTGATCGAGGCTGACATTGTTGAGCACGGCCACGGTCGGCGTGTAGAGCGCGATCGAGCCATCGCTTTCGTCCACTTCCGATACAAACGCACCGCCCGCGCCGACGCGCGCCGAAGCAAAAGGCGCATCGGGCGCGACGAAGTTTTTCATCACCGCCCCGTTCATGATCGTGGGATCGCGCCCTGCGGCAGTGAGAATCCATCCGATCATCCCGGTGACTGTCGATTTGCCGCTGGTCCCGCCCACGGCGATGCCGGTTGGTGCGGCGTTGAACAGCGACGACAGGAGTTCGGCGCGGCTCATCCGGGCGCAGCCGAGTTCACGTGCGCGGACCATTTCCGGCACCGTATCTTCCACCGCGGCCGAAGCGACCAGAACCTGTTGCGGGGCGGTTATCCCCGAACCGTCCTGCGCGAACAGGGTGAAGCCCAGGCTTTCGAGCCACGCGAACTTTTCCGGGGTGCGGCCCTGATCGCGGCTGCGGTCCGATCCGGCCACGCGCGCGCCGATCCCGCGCAGGATCAGCGCCAGCGGCAACATGCCCGAACCGCCGATGCCGCAAAAGAACCATTCCTTTTCCGCAAGCGCGGCGGGGGTCACCACCGGCGCGGCGGCAGATGTCAGTTCGGCGGGCGGCAGTGCAGGGGAGCGGCTCATGCGCGTTCGGTATTCGCCCACGCGCCCGGTGACAACCACCCGATTGCCGCTTTCACCGCATGGCCGTTCCGCGCTAGGGTGGCACGGTGACCCGCCGCATTGCCATTTGCGCCCCTTCCACCCCGTTCACGCGCGAAGACGCTGCGCGGGTAAGCGCGCTTGCCACGGCAGAGTTTCCTGCGCTCGATCTGGTTTTCCACGATCAGTGCTTCGCCAGCGAAGGGCACTTTGCCGGGCCGGATGCGGTGCGGCTTGCGGCTTTTCTGGAATGCGCCAACGACCCTGGGTTCGATGCGGTGTGGTTCGTGCGCGGCGGGTATGGCGCCAACCGCGTGGCGGGGGATGCGGTGGCACAGTTGGGGCCGGCCGCGCGCACCAAGACGTACCTGGGGTATTCCGATGCAGGCACGCTGCTCGGCGCCCTCTATCGCGCCGGAACAGGCAGACAGGCGCATGCCCCTATGCCCACCGACATCCGCCGTGATGGCGGCGAACGGGCAGTACGGCGCACGCTTGGCTGGCTTGCGGGGCAGGCGGACGGTCTTGAACCCTCGCTTGATCCGCAAACGCCTGCTGTCGCCTTCAACCTGATGACGCTGGCGATGCTGTGCGGCACGCCGCTGATGCCCGACCTTTCCGGCCACGTGGTCATGGTCGAGGAAGTGGCCGAATACCACTATGCCGTGGATCGCCTGCTGTTCCACGTTACCGCCAATCTTGCCGGGGCGGGCATCGCCGGGTTGCGGCTTGGCCGGGTCAGTGACGTGCCGGAAAACGACCGCCCGTTCGGCTGCGATGTGGCGGCGATGGCGCGCCACTGGTGCGCGCGCACCGGCATAGCCTTGCTTGGCACAGCCGATATCGGGCATGACGTTGACAACAGGATCGTGCCGTTCGGGCTTGCCTGACAGCAAGGCCCGGCATAGGGCGCGGCGCCATGATATGCCCATGACGGGCGGGGACGGAAACAAGAGGGTCTGATGCGAGCATTCGTTTTTCCGGGACAGGGCAGCCAGAAGATCGGCATGGGACAGGAACTGGCGCAAGCCAGCGCCACCGCGCGCGAAGTTTTCGAGGAAGTCGATGATGCGCTGGGGCAGAAGCTGTTCCAGATCATGCAGGAAGGCCCGGAAGACGCGCTGACGCTGACCGAAAATGCACAGCCCGCGATCATGGCCAACGCCATTGCCGTGTTGCGCGTGCTGGAACGCGAAGGCGGCATCACCCTTGCCGACAAAGCCGATTTCGTCGCAGGCCACAGTCTGGGTGAATATACCGCGTTGTGCGCTGCCGGGGCCTTCAGCCTTGCCGATACGGCGCGTTTGCTAAAGCTGCGTGGCCAGTCGATGCAGGCGGCTGTCCCGGTCGGGCAGGGGGCGATGTGCGCATTGCTGGGCGCAGACATCGAAAAGGCCACCGCGCTGGCACAGGCCGCAGCCGAGGGCGAGGTGTGCACCGTTGCCAACGACAACGACCCGACGCAGGTCGTGCTTTCCGGCCACAAGGGCGCGATTGAACGTGCCGTGGCGATGGTCAAGGACCACGGCATCAAGCGCGGCGTCCTGCTGCCGGTGTCCGCCCCGTTCCACTGCCCGCTGATGCAGCCCGCCGCCGATGCCATGGCCGAAGCGTTTGAAAAGACCCCGCCGGGGCCGCTGCGCGTGGCACTGTTTGCCAATGTTACCGCCGCGGTGGTGACTGACCCGGCGGATGTGCGCCGCCTGCTGGTGGAGCAGGTTACGGGCCGCGTGCGCTGGCGCGAAAGCGCGATTGCGATGAAGGATGCCGGCGTCGAACAATTCGTCGAACTGGGCGGCAAGGTGCTTGGCCCGATGATCAGCCGGTCGGTCGCGGATGTCTCGATCACCAGCGTAATCGGCATGGCCGACATCGAAGCCTTCCTCAAGGAGCTGTGAAAGCCATGGAAAACCGTCTTTTCGACCTGACCGGGATGACCGCGCTGGTTACCGGCGCCGCCGGTGGCATCGGTTCTGCGATCTGCCATGCGCTGGCCCGACAGGGCGCGCGGCTGGCGCTTTCGGGCACGAACCCCGGCAAGCTGCGGTCGTTCCGTGAAGAGCTGAACGATACCTATGGCCACGACCATGTGGAGATAACCTGCGATCTTTCGAACACCGAACAGGTGGAACATCTGGTGCCCGCCGCGCTCGATACGCTGGGCAGGCTCGATATTCTGGTCAACAACGCCGGGATCACGCGCGACAATCTGGCCATGCGCATGAAGGACGAGGAATGGGATGCGGTAATCCGCGTCAACCTTGAAGCCGCGTTCCGCCTGATGCGTGCGGCAACCAAACCCATGATGAAGGCGCGCTTCGGCCGGATCGTTTCGGTAACCAGCGTGGTGGGGGCCACCGGCAACCCCGGCCAGGTCAACTATGCCGCGGCCAAGGCCGGGCTGGTCGGCATGTCGAAGTCGTTGGGTCAGGAACTGGCCAGCCGCAACGTGACCGTGAACTGCGTTGCGCCGGGGTTCATCCGTACGGCGATGACCGATGTTCTGCCCGACGGGCAGAAGGATTTGCTCAACGCGCGCATCCCGATGGGCCGTATGGGGGAAGGCAGCGATATCGGCGCGGCGGTGGCCTATCTCGCCTCGAAAGAGGCAGGCTACGTCACCGGGCAGACACTGCACGTCAACGGTGGCATGGCGATGCTGTCCTGAACCGGGAAATCCCGCCCGGAATCCCGATTTCGGGCGGTTTTATCCCCAGCTTAGGGCGAGGCGGCAGGGCTGGCGCTTGCCGCGCTTGCCCCTCGCGTTAAGACAGATGGTCCGAACCACGCGCCGGGGATGCGATTCCCCGGACAACTTCATGCACGGGGCCATGGCATCTGCCGGACCTCCGGGGGGATCGAGACGAGAATGAAGGCGACGATCGAACGCGCGACCTTGCTGCGCTGCCTGTCCCACGTCCAGTCGGTAGTCGAACGCCGCAACACGATTCCGATCCTGTCGAACGTGCTTATCGAAGCAGCGGCAGACCGGACCGTGCGCCTGATGGCGACTGACCTTGACCTCCAGATCATTGAAAAGATGGCGGCGGTTTCGGTGGAAGCGGCGGGTTCCATCACCGTGTCGGCCCACTTGCTGTTCGACATCGCGCGCAAGTTGCCGGACGGGTCGCAGGTCAGCCTTGAAACGTCCGAAAACCGCATGATCGTCAAGGCCGGGCGCAGCCGCTTCCAGTTGCCGACGCTGCCGCGCGATGATTTTCCGGTTATCGTCGAAGGCGATCTGCCGACCAGCTTCGAAGTGCCGGCCCGCACGCTGGCCGAACTGATCGACCGGACGCGCTTTGCCATTTCGACCGAAGAAACGCGCTATTACCTCAACGGTATCTTCCTGCACGTTTCGGATGAAGCGCAGCCGCTGCTCAAGGCGGCGGCGACGGATGGCCACCGCCTTGCGCGCTTCACCATTGCGCGCCCGGATGGGGCCGAAGGCATGCCGGACGTTATCGTGCCGCGCAAATGCGTTGCCGAACTGCGCAAGCTGCTGGAAGAAGTCCTGGACTCCTCGGTCCTGATCGACCTTTCGGCCAGCAAGGTGCGCTTTACCCTTGGCGGCGAAAACGGCGTTGTTCTGACCAGCAAGCTGATCGACGGCACGTTCCCCGACTACAGCCGCGTTATCCCGACCGGGAACGACAAGCTGCTGCGTGTCGATCCGCGTGCCTTCTTTGAAGGCGTGGACCGCGTGGCGACGATTGCCACGGAAAAGACCCGCGCCGTCAAGATGGCGCTGGAGCCGGACCGTGTCACGCTGTCGGTGACCAGCCCGGACAACGGCACGGCGGCGGAAGAGGTTTCGGCCGAATATTCGTCCGCCGGGTTCGAGATTGGCTTCAACGCCAACTACCTCAAGGACATTCTCAGCCAGATCGATGGCGATACCGTTGAGCTGCACCTTGCCGATGCAGGCGCACCCACGTTGATCCGCAAGGATGACAAGTCGGCTGCGCTCTATGTCCTCATGCCGATGCGCGTCTGACGCCGGGGCGGGGCAAGGCTTGCTGGGCCATAGTAGACTTACGGTAGCGCACATTATTCGGTGTTGAACGGTGCTTGCCTATGCCGTCTCCTGTAAGGGAGTGCGGTTGATGCAAGATGCCAGTGTCGAAAATGCCTTTGCGGCGAAGTTGAAGTTCTTCAACATCGGTGCGCAGGACTTCGAACGGTTTCCCGCCATTCTGAGGGCGCTGGAGCAGCACGCGCCCGCCGCGCTCGACAAACTCTACGATGGCATCGCGGCGACACCGGAAACCGCCACGTTCTTTCGCTCGCGCGATCACATGCGCCATGCGCGCGACAAGCAGGTGGAGCACTGGACGCGGATGTTTTCCGGCAAAGCGGATGCGCCCTATCGCAAAAGCGCAGAAGCGATCGGGGATGTGCATGCGCGCATCGGCCTTGCGCCGGGTTGGTACATCGGTGCCTATGCTCTGGTGCTCGAACGCGTCGTCAACGCAATGTTCGGTGGCTTTCGTGGCCTGTTAGGTGCGCGCAAGGTCGCGCGTTCTGTCGGGTCGCTGGTCAAGATGGCGCTGCTTGACATGGAGATTGCCGTATCGGCCTATTTCAAGGCGGAAGAAGCCCAGCGCAGTGCTGTTATAAATGACTTGAGCGCGGCGTTGCGCCGTATGGCCGAAGGCGATTTTGCCACGCCACTGCCGGACCTGCCGCCCGCCTTTGCCGAATTGCAACGCCACCTTGATGGCATGCGCCAGCAGGTTTCGGGGGTGTTGGGTGATGTGGCCGGCTCGGCGGAAACGGTTGGTGCCGGCTCGCGCGAGATCCGGCAGGCGTCCGATGACCTTGCGCGCCGCACCGAACAGCAGGCGGCAAGCCTTAAGGAAGCGGCGGCTGCCATCACCACGCTGGCGAGCACGGTCCAGACAACGGCCGACGATGCCGAACACCTGCATGATTCCGTCCAGCAAGCGCACGGAGAGGCGATGAAGGGCGGCGCCGTGGTGGGCGAAGCGGTTGGCGCGATGAACGACATTCACGGTTCGGCGCAGGAAATCGGCAAGATCATTTCGGTGATCGACGCGATTGCCTTCCAGACCAACCTCCTTGCGCTCAACGCCGGGGTCGAAGCGGCGCGCGCTGGCGAAGCCGGGCGCGGGTTCACAGTCGTCGCCACCGAAGTGCGTGCACTGGCCCAGCGCACGGCCGATGCGGCTAGCGACATCAAGAGCCTTATCAGCCAGAGTTCGGCGCAGGTCGAACGTGGCGTCGCGCTGGTTGGCCAGACTGGGGGCACGTTCGCGCTGATTGTTGAACAGGTTGGCCATGTGGCATCGCTGGCCAGCAGCATTGCCAGCATGGCTTCCGAACAGGCCACAAACATCGGACAAGTGCGCGAGACCGTGCGCGAAATGGACACGATGACACAGCAGAACGCCGCGATGGTCGAGCAGGCGACAGCCGCTGCCCGAAGCCTGGCGAGCGAGGCTGCGCGGTTGTCCGGGCAGGTCGGCCAGTTCCGCCTTGAATCGCAAGGCGGCGAGGCAGGTTACACCGCCATACGCCGGGCCGCCTGAGGCAGCATCAGTCGCGCGCGCGGATCATTTCCGCCACGTCGACAAACTTTTCGCGCGGGGCATCGTCGCGGGCGCGTTCGGCTTCGGCCTTGTCGATTTTTTGCCAGTCGGCAAAAGTCACGACGTCCAGACCACGCGCGGCGGACAGCGCATCGAACCCGGCAGCACCCTTGCGGTTGCTGGCGTCGCCCAGATCGGCCGCAATCATGTCGATCACGGCAAAGCCGTCAGGCCGGTTGGTGCCGATGGTGCCGGACGGCCCTCTGCGTGCCCAGCCGACGCAGTACAGGCCCGGCAAAATGCGGCCACCGTCGTTGGCGAAGCGCCCGGCGCGTTCGTCGAACGGAACGCCGGGAATCGGGGATGTCTGGTAGCCGATGCAGGCGACGACCATGTTCGCCGGAATGGTGAAGAACTCCCCCGTACCCACGGCGCGCCCCGCTTCGACCTTCGTCTTTTCCAGTTGGACGGCTTCGACCATGCCATCCCCCAACAGGGCGCGGGGCGCGGCATGAAAGACGAAATCCAGTTCCAGCGGCAAGTCGGCGCGATGGCTTTCGGGAATGGCCGCAAACGAGCGCAACTGCGCGACCGACTTGCGGATGCCGGGTTCCAGCACGGCATCTTCGCCCGGTTCTGGCAGGTCGCGGGGGTCAACGAAAGGTGCCACGCGGCTGAGATGGCCCAGTTCCCCCAATTCCTTGGGGGTCATCATGATCTGGTGCGGCCCGCGCCGCCCGACGATGACGATGCGCTTGATCCGCGAACCCATGAGCCGTTCGAGCGCGTGGTCGACAATATCGCTTCCCGCGAACTCCTCGCGCGATTTTGCAAGGATGCGCGCCACGTCGAGCGCGACATTGCCCATGCCGATGACGACGGCGGTGTGGCCGGAAAGATCGGGGTCCAGTGCGGCGAATTCGGGGTGGCCGTTGTACCAGCCGACAAACCCTGCGCTACCGAAAACGTTGCCCAGTTGATCGCCGGGGATGCCAAGTTCACGGTCGCGGGGTGCGCCGGTGGCAAGCACGACGGCATCGTAAAGTTCCTGGAGCTCGGCCACGGACACGTCCTTGCCGATCGTGACATTGCCGATGAACCGGACGTTGGCGGAAAGCGCAGTGGCTTCAAACCGCCGGTACACGCCCTTGATCGACTGGTGGTCGGGCGCGACGCCAGTCCGGATCAGGCCGTAAGGTACGGGCAAACGGTCGAAAATGTCGACCCGAACATCATCGCCCCACTGCTTCTGCGCCGCTTCTGCAGTGTAATAACCGGCAGGCCCTGAACCGACGATGGCGATGTGTCGCATGGGAATCCTCTTGCATGTTCTGGCTATAGCCAGGGATGCTATGGATTCGCGGGGAAAAGGGAAGTGGCGCAAGCCACCAATCGTCAATCTTCTGTGGTCAGCGGCTTGCCGTCAGGCTCCGTGATCGTCCGCATCGAGGAACTGGCGCAGCTTTTCGATAAAGCGGTCACGCTGGGACAGCATGAACAAGTGCCCGCCGCCGCGAAACATTTCGATCTGGCTTTGCGGAATGGCGTTGTGCAGGAAATGGGCGTTCGACGGCGGTACAAGCTGGTCTTCCTCATCGGCCATGACCATGACCGGCATCGACAGCAGGGGCAGAAACGGAAGGCTGGACCAAGTCGTGAAGGCGGCAAGCTGGTAGGTGAAGCCGATGACCGACGGCGCCTTGGCTGCGTTGAGCGAGACGCGACCCATGCCGCCGCCATTGTATATCGAGGCAAGGTTGCGCTGGAGCGTTCGCTCAACCGTGTACTCGCGCGGGTCGGCCATGTGCGAAAGCGTTGCCGGATTGCCGGGGACCATCGTCGCGCCCGCTGTCGTCGCGGCCAGTACCAGGCGGCCGGTGTGCGCGCGGTGCTGAAAGGCGAACTGCTGGGCCAGCGCGCCACCCCAGCTTATGCCGAGCACATCGGCCTTGGCGATACCAAGGCGATCGAGCAGGGCTGCCGTTGTCAGAGCCATGCACGGCAGCGTGTAGGGAAGGACCGGATCGGGCGATCCGCCAATGCCCGGCATATCGAAACAGATGACCTCGCGCTCTGGCAGGGCATGGGCGATCGGGCCCAGCAATTCCAGATTCATGCCGATGCCATTGAGCATCAGCAGCGGAAGCCGCCCGGTCTTGCCGGCGTGCCAGCGCGCCACACGGAGCCTTCGGGTGCCGGCCCCTATTGTGGAAATATCCGCTGTTTTTCGTGTCATCGTCGTTCGTCTGGCCAATCAGGCCGAGATCCTTTTCGTATTCCGGTCAGCCGGGAAAAGTTGCTCTAGCACCTTCGCAATTGCAGCAACACTCCTGAATGCATCGTTGTTTAACGCTTTCTCAAAGCAAAGTGATGCATTCCCCTGCCATGTTCGCAGAATCGCAGCCCGAAATGTCAACGCCAGTCAGCGCCAGCCGCGATTTTGCCCGCACCCGTCGGCGCGAACGCCCTGTCGCTGTTGCAGTGCGTGAAGTCGGAGCAAGCTTTCTGTTCGGAAACGACCCTTCCAACCGGTTGATCCCTGCGGAATGGCCGGGCATTGCCGTTGCGGTCGTTGTCCTGCCGCTCGTTCCGTTGGGTATTACGCTGACAGTACCGGCAGTGCTGCCGACAATTCTGGCGCTTGCCGCCGCTGTGATCGCCTATTTCTCCAAACATGCCGTGCGGCTTGAAGAGCGTGGCGGGCTGGAAACCGGCCAGCGCATGCTGCTGCTTGGCGTGTCGGTGGGGCTGCCGATGTTCCTGTTCGGCTCTGCCATCGGATTTTGGGGCGAAGCGGGGCAGATCGGCTGGTTTTACTGCTTTGCCATCCTTGCCCTGATTACGCTCCTGGCGACAGTTCTGCAGTCCGGCCGGCTTCTGGCCATGCTTGCCGCGCAGGTTTCGCTGTGGTCGGGGGTGACGTGCGTGACCAGCGAGATCGGCGGTTACCTTACACTGCTTCTTGGGCTGGGCATCGCAGGCGCGGCCTATCACCGGCAGCGCCGGATTGATTTTGAAGCAAGAGAGAAGGCGGAGGACGCCCAACGCATCCAGACACGTGCGCAAGAGATTCTGTCGGATTACGAGGAGACCGGGCAGGGGTGGTTCTGGGAGACTGACCGGCGCGGGCTTATCACCTACATTTCCAGCCCTGTGGCGGAAAGCCTTGGCCGCAAGGCGGACGAGCTGGTCGGGCGGCCCTTTTCCGAACTGTTCAACCTCAAGGAACAATCGGGCGAGGGGGAGCGAACCTTGGCGTTCCACCTGTCAGCGCGCTCCAGCTTCAGCGAACTTGCGGTGCGCGCGGCAACCAGCGAGGAGGAACGCTGGTGGTCGATCAGCGGGCGTCCCACTTACGATACCTTCAATAATTTCACCGGCTTTCGTGGGTCGGGGACGGATCTTACCGAAAAGCGCCGGTCACAGGAGCATGCTTCGCGTCTGGCGCATTTCGATTCGCTGACCGGGCTTTCAAACCGTTTCCGCATGTCGCAGACGCTGGAAAAAATCCTGCTTGCGCCGCAAGCCCAGCACCGTGCCTGTTCGGTGTTCCTGCTTGACCTCGATCGCTTCAAGCAGGTCAACGATACTCTTGGCCATCCCGCAGGCGACGCACTGCTAAAACAGGTGGCGCAGCGGCTGGAACGGGTGGTCGGCAAGATGGGGCGCGTCGGGCGCCTTGGCGGGGACGAGTTTCAGGTTATCCTGCCGGGCAAGATCGAACGCGACCAGTTGGGGCACCTTGCCGAACAGATCATTGAAAACGCATCACAGCCTTATTCGATCGAAGGCAGCAGGGTGATGATCGGTGCTTCGGTGGGCATAGCCCTGGCGCCGGACGATGGCGTGACCAGCGAAGCCTTGATCCGCAATGCTGACCTCGCGCTCTATGCTGCCAAGGACGGTGGGCGGGGGCGCTTTCATTTCTATGCGCCGGACCTGCACAGTGATGCCGAAGAACGCCGTCAGCTTGAAGAAGATCTGCGCGATGCGGTCACGACCGGCGGGTTGGAACTGTATTATCAGCCGGTCGTGCAAACGGCGACCGAGAAGATTACCGGTTTCGAGGCGCTTTTGCGCTGGAACCACCCGGAACAGGGTTGGATCAGCCCGGCGCGCTTCATCCCGATTGCCGAGGATACCGGCCTTATCGCGCCGATCGGTGAATGGGCCTTGCGCAAGGCGTGCCAGGATCTTGCGTCCTGGCCCGAAGAGGTGCGCGTGGCCGTCAACGTATCGCCGTTGCAGTTTGCCAACCCATCCTTGCCACTGATCGTCACCAATGCCCTGGCCAGTTCGCAGATCGCTCCGGACCGGCTGGAGCTTGAGATAACCGAAAGCGTGTTTCTCAACGACGATGCCGGTACGGACCAGATGTTCAAGTCGCTCAAGGCGATTGGCGTCCGGCTCGCGCTCGACGATTTCGGTACCGGCTATTCCTCACTCGGCTATCTGCGCTCGGCACCGTTCGACAAGATCAAGATCGACCAGTCCTTTGTGCGCGGCGCGACCCAGCCTGGCAGCCGCAACGGCGCCATTATCGCCTCGATCGTCAGCCTGGCCGAAGCCCTGGGAATGGAAACGACTGCCGAGGGCGTCGAAACGCTGGACGAACTCGATCTGGTTCGCATGTTGGGGTGCAGCCACGTTCAGGGCTACATCTATGAACGGCCGTTGTCGTCCGACAACGCGGCGCTGCGTCTGTCTACCGGCCTTGTTGCAATTGCCAAGGGGCCGCGCGCGGCGCGTGCTGCCCGCCAGTCCATGCTGCGCAAGGTCGTGCTCGACCATGGCGGGCACAGCTATAACGCCATGATCCGCAACATCAGCCAGACAGGCGCGCTGATCGAAGGGTTGTGGAATGTCCCGCCGGGCACGATCTTCCGGGTCAATCTGGGGCAAAACCTTGTCGTGACCGTAACCTGCCGCTGGTCGAGCGAGGACCGCATGGGTGTCGAGTTTTCAACACCGCTGCATTTGCAGGATGGAAACATCGTCGTCCGTCCGCCCACGCCGCCTGCCGCGCAGGACCAGGAAACGGTCCTTCAGCGCAAGATTGGTTGACGTCCGCCAGCGCCGCGCGCGCCGTCAGCCCAGCGCCGCCTGCTTTTCCTCGGCCAGACGGTCAAGTTCGGCGCGGCTCTTGCGCTCCGCTGCGGTCTTGAGCTGGCCACAAGCCGCGTCGATATCGCGCCCGCGCGGCGTTCGTACCGGCGCGCTGATGCCGGCGTCGAACACGATTTCGGCAAAGCGGCGGATGCGCTCAGGCGTGGAGCACTCATAAGGCGCGCCCGGCCACGGGTTGAAGGGGATAAGGTTGACCTTCGCGGGCAGGCGATAGTGCTTGATGAGCCGCACCAGTTCACGCGCGTCATCGTCGCTGTCGTTCTTGTCGCGCAGCATCACATATTCGAAAGTGATGCGCCGGGCGTTGGATGCGCCTGGGTAGTCGGCGCACGCCTGCAGCAGCTCCTCAAGGCCGAACTTGCGGTTGATGGGCACGATCTCATCGCGCACGTCCTTCGTCACCGCATGCAGTGACACTGCAAGGTTGACACCGATTTCGGCACCGCAGCGGGCCATCATCGGCACAACACCGCTGGTGGAAAGCGTGATGCGGCGCTTTGACAATGCCAGCCCGTCACCGTCCATCACCAGCTTGAGCGCATCGCGGACGTTGTCGAAATTGTAGAGCGGTTCGCCCATGCCCATCATCACGATGTTGGTCAGCAGGCGCCCGTCAGGTGTATACGCTGCCGCCTGCTCCTCGTCATCGTCGTCGAAATCAAGCCCGGCCATGGTGCCGCCAGCCTTGGGCCATTCGCCCAGCGCATCACGTGCCAGCATGACCTGACCGACAATTTCGCCCGGCGTCAGGTTGCGCACCAGCCGCATCGTGCCGGTGTGGCAGAACCGGCAATTGAGCGTGCAGCCGACCTGGCTGGATACGCACAGCGTTCCACGATCCGCATCGGGAATGAACACCATTTCGAAATCGTGGTTGTCCGCCGTGCGCAGCAGCCACTTGCGCGTCCCATCGGTCGATACCTGTGCTTCGACGATTTCGGGCCGCCCGATCACGAACCGTTCGGCCAGCCACGGTCGCATGGTTTTGGCAATGTCGGTCATCGCGTCGAAATCGGTCACGCCGCGATGATAGAGCCAGTGGAATACCTGCTTGGCGCGCAGCTTGGCGGCTTTCGCGTCAAGCCCGGCTTGCGCGAAGATCGTGGCGATTTCCTGCCGGGGCAGGCCGATCAGGTCGACCCGGCCATCTTCGCGCGGCGTGATCGGGCGCGGGACGGGAACCGGATCGATATGGCCCGGAATCGGCATGTAGCTGGCCGGGGAAGGCGTGTGTTCGGGCGGGATCTGCATGGCGCGCATATAGGGCCAGTCCGGGGCCAGCGCAAACACGCGCGCGCTAACCTTCGCTCGCCATATTGGTTCCCACCGGTCGCCGCGCTGCATGATCGCCTCGCCGCACTGTATGTGACTAATTTACAACGGTTTCTTGTTGTCTCAGGTTCATGAAACCCGATCGCATGCCGCGCATTCAAGGGGGACTGCCGGGTCGCTGACAAGACAATCAAGCGGCAGGACTGGTTTGAATGGAGTTATTGAAATGAAGAAGATCTGCGCAATTCTCGCTGCTGGTACAGCTCTGACCGCAGCCCCTGCCTTCGCGCAGGACGCAACCCCGGCAGAAGCCTTTGATGGCTTTCGTGCCGAAGCGTTGGTCGGTTATGACCACCACCGTTCGGGCAGCAGCGAAGATGTCGACACCACCCGCGATCTCAAGCAGTCGATCGACGGTGTGAGCTATGGCGGTGCGATCGGCTATGACGTTGCTGTTGGCAGCCGCATGACGATTGGTGCCGAAGCCGAAATTACCGATAGCAGCGCGGGCTGGGACAACAACAACAGCAAGCCCAACGTCTTCAACCTGGGCCGCGTCGATGCCGGGCGTTCCTACTTCCTTGGCGGCCGGATCGGTTATGCCGTTTCGCCGAGCACGCTGGTTTATGCCAAGGGCGGCTACAGCAATGCCCGCTACAATCTGCAGGGTACCGATGGCACCACCAGCCTGCGCCAGCGGCTTGACACCGATGGCTATCGCGTCGGTGCAGGCGTTGAACAAAAGCTGGGCAAGAACAGCTTCGTGAAGCTGGAATACCGTTATTCCAACTACAACCGTGGTGAGTTTGATTTCAACGGCGGCACGCCTGACAGCAGCCGCTTCGACATCGACACTGACCGTCATCAGGTGATGGCCGGGGTCGGCGTGCGCTTCTAATCGTTAGAACCGCAGGAATGAAAGAGGGCGGGCCATCACGGCTCGCCCTTTTTTCGTGCCGCAGCACACCCGAGTGCCGCCGCATCCATTGCGGACGCAGCGCCATCAAGGCTGTAACTTTCGCGGAAAGCGCGCCCGTCTGCAGCGCGGGCGATCACGATCATCCGTGATGCGCTGCGTAACTGGGCGATAATTCCGGCATTGCCGGTCTGGTCGGTAGGCCAGGCGTCGGCCTGCCCGGTCTGCAGCGTGAAGTTGGCTTCGGGAAACGACACGGTGACTTTCGATCCCGGTGCAAGTCTGCGCGCCAGCCGCACATGCACTGCTGCGCGAATGCCCCGTTCGGGCCAGAAGCCGACGGTGAAGTAGGGTTGGAACTCCTGCGTGCGCCCCTTGATCCTGGCAGGACGTGCAATGGCATAGCACCGCGGCACGGCCGGATCGCGGAACGCGCCCCAGTTGCCGAAAACGCCAAGGCTGTCGCGCGCCGCAGCGGGCTTTGCGAGGCACACGGCAACAATGGCCGCGATACACATGCGTCGTTTCACGGTTCTTCCCGCCGTGCACCGTCAACCGTGCGGGCGGCACGCTCGGCTTCCGCTTTGTCGCGCGCCTTTTCGCCCTTGGTGCGGCCAAACTTCGCGCGATTGGCTTGCGCGATAGTTTCCTTTTCGACCCGGAGCCTGGCCTTGCGGGCCTGGCGAAGATTGACAACGACGCCTGTCATGCGTGCTCAACCCCGCGCTGCGCGCCGAACAGGACGCGTTCGGCGCCGTCGCGTACCAGTGCGATGGACCCTTGCCGCAGCGAAGGCGCGATCGGCGCGCCGTGCAGCGGATGCACCGGATAGTTCGCCATGATTCCGCGCAGCACGCGGCTGGAAATGCCGTGCATGACCACGATATGATCGCCCCCGCAATCGTCCAGTCCGGCAATCCAGCGGCGCAGACGCGTTGCAATCATCGGATAATCTTCACCGTCAGGGGCGGGGCGCAGCAAGTGATCCTCGATCACGATCGGTCCGGCCTCATCCTCGACATCGCTGTATGACCGGCCGCACCACGACCCCATGTCGATTTCGCGCAAGTCCGGCGTGCGGCGCGCGGAAAACCAGTCCAGCCCCAGCGTTTCGGCAAGAACAGCAGCGGTTTGCAGCGTGCGCCCGGTGTCGGACACATGCAGCGTCGGCGCGGGCTTGCCATGCAGTTCCGGCTGCAATGCCTGCGCCATCGCCTGCGCCTGCGCGAAGCCCTGGACGGTCAGCGGGGTGTGCATGCTGTTCGATTGAAGACGGCGTGTCGCGTTGAACACCGTCTCGCCATGGCGCATGATGTAGAAGCGGCCTTTTCTGATGTGCGGGTTCATGCTGGCCGTCCTAGCGTTCAGCGTCGGGATAGGAAACCGAGACGATCTCCCACTCTTTCTCGCCCGAAGGAAGCCGCACCACGCGCAGATCGCCTACCCGTGCGCCGCGCAACGCCTTGGCAATGGGTGCGCTCCAGCCGATCCGGTTGTTGGTGGCATCCTGTTCGTCATCGCCGACCAGCGTGAGCAGGCGCCGGTTGTCATCTTCGTCCGCGATCTCGACCGTGGCCCCGAACAGCACACGGCTGCGATCCTGTTGCTGCGCCGGATCGACGATGCGCGCCGCCTTCATGCGCCGGGCGATGAAAGCCAGTTCCCGGTCGATTTCCCGCATCCGCTTGCGACCATAAAGATAATCGCCGTTTTCGGAGCGATCGCCGTTGCCCGCAGCCCAGCTTACGATCTCTACAATCGCCGGGCGTTCCGTGCCCAGCAGGTGATCATAACGCGCGCGCAAGGCGGCCAGCCCTGCCGGGGTAATCGGGTGACCATCGGGCCGGGTCATGCCGGTATCAGCCTGGCTCGCGCTTGCCGAGGAACCGGCTCATCGGGTTGGGGCCGCGGTAGCTGGCGTTTTGCGGGTTCATCGCTTCGTAGACGACCGCGTTTTCAAGCACGCGCTGCACATAGTTGCGGGTTTCCGAAATCGGGATGCGTTCGATCCATTCGATCCAGTCGATGTCCCCCTGGCGCGGATCGCCGTTGGCGCGCAGCCATTTGTTCACGTTGCCGGGGCCGGCGTTATAGGCTGCGACTGCCAGCGGCCATGACCGTCCGTAATAGTCGAGCATCCGTTCAAAGTACCCGGAGCCGAGCCGGATGTTGTATCCGGCATCGGCGGTAAGGGCCGATGCATTGTACGACAGGCCCAGCTTGCCCGCCTGTTCGTTGGCGGTGCCGGGCATGAGCTGCATCAACCCGCGTGCGCCCGCGTGGCTGACGGCATTCTGCGCGAACTGGCTTTCCTGCCGGGTGATGGCGTGGATGCCGGTCCACTTGCTTTCATAACCCGGTGGGACCGGGATGAGCGGGAAGGCGATATGCTGGAAATCCAGAAAACCGCGCGCCGCCGCTGCCTGTCCGACGATCACACCAAGGTCGCGTCGCCCCAGATCGCGCGCCAGTTGCGCCACCATCAGGTGATCGGCCTCGCTCTGCTGCTGTTCGGCGATTTCCTTGAAAAAGCGGATCGTCGTGCGCCAGTCGCCATTGCGGGCAAGTTCGCGCACGGCCAGGGTCAGCGGTTGCGCATAGAAGCGGCTGCGCGCGTCAGGTGAGACTTCCACGGTCGAATCCGCGGCAAATTGCGGCACCGGACGGCCCAGCCGTTCGAGCGCGAGAAGACCATAGAACTGATCGGCATATTGCGCTGCCATTTCAAAGTAGCGGCGCGCTTCGCCCTGTTGCCCGGCGCGGGCTGCGGCCTTACCTGCCCAGTAGAACCCCTTGGAGCGCGTACCCGGCGTGCGCGCCGCCGCGCCATAGCGCCAGAACAGCGGTGCCGCACTGGCGCCGTCGCCCAGATTGAACCAGGCTTGGGTTCCGCCCAGCCACATCAGCGATGTGTAATCGTCGCGCAGGCCATAGGCGGACTGGCTGATGTCTTCGCCAGGGGCAAAGGCATCGTCGATCCCCGCCGCAATCCGGTAAGCCCCGCGCGCATCGCCGGCGGTTGCGGCAGCGCGGGCGTTTATAAGCAGTTCCTCGACCCACTTTTCCCGATCCAGCGGCAAGCGCGCCAGCAAGGGACGGTTGGCCAGCAGGCTGCGTGCGCCCGCGCCGTTTCCGCTCTTGCGCAACTGGCGCACGCGCTGAAATACGAAGCCGGGGTCGCTGTTGAGCAGTTGTGTCGATACGCCCGATACGCTGGCGTAAGGATCGCCCCCCTGCATCGCCGCAAGACGCGCGCCATCAATCGCCCGCCGTTCTGCGCTGACCCAGCCAAGCTGGCGGGCCGCCTGTTCGGTAGCGCCGGACCAGAGCAGCGCGTCCATCCGGGCGTCGTGATCGTCCACGGTAAAGCTGCTGCCCCAGGCAGACAGGAGCGCGCCTTCCGCAGCGTCTGGCATGGCCCCGCCGCGCCACGCCTGCCGTGCCGCTTCGCGCGCTTCGGGGCGGCCAAGCGTCATCAGCGCCAGGGCATATTGTGCCCGGCCGACATTGGTCAGCGGTGGTTGACGTTCGAAGTAGGAAACAAGGCGCGCGGCGTCGGCCGGTTCGCGTTCCAGCGCATGTTCGGCATAGCGCCGCAGCTTTTCCTCTTCCGGGAAGCCGGGATAGGTCAGGACGAAATTGGCGTAATCGGAAAAGCCGAAGCGGTTCGAACTGCTCAGCAGTTTCCACCGTTCCACCGCGTCCAGCATCGGCCCGGCCGGGCTGGCGGCAAGGTTGGCGCGCGCACGGTCCCAGTCGGCGGCGTCCGCGCCGGCTGTGCCGCTGGCATGCACCACGGTAGAGGCGCCGAGCATCGGGATCAGCAGCCCGACAACGCTCGACCGCAAGATCAAGGCTTTCACGTCCATGCTGGACATTCTATGGCTCTGCTCCTTATCAGGCGCTGAACGAACCGATGCATGTTGCACGGTCGGCGCATTCGGCCCTTGGGGTATTCGTGGTGTACGGGTTCCTCATGCGGCAAGTTGAGGGATATTGTCCATGTTTTCCGGCTCGATTCCGGCTCTTGTCACCCCTTTTCGTGATGGCGCCTTCGATGAGAAGGCATTTCGGCGGCTGGTCGACTGGCAGATCGAAAACGGTTCCTCTGCGCTGGTCCCGTGCGGCACCACCGGCGAGGCATCGACGCTGTCCAACGCCGAACACCATCGCGTGATCGAAGTGTGCATGGAACAGGCCGCAGGGCGTGTGCCGGTCATCGCCGGGTGCGGCAGCAACGACACAATGAATGCGCTGCTGCACATGAACTTTTCCGCAAAGTGCGGGGCGCAGGCTGCGCTGTGCGTGGCGCCATATTACAACCGGCCGAGCCAGGCCGGGATCATCGCGCATTTCAGCTACTTGGCCGAACACAACGATCTGCCGATCATCCTGTACAACGTGCCGGGCCGCACCGTTACCGACATCCTGCCCGAAACGGTGTGCGAACTGGCGCGGCGTTATCCCGGCAAGTTCGTCGGCATCAAGGATGCCAGCGGCGATCTTTCGCGGGTGACCGACCATCGCATGGGGATCGGCAAGCATTTCTGCCAGCTTTCCGGCGACGATGAACTGGCCTTGCCTGCCAACGCCGCGGGCGCTGTGGGCTGCATCTCGGTGACCGCCAATGTCGCGCCGCGGCTTTGTGCGGATTTTCAGGCGGCGTGCGCTGCGAATGATTTCGAACTGGCGCGGGAGCTGAACGACAAGCTTTATCCGTTGCATTACGCGATGTTCGAAGACGCATCGCCCGGCCCGGTAAAGTATGCGCTCAGCCGCGTGTTCCCCGGTATCAGCGATGAACTGCGGCTGCCGATGGTGCCTTGCAACGAAGCCGCGCGCCAGGCGGTGGACGCCGCGCTTGTCCATGCGGGGCTGCTCGACGCGGCATAGTCTTTGCGATGCCCGGCAAAGTGCGAAGCCCCACTTTCGCTTTGCCGGGTCCGTGCCTACATGGACTGTATCATGGCCCGTCCGACTCCCGCTACGTTCGACAAGAAAAAAGTCGTTGCCGAAAACCGCCGTGCGCGTTTCGATTATTTTATCGAAGACAAGTACGAGGCCGGAATCTGCCTGACCGGGACCGAGGTGAAATCCCTGCGTTTCGGGGAAGGGTCGATCGCGGAAAGCTATGCCGAAGTGAAGAACGGCGAAGTCTGGCTGGTCAACTCCAACGTGCCGGAGTTCAGCCATGGCAACCGGCACAACCATGAACCCAAGCGCCCGCGCAAGCTGCTGCTCCACGAACGCGAAATCGCCAAGTTCCACGGTGCGGTGGAACGCAAGGGGATGACCCTTGTGCCGCTGTCGGTCTATTTCAACAGCCGCGGCCGTGCCAAGGTGGAACTTGCGCTGGCCAAGGGCAAGAACGCTGCCGACAAGCGGACGACGATGAAAGAGCGCGACTGGAAGCGCGAAAAGGCGAGAATAATGAAAGATCACGGGTGATGCGCTTCACCCCTTGGAAAGCCAGACTGCATTAATGCGTGGCCATGGTTCCGTCGCAGAGCGGGCCAAAACCGGATAAAACGAAAAGCGCAATGTTCAACAGCATCGTCAAATGGGCGCGGGCCAACATGCCGACGCGGGAGCAGATGGAGCGAAACCGCTTCGCCCGTCCGCTGGCGGCGCGGCATGAATTGTGGCGCTTCACCCGGCGATCAGTGCCGCGCGGTGTCGCTGCAGGATTGTTCATCGGCATTTTTGCGCTGATCCCCGGTGTCCAGATCGTGGGTGCGGCGTTGATGTGCGTGCCGTTTCGCGGCAACATCCCGCTCGCCGTGCTGATGACCTTCGTCTCGATCCCGCCGACGACCCTGTTCGTCTTCCTGCCCGGTGCGATCTGGGTCGGCAACCAGTTCGGCTATCACGCGGATTTTTCGACGGTCAGCCAGTTGGTCACGCGTGGCGCAAGCGTTGCAGACTGGCTTGCCTGGCTTGGCACCGATGCTGCGCCCTCGCTGATCATCGGCCTGTTCCTGATCTCCCTCGTCGCCGCCGTGCTGGGCTACGTCGTATCGGCCATCGGCTGGCGCTGGTGGACGGCGCACAAGCGCAAGATGCGCCGCTTGCGATCCGCTGCGCGGGACTTTCCCGACTGATGGTCGATCCTGCCGCCAGCCGCGCAGCCGGCCAACCGCACGATGGTGCGGACCGCGTGCCTTTGCGCGACTGGTTGTTGCTGGGGACCACCGCCTTGGCCAGCGCCGGACTTTTGTGGGGCATTTCCGGCCAGCCGCTGATCGCGGCGGGATTCATCGGCGGCATCGGCACGATCGGGGCGATCCTGCGGCTGGTGGTGCGCCCGGCGCAGGCTGAGGCCGCGCCAGACTTTGCCGCACCGGACTGGTCCGTGACCAATGCAGCGATCGAGCGGACCGATTGCGGCATCGCAATTACCGACAGGGCGGGGCGGCTGGTGTGTTCCAACGCGTTGATGGGGGAATGGTTCGGCGTGTCCGCAGCTCCGCCGCGTCTGCCGCTGGAACGCGGATCGGCCGACACGCTGGAAAACGCGATGCGCGCCGCGTGGCGCGATGGTGCAGCGCGGGCGGAAGGGCTGGAGGCCGCAGGCCGGGTGTGGGTTGCCGACCTGACTCGCGCAGGGCGGGGCGATGATTATCTGGTCTGGCGCTTCACCGCGGTTGTCAGCCACGACCTTGTGGCGGAAATGGCGACGCATGTTGCCGGGAAGGTCGGCCGTTCCTTGGCGCGCGAAGGCGTGCAGGCTGCGGTCGTGCAACCGGATGGTGCCATCGTGGCCGCCAATGGCGCTTTCGCCCAGCGCGCGACCGGCGACGCGTCAACCGATCTTGCCGGCGCCGATTTCGTATCGTTTCTGGCCAGCGACGAAGCCGAGCGGATCTTCTACAGCCGCGAAGGGCGCAAGGGTGCGCCGGTAAGAATGGTGCACCTGCCGATCGCGGACCCTGACAGCGTGGCCAACACCGATCCGGCGCGGACCGCTTCGCTGTTTCTGCTGCTTGACAACGGTGGCCTTGCCGGGGGCGGGTTCGGGGATGTGCGCGCCGGGCTGCCCCAGATCGAGGCGCTGCTGGCCCGCCTCCCGCTTGGGCTGGCCATGACTGACCGCGACGGACGGTTCCTCTTCGCCAACGCGGCGTTTCTGCGCGCGGCCGGGCATGACGATACGATCCCGCCGCCTTACCCTTCGGATCTTGTCATCAAGGAAGACAAGGGGGCACTGGTCGATGCGGTTCGCCGCTACGGACAGGGCCAGCCTATGGCGGGTGACGTTGCCGTGCGCCTGCGCGCCGCGCCGGATGAACCGGTTTCACTCAGCCTCGCCGGTGTTCGCGGGCTGGGCGAAGGCGCTGTCCTGCTGAGCCTTAAGGATTCGTCCGAGGAAACCCGCCTGAAACGCGAGATTGCGCAGGCAACCAAGATGCAGGCCGTGGGGCAGCTTGCCGGTGGCGTTGCCCACGATTTCAACAACGTGCTTACCGCGATCATCGGCTACTGCGACCTGATCCTGATGCGGCACACGCCCGGTGACAGCGATTATGACGATATTCAGCAGATCAAGGCCAATTCCAATCGCGCGGCATCGCTGACCCGCCAGCTTCTCGCCTTCTCGCGCCAGCAGACGCTGCGCCCGCAAGTGCTGCAACTGCCCGATGTCGTGGCCGAGGTTTCCGCCCTGCTCAAACGCCTGCTGGGCGAAAAGATCACCCTGTCGGTCAGCCACGACCGCGATCTGGGGTTTGTCCGCGCCGATCCGGTCCAGCTTGAACAGGTGCTGCTCAACCTTGCCGTCAATGCACGCGATGCCATCAACGAACGGCTGGATAACGAACGGCTCGGCACGGATCGTCCCGTGGCTGGCATTGCTGCAACCCCGGCGAAGGGCGGCGGCATGCTCAAACTGATGACCCGCCGGGTTACGGCCGCCGACGTGCGGGCCATGAAGAGCGAGATCCTGCCGATCGGCGATTACACCGCGCTGGTGGTGGAGGATAACGGGCAGGGCATCCGCCCCAACCTGCTCGGCAAGATATTCGAACCCTTCTTCACCACGAAGGAAAAGGGCAAGGGCACGGGGCTTGGGCTGTCGACCGTATACGGGATCGTCAAGCAATCGGGCGGTTTCATCTTTGCGGAAAGCGAAGTGGGCCGGTTCACGCGTTTCAGCATCTATCTGCCAGTCCATGTGCCCGACGAAGCCGAAACGGCCGAAGCCGCGCGCCCACGGATCGAGGCCCCGCGCGAATGGGCGGGCGGAGGGCGCATCCTGCTGGTCGAGGACGAGGACACCGTGCGCGCCGTGGCCGAACGGGCGCTGGTCCGTCAGGGCTACGAAGTGACAACGGCGGCCGACGGGGAAGAGGGGCTTGAGAAGATTGCCGCAGGCGCCGGGTTCGATCTGGTCGTCTCCGATGTGGTCATGCCCACTCTCGATGGTCCGGCGATGGCGCGCGAAATCCGCGCGCTGCACCCCGATCTGCCGTTCCTGTTCATGTCAGGCTATGCCGAAGAGCAGTTGCGCCGGGAAATTGACATTCCCAACATGCACTTCCTCGCCAAGCCGTTTTCAGTCCAGCAGATTGCGCAGGCAGTGGAAAAGGTGCTGCGCGGCGGCTGATTTTCAGAACGCCAGCGTGAGCGTGAACGGCTCGCCCTCAACCAGCCCTTCGGCTTTGCGTACAGCGGCTTTCACTGGAACAATCCAACCCCGATCCTTTGAAGGAAAGGCTGAAGTGGCCCACCGCGTTGCCCCAATCTGCGCAGCGACCTTCACCGAACCCCACCCCGCGCGACGGCCCGTTTCAAGCCGATGCAGCAGGGCTGTTGCCGTCAGCGCCTCGGCGGTCGCTTCGTCTACCGTCACAAAGAACCAGTCTCCGCCGCTGGTATTGCCGGTCCACCGCCAGAGCATGGCACGCATTGCCTGCGAGCCGCGGTTCACGGTACCCGTCGCACGGGCACTTTTACGTTGCAGATGTCTGCGCCCCCGGCGGGCTGGATGAAAAACCGGTCGCGCCGGTTGGCCACAGCATCGGCATAGCGGTGAAAGGTTGTGCTTTCGGTTGAAAGATACTGATATGCTGGCAGGCCCGGTACGGCATCGCCCATGCGGATGGAAAGGATCGGCACACGCTCTCCAGGCGTCGCGTAGAACCCAAGGTCTGCTGTGCCGCGCGGCAAAGTGGACAAGTGCGCGATTCCTTCGATGACCCGGCCGACAACTGCGATGTTGCGGTCAAGCTGGCGCGGGGCGTGGCCGATCACGGCATACAGTTCGGCGCCCGAACCTGTGTCCGGCGGATAGTCGCGCCCTACGCCAACGCTGCCGTAGCAATGCACCGGCCATGCGCTTGGTCCCTTGCGCGAGGCGGCAATCGGCCAGCCCCGAAAGAAGAAGGTGTCATCGGCATAAGGATCGGCGTCCTTGCTGGCGTCTGTCTTCCGGCTCAGCGCGTGCCACGTGGCGTGGGTCGCTTCGATCGTCGCCAGCCACACATCAAGTTCTTCGGGGGAGACGGTGCGATCGCCGCTGCCTGCGCGCACACCATAGGCGCTTTGCGGGACTGCCTGCAGTCCCGGCGGAAGCGGCTTGGCCAAGCCAGGGTTTTCCCCTTCAGGGTCGCCCCACTGCACGACATAGTTATCCTGCGCACGGTTGATAGAGGTGCCGTCCCACCAGTGCGCTGCTGCCAGCGTGCGGATATTGCCAATCCATCCTTGCGAAAACGGTGCAGGCAGCAACTGGATCACCACCCGGCGTGGCCGCGCTGCAGCGTCGGGGGCCAGATCCATCACCAGCAGGTCTGCAGGTGCGATAGGCTGCCAGTCATCTGCCTGAGCCGCTGCCACGACCTCTGCAGGGCCGGGCGATCGTGCAGGATCGACGGAAACAGCCGAGGATGAAGCGGCAAGGGCGGCCAACAGGGTGAGCAATGACATTTCCGCACCATTGCAAAAACCGATGCCTTGCGAAAGCGCGCATGTACCGCTAGGGGCCTGCCTTCCAGAGCAATGCGGAGCGGTGGCCGAGTGGTCGAAGGCGCTCGCCTGGAAAGTGAGTATACGTCAAAAGCGTATCGAGGGTTCGAATCCCTCCCGCTCCGCCAATCTGCCTTGATTTTATTGATATTTTTTCAAGATCGTGCGCCGGTTCCCATAACCGCTCCCCGATAGGCCCGGCGCTTGAGGCGAACGCCAGCGGGCTAATCGAAGCAGAGATGCGCCCATAGCGGACGCTCCCGCCAATCGTCCGGGAAGCCCATGGCAGCAAAATCGCCCGTGGGATTTTCCGCGATCAAACACGTCAGGCGGCTTGGCCAGTCCGATTCTGGGGCCACGGTCCCCATTGAGTGCAAGAGCATCGAGAGTGTGTTGTAGAGCTTGCGATCAGCTTCGGGGGCTATCGTATCTGCAAGGATGGCGGGATTCTGCGCGATTGGAAAGGTTACGGTGAAGCGCCGATTCCAAAGGCGGCTATGGTGCGCGCAAATATTTCGCACCGTCGCAAGGTGATGCATCAGGCCCTGAAACACCCGGTCATCAAAGCCAATCCTGCGAGCAATGGCCTTACGGTCTGCGCGTCCCCCCAAAGCAGAGAAGAACTTGGAAAGCAGGCCAAAGGAGATGAACTCCGCAGCCATCCAGACAGGCGGCAATGGCGGGTTGTTATAGGTGCGCTTGTAGTGATCGACGAACACGTCATGCGAGCGATCATATTCGGATTGTAGCTGGGCCAGGTTGGCTTGAAAGCGGTCCGTGCGCGGATACAGCGCCGCATTAAGGTAGCCATGCGGCCCATAGACCATTGCCATTTGGTGCGCCCACGCACCGCGCGCCGCTACCTCTATCCGCTCCAAAGCATCCATGAGCAGTAGCCGGAGATGGCGATCAAACTCATAGAGGGCGAGCACCGCTTCCAGCGTCGTCCCATCCTTGAATACATGATTGCCGGATTCGGGATCGGCTTCGTAATAGAGCCAATAGGCCCGTAGCCGATAGTAGCTGATATGGCTGAGTGCCCATGTCGCTTGCTGGACATTGTCGATCACCATCCCGCGCTCTCGGAGCAACGCAATTTGATCGGGAATTGATTTGGGGGGCTTGTTGAAATGGCGCATCGTCGGTTTATGCGCGAGCCAAGGCCAAAAACAAAGTAGCCCGCCATGGTGCGCATCGTTGAGAGGCGTGGCGGGCTTTGTTGAGGTGGATATATCCACCGATTCCCAACAAATCAATAACCGGCTGTTGCGCTTCGTCGCATCCAGCCGGACCAGCTTGCCAATGGGCTGCATTCCAATTCGGGGATGCAAACCGGTGCCAGCCGTGGAAGCTGGAAACCCCTACACACCGAACGCGACAAATCGCGGCTGGAAAGGGCGGAATTGAGCGGGTTTCGGCAGGTGGCAGCTTCTCAATCAAAAATGACTTGCGACTTGGATTCGACCGAAAGCGCCGTTTTCTGCGGGCTTGCAGCAAGTCACGTTCGGGTCACAGCTTGCCGGTCGGCTGGCGCTCCGCCCGCTTCTCCATCAAGCGATTGTGCCCAATTTCGAGCAATGAGACTGCGAGGAAGAAAGGAAACCACCATGCCGCCGCCAACACAAATCGGCCCATCCGCTCCCATGCGTCCGCGTCGGGACCGATGCCCCGAAATATTTGAATGCCAACCATGAAATAGCACGCCAGCGGGATCGACCACAGAAAACCAGCCTTCGGGAAATACCAGGCAAAGCGGTGCTCATGGTAGCTCTGATCGGCAGTGTAGCCGCCGACAAAAGCCCAAATCACAAAGAGCCAAATCAGCCAATCAGGTATTCCGAAACCATCGCTCGTGCCGGTCAAGAATGCGGGGATTTGTCCCATAATGGCTGCCACAATGAAAAAGATGGCCAAGCATCCCCATTGGGTAAAGATCGCTTTGGTAGCGGCCCACAGGTCCAGCATATTCACTTCCGCCAGAACTTCTCGCAAGCGCGCTTCACGATCAATTGCCATTGCCCTGCCCCTTTTCCCAATTCTGGGGCTTCGACCATTTCAGGCATACCGCAAAGGCGCAAGCTATGGCGTTTCCCGCACCAGCCGCGCCATCGCCTTCACATACCGCACAGCCTCCAGCGTCTTGGCGGAATAGCCGCCATGCTTGCGGGCATTCTGATTGCCCCTAGGCGCGCCGGGATTCGTCCCGCCGTGCATACGGCACCGCTTCCGCCCTTTCACGGCTGGGGATTGGCACGCCGTGCCCCTGCGCGTCATGGCCAAGCAGCGCGGGGCCGATGCCAGAACTTCCGGCTCCGTGGGATTGATCCTCATTTTTCGCTGTTCCGCCCCCCTGATTGACGTTCTCGGCAATTACGGCCTGCCCGCCCCGGTTATCGACGTGGATATGCTTCACGACCTGTTCCCCGCCCCGGCGCATCCGGGACAGCGTTTCCATTTGCCCCTGAGAGGTGCGCAGCAGTTTCGCGGCGAGGTTTCCGAACGTCTGTGCGGTCGGTATCCATTCCGCCGATCCAAGCTGGCTCAGCGCCCGGATTGCCGCGTCATGGGTGCAATACATCTGCACCAGCAACAGCGCCTCGGCCTGATCCTGGGGCTTCATGCTTTCGATGAATGACAGCGCGGCATTGTAGCGCGCTTCATTGTCCGCCCCGACTGAACCGAGATATTTGAGCAGTTCGTTTGCCCGCGCATTCACCGGATCAATCGAATTGGCCGAGAAGGTTTCGTGCAGCTTGAGCAGCGCCAGCATTTCGCTCTTGCCGGTCGGTTCGATACTCCAGCCGCCATCGGCCTTGCGGGTCATCTTGACCTTGGCCGGTGCGCCGCGCTTGCGATGATCACGGATCAGCCGCAGCAGTTCGGCCCGCTCGTCCTTGTCGAGCTTTTCCCAGCCGGGAACGTCCCGCGCCAGAATGCGGGTGGCTTCGTCCTCGCTGTCCGTATCGGGAAACGGGATCGTGACAGTCCGCTCTTGCGGCTGAGCACCAGCCTTGCCCTTGCGCGCCGGTTGTTTGCGCTTCGCCTTGTTCGTTTCAGTCATAATTCCCGCACCTTCAAAATTGATCCTCGCCAGCATTCACCCGCACCACACCACCACCTCACCCCCTATAAAGGGGGTGGTGGTGTGGGCACGTTCGTCACGGGTCCGCGCCCGCACCTTCCGCACTTTCCGCACCACACGTTGCAAAGTGCGGACGGGAGCCTATTTCGCTGGCGTCCACCGGCTTGCCGACGATCACGAAAGGCACTTCCCGGCCATTGATCGCGTGATGCTCCACAGCCAGCGCACCGTTCCGCTTCCACGTCCGAATGATTGCCTTGATGCGCCCCTTGTCTGTTTCGGCGGACAGGCCCGCTACATTGGCCACAAGGTGGCCAACCCAATCCTTGGCCTGCACGCTCTCCCGCCAGTCACCAGCCGCAAGCCGTTGCTGGACGGTGTAGAGGTGCCACGTGCTCAGCCCGTGGAACACGTCCGGCTTTTCCCAGAGCGTGGCCACACCGACAAAATCGGAAGGCTCCAGCCCGTCGCCGTTGTCGAGGCTCTGGCTTTCCAGCTTGATCCATGTGGCGGCATCGGGAGGCGCGCGATTGGCCTTGCCGATGTCGATACGCACCAGCGAGCGGCGCAATGCCGGGTCCGCAATCCCCAGTTCTTCGGCTTCCTTATCGCCCATCGGATTGAGCGGGAGCACGACGCGGGAAGCATCGCGCAAGGCCACCGCACCGCGCCCGTCCTCTGCCGTCACCTCGCGCCCGCCCAGCTTGCGGGTATGGTGCACCAGCACGACCGCGCAGCCGGTTTCCTGGGCCAGCCGCTTCCACCGCTTGGCGATGGCGTCGATTGCCTCGTTCGAGCTTTCGCGCACGGCATGGCTCGAAACGAAAGGATCGACGATCACAGTTGCGATGCGCCGTTCGCTGATTGTCGCGGCGAGCTGGGCAAACACGTCCTCTGCCAATGTGAAGCCGTCCCGGTCCTCGCTTGCCGTGCAGAGCGGCTGGACAAGCCCGCTATCGAGGTGCAGCCGGTCCCCGCAATCGTCGGGGCCGATGCCATGAAAGGCACAGGCAGCGGACAATTGCCGCTCCAGTTCGTCGGTCCCGTCCTCAAGGTTGAAGATCCACACCGCTTTCGGCCCGCGATGCAGGGGCTTGCCCAAGAGCGGCTGTCCGCTGGCGAGACAAAGCGCAATCGTGTTGCCGATCGTGCTCTTGCCGGTGCCGCCCGGCGCAATGATCGCGGTCACTTCCCCGCGCAGCAGCCAATGGCCCATGAGCCATTGCCGCCGTGGCAGCGAAGCGGGATCGGGCCAGCGGTAAGGCGTGGCGCGCAAGGCGGAATGGCCATTGATGCGCGCCGCTGCGACGTCCGGATGGATTGCGGCATAGTCCATCGGCTGGGGTTCGGTTGCTGCCATTGTCACTCCCCCAGCCGCGCAGCTTCGATGCGTCCGGCAACATCGCCGCGCGGAATGTCCGCAAAATCGGCGCTGGAGTCCGCTGAGCACGTTTCCGGCCTTGGGGTGGCCACAACCCCGCCAACGGCCTGAGCGGCCTTTCTGGCGACTCCCAGCCCGATATTCTCAGTTAGGCTCAGGACCCATTAAATTGCTTGCGGAGAGACGGATCGGTTGATTCAATGGTGGCGCGAGGAGGCGCTACCATGAGTGATCTGATCTGGTTGTCTGAGGCGCAGATGCGTCGGATAGAGCCACATTTCCCACTGTCGCACGGGGTTCCGCGGGTCGATGATCGACGGATCATCAGCGGGATCATCTTCGTGATCCGCAATGGTCTGCGATGGCGTGATGCGCCTGCGGCATACGGGCCGCCGAAGACGATCTACAACCGGTTCATCCGCTGGAGCCGCATGGGCGTGTTCAACAGGATTTTCGCGGCACTGGCAGCCAAGGGCGGCAAGCCGGACCAACTGATGATCGATGCCACCCATCTCAAGGCGCACCGCACCGCTGCCAGTTTGCTCAAAAAGGGGCTGTTCCCCGACGTATCGGACGCACCAAAGGCGGCCTGAACTCCAAGCTTCACGCGGTCTGCGATGGCAAGGGGCGGCCACTGGTCATGTTGCTCAGCGAAGGGCAAATGAGCGACTACAAGGGCGCTGCATTGATGATCGACGCCCTGCCCAGGGCCAGGGCGCTGCTGGCCGATCGGGGCTACGATGCCGACTGGTTTCGTGCCGCCCTGACAGAGCGCGGCATTGCTCCCTGCATCCCGTCCAAGGTCAACCGCAAGGTCCCCATTCCCTACGACACCGTGCTCTACCGCCAGCGCCACAGGATCGAAAACATGTTCGGGAAACTCAAGGACTGGCGCCGCATCCACACCCGCTACGACCGATGCGCCCACACCTTCATGTCCGCCATCTGTATCGCCGCAACCGTCATCTTCTGGCTCAATCAATGAGTCCGGACCCTAGCACTACTTTGGCAGATTTCTGCGGATCATTTGTCGCCATCGTTTACGGCAGTGCGGGCATGTTGGCGGCGGGGGCTGGCTGAGTTGGGTCAGGATTGCCTGCCTGATGGCAGGCAAGGTCGGCTGCGGCGGCGGGCTCGAGCTTCTTTTTTTTTCCGACTCGCTGCCCTGAGGCGACGGGCTTGCAGGAAGGCGAACGCGATCATGCTCATGAGGGTGTGTCGGTGAAGTCCCTGCCACGATCGTCCCTCGAAGTGATCGAGGCCGAGCTCTTCCTTCAGCTGTTGA
>JBHSCB010000006.1:0-131363 GCA_042650965.1 Novosphingobium lubricantis | reverse complement strand
TGTTCTGTCGCTTCAAGGACTGGCGCCGCATCGCCACCCGCTTCGATCGCAACCTCAAAAACTTCATGGGCGCCATCAGCCTCGCCGCAACCGTCATCTGGTGGCTGTAGTGAGTCCGGACCCTAGATCAGGCGGCGTCATCTATCGAGCTTATACGAAATGAATCTGGCGGAAGAGGTGGGATTCGAACCCACGGACGGGTTGCCCCGTCGCTGGTTTTCAAGACCAGTTCCTTAAACCACTCGGACACTCTTCCATACCGATTCAGGGCTTGCCGCTTATGACAGGCTTATGGGCAATTTTGCCGTCAAAGCCGACCTACCGCTAACTCCTTGCAAACTCTCTCCATTCACTCGTCCCGCCGACAAGCTCCGTTAGCTTTCAAGACCGCTGCCTTAAACCACTCGGCCACCTGTCCGCGCTTTGTCGCCTGTTGGCGACGCAGTGCCGTTAGCGCGTTCGCTGCGGATCGCAAAGGGGGATTCCCTTGACCGGCGCAATGTGCGAAACCGGGACATGGCTTTATTGAATACCATGAAAACGCTGCAATTTGCGCTTGTTGGCGCTGCGGCTCTCGCGCTGTCCGGTCCGGTTGCAGGGCAAGCCGATGGGTCGGAGGCAGGGTTCAGGGGTTATCTCCAGTTGGTTGCCGCGCGGGCGCGGGCCGAAGGTGTGCGCGAATCGACCATTGCCGTGATGATCGATGGCCTTTCGATAAACCCGCGTGTCGTTCAGCTTGATCGTAGCCAGCCCGGCTCCAATCCTGGCGTGATCCCGGCGTTCGAACCCTATCGCCGCAAACATGTTGATGCGTCCCGGATCGCGCGCGGGCGCAGGCAGTATGCTGCTGCGCCGGATCAGATTGCGAGGATCGCACAGCAGTATGGGGTGCCCGCGCCAATTCTGCTGGCAATCTGGGGACATGAAACCGATTATGGAGGGTACACCGGCGATTTCGACCTTGCCCGCTCGCTTGCTACACTCGCCTACGAAGGGCGGCGGCGTGATCTGTTCGAAGACGAGTTCATCGCGGCGATGAAAATGGTCGATCGCGGCGTTCCGCGCTCACGTCTGGTGGGGAGCTGGGCCGGAGCGTTTGGCAATCCGCAATTCCTGCCGTCTGTTTATCTCCGCGTTGCAAAGGACGGAGATGGGGATGGCTTTGCCGACATCTGGACAAGCCGCGCCGACACGCTGGCCTCGATCGCCAACTATTTCCGCGATGCCGGCTGGCGCACCGGGCAGCCATGGGGTGTTGCCGTCAGCGTGCCCGATGGGCTCGATCGCAAGGCGCTGGGCACCACGTTGCGCAGTCCCCGGTGCGAACGCGTATTCGAACGGCATTCCGGGTGGAAGTCCATGCGCGAATGGCGGGCGCTGGGTATCGTGCCACGCTCCGGCACCTTGCCACCCGACGATGTCATGGCCAGTCTGCTGGAACCGGACGGACAAGGCCGGACGGCCTATCTGCTAACCGGAAATTATAGGGTTATCCTCGATTACAACTGCTCGAACTTTTACGCTCTGTCCGTGGGACTTCTTGCAGATGAAATCAGCCGCTAGCCGGATCGCCTTGACTGCAACGCTGCTGGTAGCGGCATGCGGGGGCGCAGATGCCCGTGTTTCTGGGCCTTCAGTGCCCGTTTCCCAAGGCCCTGCGGGGGATTACCCCATGGTTCTTGGCGATCCCTTCACCATCGACGGTGTCACCTACACCCCGTCCGACACGATGAACTACGATTCGGTCGGCTATGCCCACGACGGGGAAGGGCAAGGGGTGAGCGGCGCGCATCGGACGCTCCCACTGCCGAGCTACGTTGAAGTCACTTCGCTGGATACGGGCCGGACAATACTTGTAAGGCTGACAAGGCGTGGGCCAATGGCCGGGGGCGACCTGATCGAATTGTCGCCCGCGGCCTGGGCAGAACTGGGCACGCAGCCGGGGCGCCGGACACCGGTGCGGGTCCGCCGCGTGAATCCACCAGAAGTCGAGCGTGCGCTCTTGCGTACCGGCCAGGCTGCTCCAGCACGTATGGACACTCCCCCTGGGTTGCTGGCCGCGCTTGTGCGCAAGCTTGATGGAGGGACTTCCGTGACCAAGGCTCCACCACCGCCAGCGCCGCCAGTGGCAAAACCCGCGCCAGCACCTGTTCCGCCACGCAAAGAATTGCCGAAAGTCAAGGACAAGGCACCGCAACCCGTCGCCGCATCGAAGCCTGCGCCCAAGGCTGACCCTACGCCGGAATCGCAGCCAAAAGCGCCACCGCTTGCCGGACCAAAGCCGGAAGTGAAACCAGCGCCAAAGTTTGCGCAAGCTCAGGTGCCGGGCCTTTTTGTCCAGGTAGGCGCGTTTTCTGCAAAGGATCGCGCCCAAAAAGTGGCGCAGGCTTCGGGCGGAAGCCTCTATCAAGCCGGCAATCTATGGCGCGTCCGTTCCGGTCCTTACAAGGATCGTGGAGAAGCCGAGGCTGCGCTGGCGAAGGCCCGCGCATCGGGCTATGCCGATGCCCGGATTGTCAGCGGGACTTGATCGCCAAGGCCCGCGACCAGGTTTCAGTTGCGGGAATTACGATTTTGCATCCCAAGTTTGTCCTGCACGCCGCCTGCGCAATGATGGCAGTGGCTGTGCCATGCATGGTTGCCGCACAGCCCGGCCCCTCTGCGTCTTCGCCGTCGACGCCGATCGACGTGATGCCGCCGGTTTCCGCGCCGATCGCCTTGCTGGTCGATGCTGGGTCAGGCCGCGTGCTGTACGAACGCGAAGCGCGCCGCCGGTTTGTTCCTGCTTCGCTGACCAAGATCATGACCAGCTATGTGGCGTTCGACCTGCTGGAAAAGGGCGCTTTGCGGCTTGATCAGCGCATCCCAATCGATGCGCCGACGTTTCGGGACTGGCACCGGGTCGGCAGCACGATGTTCCTGCCCGCCGATGCCCGGCCGACGGTTGCCGAACTGATCGAAGGCATCGTCACCGTCTCTGCCAACGATGCCTGTGTCGTATTGGCCAAAGGCGCTGCCGGTTCCGTAGAGGCGTTCACCGGAATAATGAACGCCGCCGCGTACCGGATCGGCATGCGTGACAGCCATTTCAACACCCCCAACGGGTGGATGGATGAAGGGCAGACTTATGTGACCGCAGCCGATCTCGCCGTGCTCAGCACGGCGCTGATGACCCGTTTTCCAAAGCTGTACCGACAGTTTTACGGCCACTCCACACTCACCTGGAACGGTATAACCCAGAACAACCATAATCCGCTCTACGGCCATGTCGAAGGCGCGGACGGCGTAAAGACAGGGTTTACGAACGAAGCCGGGTACGGCGTCGTCGGCTCAGCGGAGCGCAACGGCCGCAGGCTCGTAATGGTTCTGGGCGGATACGACCAGGCGAATGTGCGCGCAGCGGAAGCACGTGCGCTCATGGAGTGGGGCTTTGCAGCCTGGGAATCCAGCCCGCTGTTTGCCAAGGAGGCGCACGTTGGCAGCGCGCGCGTTCAGGGCGGCCAGTCACGCAGCGTTACGCTGGTCGCACCGCGCGCTCTTTCGGTCACCTTCCCGCGCGGCCAAGCCCCAAGCTACACCCTGTCGGTGCAGTACAAGGGGCCATTGCATGCCCCAATTGCGAAGGGAGACGAGGTGGCGCAGTTGCAAGTTCGCGTCTCCGGCGGAGCGGCATACCGGATGCCGCTGGTAGCCGGACAAAGCGTACCGGCTGGCAACGCAATGTCCCGGCTGCGTGATGGTGTTTACGGGATGCTGGGCTTGTGACGCGCGGTCGCTTTATCGCGCTTGAAGGCGGCGAGGGCGCCGGGAAATCGACGCAGGCGCGTCTCCTCGCCAGTGCCTTGGCTGCGCGCGGTATCGAAGTAGTGACCACGCGCGAGCCCGGTGGCACCGCGGGCGCCGAAGCTATTCGTACGCTGCTCCTTTCCACCGAGGGGGAAGGGTGGGGACCAAGGGCAGAAGCCCTGCTGTTCGCGGCGGCGAGGGCCGACCATGTCGAACGGCTCATTCGCCCCGCGCTCGACCGTGGGGCATGGGTTGTTTGTGACCGGTTCGTTGACAGCAGCCGCGCCTATCAGGCTGGAGGCGATGACCTGACCGACGCGGATATTCTTGCCCTGCACCGCATCGGCAGCAAAGGGCTTTTGCCGGACATCACCATACTCCTCCAGCTCTCTGCGGAGCAGGCAGGACAGCGCCTTTCGCTGCGCGATGGCGACAGTACAGACAGGATTGGTGGCCGCAGCGCAGCCTACCATGCCAGCGTGGCGCAAGCGTTTACCGCTTATGCGGCTGCCGATCCGGCGCGTTTTGCCACGGTTGATGCCTACGGCGCGCCCGACGAAGTGCACGGACGGATCATGCAGGTATTGTCCGGCGTGCTGGCGCAATGACTGTCTGGCTGGGACATGATGAGGCGTGGAAGGCCTGGCGCGGCGCGCTGGTGAGTGAGCGCATGCATCACGCATGGATACTGACCGGCCAGCAGGGCTTGGGAAAGGCGTCATTCGCCGTGATGGCTGCGGCCGAACTGGTGGCCGAACCCGGTGTGATCCGCCCGGCCCCGCACATGGACCCGGACATCATACGGCTCGCACCGCTGCCTGCGACGGACGATGACCTCAAGAAACGCGACGTAGGCAAACCATACCAGACGAAGCGAAGCATTTCAGTCGACCAGATCCGCGAAATGCAGCGGCGGCTCAACACGCGGCCGACGCTTGGCGCGCGACGTGCCATCATTATTGATGCTGCAGATCAACTTGAAAAGAATGCTGTCAACGCTTTGCTCAAAAGTCTTGAGGAACCACCTGAAGGCACGTTTTTTCTCTTGGTCGTTCACGCGCTGGGCCGGATTCTCCCGACTGTCCGGTCACGGTGCCTCGTCGTTCGGTTTTCGTCGTTAAGCGAAAGCAACGTGGCGCGGGCGCTTGATGATGCCGAACCGCACCTCGACGCCGATACGCGGCAGGCAGCACTGGCTGTCGCAGGAGGATCGCCGGGCGCGGCCATTGCTTTTGCGTCGCAAGAGCTTGGCAAGGCACAGGCGGTTTTTGCCCAATTGCTGGAACGCGGCGACCACGACCTTGCCTTGCGCGGCAAACTCGCCTCGGCGCTGGGCGCGCGCCCGGACCGTGAGCGGCAGCTCAGCGCCATCGAAGCAGCCCGAATGACCGTTGTCCGCATGCTGCCGCACGTTGACGATTCTGCTCGCCTCCGTCTGGCCGATGCCCACGAAGGTCTTGTGCGCCTTGCAGCCGATGCTCCGACCTACAACTTCGATCCGGGCCTGCTGATGCTGGAAATCGGCGCCTTGCTGGCAGCGGCCGCGCCGACTAGGGAAGGCACGCGATAAGCTCCGGATTCCTGACATGAAAGCGAACAGCCCAATGGGCGAACCTTACTACATCACTACCGCTATCAGCTATCCAAACGGAAAGCCGCATATCGGCCACGCTTATGAAGCAATCGCAGCCGATGTGATCGCGCGGTTCCAGCGCAGCATGGGCAGGGATGTACGCTTTCAGACCGGGACCGACGAGCATGGCTTGAAGATGGCGCAAAAGGCGCGTGAGCTGGGTATGTCACCGCGCGATCTTTGCAATGAAATGTCATCATATTTCATAAAGATGTGTGATGAACTGAACGTCTCGTACGATGTATTCATCCGCACGACGGAGGAACGCCATCACGCGTCGGTGCAGGAACTGTGGCGGCGGATGGAGGCAAACGGCGATCTCTATCTGGATCGTTATGAAGGCTGGTATTCCGTCCGGGATGAAGCGTTCTACGATGAGAGTGAACTGGTTGCTGGCGAGGGGGGTAAAAAGCTGTCGCCGCATGGCACTCCGGTGGAGTGGACGGTTGAGGAAAGCTGGTTCTTCCGTCTGTCAAAATATGCCGAACCCTTGCTGGCACACTACAGTGATCACCCCGGTTTCGTTCAGCCGGACAGCCGTCGTAACGAAGTCATGCGTTTTGTCGAAGGCGGTCTGCGCGATCTTTCGGTTTCACGGACAAGTTTTGATTGGGGGATAAAGGTTCCGGGTAGTGAAGGGCACGTCATGTACGTGTGGGTCGATGCGCTGACCAACTACCTTACCGGGCTGGGCTTTCCTGATGAAAATGGTGATTTCGCAAAGTTCTGGCCTGCTGATCTCCACTTGATTGGCAAGGACATCGTGCGTTTTCATACCGTCTATTGGCCGGCCTTCCTGATGAGTGCGGGGCTTGCCCTGCCACGGCAGGTGTTCGGTCACGGCTTCTTGCTCAACCGTGGGCAGAAGGAGTCAAAGTCGCTTGGAAATGTGACCGACCCGCTTGCTCTCGCAGACCGCTTCGGCGTCGATCCGCTGCGCTATTTCCTGATGCGTGAAGTCGCTTTCGGGCAAGATGGATCCTATTCCGCCGAAGCGATTGTCACGCGCTGCAATGCAGAACTCGCCAACAGCTATGGCAATCTGGTGCAGCGCGTTCTTTCCATGATTTTCAAGAATCTGGATGGAAAACTTGAAGCATTCTCGATGAGCGATGCGGACCGAACGCTGCTTTCCACCGTGCGCAATGCCTGCGCTGCAGAGTTGCCAGCGGAGTTCGGCACGCTCAACTTTTCCGCCGGGATCGACGCGTGGATGAAGGGTGTGTTCGCCTGCAATGCCTATATCGACGAACAGGCGCCCTGGACCTTGCGCAAGACCGATCCTGATCGAATGAAGGCAGTGCTGCTTTCGCTGTTCAAGGCTATCCGTGACCTTACCATAGCGATTGCGCCGGTCGTACCAACCGCCGCAGCCCGCGTGTTCGATCACCTTGGTATTCCAGATAACGAACGCGATCTTGTTTCAATCAGCGACGAGGCATGGTTCGAGCGGCGCGTTGGCAAAGGCGTCTTGCTGACACAGCCCAGTCCGGCATTTCCCCGGCTGGAATTGCCAGGGGAGGACGGCTGAACGCCATGCTGGTCGATTCCCATTGTCATCTGAATTACAAGGGGCTGGTTGAAACGCAGGCCGCCGTGCTTGATCGCGCGCGCGCAAGCGGCGTAACCGGCTTTCTCAACATCTCGACGCGGCAGAGCGAATGGCAGGCCATCGTTGCAACGGCCGAGCGCGAGCACGACGTCTGGGCGAGCGTCGGCATCCATCCACACGAAGCTGACCAGCACGCAAATCTTGGCGAAGATCTATTGTCCGCAGCCGCAGCCCATCCGCGCGTTATCGCAATCGGAGAGACCGGTCTGGACTACTATTACGATCATTCCGACCGTGCAGTACAGCAGGCACTGTTCCGTACCCACATCCGGGTAGCCCGGAACACCGGGTTGCCGGTCATCATCCACACACGGGACGCGGAAGAGGATACTGCCGCGATCATCGAGGATGAGATGGGGAAGGGGCGGTTCCCTGCGCTTATCCACTGCTTCACTGCATCGGCTGCGTTCGGCCGGAAAATGCTCGATCTTGGTCTGACGATCTCGATTTCCGGTATCGTGACTTTCAAGAATGCCAAAGATTTGCAGGCATTCTCTGCAACAATCCCTGAAGACCGGTTACTGGTTGAGACGGACGCACCGTTTCTCGCGCCGGTTCCGCATCGCGGCAAGACGTGCGAACCTGCATTCGTCTCGGACACCTGCGCGTTCGTTGCGGGTTTGCGGGGCGTGGATGTCGACGTTCTGGCCGCTTCAACCAGCGCAAACTTCTTCCGGTTGTTCGCAAAGGCTGCCCCGTGAAGGTTGTCATTCTTGGATCGGGCACATCCACTGGCGTGCCGCGCATCGGCAACGACTGGGGCGATTGCGATCCGACAGAACCGCGCAACCGCCGGACGCGCGTTTCGATCATGGTCGAAGGCGATGACGGCCATCGCCTGCTGGTCGATACGTCCACCGACCTGCGGCAGCAGTTGCTGGCCTGCGGCATCGACCGGGTTGATGGGGTGTTGTGGACGCACGACCATGCTGACCATTGCCACGGCATCGACGATCTTCGTCCTTTGCGATACGGGCGCGCTGGCCCCATTCCGTCCTACGCTGCAGATGAAACGGTACGACGCCTGAGGCAGCGTTTTGGCTACGTTTTTGCCGGCCAGCACGGGTATCACACGATCTGCCAGATCGATAATCTTGACCGGGTCCGCATGATCTGCGGCATAGGAGTCCGCCATTGCCAGATGCCGCACGGGCCGGCGCAGTCAACCGCCTATCGGTTTGATCAGGGCAGTAAATCAATAGGTTACGCGACGGATTTCAGTGCGGTTACAGACGATATGGTGGCGCTATTTTCTAGCGTTGACGTGCTGATCGTCGATTGCCTGCGCCGCCAACCGCACCCCTCGCACTCACATCTTGCAATGGCACTCGAACTTGTCGAGGCGTGCCAGGCGCGCCAGGCAGTGCTGACTCATCTCGACAAGTCGATGGACTACAGGACGCTGTGTGACGAAACGCCCGCACATGTGCAGCCAGCCTACGACGGGCTGGAGATCGCTTTGTGAGCGACGAAATCGTCAGGATCATTGGTATTCTTGCCGCGCTCATTCTTGCGGGTTCGGCGTTGCGCAGCAAACGGATACCGATTGCTGACAGGCTTCGAATGGCGATGATATGGCTGATGATTTTTGCCGCTGCCGGGCTGATCTTCACGCTGACTACGTGACCGAATGCTCTTTCATTTTACATAATAAATATTATCAGTTTATTTGACGCAGCTATTTCATCCCTGATGCCCATCTCGGCGCTTCCGTAGAAAAGGATCATCGTGACAAACGCGTCCAGCCCTGCCGCGTCCGAATTGCAGAACACCGCGGTCACCAACCTCGGTCGGTTGTTGGCCATCATGGCACGCCTGAGAGATCCCGCGACGGGATGCGAATGGGATTGCGCACAAACCTTCGCAACGATAGCCCCCTATACCATCGAAGAGGCCTATGAGGTCGACGACGCGATTGCGCGCAACGACATGGCGGCGCTTAAGGAAGAACTGGGCGATCTCCTGCTACAGGTGGTGTTTCACGCCCGCATGGCCGAGGAACAAGGGCTGTTCGATTTCGAAGCAGTCGCGGGTGCGATAGCGGACAAGATGGAAGCGCGGCATCCCCACGTCTTTGCGGGCGTTGCGGATCAGGGTCAGTCGCGCGAGGATCGGTGGGAAGCGGCCAAGGCGACCGAAAGAGCCGCTAAAGGTGCCCGAAGCGCACTTGACGGGGTAGCCATCGCACTTCCGGCACTTATGCGGGCCGAAAAGCTGCAAAAGCGCGCGGCGCGTATGGGCTTCGACTGGCCCGACGCCGGCGGTGCCTCCGAAAAGCTGGTGGAAGAACTCGAAGAACTCGCCCAGGCAGCCACACCCGACGAACGGGCGCTTGAGGCAGGCGACCTGTTGTTTGCGGCCGTCAACGTCGTGCGCAAATACGGTGTCGCGCCGGAAGTCGCGCTCAAGCTTGCCAATGCAAAGTTCGAGCGGCGATTCAGGGCGATGGAAAAGCTTGCCGGTGCCGGTTTTGGCAGCCTCGATCCCGATGCGCAGGAACATCTGTGGCAGCAGGTCAAGCGATCAGAGGCTGGTGAAGCGCCCTAATTCACGCGGCGTAAGCCGTACGGTGACCTTCAAGGCCGGGTTCCCCGCCCCGTCCTGCGTTGCCACTTCAGCCATCACATCGCCGTGCGCGTGCAGCCATGCAAGGCGCTGCCCATCGGTTAGCGGCACAAGAAGTTCCACCGTTTGCGCGCCACCGGTCAGCATGACGTCTAGCTGATCCAGCAAGGCCTGCACCCCTTCCCCGGTCATCGCGGAAATCGGTACGACCGGAACATCGGCCACTTTGGCTTGGATAATATCCTGCCGCATCGCCTGTTCCTCCGATGTCAGCAAATCCCACTTGTTCCACGCTTCAACGATCGGGATGGACACTCCTTCCGTTCCCAGGACGCCAAGATCGGCCAGAATGCTTTCCACTTCCGCCTTCTGGTCGGCGCTGGCCGGGTTGGCGATATCGCGGACGTGGACGATGATATCTGCGGCAGTCACCTCTTCCAGCGTGGCGCGGAAGGCAGCGACGAGCTGGGTCGGCAGATCGGAGATGAAGCCAACAGTATCGGACAGGATCGCTTTTTCCACGCCGGGCAGGCGAATGGCGCGCATCGTAGGGTCAAGCGTAGCGAACAGCAGATCTTCCGCCATCACGGCCGCCCCGGTCAATCGGTTGAACAGGGTCGATTTTCCAGCGTTGGTATACCCGACCAGCGCGATCACCGGCCAGGGTGCGCGCTGGCGACGTTCACGGTGCAGGCCCCGCGTCCGTCGTACCTGCTCAAGTTCCCGACGAAGCCGAGCCATGCGATTACGGATGAGCCTGCGGTCCGCTTCGATCTGCGTCTCGCCCGGCCCGCCAAGAAATCCGAAGCCACCGCGCTGCCGCTCAAGGTGAGTCCACGAACGCACCAGTCGGCCAGCCTGATAGTCGAGGTGCGCGAGTTCAACCTGCAAACGCCCTTCGGCCGTCGCGGCACGCTCGCCAAAAATCTCCAGGATCAGTCCGGTCCGGTCGATGACCTTGCGCTTGACCGCATCTTCCAGGTTGCGCTGCTGAATGGCGGTCAACGCGCCATCGACAATCACCAGTTCGGCGTCAGACTGGTTGCAGGCAACCGTGATCCTCTCGATCTGCCCCTGCCCGAACAATGTCGCGGCACGTACAGCGCGGATTGGCAGAATGAAGGAATCGACAACTTCTATGCCAATGGCGCGGGCCAGACCTTCCCCTTCCACCAGGCGGGAATCGGCATCCGCGCCAAGGCCCCCTCCCCGCTGCTTGAGATCGGGAAGAACGACAATGGCGCGGGTGCCGCGGGTAACCTGCCCGGCGATATCGCCGGAGTTATTGCCAAAATCCAGAACGCTCAGGTGTCCTCACCATCCCAGTCGCCGGAAAGATCGACATGCCCGGCCGGCTGTATCGTTGAAACTGCATGCTTGTAGGCAAGCTGCACATAACCTTCGCGTTCCAGCAGCATGCAGAACAGATCGTAAGAAGCGACCTTGCCCTGAAGCATCACCCCGTTGACCAGGAACATCGTGACCTGAACTCCGGCGTCACGGACGCTCGACAGGAAAACTTCCTGCAAAAGCCGCGCCTTCTTGCCGTTTTCTTCAGCTCCGCCCTGGAAATGCGCGACCGAAAGCTGCTGGCCCGGCATGATCGTCGAAATCGCATGCTTATAGACGAGTTGCGACTGGCCATCGCGGCGAAGGAGGATCGAAAAATTGTCGAACCAGGTCACGATACCCTGCAGTTTCACGCCCTTTACCAGGAACATCGTGACGGGAATCTTGTTCTTGCGAAGGTGATTGAGGAAAAGATCCTGAAGGTTTTGCCCTTTCCCTCCGGTCGGCGCAGGAGCGGGCGCGGGTGGTGCTGCAGGCTCTTCCGCCTTGGGTTTGATCCGCGCAGAAAGCGTTTTACCGGTCATTATTGTGACTCCGTTGGTATTGGCTCAGCCCCTTGAGAAGCCTTCGCGATCTGGCGGTGGAGGCAAAAGCCATTCCGCCGAGTTCAAGAATCGTATTACGCTGCAACGCACCATTCGTAAACTGATGAAGTTGCGCATCGCATCGCTTCGGATGAAATTGCGCCATACTGAGGCTGTTTCCTATTCATCATCGTCGCCGTCCTTGCGTTCGACCATGCCAAGCAGCTTGAGCTTGCGGTGAAGCGCAGACCTTTCCATGCCAATGAAACTGGCGGTTTTTGAGATATTTCCCGAAAAGCGCCGAATCTGGACTTTCAGGTACTCCCGTTCGAAGCTCTCCCGCGCTTCGCGCAGCGGCACCCCCATCAGGGCCGAACCGCTGGTATCGCCGCCAATCGAATTGCTGACTATTTCGGAAGGCAGCATGTCGGGGTCAATCCGCGCGAGCCGGTCGCGCGGGGCAAGGATGACTGTCCTTTCAACCACGTTACGCAATTGCCGGACGTTGCCCGGCCAGTCGTAGCTCTGCATCGCGGCCATTGCTTCGGTCGAGATCGCAGGCGGCGGGACGCCCTGCTCGTTGGCATAGCGCGTGAAGAAGTGATCGACGAGCGCCGGGATGTCATCGCGCCGCTCTGAAAGCGACGGGATGGAGACCGGCACCACGTTGAGGCGGTAATAAAGGTCTTCGCGGAACCGCCGTTCGGCAATCTCGCGCTCAAGCGGACGTGAGGATGACGATACCACCCTGACATCGACCCGCAACTGCCGGTGGCCGCCAACCCGGACGAAGGATTGTTCGGTCAATACCCGCAGGATGCGTGCCTGGCTTGATGCGGGCATGTCGGAGACTTCGTCGAGAAAAAGGGTTCCGCCGTTGGCCATTTCCAGCAGCCCGGCACGCACCAGCTTTCCGTCGATTTCTTCGCCGAAAAGTTCCTGTTCAAACCGTTCGGGGGTAATGCGCGCAGAATTGACCGTGACAAAGGCACTGTTGGCGCGCGGGCTCCACGAATGCAGAAGACGTGCGGCCACTTCCTTGCCCGACCCGGCGGGGCCTGTAATCAGCAAGCGGCTACCAGTATTGGCAACGCGTTTGAGCGTGGCCCGGACCTGGTTGATGGCGGAGCTGTTCCCGGTGAACTCGTCGGCCATGACGAAACCTTCGCGCAGCCGCGCGTTTTCGCGGCGCAGGCGCTCGGTTTCGGTCGCGCGCTCAACCAGCAAAAGCAGGCGTTCCGCTTCAAAGGGCTTTTCCAGAAAGTCCATGGCGCCACGGCTGATTGCCGATACAGCCGTGTCGATGTTGCCGTGCCCTGAAAAGATGATCACCGGCAGTTCCGGCTCGCGCTTCTTGATCTCGTCCAGCACTTCCAGCCCGTCCATCGGGCTGCCGTGCAGCCACACGTCGAGCAGCACAAGGCTTGGTCGGCGCTCGTCGATGGCGGCCAGCGCCGATGTGCTGTCGGCAGCAAGGCGGCAATCGTAGCCTTCGTCGCTGAGCACGCCGGCGACCAGTTCGCGGATGTCGCGTTCGTCGTCCACGATGAGGATATCAAGTGCCATTGGTCCGGTCCTGTCAGTCCTGTTCGATGCCACTGGGGGCATGGAGCGTTAGCGGGTCACGGGCAAAGCGCATCGTCACGCGCGTGCCGCCGCCGGGTTCGGGGGTGAATGCCATTTCGCCGCCATGTTCCTCGACGATCTTGTGAACGATGGCGAGGCCTAGGCCAGTGCCCTTCTCCCGCGTCGTCATATAGGGTTCGAGAATGCGCTCACGGTCAGCCGGAAGACCGATACCGTTGTCGGTGACGCTGATTGTCACTGTATCCTGATCCCCAGAAAGGGTGACCACTATCCGTCCCCGAAAATCAACTTCAGCCTGTCGCGCTTTAGTTTCAATGGCTTCAACTGCGTTCTTGAGCACGTTGGTCATGCACTGACCGAACTGGTGGCGGTCGCACTGGATCGGCATCGCCATCGCATCGCAAGCAAAGCTGAAGTCGATGGACGTATGCGCGACTTCCTGGAGGAACAGGGACTGGCGGACCAGATCGCTGGCATCTTCTGCACGGAAGACAGGCTTTGGCAGGCGCGCAAACGACGAGAACTCGTCCACCATCTTGCGCAGATCTCCCACTTGCCGGATGATGGTGTTGGTCAGTTCCTCGAACAGTTCCGGGTCCGTCGCGATCTGCCGCCCGTAGCGCCGCCGCAGACGTTCAGTCGCCAACTGGATGGGCGTGAGCGGGTTCTTGATTTCATGGGCAATACGCCTTGCCACGTCCGACCAGGCGGCGCGGCGCTGATCGAGCAGTTGCCGGGTGATATCCTCGAAGGTGATGACGTGCCCGTTGCTGTCTTCGACGATACGCACGGCGAACGTGCGCATTTCTCCCCCCATGGGGTGCTGGATCACGTTTGCGGGCTGCTTCGACGCCACAAGCTGGGCGAATGCCGGTGACACGTCAGCCAGCTTTCGGCCGATCGGACTGGGTGCATCGGCATCGACCAGAAAATGCTGGGCCGACGAGTTCATCAACTGGATCGCTCCGTCCCGGCCGATGGAAACGATTCCGGCAGTAATCGATTCGAGCACTGCTTCAATGAACGCCCGGCGCACTTCGAGCTGGGCGTTGGCGGAAACGAGAGCCTGCGTCTGGCCTTCGAGCTGCTGGGTCATGCGGTTGAAGGCACGAGCCAGCAGACCGATTTCGTCGGCTCCGCCGCTTTGCGCCACGCGCATGGCAAAATTGCCGCTGCCGATGGTCCGGGCGGCTGAAACAAGCTCGGCCAGTGGCGCCACCTGCCTGTCGGCAAACCGCAAGGCTGCCCAGACAGCGACACCAACCAGAGCCAGACTGACCCCGAACAGGGCGATGTTGAAGCGCAACTGCAGTGCGCGCGCGCGCGCTGTCAGCATGTCATAAGCCTTGAGCACGGTCTGCGCGCGTTCCCACTGGCCCAGTGCCAGCATGTCCGAATTGCGGGCAGTATAGAGAAATATGCCGCGTTTCCGGTCTATCGAGGTAATTGCCTCGATCCGTTCCGCCGAAGCCTTGACGACAACCGCTTCGCCCTTTTCGATCCGGGCGGCATCCTGTGCTGTTACGCGCTCGCGGGTATCGTTCTTGTCCGGGTCGACGATGGCTGCCGTGCGCAAGCCACCGTCAGGCCCACGCTCGACAATAGCGGATTCATTCAACTGGCGGCTGAGGACCTGGAAGGAATAGCCTTCCGCGAACTCTATCGAGGCGATGTTGGCCTGATCGAGAAAGTCGCGGATATCGCCTGCCATGGCCACGGTCTGGTTGGACACATCGCGCAGCTTGTCTTCGTAATACCCCCGCGCCAGCTTGTTCGCATTTTCCAGAATCCCGCGCGAATTGTCGGAAAACCAGAACTCGACGCCTGACTGGAACAGGATCGACGCAAACACTACGACCAGCAGGGTCGGAATCGCGGCAATCAACGAAAAGAGCCAGACCAGGCGCACGTGGAGCCGCCCGCTCGATCCCAGCACACTTTGCGCTGCACGGCGGATTGCCAGCCTTCTGCCGCCAAGCACGAGCAGCGCCATGGCGGGCACCAACGTGCCAATCAGCAGACTGGAGGTGAGCCGCGACGGCAGTATCTGGCCTTCGGTGGCCGTGCCGGTAACTGTAAGCCAGCTGGTAACAACCATCAGACCAAGGATGGTCGCAGCGGCAATTTCCAGCAGGAAGAAAACATTCGCACGCCGCAGGCTTACCAGCACCCTCCGCCACCAGCGTGGCATGCTGCGAATACGGGTCGTACCCGAAGGGGCTGTACCTGACGGCTGCATCGTTGCATCAATACAACACCATGTTGCGCGCATGCAAGTGGTCGAATGCAGAGGCACTGCCGATGCACAGCGCCCTTACGGGCAGGCTTCAGCCCCTCCCGCCCGCTTCGGACGATGAGATGCCAAGATCGTTTAGCCGTTTGCGCAAGGTATTGCGGTTGATGCCGAGCATCCGGGCCGCACGGAGCTGGTTGCCACCGGTTTGCGCCAGGATGTTGAGGAACAGAGGCCGTTCGAATGCCGCGAGCGCCTGACTGTAAATCTGGCCGGATTCCGGCGTATTGCCAGCCAACCATTGCGCGACGGCGGCCGACATCCCGTCACCCGACGCACCTTCTTCCTCAACAGCCGGAAGAAGACCGGCAGGTCCATCGCTTCCCCGTCCGTGCGGCAGGGCTTCGACCTGATCAAGCAGCGGTTCGATCGTGGCTGCATCAATCACCTCGTCGCGCGCCAGCAAGGCAAGGCGGTAAACGAAGTTGCGCAATTCGCGGACGTTGCCACGCCATGGCTGACTTGCCAGCAACTCTGCACCAGCCTGTGTCAACTGGCGCCGGGGCAACCCTTCAGTCGCAGCCTGGGTCAGGAAGTGACGCGACAGGGCCTCGATGTCGTCGGCTCGCTCTCGCAGCGGCGGCAGCTCGATCGGCACGACGGCAAGGCGATAGTAGAGGTCTTCGCGGAACGTGCCCGCTGCGATCATCGGCAGCAGATCGCGGTTGGTCGCGGCAACGATCCGGCAATCAAGGGTAATCTCGTCGCGCCCGCCGACGCGGCGAATGCGGCCTGACTGGAGAGCGCGCAGCAGGCGGGTCTGAGCTTGCATCGGCATGTCGCCGATTTCGTCGAGGAACAGTGTTCCGCCGCTGGCCTGTTCGAACTTGCCGATCGACCGAGCAACCGCACCCGTAAATGCGCCCTTTTCGTGCCCGAACAGCTCGCTTTCAATAAGATCTGCGGGAATGGCGGCGGTATTCACCGCGATGAACGGCCCGGACTGGCGGTTGCCAAGCTGGTGGATCGCTTCGGCGACAAGTTCCTTGCCGGTCCCCGATTCGCCAAGGATCAGGACCGTGAGATCATTGCGCAGAACACGCGTGATCATCCTGTACACCGCCTGCATCGCGGCGCTTCGCCCGACGAGTGGCAATCCCTGCGGCACGTCCTGCGGGACATCGCCAATGTCGATTTCGTTCTTGCCGATAGCCTGCGTGACCGTGCGGACCAGTTCTTCAAGATCGAAAGGCTTGGGAAAATATTCGAACGCACCGGTATCACTGGCCCTCACCGCCGTATCCAGTGTGTTCTGCGCCGACAGGATGATGATCGGCATATCCGGGTGACGTCCGCGCACGTACCCCAGCGATTCGATTCCGTCACCATCGGTCAGCATCACGTCCGTCAGCAGCAGATCGTAGTCGTGCCGCGAAAGGAAGCGGTCGCGCCCGACGATGGAATCGCAGCTATCGACAGCGAAGCCTTCAGCCTCCAGCGCAGCGGTGATGACAATCGCAATCGAGGCATCATCCTCGATAAGCAGTACGCGGCGCGTCATGCGACTGCCACAGAGCTTGCCACGGGCAGATGGATGCGGAAGTGCGTCCAGCCCCCGGCCTCGTCACGGTCATGGGTAATGCGGCCGTTCATTTCCCGCACCAGCTTCTGAACCAGGGCCAGACCAAGCCCCTGCCCGTTCTTCTTGCCCGTGACGAAAGGCTCAAAGATGTGGTCGCGCAAGGCCGGGTCTATTCCCGGTCCGTTATCCGATACACGAAGCTCAATCGGCAGGCGCAGCGGCTTGCCACCGGGACCGGCGTGGAGCTGGATACCGCTGGCAAAGCGCGTACGAACCGCGATCCGTGGCGTGGCGTCGCTCCGACATGCCTCGAACGCGTTGCTCAACAGGTTGAGCAAGACCTGTACCAGCGAGTCCGGGTTGGCCATGACTGGCGGCAGCGAGGGATCGAACTCTTCCTCGATTGCGACTGCGCCGCTATATGCCGCAGCCAGCACCGCCTGCGCCCGCCGCACCGCTTCGTGAAGGTTGCAGGCCTGCGCCGGTTCGGTGCGCCGCCGCGACAGCGACTGCATCTGGTCGATGAGCTTTGCGATCCGGTCCACTTCGGCCGTGATAAGGCCGGTCAACGCGCGATCCTGGGCAGACAGCTTGCGATCAAGCAATTGCGCCGCGCCACGTATTCCGGCCAGCGGGTTCTTGATTTCATGGGCCAGCACTTCCGGGGCGCGCAGCGCGACACCTTCACCGCCACCACTGCCGCTGCCATCGCCCGACAACGCCTCTACGCCGACCCCTTCGTGCAGCATGAGCAACTGCCAGCCAGGGCAATGCGTCACCGGACTGGTCATCACGTCCAGCCTGCGAGGGCTTTGCCCCTTGATCCTGACTCGCACGCCGCGAGCGAACAGTTGAGCCTCGCCCTCCGCCAGCCTGCCGAGAATAAGCGGTTCTTCGAACTCGAACAGTTCCGCCACCGACTGGCCGATAATCTTGCGCGATCCCTGCCCCATCAATTGTTCGGCGGCCGGATTGACGGCAGCGACAACAAGCGATGAGTCAAGCTGCAGAACCGCCAGTGGCAAGCTGGACACGATGCGCTTTGGATCGGGCTTCTGGCCCGGATCCTGCCTTCGCCAGTCGCCCAACGGAATCATGCCGCCGCGCGCCGCTCTGCCGCTGGCGTTGAAGGACCGGCACCGTTGCATGCCGTTTCAGCATGCTCGATGGCGCGGCCATAAAACTCGGCCAGGCTGGCAAGCACATCGGCCGGATCGTCGATGAAGTTCACCTTGTTGCGGAAATCCGCCGACCCATGCAGGCCCTTGGTGTACCAGCCCAGGTGCTTGCGCGCCATGTTGACTCCGGTCACCGCGCCATAGTGTTCCTGCATGGCGTGGTAATGTTCGACAATCAGCGCGTATTGTTCGGGAAGGGTCGGATCGGCAAGGCGCGTACCGGTATTCAGCCAATGCATGACCTGACCCAGCAGCCAGGGGCGACCATAGGCGCCACGGCCGATCATTACGCCATCGGCCCCGCTCTGCTCAACAGCCGCGGCAACATCTTCTATGGAGCAGATATCACCGTTGACGATCACCGGGATCGACACCGCCTCTTTTACCGACCGGACAAAGCCCCAGTCGGCGTGGCCCTTGTACATCTGGTTGCGCGTCCGGCCATGGACAGTCACAAGCTGCGCCCCAAGATCCTGGGCAATACGGGCAAGTTCCGGGGCGTTGAGGCTGTCATGGCACCAACCCATCCGCATCTTGACGGTAACCGGCACGCTAACCGCTTTGACCGTCGCCGCAATCAGCCGGGTTGCCAGCGGTATATCGCGCATGAGCGCCGATCCTGCATCGCCGTTTACAACCTTGCGGACCGGGCACCCCATATTGATGTCGATAATCGCCGCGCCCCGATCCTGCGAAAGCCTGGCTGCCTCGGCCATCTGTTCCGGCTCACACCCGACGAGTTGCATCGACACCGGCTCTTCAATGGGGTGCCACGCCGCTTTCTGGATGGACTGGCGGGTTTCACGGATCGCAGCCGGGCTGGCGATCATCTCGGTCACGTTCAGGCCTGACCCGAAACGGCGCACGATCGTGCGAAACGGCAAGTCGGAAACGCCAGTCATCGGCGCCAGGACGACCGGGCAATTTACAGTGACCGGGCCGACCTTGATCGGTTGCAGACGTGGCGGAACGGGGAGAGCGGACATAGTATCTACTGCCTAAAAAACAGGCAGCCATGTAGGCGATTGGCGGACCGACGGCAAGACTGTTGCTCCCACCTGTCGGCGCCTGATAGAGGCGCAATCCATGAAGGACAAACAACCTCCCCGCCGTCCGCGCGCGGCTGCAGTAATCGTCGCTGCGGGAAAGGGATTGCGGACCGGCGGTTCGGTGCCCAAACAGTTCGTCCTCTGGCAAGGAAGTCCACTGGTCAGGCACAGTGCCGCCGCTTTAGCCACGGCGGGAATCAGCCCCGTCGTCGTTGCTATTCCGCAAGGGTGGGAATCCATTGCTGCCAAAGCCCTCGAAGGACTGCCCGGCATACAGATGGTGACAGGTGGAGCAACGCGACAGGAATCCGTGCGCCGTGCGCTGGAAGTCTTGGCCGGACCATCGCCTGCGGGTGTGCCCGCAAAGGTCCTGATCCATGATGCCGCCCGGCCGGGCCTGTCTGCAGAAGTGATTGACAGGCTGGTTGATGCGCTGGAAACGCTTCCGGCGGCGATCCCGGTACTCCCGGTTGTTGACAGTGTGGTGCGGGCAAGGGACGGTATACTTGCCAACCCCGTCGATCGGGAAGATCTGTTCCGGGTGCAGACGCCCCAAGCGTTCGATTTCCCTTCCATCCTTGCTGCGCATCGCATCTGGCAAGGTCCGCTGACGGCTGGCGATGACGCGCAGGTGATGGTCGCTGCAGGGCATCAAGTTGCTCTTGTCGAAGGCGACGAAAGTCTGCGCAAGATCACGTTTGCCGCCGATTTCGAGGAGCTGGGTCTGTTGGAAGCAGTAGAGGGCCCTGCCCCGGTGCGCGATGCTGTCGGAACCGCCATGGGGGCCGTCAGAACCGCGATGGGGTTTGATGTCCATCGCCTTGTTGAAGGCGAAACGCTTTGGCTTTGTGGCGTTCGGATACCTCACACACATGGTCTGTCCGGGCATTCGGACGCCGACGTTGCCATCCACGCGCTGGTCGATGCTTTGCTGGGAACGGTCGCGGCGGGCGATATTGGCGATCATTTCCCGCCGTCCGATCCGCAATGGAAAGGCGCATCGTCGGATCGTTTTCTGGCCCACGCGGCAAACCTCGTAAACAAGGCGGGCTTTGCAATCGCCAATGTTGACGTGACAATCATCTGCGAAGCGCCCAAGATCGGACCGCACAAGATCACGATGCGTCAGGCCCTCGCAAGGATACTCGGCATTGATCTCGCCAATGTCTCTGTAAAGGCCACGACAACCGAAAGGCTGGGGACGACTGGGCGCGGCGAAGGCATCGCTGCTCAAGCAGTAGCCACCGTGGTTAGCAAACAGTAACCTTCCGGGCAGGAGCAGACGCGATGAACCGTTTTCGAAGACTGATCTTGCTGGGTGCCAACCTTGCCCTCACCCAGGCACAGGTGGCACAGGCCGCAGACTGCCTGTCCGAACCGGAAGTCAACGGGCTGATCAGCTTTGCCCTGCCCTCGGTTCTCGACGGTACGATCAAGGCGTGCAAGCCACACCTTGCCGCAGACGGATATTTTGCGACGCGCGGCGGCGAGTTCGTTGCGCGGTACGCTGCGCGCAAAGACAGCAACTGGCCGATCGCCAAAGCGGCCTTTCTGAAACTTGGCACGAGTGGCGATGCCAAACTGGCAAACACGATGAAAGCTCTGCCTGACAATGCGCTTCAGCCCTTTGTCGAAGCCATGGCCAGCGAGATGGTCGGCAGTGAGATCAAGGCCAGCCAATGCACCGCGATCGAGCGTGGGGTGCGTATCCTTTCGCCCTTGCCGCCCGAAAATACCGCAGAACTGCTGACGTTTGTGGTAGTGTTGTCCAGCGCCGCAGGGAAAGGCGCGAAGCCTGCAAAGGCTTCTTCCCTGCCGATTTGCAAGACGGTGAACTGATCCGATGGAAAGTCTGCTCCCACCAGAAATCTGCGCGATGGCGCGCAGGGTGATTGAAGAAAACGCTGCCATCGGACGCAAGGTCGCCGTTGCAGAAAGCTGCACTGGCGGACTGGTCGCGGCTGCGCTGACGGAAATCGCGGGCAGTTCCTCTGTGCTTGATCGCGGTTTTGTCACCTATTCCAACGACGCCAAGATGGAAGTTCTGGGCGTTTCGGAAGATGTGATCGAAACCTTCGGCGCCGTCTCGATCGCTGTGGCCTGGTCGATGGCGCAGGGCGTGTTGAAGCACTCAGGGGCGGATACCGCCGTGGCAATCACCGGCGTTGCCGGCCCTGATGGAGGGACGGAGCAGAAGCCCGTTGGTACAGTGGTTTTTGCCTGCGCACGTCGGGACGATGACCCTGAAGCCAATAACGCCGAACTCAAACTTTTCGATACCGCCAAGACCCGCGCTGACGTGCGGTTTCAGGCAACGCTCGTCGCACTGGAACTGTTGCTGCCGTAGAGTTCTTGCGCGCGCGCCTCGAACGCCCCCACCATCTTGCGAAACGCTGAGTCGAGATATTGCCCGGCCAGCTTTTCGAAGACTGTGTTGCGGAAAGTGAAATCGACCGAGAAATCGACGATGCACCCTCCCGCCTCTGTCGGCAGAAACGTCCAGTCGTTCTCCAGTCGCTTGAGCGGACCGTCAATGTACTCGACCCGGATGGCGCGCGGTGCGTCCTTGTGGACGCGCGAGGTGAACTTTTCACGCAAGGCCCTGAACCCGACCAGCATGTCGGCGACCATTTCGGTTTCGCTGTCGGACTTGATCCGCGTGGCAACTACCCACGGGAGGAATGCCGGGTAATCCCTCACATCGGCGACGAGGGCATACATCTGCTCCGCTGACCATGGCAGGGTGCGGGTTTCGGCAATACGCGGCATGACCGGGTTTCCGTCAACCCGCCCGGCCTGCTTTGGCCAACTGTGCGTCGCGCGCGGCGCGCATCTGCCGAAAATCGTCGCCAGCATGATAGCTGGAGCGGGTCAAAGGGCTGGAGGCAACCTGCAGAAAGCCTTTCGCCCGCGCGATGGAGCCATAGGCATCAAACGCTGCGGGGGTGACGAAATCGACGACGCGGGCATGCTTTGGCGTCGGCTGGAGGTATTGCCCCATCGTCAGAAAATCGATCTGGGCCGAACGCATGTCGTCCATCACCTGGTGCACTTCGAGCCGTTCCTCGCCAAGGCCCAGCATCACGCCAGACTTGGTGAAGATGCGCGGATCATGGCGCTTCACCTGTTCAAGCAGGCGAAGCGAGGCGTAGTAGCGAGCCCCCGGACGGATTGTCGGGTACAGACGCGGCACGGTTTCAAGATTGTGGTTGTACACGTCCGGTCCGGCATCGACGATCGCTTCGACAGCGGTTTCCATCTTGTTGCGGAAATCCGGTGTCAGAATCTCGATTGTCGTGGACGGTGTCATCTCACGCAGTGCCTTGACGACCTTGACGAAGTGCCCGGCGCCGCCGTCGGGCAGATCGTCACGGTCGACCGACGTGATGACGATATGCTCAAGGCCCAGCTTTGCGGCCGCCGTGGCCACGTTGACAGGCTCCAGCGGATCGACCGCGCGCGGCATACCGGTCTTTACGTTGCAAAAGGCGCAGGCACGGGTGCACACGTCGCCCAGAATCATCACGGTGGCGTGCTTCTTGGTCCAGCATTCGCCGATATTCGGGCAAGCGGCCTCTTCACAGACCGTGTTCAGCCCCAGCCCGCGCATCAACGCACGCGTTTCACCATACCCTTTGCTGGTCGGAGCCTTGACGCGGATCCAGTCGGGTTTGCGCTGGCGGACGGCAGAAGGCGCGGCCTGCTGGGAGGTGATTTCTGTCATGCAGCCCAGATAGGCTGTGCAGCGCGCACTTGAAAGACCCAATCGATATGTCCATGGACGCAGGTGATGGAACAGAACCCGACCCCCGAACTCGACCGGCTGCTGGCCGGATACCGCCGCTTCCGCGAACAAGGCTGGAAACCCAACCTCGACCGCTGGCAGGAGCTGAGTGAGGGGCAGGAGCCGCGCGTCATGGTCGTGGCCTGCTCCGACAGCCGTGTTGACCCGGCGCAGATCTTCGATGTGGCGCCCGGCGATATATTCGTGGTCCGTAACGTTGCCGCGATGGTTCCGCCGTTTGAAACGACGCCGGGCCGCCATGGTGTTTCCGCCGCGCTTGAGTTTGCCGTCCAGGTGCTCAAAGTGCGGGAAATCGTGGTCATGGGGCATGGCATGTGCGGCGGTTGCAAGGCGGCGCTCTCACAGGACCTCAAAGACAGCCAGCCCGGCGAAGGTGGCTTCATCGCCGCATGGATCGCCTTGCTTGACGATGCCCGTGCGGAAGTTGTCAGCCAGTATGGAACCGAAGGCCGCGCAGCCGAGCAGGCCATGGAAGAAGCAGGCGTACGCGCCAGCCTTGCCAACCTGCGTACGTTCCCGTGCGTGCGCCGCAAGGAACAGGACGGCGAACTCAAACTGCGCGGCGCGTTCTTTTCCATTGCTAACGGCGTGCTGCACATTCTTGACGAAGCGAGCGGGACATTTTCTCCGGCAACATGAAAGTCGCGCGGTAAGCGACCGATATCAGGTACAAAAAGGGCGGCTCCTGAAAGCCGCCCTTTCTTTTGGGTAGAGCCAAAGCCCCGTTCGGTCAGGGCATGGCCTGCGTTGAGGCATATGCAGACCACAGACGGGCGAGAGCAGTTCGCGCGCCGCCAACCTTCGCAAAGGATGCCTTGGCGTCCTCGAACTTGTCCTGATCCACCTGGGAAATGCCAAGGCGGGTATAGGCACGGTCCATGTCCACGCCGCCCTTTTCGATCGCCATCTTGTACATCTCTTCCGCCTTGGCGGCATCGTCGTACGACAGGTAAGCGTCAGCCATGGCGAGCGCACTGCGGCCATCCTTGCCAGCACGGGCTTCACGGTCGAGAGCCGGGAGCGAGGCCTTGTCCGCTGCGATACGTCCGCGCGCCTGCGCCAGCGCATCGCTGACGAAGGGATCGCTGGTCTTCAGGATACCCGCCTTTACGCCCATCTCCGCAACCTTGGCGACTTCGCCGGGAAGGCGGCGCGGGTCAGCCGCTTCGATGTATTCGACGTATTCGCGTTCGACATACTTCGGATCGTTCTGCAGGCCGCCAGAGCGCAGCAGCAGACGCCCAAGATCGAGCGATTCCTGATTGGTGAACGTGCCGAACTGACGCACCAACTGGCTGGCTCCAAGCCAGTTCAACGGGGTCGGATCGTTTTCGACCATCATCGTCGACCACGCGATCGCCTGCGGGCCAAGGTTGTTCTTGTACGCAATCACGTTCGCGCGCTTGAACCAGTCGTCTGGCACCGGCTGGTTTGCCGCCTTGCGGGCATCGAGAGCCATCTTGAGCGCATCAAGCGCCTGTGCATGCTGGCCCTGCTGGTCATAGGCATCCGCGAGCAGTTCTGCTGCGCTGGATTCCTTGTAATTGGCCTGCACGATCGGGGTCAGTGCTGCGATGGCCGCGGCATAGTCCTTGGCCGAATAGGCGAAATTGCCGAGGTAGAACTGATAGTCGGCTACGTTTTCGGCCGGCACCATGCCGCTGTCGAGCATGTTCTTCATACCACGCTGGCGCATGCCGGCATCGTTGAGAACGCCACCCAGCGTCACCGCAAACTGCCCTGCGGCAAAGCGGTCAAGCTCGGTCTTGATCGCGGCTTCAGCAGCCGTCAGCTCGGCACTGGCGGAACCGGCCATCGCCAGTTGCTGTTCGGCAGTGGCACCCTTTTTCTTGGCGTCTTCAAGACCGTTGATGGTTTTCTGGATCGGCCCGGCCGCTGCGACAAACTCCTTGGAATAGCTGGCCTTGGCAGCCTTCTTCTCCTTGGCGACCGCAGCCGTGGTGGTAACGCTCAAAGCCCCTGCGCCGATGCCGGCGGCAAGAACCAGCGCCATGGCCGACTTGCCGATCAAACCGAAAGTTCCACGCATAGAAATAGTCTCCTGTTCGACCGTGGCGCATCACCGGGGCAACCGTGCCCTGCAGCGTTGCGCGCCAGGTATCCTCTCGTCCTCTGGTCCGTCCCGCTAGTGGCGCGGAAATCGGCCCTTGGCAACCATTTGGGCCTATCCTTTTCGCCGTGAACGACAATTGAATGACACCTCGTCGGAATATTCATGCAATCCATCGCAAGTGTGGAAAACCGCCCGCGATTCCGGGCGATCCCGCCTGCATTGCTGGCCATCGCCAGGCATATGGCCTAGGGCCATGTGACAGTTTTAGAAACACAAAGCGAAAAGCCCAGCCGTGAGCGACGACACCACGATCATCGACCCTCCAGCAGCCTTCCCGGAAGGCGAGTTCCAGCGGATCGACATCGTCGATGAGATGAAGACCAGCTATCTCGATTACGCGATGAGCGTGATCGTCAGCCGCGCGCTTCCCGATATACGCGACGGGCTGAAGCCGGTCCACCGCCGCATTTTGTGGACCAGCTACGAAAACGGTTTCGTTTCGACCAAGGCTTATCGCAAGTCTGCCCGCATCGTCGGCGATGCGATGGGCAAATACCACCCGCACGGCGATTCTGCGATCTACGACGCGCTGGCGCGCATGACGCAGGACTGGTCGATGCGCCTGCCGCTGATCGACGGTCAGGGCAACTTCGGGTCAATGGACCCCGATCCGCCTGCATCCATGCGTTACACCGAAGCGCGGCTTGCCAAGGTTGCGGACTCGCTGCTGGCCGACATCGAAAAGGACACGGTCGATTTCACCCCGAACTACGATGGGTCGGAAAACGAACCGCAGGTCCTGCCCGCCCGGTTTCCCAACCTGCTCGTCAACGGCGCCGGGGGCATCGCGGTCGGCATGGCCACCAACATTCCGCCGCACAACCTTGGCGAGGTGATTGACGGCTGCCTCGCCTACATGGACAACCCGCTGATCTCGATCGACGAACTGATCCAGATCATTCCGGGCCCGGATTTCCCGACCGCACCTCTGATCCTCGGCACATCCGGCGCGCGCAAGGCGTACCACGAAGGGCGCGGTTCGATCATCATGCGCGCCCGGCACCAGATCGAGGAATCGCGGGGTGAGCGCCGGTCCATCGTTCTGACCAGCATACCCTACCAGGTGGGCAAGTCGGGGCTGGTCGAAAAGATCGCCGAAGCCGCCAAGGACAAGCGGATCGAGGGCATCTCTGACATCCGGGATGAATCGAACCGCGAAGGCGTGCGCGTCGTGGTCGATCTCAAACGCGATGCAACGCCGGAAGTCGTCCTCAACCAGATCTGGCGCAACACCCCGGCGCAATCGAGCTTCCCGGCCAACATGCTGGCCATTCGCGGCGGGCGCCCGGAAGTCCTCAACCTGAAGGACATAATCGAAGCGTTCGTCCGCTTCCGCGAAGAGGTGATTACCCGGCGCACCAAGTTCGAACTGAACAAGGCGCGTGACCGCGCGCATATCCTGCTCGGCCTGGTCATCGCGGTCACGAACCTTGATGAAGTGGTTCGCATCATCCGCGGATCGCCCAACCCGGCTACTGCGCGGGAAACGCTGCTCGCGCGCGAATGGCCGATGGGCGATATCGCGCAGTACATCCGGCTGGTCGAAGCAATCGAGGATCTTGGCGTTGCCGATGCCGCGACCTACCGCCTTTCCGAAGTGCAGGTTCGCGCCATTCTCGACCTGCGTCTCCACCGCCTGACCGCGCTTGGCCGCGACGAAATCGGCGGGGAACTTGAAGGTCTGGCAACGGCGATCGCCGAATATCTGGCCATCCTTGCCGACCGTGTGAAGCTCTATGCCGTGATGCGGCAGGAACTGCTGGATGTGCGCCAGGCCTTCGCCACGCCGCGTCTGTCCGAAATAACCGCCCCGGCTGACGGGATTGAGGACGAAGATCTCATCGAGCGTGAGGATATGGTCGTTACCATCACGCTCGACGGCTACATCAAGCGCACCCCGCTCTCCACCTTCCGCGCGCAGAACCGGGGCGGCAAGGGCCGCAGCGGCATGGCGACAAAGGAAGAGGATGCAATCGCCACGATGTTCGTGGCCAGCACCCACACGCCGGTCCTGTTCTTCTCCACGGCCGGCAAGGTCTATCGCCTGAAGGTCTGGCGCTTGCCAGAAGGCGGCGCGACGACGCGCGGCCGCCCGGTGGTGAACCTGTTGCCCGCTCTCGATCAGGGTGAGACGATTGCCACTGTGCTGCCCCTGCCGGAAGATGAGACGGAATGGGGCAAGCTTTCGGTTGTTTTCGCAACGGCCAGGGGCAATGTGCGCCGCAATTCGATGGATGCGTTCACCAATATCCCGTCGAACGGCAAGTTTGCGATGAAGTTCGACGCCGACGATGACGGCACGCCAAGCAACGATCGCCTGATCGGCGTCGCGCTGCTGGAAGCAAGCGACGACGTTTTGCTCGCCACGCGCGCGGGCAAGGCCATCCGCTTTGCTGGCGACGAAGTGCGCGAGTTTACCAGTCGTACCTCGACCGGGGTTCGCGGCATGACGCTCAAGGGCGATGACGAGGTCATCTCGCTTTCGATCCTCCACCGCGTCGGCGCCTCACCGGAAGAGCGCGAAGAGTATCTGCGCTACGCCCCGTGGAAGGGCGAAAAGGAAGGCGAAATGTCCGATCAGGACCGCTACGCCTTCATGGCCGAGCGCGAGCAGTTCATCCTGACGGTCTGCGCCAACGGCTATGGCAAGATGTCTTCCGCCTACGAATACCGGCGGACTGGGCGCGGTGGCCAGGGCATCACCAATATCGACAACATTACCCGTAATGGCCCTGTCGTGGCAAGTTTCCCCGCTTCACAGGCCGACCAGCTCATGCTCGTCACCGACCAGGCGAAGCTGATCCGGTTGCCGCTGGAGACGCTGCGGGTCATTGGCAGAGGTTCCGCCGGGGTACGTCTGTTCAACGTGTCAGGTGATGAACACGTGGTGAGCGCGGTGCGTCTTGCCGAAGATTCCGATAGCGCCGACGCCGAGGAAGCGCCCGAAGGAGAGCAGACGGACGCTGGAATGTCGGGTGCCGGTGAAAGCGCACCGGAATGACCGAAAGCCCTCGTGTGGCGTATAAAGTACTGACCGCCGAACAAATGGCCGCATTCACGGCGGCCGGGGTTTTCCATGGCGCGCCGGTCGATCGGGCTGACGGCTTCATTCATTTGTCCAGCGCGGACCAGGTAACCGAGACGGTCAACAAGCACTTTTCCGGGCAGACGGAACTGGTGATCGCTGCTGTCGATCTGGACGCGCTTGGTGCAGCAGTGCGATGGGAGCCTTCGCGTGGTGGGCAGCTTTTCCCGCACATCTATGGCGACCTGCCGCAATCGGCGGTAATCGCGCAGGCGCCGCTTGTCCGCACAGCCAGCGGTGAGGTCGTTCTTCCTGCCTGATCCGGCGGCCATCCGCCCCTCCCCTTCGCCCCCTTGCCGTGCTGCTTCGGCGGTGCCAATGCCACGGCCATGACCCATCACGTTCACATCATCGGCGGCGGCATGGCCGGAACCGAAGCGGCCTGGCAACTGGCCCGGCGCGGCATTGCGGTGCGCCTTTCGGAAATGCGTGGCAGTGGTGATACGACGGCGGCGCATCAGGGCGATGGTCTGGCCGAACTGGTGTGCTCCAATTCGTTCCGGTCGGACGATCACGAAAAAAACGCTGTCGGCCTGCTCCATCATGAAATGCGGCAATGCGACAGTCTGCTGATGATGGCCGCGGAAAAGGCACGTGTGCCAGCCGGTTCGGCGCTGGCCGTCGATCGGGATGTTTTTTCCGCCACGGTGGAAGCGGCTCTTGCCGCCCAACCGACGCTCCAGATCGTGCGCGAACGGGTTGACACGCTGCCCTCCGAAGGGCTTGTCATCGTCGCCACCGGGCCGCTGACCGCGCCGTCCCTCGCCGCAAGCATCGGTGCGGCAACAGGCGCGGATTCGCTCGCGTTTTTCGACGCCATTGCGCCCATCGTGTACCGCGATTCCATCGACATGGACGTGGCATGGATGGCATCGCGCTGGGACAAGGGCGCGGAAGCGTCGCTCGCCATGGGAGGCGACGGGCGCGACTACATCAACTGCCCGATGAACCGCGAACAGTACCTGAACTTCCGCGAAGAGCTCCTGAACGGCGAAAAGACCGTGTTCAAGGAATGGGAAGCGAACACACCCTATTTCGATGGCTGCATGCCGATAGAGGTCATGGCGGCGCGTGGGGAAGAGACATTGCGCTTCGGGCCGATGAAACCCGTCGGGCTGGACAATCCCCGCACCGGACGCTGGCCCTATGCCGTCGTGCAGCTTCGCCAGGACAACAAGCTGGGCACGCTGTGGAACATGGTCGGCTTTCAGACCAAGCTCAAGCACGGTGAACAGGTTCGCGTGTTCCGCACCATTCCGGGGTTGGAAAACGCCGAATTTGCACGCCTTGGCGGCTTGCACCGTAACACTTTCATCAACGCCCCGACGCTGCTTGACCGCCAGTTTCGCCTCAAGGGTGCACCGCATATCCGTTTTGCCGGGCAGATCACGGGGTGCGAAGGTTATGTCGAAAGCGCCTCGGTCGGAATGCTCGCGGGGTTGATGGCGGCAGCGCAGATCGGAGGACGGGAATGGACCGCCCCACCGCCGACAACCGCGCTTGGCGCGCTTCTTTCGCACATTACCGGGGACGCCGAAGCGGAAACCTATCAGCCGATGAACGTCAACTTCGGCCTGTTTCCACCGCTTGATGCCTCGGTCAAGAAAAAGGCCCGCAAGGAAGCCTATACCACGCGCGCCAAGGCCGACATGGCAGAATGGCTGAAAACGCTGGCTTGAGCGACCGGACCGGTCACGCCATCAGCATCTGCACTTCTGCACTGGCTTGGGCTTTGGCCGCGTGGTGGCAAACTCTTCGCGGGTGAGGAAAAGATCGCCGTTGCGGTCTGCTCCCTTGAACTTGTCTACCGTGGCGTGCGCCCACTCCTCGAACGTCAGCAGGTTGTTGCCATCGACATCCAGCTTGCGGAAATCGCGGGCGCGCAGGCTGAGCATTTCAGTGCGGCTGATACGGTTGTCGCGGTCCCTGTCGATCAGGTTGAAGCGCCGTGCCTCACGGCCAACTTCGGTGACTTCAGGCGGGGCGACGCCCACCAGCCCAGCCACATCGGCGCTTGGCAACGCTTCGGGCTGTGCCAGCGGGGCAGTTTCGACTTCAAGCGGCGCCAGCGCACCGGCTGGCGCGGTCTGCGCCCTGCCCTGCCACCAGAACACCCCCGCCGCGACCATCAGCAACGCGGCGAGCGCGCCCAGCAATCCGCGTACCATCTCGCCGCCCCTCTGCACCGAATGAGCACATCCGCACCCTGCCGTTAGAGACTACCCCGACTAAACATCCATATCAGTGAAAACCAATTCGATATCGGATATAGTTCAGCGACCAAGCACGCCGATGCGCAGGATGCGCAGAATGTCGAGCACCGGGGAGTGTCGCCCATGGCGCGCCTCGCGCATGGAGAGAACCCGCAGGATCGACAAGGGCCGCATAGGCCGGGGCAGCCGCGGCGCAGGGCCTTGCGCAGTTTCCGGCCGGACGACATCCGACGCGACCGTCCGGACGGCTGCATCGGCCGAAACATCAAGCAAACGGCCCAGAGCAACGTAAGCAGCGATACGCGCGCTGGCCAGTTCCACGCCGCCATCATCGCCGACAACGCTGGCTTCCCAGCCGTTGACGATTTCCTCCAGCGCGCCGCGTGCGCTATCCCATACGGTGAGCCGCGCCAGCAAAGGCTCCCCCTTCGGCCACGCCGAGGCCGGTTCGCCCAAGCGGTCACGCCACCATGCAAGGCGTAACTGGATCATCATCGGATCGCGCCCCGGTCGCGCCGTGTCGGCCAGCCTGCGCTCGAACAGCAACAACGCCTCCCACGCTGGGCGCGCATGGGCTGGTGCATAAGCCAAGGCCAGGCGCGCCGGAGCGTCGAGTGTGGTGTAATCGGGAGACGTTGGTTGCGACATGCAGCATGCCCTAACGCCAATCGCGCGAACATCAATCAGCCCGGCACTGCCACGCCTGCCATACCCCATGAAAAAGGGCGCTCCGCACCGGGGCGCCCTCCTTCATCCTTGCTTCGGTGCTTATACAGACCGGGCGCAACGCCGATCAGCGATAGCAGACCTTGCGCACAGCTTCGACAATACGCGCCACGTCGATCAGTGCCGCCTTCTCAAGGTTGGCCGCATAGGGCAGCGGAACGTCTTCGTTGCATACGCGCAGGACCGGGGCATCGAGATGATCGAAGCCCTCTTCCATGGCAATGGCGATGATTTCCGATGCGATCGAACAGACCGGAAAGCCTTCTTCGGCCACGACCATGCGATTGGTCTTGGCCAGCGACGCCAGCACGGTTGCCTTGTCTAGCGGGCGCAGGGTGCGCAGATCGATGACTTCGGCGTCAATGCCTTCGCCAGCAAGCGTCTGCGCTGCCTCCAGCGCCATGCCAACGCCAATCGAGTAGGAAACGATCGTCACGTCCGCGCCGGGGCGGACAATCCGTACCTTGCCGATCGGGAGCACGAAGTCATCCATTTGCGGCACTTCGAAGGCCTTGCCGTAGACCAGTTCGTTTTCAAGAAACACGACCGGATCTTCGCTGCGGATTGCCGCTTTCAGCAAGCCCTTGGCATCCGCACTGTCATAAGGTGCGATCACCACGAGACCGGGCACGTTGGCGTACCACGGGCCGTAGTTCTGCGAATGCTGCGCGCCAACGCGGCTCGCGGCACCGTTCGGACCGCGAAATACGATGGGGCAGCGCATCTGGCCGCCGGACATATAGTTGGTCTTGGCGGCAGAGTTGATGATGTGGTCGATCGCCTGCATGGCGAAATTGAACGTCATGAACTCGATGATCGGGCGCAGACCACCCATCGCAGCGCCAGTCCCGATCCCGGCAAAACCATACTCGGTAATCGGCGTGTCGATCACGCGCGCCGGGCCGAACTCGTCGAGCAGACCCTGGGTGACCTTGTAGGCGCCCTGGTATTCGGCCACTTCCTCGCCCATCACGAAGATGCGGCTGTCGGCGCGCATTTCCTCGGCCATCGCATCGCGCAATGCTTCGCGGACGGTAGTTGGCACCATGGACGTACCCGCCGGGATTTCCGGGTCGGCTGCCGCAACGGGAGCGACCGGCGGTGCAGCCCTGGGGGCAGCAGCAACAGCAGGCTCTGGCGCCTTTGCAGGCGAAGGTGCCGAAGGCGCCGATTCATCGTCCCCCGAAAGCGTGGCGATCACCGCCCCGACCCTGACGCCTTCGGTCCCTTCGGGGATGAGGATTTCGGCGATAACGCCTTCGTCCACGGCCTCGAACTCCATGGTCGCCTTGTCGGTTTCGATCTCGGCGAGAATATCGCCGGACTTGACCTCGTCACCGGCCTTCACCAGCCATTTCGCCAGTGTGCCCTCCTCCATGGTGGGGGAGAGCGCGGGCATCTTTAGTTCGATTGCCATGTCAGTACTTCTCCACCAGCACGTCGGTATAGAGTTCGGCAAGGTCCGGCTCTGGCGAGGTTTCGGCGAAATCGGCGGATTCGGCCACAGTCTGGCGGATACGCTTGTCGATTTCCTTGATCTTGTCTTCGGCAACCCCGCGCTTGATCAGTTCGGCCTTTGCCGCTTCGATCGGATCGTGCTTGTCGCGCATTTCCTGCACTTCTTCACGGCTGCGGTATTTTGCCGGGTCCGACATGGAGTGGCCGCGGTAGCGATACGTCTTGAGCTCCATCAGCACCGGGCCATTACCCGCGCGGACATATTCCAGCGCCACTTCGGCCGCCTGGCGTACTTCAAGAACATCCATCCCGTTCACGTCCATGCCGGGAATGCGGAACGCGGTCCCACGGCGATAGAACTCGGTTTCGGCCGAACCGCGCTTGACCGCCGTGCCCATGGCATAGCCGTTGTTCTCGACAACGAAGATGATCGGCAGCTTCCACAGCGCCGCCATGTTGAAGGTTTCATACACCTGGCCCTGGTTGGCCGCACCATCACCGAAATAGGCAAGGCACACCCCACCATCGCCACGATACTTGTGGGCGAAAGCAAGGCCCGCGCCGAGCGAAACCTGCGCGCCGACAATGCCGTGCCCGCCGTAGAACTTGTGCTCCGTGCTGAACATGTGCATCGAACCGCCCTTGCCGCGCGAAATGCCTGCGCCGCGTCCGGTCAGTTCGGCCATGATCACCTTGGGATCGATTCCATAGGCCAGCATGTGGCCATGGTCACGATAGCCGGTAATCACGCTGTCGTGCCCTTCCTTGAGGGCGGACTGCAAGCCGACAGCGACCGCTTCCTGACCGATATAGAGGTGGCAGAAGCCCCCGATCAGCCCAAGCCCGTAAAGCTGCCCGGCGCGCTCTTCAAAGCGGCGGATCAGGACCATCTGTTCGTAGAACGTCAGCAGTTCGTCGTCGCTTGCGTCGTACCGGCGGTTGTTGGCGTGATCCTGTTGCAGGCTGCGCAAGGCGAACGCGGCTTCATCGGCAACGGACGATGCAATAACCGGTTCGGCCGCTGCGGTCGCGGGCTTGCGCCGGACGGGAACCTTTGCAGGTGCGGCAGGAGTGGACTTCGCGGCACTGGGCCTCGCGGACTTTGCCAAGTCTGGGTATCCTTTTCTGGCAGCCTCAGGCCCGCCATCTGACCGGGCCGGGCATAGCCTATACCGTAGCGTGCCCGGTGCGCAACGCCGTTCGACCATCGTGAACCAGCATCGGATACGAATGCGAATATGGCCAACCTATATGGTTATCACTGCGCAGACGCAGCAGGAACCGCAACCATCAACCATGCAGGAATGGCCTGAACCCGCCGACATTTGGGCACAGCGATACGCGCGAACGGGTTTGCATGAAAAATGATGGTGGTTGGTGCACCCGGAGCGATTCGAACGCCCGGCCCTCAGATTCGTAGTCTGATGCTCTATCCAGCTGAGCTACGGGTGCCCACCAACCTGACGGCGCATAAGTGCCGCCTGTCCCACCTTCCACACCCCGGAAGGGGAATGGTGCACCCGGAGCGATTCGAACGCCCGGCCCTCAGATTCGTAGTCTGATGCTCTATCCAGCTGAGCTACGGGTGCTTGGGAAACGCGCCTTTAGGGGTGTCGCCTGCCTTTGGCAAGCCCCTCAAGCAAAGGAATGACAAGACGCAGCAGCGGCACATCAAGTGGTGGAACCGGCAGGCTTGCGAGCGCCTCCGGCCCTACCCAGGCGATCCGCGAACCCGGCTCAAGCGGCGCAGGATCGCCGGTCCACGCTGGTGCCCCAAACAACAGCAATACCATCGGGCGCTGGCCCTCAACCCCTTCCTGGCTGGAAAAACCGATGCGAAACAGGGCGTTTGAATCGATCCTGACACCCAGTTCCTCGTCGATTTCCCTTACAAGTGCGGATTCCGCGGATTCCCCCGATTCCACCTTGCCACCAGGAAACTCCCAAAGCCCGCCATGCTGCTTGCCTGCGGGGCGCTGCTGCATCAGCACGGCCCCGCGGGTGGATACAAGCGCGGCAGCAACGACGACCCGCAGTGTCGGATTATCTGACAACGCCCATAAACCTTTTCTTAGCGCGGAACCTTTAGATCATGCCCCGCCGCTATGTTGAGAATGATCATGAAGAGCCTTCTTCGCAAACTTTTCCGCAACAAGAGCGGTGTGACTGTGGTGGAACACGGTTTGCTCGTGGCCGCGATCGGCCTTGCAGCAAGCTTTGGCATGAAGATGTTCGGCGATGCGCTTTTCAATCTCTACGTCAACATCGACGCGGCAACCACCACGGAAACAAAATAACTACGCGATTAAGACCTTCTTAGGTTTTGATGCGTAGGAATGCAGATACCCGCTCCGGGGACAAAGTTGGAGCGGGCCGGGAAGAAGAAGACCAGACCTCTAGGAGACCGATTATGAAGCTTTTCCGTGACCTGTTCGCCAACGAAGATGGTGCCACCGCGATCGAATACGGCCTGATCGCCGCTCTCGTGGCTGTTGCCGCCATCGGCGCAATGACCTCGCTCGGTGACTCGCTGTCGAACACCTTCACCGACGTTTCGGGCAAGATGAACGACGCCGATCTGGCGAACTAATCGCTCGGCCCGTTTGGGTTGAAATAGAAGGGGCGGGCACTGCGGTGCTCGCCCCTTTTGATTCCGGCTGCAACGCTTGAGATGCAGGCCAGACGAAACCGGCTTCGTTGTGTTTAGTAGACGACCAGCTTGACCTTTTGCCCCGCCATCAGCCTGCTCGTCGACGTCAGGCCGTTGACCACGAGAAAGCGTTCCATCTGCCGATCTGAATAGGCCATGCGCGCTGCAAGCCCTTGCAGAGTGTCGCTTGCCTTTACAGTCACCACCGAAAGCTTGCGCGGCTTGACCGCCGCCGCTTCGGTCGCACTGATCCGGCGCATCGAGGCGAACATACCGTCGAACTGCGCGGATTGCCCCGCCTGGCTGATCGTCAGGAAATGGAACGCCTGCTGCGGCCCCCACTGATAAGCGAACACCACGACATCGACAGGGTTGCCGCCGCTGCTGACCCGCGCTGCGCCGTAGGCTGCGGGTATTCCGTTGACCGTGGTCGTCTTGATTTCGGTCGGCTGAATGGTCTGCTGGCTGGAAAGGCCGGAAAACACCGATGTCACGTAAGCCGAAAGGTTGCCGTTGTAAGGGCCGGTGGAAAGCTCGCCCTTCCCGGTCTGGCCCGAAATGGAAACAGCCCGCGTACCGTTAACCAGGTAAAACCCCTGCGGCGCCTGAAAGCCCAGTTTGAACACCGGGTGAGTAAACGTGTTGCCATCGACAATGCCCTGCTGCGGGTCATCGCCGTACGTCAGCCCGTTGATCCCGGCCAGGAACGTGTCACGGTTGGTGCGACCCGTCGCACTTCCGGCGCGTGAAAGCGCCGCGCGCACGCGCGAAGCCGGATCGGGGTGCGTGCTGGCCCATTCGGGCACCTGATTCGTCGAGCCCTTGATCTGCGCGTCGAGCGCATTCTGGCGGGCCAGGCTTTGCAAAACCGTCGACATCGCCCGTGGGTTGTAACCGGCACGCTGGAGATAGGTGATCCCCAGGTTATCCGCCTCGGTTTCCTGCCCGCGTGAATACTTCAGCGTCAGGAGCTGGCTGCCGGTCGAAAAGATTTCCTGCCCGATCTGGCCGAGTGCACTGTTGCCAAGCAGCGCCCCGGACAGGATGGATCCCAGCGCGCCGAGCAGTGAATTGCGCTGCGCCGCGCTCTGCCGTTTGGCCGAATGGCGCGCGGCAACGTGGCCAACTTCGTGGCCAAGCACACCGGCCAGTTCCGCCTCGTCGTTCATCAGCGCCGTCAGTTGGCGGGTTACGTAGACATAGCCGCCGGGTATGGCGAATGCGTTGTTGACCGGGGAATTGAGCAAGGTGACCGTGAAATCGCTGCGCGCGTCGCCCAGCCCGGACTGCAAGGCAATGGTCTTGCCGACACTTTCGACATAGCTTGCCTGTGGGCCAGTCATTGCCCCACCGAACTCCTGAAGGAGCTGTGGGTGCGCTTCGGCGCCGGCCTTCTTGTCGGCTGCGCTGATCCCCTGAACGGTGCCTTGCGCTTGCGCCGGACTGCCCGTTTGCGTTGCACAGGCACTGGCAACGGTGAGAATCACGGCGCCAAGCGGCACAAAGGCCAGGCGTGAACGGTGAGTAACGGGCATCGGGTTCTCCCTGCATGTTTCATGCATCGCACAGCGACAAATCATGACGCACCGCCACGGGTGCACGTGATCGAAACGCCACTGTCGCAAATCCGGTTCCCGTACGCCAGTGCAAGCCTGTGCGCACCGGAGCGAATAGCGGCACACCCAAAGCGCACCTAACAGGGCATTGGGCCGACTTAAGCGCCGATTCGCAGGAACCGCTCGGCGCGCAGGTTGCGCAGATCATCCGCGCTCTTGCCACCAAGTGCATCCAGTTCTTCACCAATGGCCTTGCCCAGGGCCTTTGCCGTTGCGGCAGGGTTGCGGTGAGCACCGCCGACAGGTTCGGGCACGATCCGGTCAATAACGCCAAGCGCCAGCAAGTCCTGTGCGGTAACCTTCATCGCCTCGGCGGCATCTGCCGCCTTATCGCCAGTGCGCCACAGGATGGATGCACACCCTTCGGGCGAGATCACGGAATAGACGGCGTGCTCCAGCATCAATACCCGTTCCGCGCTGGCAAGCGCGACGGCGCCGCCGGATCCACCTTCCCCGACGATGGTCGCCACCATCGGCACACCAAGCGCGAGACAGGCTTCGGTCGAACGGGCAATGGCCTCGGCCTGCCCCCGTTCTTCCGCCTCGACGCCCGGAAACGCGCCCGACGTGTCGACAAGGGTAACCACCGGAAGGCCGAAGCGCCCGGCCATTTCCATCAGCCTGACAGCCTTGCGGTAGCCTTCCGGCTTGCCCATCCCGAAATTGTGCCGGATGCGGCTTTGCGTATCGTTGCCCTTTTCATGGCCAATAAGCATGACCCGCCGGCCATCGAGCTGGGCGAACCCGCCGACGATCGCCTGATCCTCGCCATAGAGGCGATCACCGCCAAGAGGCATGAAGCCGGTGAACATCGCTTCGACATAGTGCTTGAAATGCGGACGCGCGGGATGCCGGGCGACTTGCGTTTTCTGCCACGGTGTCAACGCGCGGTAAGTGCTGGCGAGAAGTTCCGCCGACTTGCTTTCAAGCCTGCGGATTTCGGCGGCAAGGTCGATATCGCCGCTCTGCGCCGTTTCGCGCAGTTCGGAGATGCGGGCTTCGAGCGCGGCAACCGGCTTTTCGAACTCGAGATAGGAAATCATGGATTTTGCGCTAGGGCGGTGCGCGCGTTCGGTCAACCGTCCACGCTCTCGCCCAGAGGATGGCGCTGATTCACCAGCGCAACAAGCCGAGCAGAGTCGACATGGGTATAGATCTGTGTCGTGGCGATGTCCGCATGCCCCAGCAGCGTCTGCAAGACCCGAAGATCCGCCCCACCTTCAAGCAGGTGGGTTGCAAAGGCATGGCGCAGGACGTGCGGGCTGACCTTTTCCGGGTCAATCCCGGCGCGCACGGCCAGATCGCGCAGCAACTGGAACAGCCGCACCCGGCTGAGGTGTCCGCCACGCGGCGAAGGGAACACGAATCGCCCGCCGCCACCCCGCACCGCCAGCCACCGGCCCAGCGCCTTTATCGCCCGCTCGGATACGGGAACCAGCCTTTGCACCCCGCCCTTCCCGGTAATGGTGAGGAAAGGTGCATCGCGCGGCACGGCAGCGAGTGGAAGAGACATCAGCTCGGTCGCTCGCAAGCCCGAACCGTACAGCAGTTCAAGCAGCGCCAGCATGCGCACCCCCTCCGGCGTTTCCGCTGCGGAGTCCTGTTCGGCCGTGGCAAAAAGCAGTGCGACTTCGGCATGGTCGAGCAGGCGCGGCAACGGTCGCTTAAGGCGTGGCCGTGGCAAGGCGGATGAAGGATCGTCCTTGCGCAGCCCCTCTTCCGCCAGAAACCCGAAAAACTGTCGCAGCGCCGATGCCTTGCGCGCCAGCGACGATGGCGCAAGGTCCGCCCACGCGGCATCGAGCAGCGCGATGTCATCGCGTCCGGCTTTGGCAAGCGGTCCGACGATTGCAGCCGCCCCGGCCAGATCGCGGCGATAGGCGGCAAGCGTATTGGCAGCCGCCCCACGCTGAGCCGCCAACATGGCGAGAAAGCTCTCGACTTCGGGTTCTGGCGGGGGCTTGGCCACCGTCAGACGCGCGAAACCGCTTCTGCGGCAATCATCCGCGCTTCGGCATCGAGGCCAACCTGCCGCAAGGCCGACACGATGTGGTAGAGATGCAGCGGGGTCATCTTGTCCCAACGGTCTGCCTGCATGCCAAAGGCGGCAAGCAGCGCAACAAGCGCCGGGTTGCCTGATGCGGCCGCCGAATCAATCGCACGGGTCCAACGCGTCTGCCGGTTGAAATCAACTTCCAGCTTGCCCGCGAGATCGCCCGCAGCCGCCGGGTCGACTCGTTCCAGCCCCATCAAACCTGCAAGCAGAAAGCGCGTCCGCAAGGCGTTTTCGGAATCGTCATCAGCCGCAAAGGCATTCAGTCCTTCACTGGCAACGGGTCTTGCGCGGGCCGGATTGGCAAGCACGACCAACCCCCAGCCCTCGCTACCGATCGAAAGGAAGGGTGCCCAGTTCAGCGCATTGCGATCAAGCCCCGCCGTCAGCATTGATGCAATGAGGGCAGGCGCACGATCCATCGCATCTTCATTCGGCACGATACGCGCCGCAGCGTGGCTGGTCAGCACAAGCCCGGAGAAGGCGCGATCGGGATCGCTGCCATCACCCCACAATGCCGTGATTGCGGCAAGCCGTTCGTCCTGATCGGAAGCGACGTAGGCCGTACGCAGCGTTTCAGCACGCCGCAGCCAGGCATCGCCCGCCTCCTGCCCGCCTGCCTGCTGCAACGCATGAATCTGGCTGTACAGGTCGACCATCGCCGCGCTGGACAGGACGCCGCGCGCCGCCGCCACGTCGGCCGCCGCTGCGCGCGACGCAAGTGGCAGCATTGGCGCACGCACCGCCTGCAACGCATAGGCAGACCCGGCCTTCGCACGCAACGCTTCTGGCGGTTCAAGCCCGGTGGCCAGCGACATGCCCGTGCTCCACGGCGTCAGCGCGTCAACATCCTCCCACTCGATCTTGACCGCCCTGCGGGCATTAGTGGCCGCCCCCGCAAACTTCTGGGCGAGGAGAATGTCGATCTTGGTGCCGCTGCCGCGCCGCATGGCGCGATCCATCTGCGCCAGGGCGCTGGACCCTTCGTCCGCGAATGCCGAACAGATCGCGCGCGCCAGATCCCAGTCCCAACCCGGCCGCCCCGAAGCGGTCAGCGATGTAATCGGGCAAAGGCCAACCGGGTCAGCCGTCGCCAGAAAACTGGCCATCGCCGCATCTTCAAGCCCACGCGTAAAGTTGCCGCTGTCCACCGATTGCACCAGCGCGCGGGCGGCGTCCGCTTCGCCCATCCGCAGCAGGAGTTGCGCGCGCATCGCCGCCCAATCGGCACCGTTCATGCCAACCGGCGTTGCCAGACGGCTGACCAGCGCGCGCCGCGCAAGAATATGGCCCCAGCGCGATACATACTGCCCGCGCATCTTGCCAATGACCCCTTCTACGAACGGGCCGTTGAGATAATGAGTCGATGCGGCTGGAAATCCGCCGTCCCCTTGCGCGATTACCCCGACGATATCGAGGCTGCGCTGCCCGGCGGGGGGAATATCGTACTTCGGCTTGGCCGATTGCAGCAGCTTTTCGAGCAGTTCCGGGTCAAGCGAGTCAAGCAACGCCTGATCGCTGGCTCCGCTGGCTCCGCCAGCACCACCACTGCCTCCATTCGCACCGGGAAGTGGCTGAACCACGGCCGAGGATGTTGCGACAGGCGCCTGGCCCGATACTGTGGCTGATGCGGCGACCGGCGCGGCGGTGCGTGGCGCCGTCGGTGCCGCAGGGCGTGGTGGCGCACTGCGCGCCGGAGCGGGCGCCGGACTGGGCGGATTGTCAAACCCCGGTGGCAACAGGGATTCCTGCGCCACGAGCGTTCCGGTAACGCCAGCGATTCCGGCAAGCCCGGCAAGCAGGAGATAGCGCAGTTTCATGGCTGCACCGCCGCGACGCTTACCGGCTCTTCGATCCATCGCATCGGCTGCGTCCCACCTTTGATCCATGCCAAAACAACAAATGCGGCCAGCACCACAGCGCAAGCCACCATCACCTTCTTCATCACACGTACCCGGTTTCCGGCGAGAACATGCGTTCCCAAGCGATACTTGCAACGGGCACTAGCGCAAGTATAGGCAACCCGGCAATGGAACATGACGCCGCCTACCTCTCCCCTGCCGAAATCGGCCGCATAGCGAAGCGCATTGACCGCCCGCTTGTGCTGATCGGCATGATGGGCGTCGGCAAGACCACCGTGGGCCGCAAGCTCGCCTCGATGCTGCACTGGCCGTTTGCCGATGCGGACGAGGAGATCGAACGGGCAGCGCGCATGCCGATACCGGAAATATTCGCCACTTATGGCGAAGCCTATTTCCGGGATGGTGAACGCCGCGTGATCTGTCGGTTGATGGGCACGGGCGAGGCATCCGACTGCAAGGTTGTCTCTACTGGCGGCGGCGCGTTCTGCGACGCCGATACGCGCGCGCTGATTCTGGAACGTGGGATAGCCGTATGGCTCGACAGCGATATCGACACGCTGGTTGAACGCGTTGGCCGCAAGACAAACCGGCCACTGCTCCGCACCGGCGACCCGCGCGAGATTCTCACCCGCCTCATGGAAGAGCGGCGCCAGTTCTATGCGCAAGCCCCGATCCGCATCACCAGCGGCACCCAGCCTCACCAGGTAACCGCCTGCCGCATTCTCAAGGCTATCGACCAATGGCTGTAATCCCCGTTGCCATAGCAGGCGCGCCCTACGATGTGCGGATCGAACCTGGGCTTCTGAAAAACGCCGGGCACCACAGCCGTCCTTTCCTGCGCAAGGATCGGGTAGCCGTCATCACTGACGAACATGTGGCAGCAGCATGGCGCGGCACCGTTGCCGCATCGTTTGAGGCGGTTGGCGTGCACAGCGACTGGCTGGTTCTGCCAGCAGGGGAAAGCACCAAGAGCTGGTCCCATCTCGCCCAGGTGATCGACTGGCTGCTGGACCGCGAAGTGGAGCGCAAGGACTGCATCGTTGCGCTAGGCGGGGGGGTGATCGGCGACCTTACCGGCTTTGCCGCCGCCATCGTCAAACGTGGATGCGGCTTCATCCAGATCCCGACTACCTTGCTTTCGCAGGTCGATTCATCGGTCGGCGGCAAGACCGCGATCAATACGCCTGCGGGAAAGAACCTCGTCGGCGCGTTTCACCAGCCCGCGCTGGTACTGGCCGATCCTCTTGCCCTGGAAACCCTGCCCGCACGCGAAGTCCGCGCCGGTTATGCAGAAGTGGTCAAGTACGGCCTGATCGACGACGCAGCCTTCTTTGCATGGTGCGAAGCCAACGGAGCGAGCTTGCTGGAAGGCAATCTGGCCGCGCGCGAACAGGCCATAGCCCACAGCGTGGCTGCCAAGGCGCGGATCGTCGCCGCCGACGAAAAGGAAACAGCCGGGGTGCGCGCATGGCTCAACCTGGGACACACCTTTGGCCATGCGCTCGAAGCGGAAACCGGCTTTTCCGACCGGTTGCTCCATGGTGAAGGCGTGGCATTGGGCATGGTGCTGGCGGCGCGGTTTTCTGCGCGGCAGGGATTGATGCCAATGGCCGACGCTGAACGCATCGCCACGCATATCGCCGCAGTCGGACTTCCCGCATCGCTTGCCGCGCTTGATCTCAATTGCAAGGGGAGCAGGCTGGCAGAGCACATGATGCACGACAAGAAGATGGACGGCGGTACCCTGCCCTTCCTGCTGATGCGTGGCATTGGCCAGGCATTCCTTGACCGGAATGTCGACCTTGGTGTCGTGGCAACCTTTCTCGACGAGGAACTGGCGCGCGGCTGACGGTTTGCGCGTCGCCGCTACTTGCCGGTAAAAGCGACTTTGCGCTTTTCCAGAAACGCCTTGCCACCTTCGATGGCATCGGCGCTGTCGCCTGCCTGCCATTGCCCCTGCGCCTCTGTCGCCAGCGCCGAGGCATAATCCGATTCAAGCGCCTTTGCCAGGTTCTGGCGCATCAGCCCAAGCGCCACGGTTGGCCCGGCAGCGAGGCGCGCGGCCAGCGCCATTGCTTCATCCTGCAATGCTTCGTCATCGACAGCCTTGTAGATAAGGCCCCAGTCCTCGGCCTTGGAGGCACCGATCTTTTCACCTAGCATCATCATCTGCGTGGCCCGCGCCTTGCCGACAAGACGTGCCAGCATCCACGAAGCGCCGCCATCGGGCACAAGACCAATATTCACGAAGGCCTGAAGGAAATAGGCGCTTTGCCCGGCGAGGACAAAATCGGCCGCTAGCGCGATAGAGCAGCCAATACCGGCGGCAGGGCCGTTTACCGCACTCACGATCGGTATCGGAAGCCGCGCAAGCGTCAACATCAGCGGGTTATAGGCTTGCGACAGAGCCGTATACGCGCCCCGCCCGCCGGATATCGACCGCTCGCCCTTTGCCGCGAGATCAGCGCCTGAGCAGAATGCCCGGCCATTGCCGGTTATCAGCACCGCGCGGGCGTTACCGGCATCGGAAAGTGCATCGGCGATTTCCAGCGCCATGTTCGGTGGGCAGGCGTTGAGCCGCTCCGGCCGGTTGAGCGTGATCTTCAGAACATCGCCAAACCGATCGGCAAGAATGGTTTCATACTGCATCGGCGGCACCTCTCCTGCGCGCAATTACGCTTTCGCATGAGCATTTTCAGCATGCCGAAGCAAGACCCAAGCGCAGCGACCAGGCTTCATCCTGTGCTGGTTTCCGGCTCAGGTATCCCCCCTCAAGCGGGATGAGCCTGTGCAAACGCTGCTGCTGCTCCGAACAGGCCGGGCTGCGGATGGGTTATCAGTTTGACCGGGAGCGTCGCCATCAGACCGGCGAACCGCCCCTTTGCGCAGAACCTGTCGGCAAAGCCGGATCGCAGCAAAGTGTCCTTGATACGAAGGCCAAGCCCGCCGGCCATGACAACCCCGCTCGCCCCGTGCGCCAGGGCAAGGTCGCCGGTCACGCTGCCCAGCGAAAGGCAGAAGCGATCGACTGCGGCAGCCGCAAGGCTGTCGAAGCCCGCTGTACCCAGTTCCCACAGTTCACGATCGTCGCGCGGCGTGAATGGCCGCCCTTCCATCATGGCTAGAGCTTCGTAAATGTCGACGATCCCCGGTCCGGCGACAACCCGTTCTACCGAAACACGACGATGGCGGTTGCGCAGCCGCCCAAGAATGGCGTCTTCGATCGCATCGAGAGGAGCAAAATCCATGTGCCCCCCTTCTGTCGGCTGCACGCGGTACGTTGCCCCGTCGCGCCACAATTGCGCGACGCCAAGACCCGTTCCTGGTCCGATGACGCTGATTGTTCCGGCAATGGGAAGCGGCTGATCCGGCCCGGCAAGATGGAGGAAATGCGCTTGATCGACTTGCGCGACGGCATGGGCGACCGCGGCGAAGTCATTGACGATCACGAAGCGGTCTACGCCAAGCTTTTCGGCGATCATCGCCGGGCGTATGATCCACGGGTTGTTGGTGAAGCGGATGATGTCGCCACCCACCGGCCCGGCCACGGCAATTGCCGCATTTGATGGTAAGGGTGCGCCGTGGAGCCGCTGGAAATCCTGCCAGGCAAGCTGGAACGAACCATGTTCAGCGGTCTTGAGCGTGACCGCCTCGCCCAGCCCCGTCACGCGCCCATCGACCACATCGGCAATAGCGAAGCGCGCGTGAGTACCGCCGATATCGACCGCTACAACCTGCATCCTGTCCCCCATACCGATTATCGGTGTATTCAAAGGCCCGCAGCAGCCAGCATCGCCGATCCACCACGTTCAGCAGGGTCGGAATGCTGGCGGAACAAGGCAAACAGTTCGCGGCCGACCCCGAACGTTTCGGCCGGAGCCGTTGCCTCCTCGCGTGCTGCCCATTCGTCTGCCGGAACAAGGGCTTCGAGGGAGCCGGTCTGGGCACAGACCCTTACCCTGTCGCCATCGCGCAGCCTGGCCAATGCACCGCCCAGTTTTGCTTCCGGGGAAACGTGGATCGCCGCAGGGACCTTGCCCGATGCACCGGACATCCGCCCATCCGTCACCAGCGCCACCCGGAAACCGCGATCCTGCAACACCCCCAACGGCGGAGTCAGCTTGTGCAATTCCGGCATGCCGTTCGCCGCTGGCCCCTGAAACCGGACGACGACAACCACATCGCGTTCAAGCTCACCGGCCTTGAACGCGGCGAGGACGTCGTTCTGATCCTCGAAGACGCGGCATGGCGCCTCGATCGTCCAGCGCGATGGATCGACTGCGCTGACCTTGATCGTCCCGCGCCCCAGATTGCCGTTGAGCAGACGGAACCCTCCTTCCGGCTGAAACGGCGCGGACACGGGCCGCAGTATGGTTTCATCAGCCGAAACATCCGGCGCAGGCTCCCAAGCCAGTACATCGTCCACCATGACCGGCTGCTGCGCGCCTTCCGCCAGAGAGGCCCCGTAAACCGTGCGAATATCGGCATGGGCCAGCCCGGCCCCGATCAGTTCACGGATGACGTAAGGCATCCCCCCGGCCGCAGCGAAATAGTTAACGTCGCCAGCACCGTTGGGGTAAATGCTCGCAATCAGGGGGACTACGCGCGACAAGTCGTCCATGTCGTCCCAGTCGATCTGGATTCCCGCAGCGCGCGCGATGGCGGGCAGGTGGATGACGTGGTTGGTCGATCCGCCAGTCGCCAAAAGGCCGACAATCGCGTTGACGATAGCCTTTTCGTCGACGCACTGCCCCAGCGGGCGGTAATCGTCACCATCCCATCCGATCCGGGCGATCTGGTGGGTGGCAGCGCGGGTAAGTTCCTGGCGCAATTTCGTGCCGGGATAGACAAAGCTCGCCCCCGGCATGTGCAGCCCCATCATTTCCATCATCATCTGGTTGGAATTGGCCGTGCCATAGAACGTGCAGGTGCCAGCGGAGTGATAGCTGGCGCTTTCCGCCTCAAGCAGCTCAGCCTTCCCTACCTTGCCTTCAGCATAAAGCTGGCGGACGCGGACCTTTTCCTTGTTGGCCAACCCGCTTGGCATCGGCCCCGCCGGAACCAGAATGGCCGGAAGATGGCCGAAACGCAGCGAGCCGATCAGCAGCCCCGGCACGATCTTGTCGCATATTCCCAGCAGCAGCGTGCCTTCGAACATCGCATGGCTGAGCCCGACGACCGCCGCCATGGCGATATTATCGCGGCTGAACAGCGACAGTTCCATTGAATCCTGCCCTTGCGTCACCCCGTCGCACATCGCCGGAACGCCACCGGCGACCTGTGCCGTCGCGCCCACTTCGCGCGCAAACAGCTTTATCTGTTCAGGATAGCGGCCATAGGGCTGATGCGCCGACAGCATGTCGTTATAGGCGGTGACGATGCCAATGTTCATCGCCTTGCCCGAACGGATAGCAAGCTTGTCCTCACCCGCTGCGGCAAATCCGTGTGCAAGGTTACCGCACGAAAGCTGCGGCCGGTTCAAACCCTGGTCGCGCGAACGCTCGATCAGATCAAGGTAAGCAGCCCGCGTCTTCGCCGATCGGGCGATGATGCGTTGGGTGACACGGTCGACCACAGGGTTCAGCGGCATGTTCAACTCCAGTAGATCGTTACCGGCGGGCCGTAGCCGCGCAGGATGTCGGAAACGGGGTAGCTGTCGTCGTGTTCCAGAACGCGTTCGATCAGCGCCTTCTTGGTCGCGCCGGTGACGACAAGAATAATCTCCTTGGCCGCCTTGATCGCCTTGAGGTTCAGTGTCAGCCGGTCGAAGGGTGCTTCGGGCGGCAGCGGCACCGGGGTGGTTGCGATGACCGTCGGGCCGGGCCGCACGCGGGCATGCATGTGGGGGAACAGCGATGCGATGTGGCCATCTTCGCCCATGCCTAGCCAGACAAGATCGAATGGCGCCACCACTGCTCCCTCCTCAAGCCGTTCGAACAGCGCCCCCGATCCGCCCAGTGCCCTATAAAGCTTGCCGAAGTTGCTGGCCGGGTGATCGTCAGCCACACAGCGATCATCGGTCAGCGCGATAGTCACGCTGGACCAGTCAAGCGGACGCTCTGCCAAAACGGCAAGCACCTTGAGCGGCGTTGTTCCGCCGGTGAAGGCAATCCGCCTGGGTCCGGGGGCGGAAACAACGCGTGCGATATGATCAGCCACCGCTGCAGGATCGCCAGGGTCGGCCCAGCGCACCTTTACCGGCGAAAGGGCAGGTTCAGTCATTCCAGCTCCGCCCGTCGCGCTCGGTCAGTGCGATCGCCGCGTTCGGCCCCCAGCTTCCAGCAGCATAGGGACGGGCTTCCATCGCGGCATCGTCCCAGATCCTGCGTATGCCATCCACCCAGCGCCACTGCGCTTCTACCTCGTCGCGGCGCACGAACAACGTCTGCTCGCCTTCTATCAGGTCGAGCAGAAGGCGTTCGTAGGCAATACGGCGGCGCGCCTTGGCAAACGCGGTCGTCAATGACAGGTCGAGATTGACCTCGCGCAGCACGATACCGCCGCGATCAAGGCCCGGCTCTTTCGCCATGACCTGAAGCCGGATGTATTCTTCGGGTTGAAGGCGGATAACCAACCGGTTCGCGCGCAGACGGCTGCTGCGTTCCGAAAAGATGTTATGCGGTACCTGCTTGAACTCGACCACGATCTCGCTGCGCCGTTCAGCCAGCCGCTTTCCGGTGCGCAGATAGAACGGCACTCCGGTCCAGCGCCAGTTGTCCACGTGGGCCTTGATCGCCACGAAGGTTTCGGTTTCCGACGGAGCGCCCAGATCCTCCTCAAAACCGGCAACGGCAACGCCCCTGACCGCCCCCGTGCGATACTGGCCACGCACCATCTCTTCGGCCTTCACTGGCCGCAGGGCGCGTAGCACCTTGACCTTTTCATCGCGGATCGAGGTTGCATCGAGATTGGCCGGCGGCTCCATGGCGGTCAGCGCCAGCAATTGCAGCATGTGGTTCTGCACCATGTCGCGCAACGCGCCGGTTTCGTCGTAGAAGCCCTTGCGCCCTTCAAGACCGACGGTTTCACTGACCGTGATCTGGACATGGTCGATCCCGCCGGAGTTCCACAGCGGCTCGAACATCATGTTGGCAAAGCGCAGCGCCAGCAGGTTCTGCACAGTTTCCTTGCCCAGATAATGGTCGATGCGAAAAATCTGGTCTTCGGCAAAAGCAGCCGCAACCGCATCGTTGATGCGCGTGGACGATGCAAAATCGTTGCCCAGCGGCTTTTCCAGCCCGATCCTCACGTTGCCGTGCGTCAGTCCGGCGCGATGCAAGCCTTCAATCGTCGGTTCGAAAAGGAACGGCGCGGTCGACAGGAAAATCGAAAGCCCGCACGATGTATCGCCCAGCTTTTCGGCCAGTCCGTCAAACCCTTCAAGGTTGGACGCATCGAGCGTGTAGTATTCCAACCGATCGAGAAAACTGGCCAGCCTGGCATCGTCGCGGCGATCCGCCGGAAGAAACTCGGCAAGCGCCTCACGGGCGAAATCGCGGAACTCGGCGTCATCGTGTTCGGAACGGGCCGTTCCGACGATCCGCAGATCCGGTCGGATCAGTTCATCTTCATGAAGTGCATAGAGCGACGGCAGGAGCATGCGGCGGGAAAGATCGCCTGTCGCGCCGAACAGCAGCAGCGCGGAACAGCTTTTCTGGATCATCAGCGCAAATCTCCTCAGGCATCGCATATGGCCAGTACAGCCACCCCAACGCCGCGAGAGACTGCCCTAGACCGTCAGTGGACCAGCTTCAGCACGCATAAGTATTCAGCATAGCTATGCACGGGCAACTGGTGGCAGGCCATTGTGCGCTGCACCCACCGAGGGCGCAATCCCGCAAATGCGCGCCGGGCTTCAATCGATTTTCCTCGACAGCAAGGCCGTCAGCCCTCGCCGTCGATCAGCAGACCACCGAAGGGGGGCAGCAGACCCGTCATGGCGCCGTTGACTGCCGCAATCGGAATCCCGCCCGTAGCAACCGTTTCCGGCCAATCGCTCGCCTGCGCCGACAGGTTGAACAAACCTGTTATCGTTTGCGACCCAAATGCCCGTTGCACGACCAGGAGGCGTTCATCGAGGTGAGCGACGTCGAACGAACCGAGCCGAAGAGCCGGGCAGCTCCGCCGCAGTTGCAGCAACGTCCGATTGAGATTCAGCAGCGAATGCTCGGCATCATCCTGCACATCTACTGCTCGCGCCAGGTTTTCCTCGCCCAGCGGAAGCCATGGGGAACCGCTCGTAAACCCCCCGCCTGCTTCCGTGCTGACCCACGGCATCGGTGTGCGCGCGCCGTCGCGTGAGAGCGTCAGCGGCCAGTTGGCAATCGCTTCGGGGTCTTGGAGCAATTCGAACGGAATATCGACCTGGGTCAGGCCCAGTTCCTCGCCCTGGTAGATGATGATATTCCCGCGCAGAGCTGCAAACAGCACGGCCTTCAAGCGCCCGAATGCCTCGCGGTATTCGGGGGCGCACCACCGCGACAGGGCGCGGGGCGCATCGTGATTTTCAAACGCCCAGCTTGGCCAGCCTGTGCCGGGCAGGTCCGGCCATCGGGCGACGGCCTGTTCGACGAAGGCAGGCGTCAAAGCCTCGGCATAGAGAAAGTCGAAGCCATAGGCGCTGTTGAGGTGGTCGTCGCCAGCGGTGAACGCCTTCATTTCGATCTCGGCCTGATCCCCGCCGACCTCGGCGACGGTGAAAACCGCGCCGTATTCATCGCACAACTGCCGGACTCGCTTGATGAACGCGAGGATATCCGGGTGCGACTGGTTATAAAGCTTGAGCTGGAAATCGAATGGCCGGGTCTTGCGCCTGCCATCGTCCGGCGCAGGCGGATTGTCGCGCATGTCGAGATCGTGCATCAGGAAGTTCAGCGCATCGAGCCTGAACCCGTCGACGCCGCGGTCAAGCCAGAAGCGCATGCCATCGAGCAGGGCGTGCTGCACCTGCGGGTTATGCGCGTTGAGCTGTGGCTGGCTGTTCAGGAAGTTGTGCAGGTAATACTGGCGACGCCGAGCGTCCCACGTCCACGCCGGGCCTCCGAACACCGATTGCCAGTTTGTTGGCGGCGAACCATCCGGCTTCGGGTCGGACCATACGTACCAGTCCGCCTTGGGATTGACGCGATCCGTGCGGCTCTGTTCGAACCAGACGTGCTGATCCGACGTGTGCGCAAAGACCTGGTCTATCGTGACCTTGATGCCCAGTGCGTGTGCGCGAGCCACCAGCGCATCGAAATCGGCCAGCGTTCCGAATATCGGATCGACATCGCAATAATCCGCAACGTCATAGCCAAAGTCCTTCATCGGCGATTTGAAGAAAGGCGAAATCCAGATGGCATCGGCACCCAGCCGCGCGACGTGATCGAGACGAGACGTAATGCCCGGAAGATCTCCAATGCCGTCACCATTCGAATCGCAAAAGCTGCGCGGATAGATCTGGTAGATCGAAGCACCCCGCCACCACGGGGCGGAGGGTGCGGTCTGGTCTGCGTCTGCGTCTGCGTCTGGCATGTGCGATCCGTTACCGGAGGGACAATGCACCGGATCAAGACAGGCCGGGGATCATTGTGCAAGTGCGGCTTTGCCGTATTCGTATGCGCATGACGCCCTTTCGCAGGCGGCCCGCACACCCATGAGGGCAAGCTCAGTGTTGTCGGGACTGCCCGGCGCGCCACAGATACAACCCGGCGCCAACGATGGTCAGCGCCCCGGTCAACGCCATCGCATCGGGCGTTTCGCCAAACAGCAGCCAGCCAAACAGCCCCGCCATCAGCAACTGCACATACGTCATCGGCGCAATCACCGATGCCCCCACCCGCGTTGTCGCCAGATAAAGGCACGCATGAGCCACACTGGCGGTTACCGCGATAAGCGCACAGCGCAGGATGACGCCGGACGACGGCCATGAAACAGACAGCATCGCAATGCCGCTGGCATGCCCAAGGGCTGTAGCGACGATCAGGAAAAGCGCGCCAAACGCTGCCACGTTGACCTGCATCGACAGTGCGCTGCCGGTCCCCGCAACCTTGCGGTTGGCAATCATCAGCGCCGCCATGCCCAACGCTGCCAGCATCGGCAGCAGCGCGGCCCAGCCAAGCAGCGCGAAATTGGGGCGCAAAACAAGCAATACGCCCAAAAACGCAAGGCCGCTGGCGATCCATGTCTCGCGCCGCAACGGTTCGTGCAGGACCACCGCGGCCAGCAGCGAGGTCATCATCGGGCTGGTGAACAGGATCGCCGTCGCCTCTCCGATTGGCATGAACTGCAGTGCGCTGAAAAAGCATACTGCCGACAAACTTACGGCAAAGCCGCGCAGCACCTGCCACCAGGGCCGGGGTAGCGAGAGCCCGCTGCGCCCTTCGCGGACGACGGTGATGACGCCGAGGCCAACACACCCGATGCCATAGCGCAACGCGGCAATCGCCGTGCCTGGCCATTGCCCGGCCATGCCCTTGACGATGGCGTCGCCCACCGAAAGCAGCGCGAAAGCGACAATCGCCAGCAACAGCGCCGACCTGTACGAATCCTTCACCAAAGCGCCCCCGATAGCCTGCTCCACGGGGCAAGCGCGCCCTGATCGCGCAGATTCCGAACCAATTGCAACATTTTACCTGTAGTTAACCACGACTGCCTATCACCCTTGTTCAACGGGGCCACAGCCTGGCGCGCGTTGTGGGGTAGCATGACCAAGCTGATCATCCAGATTCCGTGCCTGAACGAAGCGGAAAGCCTGCCGGACACGCTGATCGCGCTGCCGCGCCGGCTGCCCGGTATCGACGTGATCGAAGTGCTGATTATCGATGATGGCAGCACCGACGGGACCGCCGACGTAGCCCGGCGTTTTGGTGCGCACCACATCGTCCGTCACCGCCGAAACCGCGGCCTCGCCGCCGCATTCCAGAGCGGTCTTGACGCTGCTCTGGCCGCCGGCGCCGACATCATCGTCAATACCGACGCCGATGGGCAATACGCCGGTGAAGATATCGCCGCGCTGGTCGCCCCGATCGTGGCCCATGTGGCAGACATCGTGATCGGGGATCGCGGGGTTGGTGACAATGCCCACTTCGGCCCGCTAAAGCGCCGCCTCCAGCGGCTGGGCAGCGCGGTCGTGCGGAACCTTTCCGGCACCGACGTTACCGATGCAGTCAGCGGTTTTCGTGCAATCAGCCGCGCCGCCGCGCAGCGCATCACGATAACGACCGAGTTCAGCTATACCACCGATATGCTGATCCAGGCGGGGCGCAAGCGGTTCAAGATCATAAGCGTCCCGATCCGCACAAACGCCACCGAACGTCCATCGCGCCTGTTCCGGTCCATCCCGCAGTTCATTTCACGCCAGGTGATGACGATCGGCCGGGCCTATGCCACCTACAATCCGCTGCGTACATTTGCCCTGATCGGCGGACTGCTGGCGCTTTTCGGAGCCTTGCCGGTGATGCGGTTTCTCGTCCTGTGGGCGATGGGCGACGGTTCGGGGCATATCCAGTCACTCGTGCTTGGCGGGGCGCTCATCATCGTTGGCGTTCTCACCGGCCTCATGGGTGTGCTGGCGGAACTGATCGGCGCAAACCGCAAGCTGCTCGAAGCGGCGCTTGGCCATATCCGCAGGCTGGAGCAGGACATTGCAGCCATCAAGGATGCCACGCCACATACCGTTGACCAGAAGAGCGTGAACAAGGAAGCGGCATGACCGCAGCCCATCCTTCCGCCGCAGCGGTCTGCGAACCTGCGCAGATGCCCCGTGCGGCGCGCTGGCTGGTGCCCGGCGCGGTATTGATGACTCTCACGCTGCAATTCTCGCTGGTCCTGACGCGTGCCGTCAACTGGGACGAGTTCTGGCACTACAGCCTGACCGTGCTTGCGGCACGCGGCCAGCTCGACCAGCCACTGCAAACCGCCTTTACCCGTCCCTTCATGTGGGTCACCGCCCTGCCCGGCAGCAGCATAGACCACATCATCATCATCCGCCTGTTCATGCTGGCCTGCGAACTTGCGACGCTTGGCGCGATCATTGCCATCGCAACACGCTTTTCGGACCGCACGACGGGCTGGCTCTGCGCCCTCGCCTACCTGTGTGCCGCCTACGTCCTCCAGCATGGCACTTCCTACCGCTTCGACCCGCCCGCCACGGCGCTGATGATGGGGTCGCTTTGGGTGCTGACGTGTCGTCCCTTCGATCAGCGCGCGATGATCCTTGCTGGCGCGCTGGCCGGGCTGGGCACGATCGTGACGATCAAGGCCGTGCTCTATGCGCCGGTCTTTGCCGGAGTGCTGTGGCTGCGCTGGCGTGAAGACGGGCAAACGACAGGCGCAATAGCCTTGCGCATTGCCACGCTAGGCGCGAGCGCGGCGGTTGTTTAGGTGTCTGCTACGGGCTGCACGCCCAAGGCATCGTGGCAATCAAGGGTGGCAGCAGCGGCGATACGATCAACGCGTCAGCGGCCAAGATGTTCAGCCTGACGGAACACCCCTACTGGCGGCACAACCTCAAGGGAGCGGTGCTTTCGCCGGTGCTTTGCATGCTGATCTTGGCAGCAGCGGCGATGCTGGCGACCGCCCGGATGCCTGCCCCGCGCAGGATCGCTCTGGGCGGGTTCCTGTTCCCGGTGCTCATGCCGCTGTTCTATCACAACACCGCACCGTATTTTCACGTCTTCATGCTGGCACCGGTTGCGGTGGCGCTGGCGGTTGCCATACCGTCGGTAACACGCCGCTATGGCGTGCCTGCGTTGACCGCCGCGCTGGTGCTGGGCGCCGGCTTTGTCATGGCGAGAGAACAGCCGGGACCAATTGCAAGCCAGCGCGCCATCATTGCTGCCGCCGAAACCATCTTTCCCGAGCCGGTCGCCTATTTCGACAGTTGCGCAATGATCGGCAGGTTTCGCAAGGCCAATGCCTTCATGACGCCATGGGGCACCGAACGGTACTTGCGCGGGGAAACGGCCAGCCTGATCGAGGCACAAGCGCGCCAGGCAGTGCCGCTGGTGGTGGAAAACGACCCGATCTTTTCCGCCGCGTTGCGCACGACGGGTCCGGTTGCCGAACTGCGGAGCGACGACCTGGCCATGCTGCGCGCTACCTATGTCCCGTTATGGGGTCCATTCTGGATCGCCGGTTTCGAGCTCCCTCAGGCGTCTGTTGCAACCACGATCACGGTGCGGGTTCCCGGAACCTATACCGCCGCGGCAGGGGCGGGGCTGGACGTGGACGGGCGCGCCTATCGCGGCGGTGAAATCGTGCGCCTTGCGCGCGGTCCGCATTCCATCGCCCCTCACCGCGAACCGGCCCGGCTGATCTGGGGTGATCACCTTAAAGCGCCGGCCACTGCGCCGCCCTCCGAACCCTATTTCACCTCGTTCTAGGGCGTAGACGATGCTTGCGGCGGCGCCGAAAGATTTGATAGGCAATGCAGCGGGGCGGATCGCAACGTTCCGCGCCACGATGCAGCGTTTTCGTCTTCCGCTGGCGGTAGCCGCAGCCGCGTTTTTCATCCTCGGCTGTTGGCATTCGATCAGATCGCTCGGCATTTCCACAGCCAACATCGACGCGTGGCCGCTGGCAGTCCTGATATTCGCAAGCCCTGTCAGCCTCATCCACAGCGGGATCGGCCTGCAAGTGCTGGCCCGCTCGGCGAAAACCAGCATAACGCTGCGCCGGGCGATAACGGTTTCCACGTATGCCAATGTCGCCGATGCACTGCCCTTGCCAGGCGGCGCCATGGTGCGAACGGGTGCGCTCGTTGCAACCGGCAGGGGTGTAAGGCAAAGCGCGCTGCTGGTGGGCCTTGCCGCTGTTATATGGATATCGCTGGCGTGTCTGGCCTGCGGCCTTGCCCTGATCGCACATGGACAGGGCGCAGCCCTTGCACTGTCGGCGGGCGGGCTGGCTGTCACAGCCTTTGCGACAGGCTGGCTGACCGTGCTGGTGGGGGGGCGCAACGCCGCCTTTACATTGCTCCACCGACTCACCGGCATGGCGTTGATCAGCGCGCGCCTGCATCTTGCCTTTCTGGCCCTGGGCCTGTCCCTGCCGTGGGCGGATGCCCTGCCGTTCGTCGCGGCGACCATCGCCGGTTCGGCAGCGTCGATTGCCCCTGCAGGGCTGGGCATTGGCGAACTGCTCGCGGCCCTCGTGGCCGGGACTGTTGCGGTCAATCCCGCTGCGGCATTCCTCGCCGTGGGGATCGACCGCCTGATCTGCCTTGCGGCAAGCGGGCTGTATTCGATTATCGCACTGACCGCCCCGGCGTTGTTTCCGCGCGCGCTGGATCAAGGCAAAGGTTGACCCATGGCGCGCCATGTTCTGTGGGGTACCTTCGATACCGGCAAACCACGCGTGCGCATGATGGTCGCTGCAATGCGGGCAATGGATCCCGCCCTTACCGTATGCCATCGCAGCCCATGGACAGGCATAGAAGACAAGACCCAAGTCAGGGGCCTTGTCGCGTGGCTGCGTCTCGCGCTGCGCTGGGCGTTTGCATACCCGATTCTGATCGTTCAATATTTGCGCAGCCCGGCCCACGATATCGTGGTCGTGCCCTACCCCGGCAATCTCGATGTGCTGCTGATCTGGCCCTTCGCCCGCCTGCGCGGCGCCAGAGTCTGCTGGGACATGTTCATTTCCGCCTATGACACTGTTGCCATCGACCGCGCCCTGATCCGGCGGCGCGGCGTCGTTGCGCGTCTGCTGTACGCTGCCGAATGGCTTTCGACACGCGCGGCGGACCGCATCCTCCTCGATACACAGGCGCACGGCCGCTACATTGCCGATCTTTACCACGTACCTGCGCACAAGATCCGGGCGGTCTGGGTAGGCGTGGAAGATCAGGTGTTCACCCGTGCGGCAGACCCGCCGCCTGCGGGCGATCTGCGCGTGCTGTTCTATGGACAGTTCATTCCCCTGCACGGACTGGACACGATCGTGCAGGCCATCGCCGATATCCGGAAAAGGCCGCAAAGCCCGGCAATCCGCTTCACGATCGTCGGCTCTGGCCAGGAGGCTCCGCGAATCGACCATATGATCGCGGATCTTGGGCTTACCGACATCGAACGCATAGCGTGGGTGCCTTATGAAAAACTGCCTGCACTCATCCAGCGATCGTCTGTCTGCCTTGGCGTGTTTTCCGGCATGGGCAAGGGAGGACGGGTTATTCCGAACAAGGTCTTCCAGATCCTCGCCTGCGGTCGGCCATTGGTTACGATGGACAGCCCTGCCATGCGCGAGATCGTCAGCCCAGGCCCGGCAATCCGCCTGGTGCGGCCCGGCGATGCGGCCCATCTCGCCGATACGCTGATCCAGCTTGCCCACGACATGCAGAGGCCCGGCGGCGCAGAGGCGATTCATGCCAGCGCCGCGCTGTCCATGCCAGTGGCAGACGCTGATGTGATCCGCGTACAGATGCAGCAAGCGCTGGACGGCATGTGATGCGCCAGCGCCATGGCCGGGCGGCCAAGTCCCCGGAAAAATGTTGCCAGATTTCCCGTTGCGACACGCAATGGAAAATTACGGTTAGGAAATCCTCAAAGTTTCTGCCGTATCCCCTGCAAGTGATGAATTGCCACAAGCCATTTGTGGCGGTGTGAGAGACGACGGGAAACGCGGATGAGCGCTTTCGGGCGAAAGAACGGAATATCGGGTAATGCTGCTGGCGGGGCGCGCCCCGCATTCGGCATCGCGCGTCCGATGAAAACCGGAGAACCCGCCGCAAGCGGGCAGACGCCTGCCCCGGCGCCTGTTCCGATGCCAATGGGTGGCGAACAGTTTCCGCCCCTACCGGCGATGGACAGCGGCGACATGCCAACTTCGGCAGCGGCGCTGAAAGCCGATGCCATGACCCGGCTGGCGGACCGCGCCAACGGCGTCAACGAAGGGAACTACCAGGCCGAAGGTTTCGAAGCATCGGTTCACAAGATCAAGGAACAGGTGCTTCCGCGCCTGCTAGAACGCGTCGATCCCGAAGCGGCCGCAACGCTGACCAAGGACGAACTTTCCGAAGAGTTCCGGCCGATCATCCTGGAAGTGCTGGCCGAACTGAAGGTCACGCTGAACCGGCGCGAACAGTTTGCGCTGGAAAAGGTGCTGATCGACGAACTGCTCGGTTTCGGGCCGCTCGAAGAGCTGCTCAACGATCCCGACATTTCGGATATCATGGTCAACGGGCCGGAGCAGACCTACATCGAAAAGAAGGGCAAGCTGGTGCTTGCGCCGATCCGCTTCCGCGATGAAAGCCATCTTTTCCAGATCGCCCAGCGCATCGTGAATCAGGTTGGCCGCCGCGTCGACCAGACCACCCCGCTGGCCGACGCCCGACTCAAGGATGGCAGCCGCGTCAACGTCATCGTGCCGCCCCTGTCGCTGCGCGGCACGGCCATCTCGATTCGCAAGTTTTCCGAAAAGCCGATCACCATCGACATGTTGCGTGATTTCGGGTCGATGTCGGACAAGATGGCAACCGCGCTCAAGATCGCCGGGGCCTGCCGCATGAACGTGGTCATCTCCGGCGGTACGGGTTCGGGTAAGACCACCATGCTCAACGCGCTGTCGAAGATGATCGATCCGGGCGAGCGTGTGCTGACCATCGAAGACGCCGCCGAACTGCGCTTGCAGCAGCCGCACTGGCTGCCGCTGGAAACCCGCCCGCCGAACCTTGAAGGCCAGGGGGCGATCACCATCGGCGATCTCGTGAAGAACGCGCTGCGTATGCGTCCTGACCGGATCATCCTGGGTGAAATCCGTGGCGCCGAATGTTTCGATCTTCTGGCCGCAATGAACACCGGCCACGATGGCTCGATGTGCACGCTCCACGCCAACAGCCCGCGCGAATGCCTTGGCCGTATGGAAAACATGATCCTGATGGGGGACATCAAGATTCCGAAGGAGGCGATTTCCCGCCAGATCGCGGAATCGGTCGACCTTATCGTTCAGGTCAAGCGTCTGCGTGACGGTTCGCGCCGCACCACCAACATCACCGAAGTGATCGGGATGGAAGGCGATGTGATCGTGACGCAGGAACTGTTCAAGTTCGAATACCTCGACGAAACCGACGACGGCAAGATCATCGGTGAGTTCCGGTCATCGGGCCTGCGCCCGTACACGCTGGAAAAGGCGCGCCAGTTCGGGTTCGACCAGGCCTATCTCGAAGCCTGCCTCTAGGCGGCAAACCATTCCCTCGCCGCCAGCCCCAACAGGACGCTGGCGGCAAGGAAGGACACCAGATAGACCACCGTCCACGGCATGAAGCCCACCGCATCGAGGTTCTTCCGGCGGAAGCGGCGGCGTTCCGCCCAAATGGCGATAACCGCTACGATCAACGCCACCACGCCTGCAGCCGCGTGCCACGCCCATTCGCGGGCAAACCCGTCCAAAGCCAGCCTTTCGATCATGGTCAGCCCCATTGGCCAACTAAACGCTTGATCGCAAGTCTCTGCAGCCTAAGGCCACATCATGCCATCGCATGATCGTCCAATGCTTGCGCTTGCCCTGCGCCTTGTCGCAACGGTCCTGTTTTCGATCATGCTCATGCTGGTCAAGCTGAGCGGCGAACACGGCATCGCCCTGCCCGAAGCCTTGTTCTGGCGGCAATTGCTGCCCGCGCTGGCGATCTTTGGCTGGTTGGCGGCGCGCGGACAAATCGGCCGATTGAAAACCCGGCGACCGTGGGTGCACGCACGGCGTACGCTGATCGGTGGCACCGGGATGTTCCTGACACTGGGCGTGGTCCAGCTCCTCCCCTTGGCCGAAGCGACGGTGCTGGGCTTCACCACCCCGATGTTCGCGGTGATCCTTTCGGCGATCGTACTCAAGGAAAAGGTCGGTGTGTGGCGCTGGACCGCCGTGTTTCTTGGTCTGGCCGGCGTTTTTATCATCGCCGGGCCGGACACCGGCAACCTGCCGCCATTCGGCGTAGCGGTTGGCATCGGTGCGGCCTTCATGGTCGCGCTGGTCACGATCCAGGTCCGCGACCTCGGCCGGACGGAAGAACCGCTTACCGTCGTTTTCTATTTTTCCGCGATGAGCGCGCCACTGCTGGGCCTGTTCCTGTTCAGAACAGGGGCAAGCCACGATCCGGCCGGATGGCTGATGCTGGGCGGGATCGGGCTGGCAGGGCTTTTCGCGCAACTGACCATGACCGCATCGCTGCGCTATGGCTCGGTTTCCAGCGTCATCGTGGTCGACTACGTACAGCTTGCCTGGGCCACGTTCTGGGGATGGCTGATCTTCCATCACCTGCCCCCCGCTTCAACCTGGTTGGGCGCTCCCGTCATCATCAGCGCCAGCTTGCTGATCGCCTGGCGCGAACACCGGCTGGCGCGCGAACGGGCGGCGCTGGCCAACGCCTGAGGGAACCCGCCGGAGTTCCCCGCGTTAACGTGCCACATCCGTTGCGCGGCGTTCGTCGCCCTGCAACCGAACGTGAAAGGCCAAGACAATGATCCGCAAAATAGTTGCCGCCACCCTGCTTGGCGGCCTCCTGCTCGGCGCGACAGCGTGCAACACCGTCAAGGGTGCTGGCCGTGATATCCAGTCCGTTGGTCAGGCGGGCGCCGACGCGATGCGCTGACGCGCGACACCTCTGGTTGAACAAAGGGCCGCCCCGTCATGACGGAGCGGCCCTTGTGCCCTCACGCGTCCTTGTACACCAGGCGCGGTTTGCGCGCGGCCAGTGTTTCATCGAGCCGGCGCCGAGGCGCTAGATAGGGCGCGCCTTTGAGCGCCTCGTCTCCAGCCCTCGCGCGGTCCGCCAGCGAACGCATTGCACCGATGAACTGGTCCATCCCGGCCTTGCTCTCCGTTTCGGTCGGTTCGACGAGCATCGCGCCGTGGACGACAAGCGGGAAATAGACCGTCATCGGGTGATAGCCTTCGTCAATCAGGCCCTTGGCGAGATCGAGGGTTGAAAACCCTTCAGCAAAGCCATCGTCGCTGAACAACGCTTCGTGCATGCAATGTCCTGCGGTGCCGAAAGGCGCATTCAGGACATCGTCGAGGCTGCGCAGGATATAGTTGGCGTTCAAAACTGCATCGCCGGAAACCTGCCGCAATCCGTCCGCCCCGTGGCTGAGGATATAGGCCAGCGCGCGGGTATACATGCCCATTTGCCCGTGGAAGGCACACATCCGGCCAAACGCCTGCGGGTGCTCTTCGTGCGCGTGTTCTTCCTCGATCAGCTTGATCGAACCGTCGGCCTGCCGCGCGGTGAACGGCAGCGGGGCGAAGGGGGACAGCGCCTCGGAAAGCACGACCGGCCCGGAACCTGGCCCCCCGCCGCCATGCGGCGTGGAAAAGGTCTTGTGCAGGTTGATGTGCATCGCATCGACGCCAAGGTCGCCGGGGCGCACTCGCCCGACAATGGCGTTGAAGTTTGCCCCGTCGCAATAGACGTACCCGCCAGCAGCGTGCACCGCATCGGCAATGGTCTTGAGATCGCGTTCGAACAACCCGCAGGTGTTGGGGTTGGTGATCATCACCCCGGCAACATCCGGGCCAAGGCGGGCGACGAGCGCAGCCGTATCGACACGGCCATCGGCGGTCGCCGGGATATTTTCCACCCGATACCCGGCAAAGGCCGCCGTCGCGGGATTGGTGCCGTGCGCGCTTTCAGGCACAAGGATGACCTCGCGTGCATCGCCCCGTGCTTCCAGCGCAGCGCGTATGCACAGGAGGCCGCACAGTTCGCCGTGCGCCCCGGCCTTGGGCGTCATCGCAACGCTGTGCATGCCAGTCAACGTGACCAGCCACTGCGCCAGTTCGTTCATCGCGCCAAGCGCGCCCTGCACGGTGTTGACCGGCTGAAGCGGGTGGACATCGGCAAAACCGGCCATCCGCGCGACCTTTTCGTCAAGCCGCGGGTTGTGCTTCATCGTGCACGACCCAAGCGGGAACAGGCCGAGATCAATGGCATAGTTCTGGCGCGACAGACGGGTGTAGTGCCGCACGGTTTCCGGTTCGGAAAGGCCGGGAAGATCCGGCCGCGCCTTGCGCAGATTTGGGCCGAGCGCGGACAGATCAAGCCCGTCCACGTCCTCGAAATCGACACCGGAGCGGTCCGCCGACCCCAGCTCGAACAGCAACCCCTCTTCCAGTTGCAGCCCGCGGTTGCCGGTGAAGGTTTCAACGCTGCCGCTTGCACCGCCGGTGGTCATCGCCGGGCGCCAGCCCGATGGGTTGAGATCGTTCATGCCAGCACCTCCTCAAGCGCCTGGGCCAGCGCGGCAATGTCATCATCCGACGTGCATTCACTGGCCGCAACGAGGAGCCCGCCCGCCAGCCCCGTTTCGTGTGGGTACAAGCGGCCCAGCGAAACGCCGCCAAGCACGCGGCGGTCGGCAAGGTCCCGCACCACCTGGCGGGCATCGCCCGGCACCGTGACCGTGAACTCGTTGAAGTAATGCTTGTTGACCAAAGTCACGCCGGGGATTGCCGTCAGCCGGGCGGCAGTCTTGCGTGCGGCCGCATGGCTCAATCGCGCCATCTTCTCCAGCCCCCCGCCGCCAAGCAGCGTCAGGTGAATCGAGAACGCCAGAGCACACAGGCCAGAGTTTGTGCAGATGTTGCTGGTCGCCTTTTCGCGGCGAATATGCTGTTCGCGCGTGGACAGCGTCAACACGAAGCCGCGCTTGCCATCTGCGTCCACCGTTTCCCCGCAAAGGCGGCCCGGCATCTGCCGCACGAACTTTTCACGGCATCCGAATAGCCCAAGATACGGACCGCCGAATTGCAGGCCGACGCCAATCGACTGGCCCTCGCCCACAACGATATCCGCGCCGAGGCTGCCGGGGCTTTCCAGAAGGCCCAAGGCCACGGGTTCGGTCACGACGACCACCAGCAAGGCGCCATTGGCATGGGCCGCGGCGGCAATGGCGGCAAGATCGGGAATGCGCCCCATGATATCGGGGTATTGCACGACGACGCTGGAGGTCGCCCCGTCTATCCGGGCGATAACCGCAGCATCATCGGGATCGGCCAGCAGCTCCGGCGTTGCAACGTCAAGCGCGTCGGACGTGAAACGGGCCATGGTCCGCGCGGTTTCGACGTAGTGCGGATGCAGACCACCGGAAAGGACCGCCCTGGTCCGCTTGGTGATGCGCGAAGCCATGGTGATCGCTTCCCAGCATGCCGTCGAACCGTCGTAAAGCGAAGCGTTGGCCACATCGGTGCCGAACAGCCGCGCGACCTGGGTCTGGAACTCGAACAGCACCTGCAGGGTGCCTTGTGCGATTTCCGGCTGATAGGGGGTATAGGCCGTCAGAAACTCGCCACGCTGGATCAGGTGATCGACAGTTGCGGGAATGTGGTGGCGGTAGGCGCCCGCACCCAGAAAGAACGGCGCGCTGCCGGCAGTGATGTTATCGGCGGCAAGGCGGGCCATGTGGCGTTCAACCGCCATTTCACTCGCGTGGTTCGGCAAGTCGCGGATCGGGCCGGTCAACTGCGCCTCGAACGGCACATCAGCGAACAGATCGTCTACCGAGGCCGCGCCGATAACCGCCAGCATCGCGGCGCGATCGGTATCGTTCAGAGGGAGATAACGCATCGGATCAAAGCTCCGCGATATAGGCCTGATAGGACGCTTCATCCATCAGCCCGGAGAGTTCGGCGGTGTCGGACAATGCCATTTTCCACAGCCAGCCTTCGCCTTCCGGATCAGTGTTCACCAGTTCAGGCTGCTCTTCGAGCGCAGCGTTGGTCACGGATACCGTGCCCGAAACCGGTGCATAGACATCCGACGCTGCTTTGACGCTGTCGACGACCGAAGCACTGTCGCCCATGCCGATCTGCGCACCGGGTTCCGGCAGGTCGACGAAGGTAATGTCGCCAAGCTGGCCTTGCGCATAATCGGTGATGCCAACGGTTGCTTCACCGCCTTCAACCGCGATCCATTCGTGGTCCTTGGTAAAATAACGGGTCATCAGGCGGCTCCTTTGCGGTGATAGCGGTGGGGAACGAAGGGTAGCGGCGCGACCGTGGCGGCGAGCTTCCGGCCGCGCACGTCAATGGCAAGACTGGTGCCCGGCGCGGCCAGGTCGCTTGAAACGAACGCCATGGCGATCGGCCTTTCGAGGCTGGGCGAAAAGCCACCAGACGTGACAGTGCCAACGGTCGTTTCACCATGAAGCACGGCGGCACCTTCACGCGCGGCCATGCGGCCTTCAATCAGCAGGCCGACCCGGCGCGTGGCCGTCCCGGCCGAAACAAGCGGCAGGATATGAGCTGCACCGGGAAAGCCGCCTTCGCCACGGCGGCGCTTGTTGATCCCGAACAGCAGATCGGCACTGACCGGGTCGGTATCGGCGGTCATGTCGTGGCCATACAGCGGGAGCCCGGCTTCCAGCCTGAGCGAATCGCGCGCGCCGAGCGCAATGGGGCGAACCTGCGGTTGCGCGCAAATCAGATCGGCGATGGCCTCGGCGCTCTGCGCCGGAACCGATATCTCGAACCCGTCCTCGCCAGTATAGCCAGAGCGGCTGATCCACGCGTCGACCCCGCCCAGGGTAAACGCAGCCCCGCGCATGAAAGTCAGATCTGCCAGAGCCGTTTCGCCCGACACCAGCGGTGCCAGAGCTTCAAACGCCTTGGGGCCTTGCAGCGCGAAAAGCGCGCTGTCATCCAGATGGTTCATCGTGATGGAATCGGGCAACAGTTCGCGCAGATGCGCAATGTCGCCCCATTTCGTGGCCCCGTTGACGACGAGATAGAACCCCGTATCCCAGCGCGTCACCATCAGGTCGTCAAGGATACCGCCTTCGTCGTTCAGCAGCAGCGAATAGCGCACACCACCGGAACGCAATGTGGAAAGGTCGATCGGCAAGACCGCTTCGATTGCCGCTTCGGCATTCGGGCCGGAGATGTAGAGCTGACCCATGTGCGAAACATCGAAGAACCCGGCATTTGTCCGCGTCCACAGGTGTTCGGCAATGATCCCGCCGCCTTCGCCGTTGTATTGCACCGGCATCCAGTACCCGGCAAAATCGACCATCCGTCCGCCGCGCGCACGATGCCAGCCGTCCAGAGGCAAGGTCATGGGTGCAGCCGGTTCAGCGCCAGTGCCTTCACTATCGGCAATGTTGTATGTGTCGCTCACTAATTTGAATCCCGCACAGTTAAGACGCCATTCGGCGCCCCCTCTGTCACGGAAACCTGAGAGCTTTCCCCGGAACAAACCCTCCCGCAGGAAGGCTCATGCCAGGTTACCCCTTCGGCGGCCTTTTTCCCTTACGGGACCAAGGCTCTTTCCAGAGCATCGCTATCGACCCACGCGGTCCTTTGAGCCTGAGAGATTCCGGGGCGGTTGCTCCTTCGGCGTTTCCCGATCCGAAACGAATCGAAAAAACTCTCCCGCGCGGTCAGCGACAACTCGTCATCGCTGCACCGCAGCGAAGTGTCAACTCTGCCCCTACGGGCTTTCACCGGAAGCGTTGCGATCAGCGTGCCAGGCGGCGCAGCGCGTCATGTTCGTGCACGAAGCGGCCGCGCGGCTTTGCACCCGCCAGCGCAAGAATCGCCCGCGCCACGTCGCGGTCGCGGATAGAACGGTAGGCCCGCCACCTGCCCCACAAAAGCAGGTCGGTAATCGGGCTGGCAAGCACCCCGATCCGCTCCGCAAGGCGCAGCGCACCGTCGCGCTTGCCCCGAAGCAATCCGGGGCGGATCAGGTCAAGCCGTTCGGGATGCAGCCGGGCCAGCTTGTCCTCGACCTCGCCCTTCACCGAAAGGTAGAAGCTCTTTGCGGAAAACCGCGCCCCGGCAGAAGTAACAGCAATGATCTGGCGCGCACCGGCTGCTTGCGCTGCCCTGGCGCAATGCAGCACAAGATCGTGATCGACAGCGCGGAATGCCGCCTTGTCGCCGCCAACAGCCTTGATTGTCGTCCCCAGCGCGATGACCACCACATGGGGGCGGCCAGCAGCAATGGCATCGGCCCAGTGATCGGTGTCCGACAGCAGCAGTTCCATCCGCGCACCTTTCGGCAGGGGAATCTCGCGCCGCCCTACCCCCACAAGATGCAAATTTGTCCGCCCCACCGCTTCAGCAATGATCGCGCGCCCGATCAACCCGGTCGCGCCGACGAGCACCACGCGGGTCGTTTCAGACATTGCTCAAACCTTCGGGGGCTTGCCCGAACAGCCGCGCGTAGCAGTCGATGGCATAGCGATCGGTCATTCCAGCGATAAAGTCGGCAATATGGCGACTGCGGGCAGGCTCCGCTACGGGAAGCCCGGCGCGCCAGCCATCGGGCATCCGCGCCGGGTCATCGGCATAGGCGGCAAACAGTGCCGCAATGACATCACGGGCGCGGTCTGCGGTCGCGCACTGTTCGTCGTGCAGGTACAGCCGCTCGTACATGAACCGCTTGAGCGTGCGTTCTTCCTCCGCCATTTCGTCCGAGAATCCCGCCAGCGGCCGACCTGCTGCGCGGACGTCCTCTACAGATGCAACGCCGGCATCGGCGATGCGCCTGCGCGTTTCCGCGATGACATCGTTGACCATCCGCCCGATCTGGCCGCGCACCAGTTCGCGCAGCATCCGGTCCTGGGAAACGCCGGAAAACCGCGCCTCGATTTCCCGCCACTGCCGCGCAACACCGGGCAATTGCAGGAGATCATCGAGACACAGGAACCCCGCGCGCAGCCCATCATCGATATCGTGGTTATCGTAGGCAATGTCGTCGGATATGGCCGCCACTTGCGCTTCGAGCGAGGCATGGCTGCGCAAATCGAGCGGATAAGCAGTGTCGAGTTCGGCCAGCGCCCAATTGGGCTGCATGACCGGTCCATTGTGCTTTGCCAGCCCTTCAAGCGTCTCCCATGTCAGGTTCAGGCCATCATGGTCGCAATAAGGGCTTTCGCGGCGCATCAGCACGCGCAAGGTGTTTGCGTTGTGATCGAAGCCGCCCGCGTCGACCATCGCCGCCTCCAGTGCATCTTCGCCGGCATGGCCAAACGGCGGATGCCCGATATCGTGGGCAAGACACAGGGCTTCGGTAAGGTCTTCGTCCAGGCCGAGCGCGCGGGCGATAACGCGGCCGATCTGCGCTACCTCAAGGCTGTGGGTAAGGCGCACGCGATAATGGTCGCCATCGGGTGCGATGAACACCTGGGTTTTGTGGCGCAGGCGGCGAAACGCGATCGAATGGATGATCCGGTCGCGGTCGCGCTGGAAATCGCTGCGCGGCCCCCGTGCCGTCAGCCCGGCGGCAGCAAACTCCCGCCCGCGCGAACGTGCCGGATCACTTGCAAAAGGCGCTCGTCCTTCAAAGAGCATCCTATTCGCCGAGCATCCAGTCGACGGCAGCCTGGGCGTGAATGCGCGTGCCGTCATAGATCGGCAGCACGTTGGCATCGACGTCGATCACCATGTCCAGTTCCGTGCACGCCAGAATAGCCGCTTCCGCGCCGCGTTGCCCCATGCTGGTGAGCATGGTCTTGAACGCCCGTTCGGCTGCGCGCGATGCCGTTCCGCGCATCAGTTCATCGTAAATGATCGCGTCTGTCGCCTCGACCTCTTCGCGTACCGGAGGCAGCAGGCCGATCCCGTGCGCCACAAGCCGTTTGCGATAGAAGCTTTCCATCACGACATAATGCGTACCCAGCAGCGCGGCGTTGGTTATGCCGTCGGCCTTCATGCGCGCGGCCACCGCATCGGCGATGTGGATCACCGGCACGGACACCGCCGCAGCCACGTCGTCAAAGACCTTGTGCATGGAATTGGCGCCGATCAGGATGGCCGTTGCCCCCGCCTGCTCCAGCCGCTGCGCGCTCTGGGCGAGAACCATGGCCGCATGGCGCCACTGTTCCGGCGTCGTCAACCGTGCCAGTCCGTTGAAATCAAGGCTTTCGATCAGCAGCGGGGCGCTGGACAGCGTCGATGTGCGCGCCTGTACGAGCTGGTTGATATCTTCGTAGTAGGTTCGCGTTGAAAACCAGCTCATGCCGCCGATCAGGCCGATCTTGCGCAATGTCACTACTCCCGGAAACACGGCACTTCCTTGCCGAGCCCCGCCCTTACGGAAGCAAGGCTGCAAGGTCCAGAGAAACGGCGCAGCGCACCGACGCGGAGGGGGTCAGGGGCGACTTTCCGGGGCCAGCCCGCTGGCGCAAAGCGCCGCTGCACTGCTTGTCACGCCAAGCAGTTCGGGATCGCCCAGCTTGCGCACTGCGGCCAGGTAATCGGCAACGCCGCGCCGTGGTGCCTGAAGCACCTGCAGCCGCCGCAACTGGCCAAGCGACAGCCGGTCAGTCATCCGCTTCGCCATGCAGGCGGAAGTACCTTCGGATAGGCCCGCGTCCACAAGCGCCGACCGGACCCGCCCCTCCGCCAGCTTGGCCGGAGCGCAGCCCCCTGCCAGCATGGCAAGCCCGGTGACCGCAAGAACCAGACTGCGCCGCATCACGTCGTGACGGCTCAGTGCGCCAGCGACTTGACGATATCCTCGACCATTTTCTTTGCATCGGCGAGAAGCATCATCGTCTGGTCCATGTAGAACACGTCGTTGTCGACACCGGCATAGCCCACGCCGCCCATGCTGCGCTTGATGAAGAAGATGGTCTTGGCCTTGTCCACGTCGAACACCGGCATGCCATAGATCGGGCTGCTCTTGTCGGTCTTGGCCGCCGGGTTCACCACATCGTTCGCGCCGATGATGAAGGCGACATCGGCCTGGGCGAATTCGCTGTTGATGTCTTCCAGCTCGAACACTTCATCGTAAGGCACGTTGGCTTCGGCCAGCAGCACGTTCATGTGGCCGGGCATGCGGCCCGCAACCGGGTGGATCGCATACTTCACGTTGACGCCATGCGCCTTGAGCTGATCGCCCATTTCGCGCAACGCATGCTGGGCCTGCGAGACGGCCATACCATAGCCCGGAATGATGATGACGTTTTCGGCTTCCTTCATCATGTAGGCTGCGTCTTCCGCGCTGCCGCGCTTCCAGGGACGCTGCTCCTTCGCCGCGCCGCCCGCAGCAGCCGCCTCCGCACCGAAGCCACCGGCAATCACCGACAGGAACCCACGGTTCATCGCCTTGCACATGATGTACGAAAGGATCGCACCCGACGAGCCCACCAGCGCGCCGGTGACGATCATCGCCGTGTTGTGCAGCGTAAAGCCCATCGCCGCAGCCGCCCAGCCCGAATAGGAATTGAGCATCGAGACGACCACCGGCATGTCTGCCCCGCCGATCGGGATGATCAGCAGGAACCCGATGATGAAGGCCAGCACGGTAACCGTGGCGATAACCCAGACCGACTGATCCTGGGTGAACCAGCCCACGAGGCCGACGATCGCAAGCAGCGTGCCGAGATTGAGCACATGGCGCCCAGGCAGCAGGATCGGCGACCCGCTCATCTTGCCGGCCAATTTCAGAAACGCGATGACCGAGCCGGAGAACGTGATCGCACCAATGGCTATGCCGAGACCCATTTCGATCCGGCTGACCGGATTGATCGCGCCTTGCGCATCCAGAATCCCGAACGCTTCAGGGTTCAGGTAGGCCGCAAGGCCCACCATCACCGCAGCCAGACCGACCAGCGAGTGGAAGGCGGCAACAAGCTGCGGCATGTCGGTCATTGCGATCTTGCGCGCGATCACGAAGCCGATGCCGCCACCGATGGCCAGCGCCACAAGGATTTCCGGCAGACTGGCGATCGAATGCGTGAGCAGCGTGGTGACCACCGCAATGGTCATGCCGATCATGCCATAGCGGTTGCCCGCGCGGCTCGTCGCCGGGCTGGACAGCCCGCGCAGCGCGAGAATGAACAGGATCCCCGATACGAGATAGGCCAGCGCGACCCACGGGTTCACGGCGTGCGCGGCATCCGCCGCGCCCTGGGCGAGAAACGCAAACGGCATCACTTGCGCTCCTTCTTCTTGTACATCGCCAGCATGCGCGCCGTGACGGCAAACCCGCCGAAGATGTTGACCGAAGCCAGCACCACCGCACCCAGCCCCAGCCACTTGGCCGAAGGGCTGCCCGCCGCCGCCGAAGCGACCAGCGCGCCGACGACAATGACCGAGGAGATCGCATTGGTCACCGCCATGAGCGGCGTATGCAGCGCCGGCGTGACCGACCAGACGACATAATACCCGACAAAACACGCGAGCACGAAAATGCTCAGGATCGATATAAAGTCCATGTCAGGCCCCCTCAGCCGAGCAGACGTTCGTTGACCACCTTGCCGCCCTGCGTCAGGCGGATGGCGTTTCCGATTTCCTCGTCAAGGATGGGCTTGCCCGCCTCCTTGTCCCAGAAGGCCGAAAGGAAGTTGTAAAGGTTGCGGCTGAACAGGGCCGAGGCGTCGGCCGCAAGGTGCGCGGCGGTGTTCGCGTAGCCGACGATCTTCACGCCATGCTTTTCCACTACCTGATCGGACACCGAGCCTTCCACGTTACCGCCCTGCGACACCGCAAGGTCGTAGATCACCGAGCCGGGCTTCATCGTGGCGATCTGCGCGTCCGAGATCAGCCGGGGCGCGGCGCGGCCCGGAATGAGCGCCGTGGTGATGACGATGTCCTGCTTGGCGATGTGCGCGCTGACCAGTTCGGCTTGCGCCGTCTGGTATTCCTCGCTCATTTCCGTGGCATATCCGCCTGCGCCTTCGCCTTCGATACCGGCAACGCTTTCAACGAAGATCGGCTTTGCGCCCAGCGACTGGATCTGCTCTTTTGTCGCCGAACGCACGTCGGTTGCCGAAACCTGCGCGCCAAGGCGGCGTGCGGTGGCAATGGCCTGAAGCCCGGCAACGCCCACGCCCATGACAAAGCACTTGGCGGCCGAAACCGTGCCCGCCGCGGTCATCATCATCGGGAAGGCCCGGCCGTAAAGGTTGGCGGCGACAAGAACCGCCTTGTAGCCCGCAAGGTTGGACTGGGAGGAAAGAATGTCCATGCTCTGCGCACGCGTGATGCGTGGCATGAACTCCATCGCCAGCGCCTCGAACCCGGCGGCGGCATAGGCATCGACGCGATCGCGGCGACCAAACGGATCAAGGCCCGCGACGATCCACGCGCCAGGTTTAGCACCGTTGAGCGCGTCGGCTTCCGGTCCCTGCACGCCAAGCACGATGTCGGCGTCGCGTGCGGCATCTGCGCCCACGATCTCCGCCCCGGCGGCGCGGTATTCGTCATCGCTGACCGATGCGGTGATGCCTGCGCCGCTTTCAACGACGACCGTGGCACCAAGTGCGATGAACTTCTTTACCGTTTCCGGCGTTGCCGCGACCCGGCTTTCCCCTGCCGCGCGTTCCCGAAGGACGGCGATCCTTGCTGCCCCCGACACCGCCGGGTTACGAAATCAGGACAACGATGGCGAACACGATCACGCAGATGACCGGCGTCGACCACTTGACCAGATTCACGAAGCCTTCGTAGGTCGCCTTGGCGGCCTTGATATCGTTGGCAGGAGCCATGTTCATCCCCAATAGTAGCCGCGCCCAATCCGCCCGGCGGCCATCCTCTAGCGACCCGCCGCGCTACGCTCAAGGCCCCACAGCCACCTTTGCGTTTAATCGGCTCTTTACCCAATCGGTCTATCTGTGTGCTCCTTAACCAGTCGGGCGGGAGTCAACAGTCGAGGTCATGCAGGATTCGGAACAGCGCCTTGTCATGCTTATCGACGACGAGCCAGCACAGTGCCGCCTCATCACGGCCCTGGCAGCGCGCGAAGGCTGGCGCACGATCATCGCCCGCGACGGGGAAAGCGCGATCGCCACGCTTGGCACCCGCCAGGGCATGCAGCTCGGCGCGATCATTCTGGACCAATGGGTGCCCGGCGATGATGCCTGCAACCTGATCGCCGAACTGAAAGCCCGCCGCCCCGCGCTGCCGATCCTGATGCTGACGACCAGTAACTCCCCACTGCTTGCCGTGGAGGCCATGCGGGCGGGCGCCACGGACTACCTTATCAAGCCGGTTGCCCCGGAACGCCTGCTTCAGGCCCTGCGCAGCGCGACGACCCGTGACACCGAATCCAGCGAATTGCAGCCGCTGACGGAAAAGATCGGCGCCACGCTCGATTTCGACTCCATGATTGGCGCAACACCCGCATTCCGGGCGGCGCTGGCTGTCTCCGCCAAGGCCGCGCGGACGCACACCACCGTGCTGATCGAAGGCGAAAGCGGCACCGGCAAGGAAATGCTGGTGCGCGCAATGCATGCGGCAAGCCCGCGGGCCAAAACCCCGCTGCGTATGATCAATGCCGGTGGCGTGCCTGCGAACCAGATCGAATCCGCGCTGTTCGGGCACGAAAAAGGCGCGTTTCCGGGCGCGTTCGAACGCCATATCGGGCTGCTGCAACATGCCGATGGCGGCACGCTGGTGATCGACGAGATCGACCGCCTGAACGAGCAGGTCCAGGAACGCCTTGTCCAGTTTCTGGAACGTGGCGACGTACAGCCGATCGGCGCGCGCCATTCGTTCCGCGTGGACGTGCGCCTGATCGCCTGCGCCAACGCGGGCCTGCGCGAACTGGTCGCTACCGGCGACTTCCGGGCCGATCTGCATGCGCTGCTGTCCCAGACGCAGGTATTGCTGCCCGCCTTGCGCGAACGCCCGGCAGATATTCCCGCACTGGCGCGCCATTTCCTGACCCGCATCGGCGAACAGCCGGGCTTGCGCGAACTTGGCATTACTGACGGTGCGCTGGCTCTGCTCGGCGCCTATGACTGGCCGGGCAATGTGCGGCAATTGCAGGCAACGCTGTTCCGTGCCGCGGTGTTCTGCGATGGCGAAGCCTTGACCGCACAGGATTTCCCAAGCCTTTCCAGCATGATAAGCGTAGGTTCACGGCGGTCGCCAAGCGCCACGGATGGCGCCGGGGTCACGCTGTTCGCGCCCGATGGAAACTTGCGCCCGCTTGAGGAAATCGAAGCTGATGTGATCCGGCTCGCCATCGGGCACTACCGCGGACGAATGACGGAAGTCGCGCGCAGGCTCGGCATCGGGCGTTCGACCCTTTATCGCAAACTTTCCGAACTGGGCATCGACAACGCGGCCTGACAAGGGCTAGCCTGCCATTCATGGCAGCAGATTTCGATTTTACCGGGCGCGTTGCGCTCGTGACCGGCGCGGCATCGGGGATCGGCGCGGCAACCGCGCGCTGGCTCGACCGGCACGGTGTGGCCGAACTCGTGCTTGTCGACATGGACCGTCCCGGCCTGGATTTGCTGGGACTGGAATGCAAGATCACCCCTTATGGCGGCGATGTGGGCGATCCTTCGTTGTGGAACCTGCTTGAACGCAATCTTCCCCCCATCGACCATGCCGTGCTGAACGCAGGCATTGCCACAACCGGCAACATCGTCGACCTGGACATCGCTACATGGCGCAAGACCATGGCCGTCAATCTCGATGGGATGTTCCTGTCGTTGCGGGCCGCGTTGCGCTCCATGAAGAAAAATGGCCGGAGTGGCTCCGTTGTGATGACCGCTTCGGCATCCGGGCTTAAGGCGGCACCCGGAACGGCGGCCTACGCCTCGTCGAAGGCTGCAATCGTACAGCTCGCCCGCGTCGCGGCGCTGGAGGGCGCACAGTACGGGGTGCGGGTCAACGCTATCGCGCCCGGTGGCGTGGACACCGGCATCTGGGACAAGGCGGACTGGTTCGCGGCGCTGGTCGAACAGCACGGCGGAAGGGACGCCGCGCTTGCCGCGATGGCGCGTGATGGCACGCCGATCGGCCGTTTTGCCAGCGCCGATGAAGTGGCAGGCCAGATCGGGTTCCTGCTATCAGACATGGCGGCGACCATGACCGGGACGTGCATGGTCAGCGACGGCGGCGTTTCGCTTTAAGCCATCTGGCTGAAATCAGTCAGTGCCGCATCGCGCAACCCGCGCCAGACGTGAAAGGCCTGCACCGTCTCCGCCACATCGTGGACACGCACCATCTGGCAGCCGGCCTCCATCGCCCGTACCGCCACCGCCAGCGAACCGCCCATCCGCTTGTGCGCAGGCGCTTCGTTCGAAAGCGCGCCGATCATCCGCTTGCGACTCGCTCCGAACAGCAGTGGCTGACCGAGCGCGTGGAACAGCGGCAAGGCGTTGATCAACGCCAGATTCTCCGCCAGCGATTTGCCAAAGCCAATGCCCGGATCAAGCAGGATCTTTTCCCGCGCAATCCCGGCCGCCAGCGCGGCATCGCGCCGGGTGCGCAAGGCATCGAAGACATCAAGCACGACATCGCCATATTCGCCGTCGGCATGAAGATCGCTGGCATCGCCAGGCGCATGCATCAACACTACCGGCGCGCCCGAACGGGCAACGATTTCGACGGTGCGCGGGTCATGGCGCATGGCCGAAACGTCGTTGACGAGATGCGCCCCCGCCGCAAGCGCCGCTTCAATCACCAGAGAACGGCGGCTGTCGATGGAAAGGGCAGCCCCGGCCGCTGCCAGCGATTCAATCACCGGCACTACCCGCTTGACCTCGTCGCCTTCCCACACGGCCGATGCACCGGGGCGCGTGGATTCGCCGCCAACGTCAATGATCGCTGCACCGGCGGCGAGCATGCCATGGGCGTGTTCGATAGCCGCATCAGGCTTGTCCAGGAACTTTCCTCCGTCCGAAAAGCTGTCGGGCGTGACGTTCAGGATGCCCATTATCTGCGGTTGGTCGAGCCGGAGCGTGCGCGCGCCGCACACGAGAGGGGCGTGGCCCCTCGAAAGATTTTCCCACTGGGCCTGTGCCTCCACGGCCAGCGCATCGGGCAGTGCAGCGACGGCAGCGGCCATCTCCGCCATGCCAAGGCGGCAGCGGGAAACAATCGTGCCGCCATCGCGGACAATCAGGGCAAACCGGCTTGCATAGACAAGACCACCGCCAAGCCTGATCGCCTCGCCTTCTTCGGACTGCGGGCTTTCGGCAAGTGCGATCGGGCGGATATAGACGTTCGCCATGGCTGGGTACGTCAGTCCTCTACGGCCAGAAGATAGAGCTGGCGCAGCGCATCGATCGGTTTGGTCTCGCCCTCATGCTCGACATGCCAGAACGTCCAGCCATTGCACGAAGGCGCACCCTGAAGCTTTGCTCCAAGCCCGTGGATGGAGCCGATTTCCGTCCCGCACTGCAAAGACCCGTCGGCACGGACGACCGCATCGAAGCGTCCCTTTTTCGCGGTAAGGCGCGTGCCGGGAGTCAGGTATCCGCTTTCCACCAGTGCACCGAACGCCACCTTGGGCGCGCTGCGCTTTGATTGCATCGTTACCAGCGCGCTTTCATCAAGCGGGAGCGCCAGTTCGATACGCTCGCGCGCCACCTCGATATAATCGTCCTCACGCTCGCACCCGATCCAGTTACGGCCAAGACGCTTTGCGACCGCCCCGGTCGTGCCGGTGCCGAAGAAGGGGTCGAGCACCACGTCGCCGCGGTTGGTAGTGGCCAGCATCACGCGGTAGAGCAGGCTTTCCGGCTTCTGCGTGGGGTGGGCCTTGGTGCCGTTGCGGCGCAGCCGTTCCGGGCCGGAACAGATCGGCAGCACCCAGTCCGAACGCATCTGCAGTTCATCGTTCAACGTCTTCATGGCGCGGTAGTTGAAGGTGTATTTCGACTTTTCGCTTTTCGATGCCCAGATCAGCGTTTCATGCGCGTTGGTGAAGCGCGTGCCCTTGAAATTGGGCATGGGGTTGGCCTTGCGCCAGATGATGTCGTTGAGAATCCAGAAACCCATGTCCTGGAGGATCGCGCCGACGCGGAAGATGTTGTGGTAGCTCCCGATCACCCAGACCGAACCGTCCGCCTTCAACAGGCGGCGGGCTTCCGTCAGCCATTCGCGGGTGAACCGGTCATACGTCGCAAAGCTGGAGAACTTGTCCCAATCGTTGGTCACTGCATCGACATGGCTGCCATCGGGCCGCGCCAGATCGCCGCCCAATTGCAGGTTGTAGGGCGGATCGGCAAAGATCATGTCGATCGAGGCGTCGGGCAACTTGCGCATTTCTGCAATGCAATCGCCGCGCAGGATGCGGTTCAGCGGCAGCGCCACCTCGCTCTTGAGCGCCTTTGCCGGTGCCGCGCGCAATGCCTTTGCGCGGTCTTTCACTGCGACTGCCATACCGTGTCCCTGACCCCTGAAATGCCCCCAAGGGTGAGTCATCCAGAGACTCCCGTCAAGCCGCGACTCGCGGAAATCCGGCGAGTCGTAGCGATCTGAAACGAGAACGGAAGGAGTCCGTATCGACATATAGAGTCCCGGCCACACTGTCAGACTCAACATATGGTGGTGTGCCCGCACGGACTCACCGCAAAATAATTTCTACAGCAGCGTCAATTGCGCCACCGGAGCGAAGCTGCGGCGGTGCAGCGGGGTTGGTCCATGCTGTCGCAGCGCCGCCAGATGCTCCGGCGTTCCATACCCGGCATTGCGTTCCCAGCCATAGTGGGGATGCGCGCGCGCCGCTTCGCGCATGATCCGGTCACGGTGTTCCTTCGCAATGATCGAGGCTGCAGAAATGGCCGGTTCGCTGGCATCGCCGCCGACAATCGCCTGCGCAGGCCAACGCCAGCCCGCGCAACGGCCCTGCGGGGTCTTGTTCCCGTCGATCAACACCCGGCCGATCATATCGCGTCCGCCCAGCTTTTCGCAAAGCGCCGCCACGGCCTTGGTCATGGCCAGCATCGTCGCCGCAAAAATATTGATCCGGTCGATCTCTTCCGGTTCGACCACGCCAACCGCCCAACGGCAGCCTTGCATGATCTCCGCTTCCAGCGCAGCGCGCCTTGCAGGCCGCAACTTCTTGGAATCATCCAGCCCGGCAGGCGGCGCCCTTCCAAGCACGACGGCCGCAGCGACCACCGGCCCGGCCAGCGGACCACGGCCAGCTTCGTCCACGCCCACGATCAGCCCCATGAAAATGCCCGCCCGGTCCAAAAGGCAGTGGCTCCAAATGGATTTTCCCGCATTGTACACCGCATGACAAAACCGATCATGCGCACGCTATCGCCCCTTGTCCTGCTGCTCGCAAGCTGCGGTGCGCCGATTTCGGCGCAAGGACCACAAGGCGAACTTGCGGAATCGATTGCACCGGATGCCGCAGGGATTGCCATTGACGACGTGGCAACCTTTCAGGAGCCGTGGGCAATGGCCTTTCTGCCCGGCACCGACCTTGCTCTTGTCACCGAACGCAAGGGGAAGCTCAAGCTTTGGAATGCGGCGACACGCGCGACAAGCGATGTCGCTGGCGTGCCCGCTGTCGATTACGGCGGCCAGGGCGGTTTGGGCGACGTTGTGCCCGCTCCCGATTTTGCCACGAGCGGAACGATATACCTGAGCTGGGCAGAAGTGGGGGATGGCGACACACGCGGCGCGGTGATAGGCCGTGCACGCCTCATCCGCGATGGCGCACCCCGACTCGACGGGCTGGAAGTCATCTGGCGGCAATTCCCCAAGGTGACCGGTCGCGGCCACTATTCCCACCGCATCGCCTTCTCTCCCGATGGCAAATACATGTTCGTTTCCTCAGGTGAACGGCAGAAGTTCACCCCGGCGCAGGACTTGGATGGGAATCTTGGCAAGGTGTTGCGGCTGATGCCCGATGGCACCCCCGCTCCCGGCAATCCCTATGCCGAAAAGGGCGGCGTTTCGGCGCAGATCTGGTCCTATGGCCACCGCAATCTGCTGGGGCTGGCCTTTTCACCCGATGGGCGGCTGTGGGATCTCGAACATGGCCCGGCAGGCGGCGATGAAATAAACCTTGTCGGACCGGGCAGGAATTATGGCTGGCCTTTGGTTTCCGACGGCGACCACTACGACGGCAAACCGATTCCGCGCCATGCCACCCGCCCCGATCTGGCCGCACCTGCGATAAGCTGGAACCCGGTCATCGCGCCGGGCGATTTCATTTTCTACACCGGCAAGGCGTTTCCGAAATGGCAGGGGCAGGCGCTGATCGCCGCGCTTGGCACGGGCGGGATCGTGCGAACCGCCATTGACGGCGACACAATGCGCGAAGTCGAGCGCATTGATCTTGGCCATCGCATCCGCGAAATCGAACAGGCGCCAGACGGCACGCTGTACATCCTTGAGGATAGTCCCGACGCGCGGTTACGACACATCACGCCCGCGCGTTAGAAACCCGCGCTCCACCGCAATGCCACGCCTGCATCATCGGGCGCCGTCGCGCGGTGGCCGGGCTGCCGCCGCCAGAACAGACTGGTCGCCAGCGAACCGCCCATGGCACGTGCAGTCCACGCCAGTTCCGCATCCAGTTCCCGCCCCTTGGGCGCGAGCGACAGCGGCACCCGTGCAAAGGTCGCTGCCTGCGTCGCGTAATCGTAATCGACCGGAAGGTTGAGCTGCAATCCACCGCTTTCCACCCGCAAAGGCTGGGCAAGACGCAAGGCCAGCATCGCCCCCGGCATCCCCACATCGGCGCGGGCCACGTCGATAGCCCACGATGACGCTGCCATGCGCGATCCACCGAGGGCGACCGGCCCGACATCGGCACGCGTCACTCCGAAGCTTCCTTGCGCCGAGAGCCGCCAGCCAACCGCTGGCCGCCATACCGCGCCCGGTGCGATGGTGAAGGTCGTCGCCCCGCCGCCACCGCCGAGCGCCCCGGCAAGGCGCGCACCAAGAACGGTGCGCTCTTCGCGCAGCACACCAAGCGCCAGCCGCCAGTCCACCGCCTCGCCCTGCGTGCCATCAAGCGCAACACCAAGGCGAAGTACCCGGTCATCCTTGCGGGTGTCGGTCAGATCGCGCGGCCGCCACAGCCTGCTTTGCGAGGCGCTTGCCGTGATACCGGTACGCCCGAAACGGGTGCGCGCGGCAAGGCTCATCGCCGGGCGCTCGAAAGGCCCGTCATTCTCTCCCGCAAGGACAAACTGCGGCGCGTCCCTGCCCTGCAAGCGCATCACCAGATCGTCTCCTGAAATCTGCCAGCCAAGCGCAAGATCGACACTGCGCCCGATGCGTGCCTGCAGGTGTGTCGCCAGCACCCTTGCCCGCGTCCGCTCCGCCGGAGCAAGCCGCAACGGCGCGATCCCGAAACGCCGATCAACGGTGAAGGCCAGCGCCAGCCCGTCGGTGTTAAGCGCAACGGGCCGCGAAAATGCAGTCAATGCTTGATGCAGGGGCTGTTGCTGCGGTGCAGCACGCAAGCCCCGCGCAAGGTCTATCGCATAGGCGCGGCCATAGGCATCGAGCACGATCGACGACAGCGCGCTCGCCGGGCCGGCATCGCCCATGGCTGTCCCGGTCGTCCCGGCAACGTCTGCCAGCGGCACGGCAACGCTGGTCCCCGCCAGCGCGGTGCTGCCCTGTGGTGCAAAGGCACGGCCAATGTCCAGAATGCCGCGCCCATAAACCGGGTCGGTTCCGGCATCTCCCGCGTCGCGCGCGCTGGACAGAAGCAGGTTGACGATCTGGGCGCCGGAAAGGTTGGGAAACGCCTGCGCCAGCAGGGCCACTGCCCCGGCCACTTGCGGCGCAGCAAAGCTGGTGCCGCTGACCAGACTGACGAAGCCATCTTCAACCTTGAGCACGCCATCCTGATAGACGCAGCATATCCGTTCCCCCTGCGCCATCAGCATCGACGATGCTGCGGCACCCGCCCGGTTGCTGAAGCTGGAAACGAGGCCGCTGTCGTTGACCGAACCGACGACGAGCACATGCCCCGGTCCCGCTTGCAGGACCGAAGTGGCAAACGGGTCGGGATTGGCCGGGTCGACGCCGGGATCGGTGCTGTCGCCTTCGTTCCCGGCCGATACGATCACCACGACGCCTGCCGCAACAGCCCGCCCCACGGCTGCACGCAGCGTGGCATTGCCCGCGTCACCGCCCAGCGAAAGGTTGACCACGCGCGCACCGGCACGCACCGCCGCATCAATCCCCGCTGCGATGTTGACGTCCGAAAACGAACACCCGTCCATCTGCGCACACGATCCAGGCGTATCCGCGCGCAGCATCTGGATGGTGGCGTTCCAGGCGATGCCGACAATGCCCAGATTGTCCCGCGCGGCGGCGGCCACCATTGCCACTTGCGTGCCGTGATCGTCGCTGGCGTTGTCCAGCCCGCGGTTACCGGCGATATCGACCGACGATGCCGCGATCCGCCCGGCAAACTCCGGGCTATCGCTGTCGATCCCTGAATCCACTATGGCGAGCGTTGTCCCTGCACCGCTTATTCCGGCCTCCCACAAGGTGACAGCGTTGTGAAACTGCGGCCCGTCGGAACGACGCAGTTCCGCCGTGTTGAAGTTGACGGGCGACGGCGTGGGCGTGGGCGTGGGAGTCGGAGTGGGTGTGGGGGTTGGCGCAGGGGTCGGCGTTGGTGTTGGTGTTGGTGTTGGTGTTGGAGAAGGCGTAGGGGCCGGGACCGGTGCCGGCAGCGGCGCCGGGGCGCTGGAAACACCCCCGCCGCCCCCGCATCCAGACGCAAGCAGTGCCAGTGCCATGGCTGCACTGGCCCCGAACCAGCCATGCAATCGCAATTTTCCAAGATATGCAGACATGCCTGTTCCCATGCGGCCAAACCCGCCATCATAACCTGTTCGGCCCGCGCGGCCACCGGTGGCCATACCGTGAGGATACTGATAACTGCCTGCCAGCAAATGCGGAATGACACAGAGGGCAGGGATTCGTTCAAAATGGGATTCGACCCCGCGCGCGTGGATTGCTGGATTTTCGATCTCGACAACACGCTGTACCCGCCTTCCACCCGGCTGTTCGACCAGATCGACGTGCGCATGGGCCTTTACATCCAGAACCTGCTGGGGTGCGATCCCACGGAAGCCCGCCGGGTGCAGAAGCTCTATTTCCACGATCACGGCACCACGCTTTCAGGCCTGATGCACTATCATGCCGTCGATCCGCACGCGTTCCTGAACTTTGTCCACGACATCGACCTTTCCCCTTTAGTCGACGCGCCACCGCTTGCCTCACGCCTCTCGGCCCTGCCTGGGCGCAAGCTCGTCTTTACCAACGGCGACGATGCCTATGCCGCGCGGGTACTCAACGCCCTTGGTCTTGACGACGTGTTCGACGGGATGTGGGACATCCACGCCATGCGCTATCGCCCCAAACCGGAAGTTTCAGCCTATGCCGGGCTGGTCGAAGCCTTTGCGATAACCCCGGAACGCGCGGTGTTCGTGGAGGACATGGCGCGCAACCTCGTTCCGGCCAAGGCAATCGGCATGCAGACGGTGTGGCTGGACCTGGCGACCGAGTGGGGCGATCGCGCGGCAGATCATGCGGCGATCGACGTTGCCACCGACGATATCGTGGCGTGGCTCGACCACACCCTGGAAAGCCTTGGCACGCGCCTGTCGATTTGAGCACTTCTGATCCGGGCCTGTATGATCCGGGCCTGTATGATCCGGGCCTGAATGATCCGGGCCTTGCCGATCCGGGCACGCTCGGCTAGGCCGCGCGGCGCAAAACACGCCACGATCGCTTACGGAGAAACGCCATGCCCGCCCAGTTCGATATCGACCAGATCGAAGCTGCAATCGAAGCCGCATGGGATGATCGCGCCAATGTTACCCCGGCGAGCGACGGCATACGCGCGGTAGTCGAAGCCGCTCTGGACCTGCTCGATTCCGGGCAGCTTCGCGTCGCGGCAAAGGTCGGTGGCGAATGGGTTGTCAACCAGTGGCTCAAGAAGGCGGTGCTGCTCTCCTTCCGCCTGAACGACAACGTTGTGGTGGACCATGGTGCTGGTGGCGCTCCGGCGTTCGACAAGGTGCCTTCCAAGTTTGCCGGGTGGGATCAGGCGCGCTTCAGCGGTGCCGGTTTCCGCGTTGTTCCCGGTGCGGTTGCGCGCAAGGGCGCGCATATCGGCAAGGGCGTGGTGCTGATGCCCAGCTTCGTCAACATCGGCGCGTTTGTCGATGAAGGCACGATGGTCGACACCTGGGCCACGGTCGGTTCGTGCGCGCAGATTGGCAAGAACGTGCACATTTCGGGCGGCGCGGGGATCGGCGGCGTGCTGGAGCCATTGCAGGCAGGCCCGGTGATCATCGAAGACGGCGCATTCATCGGCGCCCGTTCGGAAGTGGCCGAAGGCGTCATCGTCGGCGAAGGCGCCGTGCTTTCGATGGGCGTGTACCTTGGCGCATCCACCAAGATCGTCGATCGTGCGACGGGCGAAGTGCATATCGGCCGCGTGCCGCCCTATGCGGTGGTGGTGCCCGGTGCGATGCCGGGCAAGCCCCTGCCCGATGGCACACCCGGCCCCTCGCTCTATTGCGCCGTAATCGTCAAGACGGTCGATGCGCAGACCCGCAGCAAGACCGGCATCAACGAGCTGCTGCGCGACTGAATAACGATACCCACCCTCACCCCCGACCGTCCAAAGGGCAGTCGGGGGAACGATACAAGCCACGCGCACGTTCCATCTCCATCAGCAGTCGATCTGCAAAAGGAGATGAATCATGGAACGCCCGCCGCATGAAACGCACATTACGACCAACGACGCCCGCGGCGCCGAAAGCACCAACGTGGTGCGCTGGATGCTGGCGATCAGCCTGTTTCTGGCGATAGGCCTGCTGACCGCCATCTGGGTTGCGGGTGCTTTCAACGCTCCGCATTGATCGTGCTTGGCCGCTATGTGCTTGCCAGCACGCGTCGATTGACACGGCGGCTGACGATGGCAATCGTCAGCTTATGCCGCACGCCCGTGACCTGATCGAAAAACTCGGACTCGCCCCGCACCCCGAAGGCGGGTGGTATCGGGAAACATGGCGCGCGCCGCCAACAAACGACATTGAAGGCAACACTGCGCGTTCCGCCAGCACCGCGATTTCTTTCCTGCTCACGGCAGATGAACAGTCGCACTGGCACGCTGTCGATGCGGACGAAATCTGGGTGTGGCAAGGCGGCGATCCACTGGAACTGCGCCTTGCCGCAGATGGCCAAACCTTGCCTGAAACAGTAGTCCTGGGACCAGCGGAACTGGTGGCGACCGGAGAGGAAGAACAGACCGTCCGCCTCATGGCCGTGGTTCCGGCCGGTTGCTGGCAGGCAGCGCGCCCGGTAAAAGGTGCCCACGGCTATGCCCTCGTGGCGTGCGTCGTCGCACCCGGTTTCGATTTTGCCGGGTTCACGCTTGCCCCGCCGGGGTGGGAGCCGGGCACGTGACGCGCATCCTTGTTCGCACGGTGCTTGCGCTGCTCTATCTGGCGGCAGGCATCATCCATATTGCCCGGCCTGAACCGTTCGTAGCGATCACGCCGGGTTGGATGCCAGCGCCGCATGCCGTCGTGTTGTGGACCGGTATTGCCGAACTGCTCGGCGCGGCGGGGCTGTTGCAAGGATTCTCGCTGCCGCTGCGCCGCGCTGCGGCGATCGGCCTTGCGCTCTACGCCGTGTGTGTCTTTCCTGCCAACATCAACCACTTCATCATGGATATGGCGCGCGATGACCACGGGCTGGGGCTGGCGTACCACATCCCGCGAATGGTCCTGCAGCCGGTGCTGGTATGGATCGCGCTGTGGAGCGGTGGCGTGACCAACTGGCCTTTCTTTCCACGCTCCGCCTGAACGATGACACTCGCCCCATGACATTCGCCCCATGACATTGGCCGATCCGGCAACGCTGGTTGCCTGCATGACCGCCGTCATCCTCGTTGGCATGGCCAAGGGTGGCTTTTCCGGACTGGGCGCCCTCGGAACGCCTGTTGCGGCGCTTGCCCTTCCCCCCTCCACCGCCGCAGCTCTCCTGCTGCCCATCCTGATCGTGCAGGATATGGTCAGCGTCTGGGCCTTTCGCCATGCATGGGATCGCTGGATCGTCGCGTGGATGCTGCCGGGGGCGGTGCTGGGCATCGGCCTTGGTTGGGTGATGGCGGCGAGCATTGACGAAGCTGCACTGATGGCTGTGCTCGGCGCGATCACCGCCGTTTTCGGTGTTTACCGTCTCTGGCTGGAACGCGGCGGCAGGGTCGCCGCCACTTCATCATCGCCAGGCTGGGTCGGAACGCTTTTCGGGGTGGTAACCGGTTTCACCAGTCACGTTGCCCATGCTGGAGGACCACCGTTCCAGATCTGGGTAACCCCGCGCAAGCTGCCGCATCTGACTTATGCCGGAACCGTTGCCGTTCTTTTTGCAGCGATCAATATCCTGAAAGTACCGGGCTATGCGATGCTCGGCGCATTTCAGCCCGACGTGATGGTTGCCGCCGCCATGCTGACCCCGCTGGCCATCGCCACCACGCTGCTGTCCGTGCGCGTGGTCCGCAGGCTGCGGCCGGAACGCTTCTACGGGATCATCTACGTCCTGATGGTGCTGCTGGGCGGAAAGCTGATGGTCGATGCCATCGTTTAGGCTGGCCATCGGCACACCGACCTGCCACGGCAGGGCGACAAGGAGCCTGCCATGAGCGATGAAGACTACGTGTACGATGACGAAAGCGGCGAATGGCTGCCCGCATCGGAACTCGCGGCGAAACAGGCCGCAGATGCGGTTGTCGAGGTGCGCGATGCTGTTGGCAATCTGCTGGCTGACGGCGATCAGGTCACCCTTATCAAGGATCTTGACGTGAAGGGCGCAGGGCAGACCCTCAAGCAGGGCACGCTTATCAAGTCCATCCGGCTAACCGGCGATCCGCAGGAAATCGACTGCAAATACCCCGGCATCAAGGGGCTGGTCCTGCGGGCCGAGTTTGTCCGCAAGCGATAAGCCGGTCCCGACGCCCTGCACGTCGGGGCAGGCCGGACGATAATGAGGCTTGATTAATCATTGATATCAAAAGCTAAAATATCAAGTTGCACATCTTGCAACCGTGGTGTCGGCAATTACAATTGCCGCACTGCAACCAAACCCTATTCTGCACTGCAACAAGAACAAGGGTGCTGAAGTCAATCTTTCCTTGTGTTTCAGGAGACATTGCCATGTTCAAGATTTCTATCGCTGCCGCCGCTCTCGCCACCACACTCGTTGCCGTGCCGGCTTTCGCCGCCGAACCGGAAGTGGGCAGCTTCACCTACGAAGGCGTGAAGTACGATTACACGGCCGAGCAGAAGGGCGACGTGAAAGTGCTCAAGGGTTCGGCCTATGCCGGCAAGGTGCCCTTCGAACTGCGCGTCACCAAGCGCGCCGTCACGGGCCGCTTCAACGGCCGCCCAATCGCGTTTGACGTCAAGGAAGTGAAACCGCTGGTCAACAAGGCCACCGCCGCCGATTGAAAGCGTAGCAACACGGGACTTCCGGGCCAGGCCGCCGAACGGCTGTTTGCCCGAAGTGCGAAACCCGTGAACCGCGCCAGCTTCGCGCTGAACCGGTAACATCTGGCAAAGGGCGTCCGGTCGCCGGGCGCCCTTTTGCATTGAGGCCGATGCCTGCCGATACGCTGGTCAAGCGGCCCTCACCGCAAGGTGACGAATATCTCCGCTACGAGCACCCACTCCGTGCCGATACGCCGCCATTTTGCGGCATAGGTTCCCTCCGCCACAGCTTCGGTCGTGCCTTCAACCACCCCTTGCCAGTTCCCGTTCTCCATGACGATCGGCTCCACCGATGAAGCCGTGACGGTTTGCGTCATGCGGGTGAAAACCGTCCGTGGCCGCGCGGCAAATTCGCGCTTCCACGCTGACAGTTGTGCCTTGCGACCAGTAAGCACTGCGCTGTCGGTCCCGGTGACGAGGACAACATCGAGGGCGAGCAGCGCGCCGATGGCGGCAAGATCGGCAGAGACCAGCGCGCGGTTGAAAGCGGCACGGCGCATGCGGACGGCAAGTTCTGCGTCGGGTGCATTGGGCATGCGATGCGGAATGACAGCCGCGGCGTGATTTGAAAAGGCCCAGGCAAGCATGGCGCGCAAGAGGCAAAGCCCCTAAACCGCGCCGATGAACGATGTCACCCCACCCGCACCATTGCAGATTCTGGTCGACGGCGATGCCTGCCCGGTCAAGGAAGAGATCTACAAGGTCGCCTATCGCCGCAATGTTCCGGTCGTCTTGGTCAGCAATTCCCCGTTCCGCGTGCCCATCCACCCGCTGGTGCGCCGCGTAGTGGTAAGCGATGGCTTCGATGCTGCCGATGACTGGATCGCGCAAGCCGCTGGCGCGCGCAGCGTTGTGGTTACCGCCGACATCCTGCTGGCCGAACGTTGCCTCAAGGCGGCGGCCAATGTCATCTCCCCGGCGGGCAAGCCGTTCACCACGAGTTCGATCGGTGCGCAGATCGCCACGCGCGCGATCATGGCGGATCTGCGCGCCGGGGGCGACGTGGTGGGTGGCCCCGCGCCGTTTTCGAAAACGGACCGTTCCCGCTTCCTGTCCGCGCTGGACGAGGCTTTGGTCCGGCTTTCGCGTTAGCGTTCGCTATTGCCGGTCAATGCGCCTACGCCGCGCATGGGCAACCGCCCGCCGGAGAAGCACGATGGCCAAGAGCCAGAAGAAGTCCAACAGGGAAACGCGCAAGCCGAAAGCGGCAAAACCGCCGAAGCTCAACGCTTCCAACCCCTCGCAGAAGCCGGGCGTGGTTGCCGGGCTGGACAACATGAAACGGACCTGACCGCAAGCCGCGCTTACGGGTCACCCCCGGCCAGCAGCTTGCGGGAGGCTGGTTCCGGCACTTGCCCGAACCAGCCCCGGTCACCGCGATCAGTCTGCCGCTGGCATATAAAGATCGCCGCCTTCGCGGTACTTCTGGCTCATTTCCGCCATACCCGCCTCGGCATCCTCCGCCGCGACGAAGGTTTCCACACCGGCATTCTGCTTTGCGGCGAAATCGCGCACTTCCTGCGTGATCTTCATCGAACAGAACTTCGGCCCACACATCGAACAGAAATGCGCTGTCTTGGCGCCTTCGGCAGGCAATGTCTGGTCGTGGTACTGCTCTGCCGTATCGGGATCGAGCGAGAGGTTGAACTGGTCGCGCCAGCGGAACTCGAAGCGCGCGCGGCTCAACGCATCGTCGCGCAGCTTTGCGGCGGGATGGCCCTTGGCCAGATCGGCAGCGTGCGCGGCCAGCTTGTAGGTCACCACGCCAACCTTCACGTCGTCACGGTCGGGCAGGCCAAGGTGCTCCTTGGGCGTAACGTAACAAAGCATCGCCGTGCCGAACCAGCCGATCATCGCGGCGCCGATGCCGCTGGTGATGTGATCGTACCCCGGCGCGATGTCGGTGACCAGCGGCCCAAGCGTGTAGAACGGCGCTTCGCCACAGGCGGCAAGCTGCTTGTCCATGTTTTCCTTGATCTTGTGCATCGGCACGTGGCCGGGGCCTTCGATCATCACCTGCACGTCCTGCTCCCACGCGCGCCTGGTCAGTTCGCCAAGCGTATAAAGCTCTGCGAACTGGGCTTCGTCGTTGGCATCGGCAATCGAACCGGGGCGCAGACCATCGCCCAGCGAGTAGGCGATGTCATAGGCCTTCATGATCTCGGTGATTTCATCGAACCGTTCATACAGGAACGATTCCTTGTGGTGCGCCAGGCACCACTTGGCCATGATCGACCCGCCGCGGCTGACGATACCGGTCACGCGCTTTGCGGTCATCGGGATATAGGGCAGGCGCACGCCCGCGTGGATCGTGAAATAGTCCACGCCCTGTTCGGCCTGCTCGATCAGCGTGTCGCGGAAGATCTCCCATGTCAGGTCTTCCGCAACGCCGCCGACCTTTTCCAGCGCCTGGTAGATCGGCACGGTGCCGATCGGCACGGGGCTGTTGCGGATGATCCATTCGCGCGTGTCGTGGATATTGCGGCCGGTCGACAGGTCCATCACGGTATCCGCGCCCCAGCGGATCGACCACACCATCTTGTCGACTTCGTTGGCCACGTCCGACGCCACGGCGGAGTTGCCGATATTGGCATTGATCTTGACCAGGAAGTTGCGGCCGATGGCCATGGGTTCGGATTCGGGATGGTTGATATTGTTGGGAATGATCGCACGTCCCCGCGCCACTTCATCGCGCACGAACTCTGGCGTTACGTAATCGGGGATTGCCGCACCCCAGTCCTGCCCATCGCGCGCCAGGGCTTCCTTCAACTGCTTGCGGCCCAGGTTTTCGCGGATGGCGACGTATTCCATCTCCGGCGTGATGATCCCCTTGCGGGCATAATGCATCTGGCTGACATTGGCCCCGGCCTTCGCGCGCAGCGGGCGGCGGACGACATTGGGGAACGCCGGCACACCGGCCGAACGGTCCGGCCCTTTCAGGCCGTTGTCTTCGGGCTTGATCTCGCGCGCGTCGTATTCCTCGACATCGCCGCGCGCCATGATCCAGTCCCGGCGCAGTTTGGGCAGCCCGGCGGCGATGTCGATCGAAGCCGTATCGTCGGTATACGGACCCGACGTGTCATAGACCCGCACCGGCGGTTCGCCCGACGAAGGCTCCAGCGCGATCTCGCGCATCGCCACGCGCACACCGGGGAAACGGGCGCTTTCGACGTGGATCTTGCGGCTGCCGCGGATCGGACCGGTGGTGACGCCAATTTCCAGCTTGCTGTTGATATCAGCCATGCGCGCTTCCTTGATCGGGGCATAACAGGAGCGCAGGTCTGAAAACCGGCCCTCCCTACGCCCGTGCTAACGGGTTCAGGTTCAACGGATCGGGCTGCGTGACCAGCCCCTCTCAGCCAGCACTGGCTCTCCGGGGTATGTCCATCCTTTTACGCGGGGCTTGGAGGCAGGGCAATGCCTGATCGCCCCCACCGATGCGATTACCCTCGGTCAGCCAGCGGCCTGCCAATCGCGGACGGCATCGACCGGCGCTACGAGCATCAGCACGTTAAGCGCAAGATTATCGCGGATGGCGAACAGGGTGAACGCTTCGAAGGCAAGGGCAACCGCCACCGTCACCAGTGCCGGAACCCGCGTCGCAAACACAAAGCCCAACGTCATGAAGCCCATGTCCGCCGCAGAGTTGAGAACGCTGTCCCCGCTGTAGCCGAACGACACGGTCACCGCGCGATAGCGTTCGATGATGATTGGCGAGTTTTCGAGGATTTCCCACGCGCCCTCGATCAGCACCGCCGCCGCAAGCGCCCAGCGCGGCGAAAGTGCCTTCAACCCGCACCGTCCCCACACAAGCCATCCAGCACCGCACAGCAGGAAGCCGTGGATAACGTGGCTGAAGCTGTACCAGTCGGCGATCTGCTGGCTGTTTTGCGCCGATTGCACCACACCGTGCCACAGGCGGACTGTCCCGCACGGACAGATCGGCGGGCGCCCCATGGCCAGCAGTATGGCCACGATGCCCAGCGCGATGCCCGCTGCGGCCACTGCCCCTGCCCTGTCCGGCTGCAATGCCCGTCTTTCTGTCATCACCATGACTTCGCCCCAACAAGCACCGAATCCAGCGCGCCGTCCGCTTCATGCCCTTTCTGACGGGTGACCCTGCCCGTCACAAGCGCACGGTTGCACCGCATCCTGCATGGTCCTAAGCGGTGGCCCATGGCAGAGCGGGCGTGCGACATTGCGATCCTTGGCGGCGGGCTGGCAGGCGGGATTGTCGCTCTGGCATTGCGGCGCGCGCACCCGGATATTTCCATCCTGTTGGTCGAACAGGGCGATACGCTGGGCGGCAATCACGTCTGGTCCTTCTTTGGCAGCGACGTGGGCAAGGCGGGCCGATCGCTGCTCAAGGGCATGACGGTTGCCGCGTGGCCCGAATATTCGGTCCATTTCCCGCGCTTCGAACGCCAGATCCCGACAAGCTACTATGCGATAACCTCGGCCCGCTTCGATGCCGTCGTGCGTGCCGAAATCGGCGACGATTCCATCATCAACGGCGTTCGCGCGCTGGCGTGCAGCGCCACCACCGCCACGCTTGCCAATGGCCTGCGGATCGCGGCCACGGCGGTCATTGACGCGCGCGGCGTGCGCGATCTGAGCCATCTTACCGGGGGCTGGCAGAAGTTTGTCGGCCGTCGTTTCCGGCTATCGCAACCGCACGGCCTAGCCTTTCCCGTGGTGAAAGACGCAACGGTAGAGCAGATCGACGGCTACCGCTTTGTCTACTGCCTGCCCTTTGCCGAAGACGAAATCTTTGTCGAGGACACCTACTATTCCGACAGCCCGGAACTCGACAAGGCCGCGCTGCGAATGCGGATCGACGCTTATCTGGAAAGCCGGGGCTGGCGTGCAGCCGAATTGCTGGACGAAGAAGCGGGCGTCCTGCCGGTTGTCGCGGGCGGTGATTTCGATGCCTTCTGGCGCGGCGGCGGCGGAGCCGTGGCGCGCGCGGGCAGCCGGGCCGGGCTGTTCCAGGCGGTCACCAGCTATTCGCTGCCCGACGCCGTGCGCTATGCCCTCGCCCTTGCCGCCCAGCCCGATCTTTCCGGCGCGGCGCTGGCGTCCTTCAGCATTGGATGGGCAAAGCGGCACTGGAAACGTTCTGCCTATTTCCGCTCGCTCTCGGCCATGCTGTTCGCCGCTGCCGAACCGGGGTTGCGCTACAAGGTGCTGGAACAGTTCTACACGCTGGATCGCGGGTTGATCGAACGGTTCTATGCCGGGCGCAGCACCCTGGCCGACAAGGCCCGCATTCTGATCGGCAAGCCGCCCGTGCCGGTTACCAGCGCGCTAGGCGTGCTGAGCGGCCTCGGCGCCCAGCCCCGTCCCCTCTCATCATCGGGAATCCGCGCATGAAACGTGCATGTGTCATCGGCGCCGGTTTTGGCGGACTTGCGCTGGCCTTGCGCCTTCAATCGGGCGGGGTGCAGACGACGCTGGTCGAAGCGCGCGACAAGCCCGGCGGCCGTGCCTATGTCTGGGAAAAGGACGGCTTCACCTTCGACGCCGGGCCGACCGTCATTACCGACCCATCCTGCCTTGAGGAGCTGTGGGCCTTGAAGGGCCATCGCATGGCCGACGATGTGGAACTGATGCCAGTCATGCCGTTCTACCGGCTCAACTGGCCCGATGGCACCAACTTCGATTATTCCAACGATGAAGCGGTGCTGCGCGCGGAAATCGCCAAGCTCAACCCCGCCGATGTTGCCGGGTACGACGATTTCCTGCGCTATTCGGCGGGCGTGTTCCAGGAAGGCTACGTCAAGCTGGGCTCGGTGCCGTTCCTCGATTTCGCCTCGATGGTGAAGGCCGCCCCCGCGCTGGCGCGCTATCAGGCATGGCGTTCGGTCTATTCGGTCGTCTCCAGCTACATCCAGAACGAAAAACTGCGCGAAGCGTTCAGCTTCCATTCGCTGCTGGTCGGCGGCAACCCGATGACGACAAGCGCGATCTACGCGCTGATCCACAAGCTGGAAAAGGATGGCGGCGTGTGGTGGGCCAGGGGCGGCACCAACCAGCTTATCCAGGGCATGCTGACGCACTTCCAGCGGATCGGCGGCGAAGTGCGGATGGGCGATCCGGTGACCGGCATCACCACGCTGGGCACGCGGGTAACCGGGGTGACCACCCGCAGCGGGTGGAGCGGCACGTTCGATGCGGTAGCGTCCAACGCCGACATCATGCACACCTACCGCGATCTGCTGGCCGACAGCACGCATGCCACGCGGCGCGCAAAGGCGCTTGCCCGCAAACGCTATTCGCCCAGCCTGTTCGTCGTCCACTTCGGGCTGGAAGGCACCTGGCCCGGCATCCCGCACCACATGATCCTGTTCGGCCCGCGCTACAAGGGCCTGCTGGATGACATCTACACCCACGGCGTGCTGCCCGAAGACTTCTCGATCTATCTGCATCACCCGACAGTGACCGATCCCTCGGTCGCGCCCGAAGGCAAGAGCACGTTCTATGCACTGGTCCCGGTGGCCAACATGGGCAAGTTGCCGGTTGACTGGGACGCGATCGGCCCGGTGCTGGAAAAGCGTATTCTCGATGAAGTCGGTCGCCGCCTCATTCCCGATATCCATTCGCGTATCGTAACGAAGTTCCACTACGCGCCGAGCGACTTCAAGACCGACCTTTCGGCCCATATGGGCAGTGCCTTCAGCCTTGAACCGCTGCTCACGCAAAGCGCCTGGTTCCGGGCGCACAACCGCGACAGCACGATTTCCAACCTCTATCTTGTCGGCGCCGGAACGCATCCGGGCGCCGGCATTCCGGGCGTTGTCGGCTCTGCCAAGGCAACCGCCAGACTGATGCTTGAGGATCTGGCATGAAGCGTCTCGCCGTCTATTGCGGTTCGGCCTCCCCCGCCGATGATCGTTACGTTACGCTCGCACGCGACGTGGGGCGGGAACTGGCGCGGCGCGGCATCGGCGTGGTCTATGGCGGCGGAAGGCTGGGCCTGATGGGCGCCGTCGCGTCGGGCGCGCTCGAAGCCGGTGGCGAAGTCATCGGCGTGATCCCCGAAGCCCTGGTCGGCGCCGAAGTATCCAACACCGATTGCACCGAACTGCGGGTCGTTTCGGGCATGCACGAACGCAAGAAGCTGTTCACCGACCTGTCCGACGGCTTCCTCACGCTGCCCGGCGGCGTGGGCACGATGGACGAGCTGTGGGAAGCGGTCAGTTGGGCGCAACTGGGCTACCATGCCAAGCCGGTCGGCCTGCTCAACGCCTTCGGCTTCTACGACCACCTTCTGGCCTTCAACCGCCATATGATCGAAATCGGCTTCATCCGCGAGGCGCACGCCCGCATCCTGATGGCGGAACACGATCTCGACATCCTGCTCTCACGGATGGCGGCACACGAACCGCATGTGCCGATCTTCGCCATGAAAGCGGATGACCTCTAGGCAATGCCCGCTCGCGCAAAGCTCGTTAGTAACGCCCGCCAGACCATTCTGCGAGGCTCGAAAAGCTTTGCCGCCGCAAGCCACCTGTTCGAACGCACCGTGCGGGAACGAGTCTGGCTGCTCTACGCATGGTGCCGCCGCAGCGACGATATCATCGACGCGCAGGACCACGGCGGCACGCTGGGACCGCAGGATGGGGCGGCAGAGCGGCTCGAACTCGTGCGGACACGGACTGATCTGGCCTTTGCGGGCAAGGAAACCGGCGATCCCGCGTTTGATGCGCTGGGCATGGTTGCGCGCGAAACGGGGCTGACCCCGGCCATGGCTGATGCCGTGATCGAAGGTTTCGCGCTCGATGCCTCTTCCTGGCAGCCGCGCACCGAAGCGGAGCTCATGCGCTATTGCTGGCATGTCGCCGGGGCGGTTGGCGTGATGATGGCCGTGGTCATGGGCGTTTCCCCGGATGACGAGGACACGCTGGACCGCGCCTGCGATCTGGGGCTTGCCTTCCAACTGGCGAACATCGCCCGCGATGTCGATGAAGATGCAAGAGCAGGCCGCTGCTACATCCCGCACGACTGGCTGGCGCAAGCCGGTATCGCGCCAGACGCACTGATGCAGCCGGACCATCGCGCCGCGCTGGTCGGCATCGTCGGGCGGATGTGCCACGCGGCGCTGGTCCATGAATGCTCGGCACGGATCGGCGCGGCCCGCCTGTCGCTGCGCCAACGCTGGGCCATCCTGTCTGCCGCGGCAATCTACGGCGAAATCGCCCGCAAGGTGGAACGCGGTGGCGCCCGCGCGTGGGACCGCCGGGTCTATGTTGAAACCACGCAAAAGCTGGGCTTCATCGCCGCAGCCGCATGGTCCGCCGTCCGTCCCGTGCCGCGGTCCTGCATCGCGCTGGCCAGCGAGCGGCAGTTCCACCGCGCCCGCCTGATGACCATCGCCGCGGCCGCGCCTGCCATGTAACTGCGGATCGTGACGATCCTTCCGGTTCGCTTGTACTTTGCCGTGAGTGTGGCACTGTCGCGCCGCAGACCTGCCGGAGCACCGCCATGGACACGGAAACCCGATCCGTTACGTCACAGGATGACCCTGGTGGTGACCCGTCACCGCTGGTCTACCGCACGCGCCTGCCGGTGCGTATCTGGCACTGGGTCAATGCGCTTGCGATCTTCATCATGCTGATGAGCGGTGCGTCGATCTTCAATGCCCATCCCCGGCTCTACTGGGGCGCTGCCGGTGCCAATTACGACGATCCCTGGCTGGTCATCGGGCGGCGCGGGCAGGAAGGGTTCGTCTATCTCGCCGGTCTTGAAATCCCCACGACCGGCGTGCTGGGCTTTACCGCCTATTCAAGCAAGGCGATCCCGCCGCTGTTCACGCTGCCCGGTTACTACAGCCTGGCCGAAGGGCGGCAGTGGCACTTCTTCTTTGCCTGGGTGCTGGTGATCGGCGCGATCCTTTTTGTACTTTACAGCATATTATCAAAGCATTTGACGAACGATCTTCTGCTGAAAGGTGAAGAATGGAAGCCGCGGCACCTGTGGGACGATATCAAGCGTCATGCCCGCTTGCAGTTTCCCCAAGGTATAGCAGCAAAGTCCTATAACCCTTTGCAGAAGATCGCTTATCTGGCCGTCCTGTTCGTTTTGATCCCGACCGTAGTGTTGACCGGCATGACCATGTCGCCCGCGCTGAACGCCGCATTCCCGTGGTTGCTGGACCTGTTTGGTGGGCGCCAGTCGGCACGGTCGATACATTTTCTATGCGCAGCAGGATTTTGCTTCTTTATCATCATCCACCTTCTGATGGTTGTGCTGGCAGGCCCGCTGAACGAACTGCGCTCGATCCTGACCGGCTGGTATCGTCTTCCGCCGGTCACTGCCGATCCGCCCGAACACAACGCCGCATCGTCCGTGGAGGAACCGGCATGACCTTGCTTTCCCGTCGCAGCGCGCTGATCGGCGGCGCCAGCCTGGTCCTCGCCGGGTGCGACCGCGTGACACAGTCTCCTTCCGTGCGCAAAGTGCTGACACTGGGCGAAAAATTGACCATGAGCGGGCAACGTCTGGTAACAGACCGCAATGCCCTCGCCCCGGAGTTCAGCCGGGCCGACCTTTCGCCGCGCTTCCGCGTCAATGGCAACAGCATGCCGGGCTCGGCGGAATATGCGGCCCACGCGGCGAGCAGCTTTGCCGACTGGCGGCTGGAAATCGGCGGGCTGGTAGCGCGCCCGCTTCGCCTTTCGCTCGCGCAGTTGCGTGCCGCGCCCAACCGCACCCAGATTACCCGCCACGACTGCGTGGAGGGGTGGAGCGCCATCGGGGAGTGGACCGGCGTGCCGCTGGGGTTGATCCTGCGTCAGGCAAGGATTTCATCGAATGCACAATATGTTGTATTCCATTGCGCAGATGATTTCGCAGGTCAGGCGTATTACGAGAGCATCGACATGATCGACGCGATGCACCCGCAGACGATCCTCGCGCACACCATGAACCGTCAGCCACTGTCCATCGGACACGGCGCGCCAGTCCGCCTGCGCGTGGAGCGCCAGCTTGGCTACAAGCAGGCCAAATACGTAATGAAGATCGAAGCCGTGGCCACCCTTGCCGGAATCCACGGTGGCAAGGGTGGCTATTGGGAGGACCATTCCGGGTACCAGTGGTACGCCGGGATCTGACCGGTCCGATCAGGCGTCAGCCGCCTTTCCGGCCACTTTTCGACCAGCGACCTGAAACGCACCTAAACGTACCTGAACGTTACGTGGCGTGCCCTGAACGGCCGCGCCGTTAGCGCATCAGCACCAGTTCTTCGGCCATCGACGGATGCAGGGCGACGGTCGCGTCAAAGTCCGCCTTGGTCAGCCCGGCCTTGACCGCGATCGCCGCCGCCTGAAGGATTTCGGGCGCTTCGGGGCCAATCATGTGGATCCCCAGCACCCGGTCCGTCGCGGCATCGACAATCATCTTGTACAACCCGCGTTCGGGCCGGTGGGCGAAGATGTTTTTCATCGGGCGGAAGTCCGACGAATAGACCTTCACGTTCCCGCCAAAGGCTTCGCGCGCCTGCGCTTCGGTCAGGCCCACGCCGGCCAGCGGTGGCTGCGAGAAGACGGCGCTGGGGATGCAATCGTAGTCGAGCGTCGTCTGCCTGCCGCCGAACAGGCGATCGGCCAGCGCATGCCCTTCGCGGATGGCGATCGGGGTGAGTTGTACCCGGTCCGTTACGTCACCGACCGCGTGGATGCTGGGGCAGGAAGTCTGGCCATTGGCATCAACCGGAATCTCGCCCCGCGCGCCGAGGGTTATCCCAGCATTTTCCAGCCCCAGTCCATCGGTGTTCGGCCGCCGCCCGGTAGCGATCAGCACCGCGTCGGCGCAAAGCGGATCGGGCTGTCCCTTGAGCACGACGTCGAACGCCCCGTCGGCGCGCTGCTCGACCCGTTCGAACGGAGCGTTGAACTTGTATTCGATCCCGCGCGCCATGGTGATCTGCAACAACCGGTCGCGCAGCGATTCGTCATAGCCGCGCAGCAGCGTTTCGCTGCGGTTGACGACCGTTACGTGACACCCCAGGGCATTGAAAATCCCGGCAAACTCAAGCGCGATATAGCCTGCCCCGCCAATCACAACGCGGCGCGGCAACTGCTCCAGATGGAACACCTCGTTCGAGGTGATGCAATGTTCGTTGCCGGGAAAATCGGGCATCACCGGCCAGGCCCCGGTGGCGACAAGAATGTGCCGCGCGGTCACTTCACGGCCGCTGCCCGCCAGCCGGACGGCGTTGGGTCCGGCAATCGTCGCGCGTTCCAGAAAGCGTTCGACCTTGTTGTTTTCCAGCGTCGTGGTGTAGGCCGCGTTCAGCCGGTCGACATCGCGCAGCACGGCGTCACGTAACGTCGGCCAGTCGAAATGCATCTTTTCGACCGTCCAGCCGTAATTGGCTGCGTCCTGCAATTCTTCGGCAAAGTGTGAACCGTAGACCAGCAGCTTCTTGGGCACGCAGCCGCGGATCACGCAAGTGCCGCCGATGCGGTACTCTTCGGCCACGGCAACCCGCGCGCCATGGCTGGCCGCGATGCGGCTCGCGCGGACCCCGCCCGATCCCGCACCGATCACGAAAAGGTCGTAGTCGAAAACCTGCTCAGCCATCATGCGCTCCTTTGCCTGTGGCGCATATGGTGGCTCTGCGTGGCAATGGCCAGACGCTTTTGCAGGCCGATCAGCCGATCCCGGCTGCCGCCAGCAGTGCCTCGGTCGACGGATCGAAACCATCGCCACCGCCTGCGTCGATCTGCCTGGCAATCGCCTTGCCCAGTTCCACACCGTACTGGTCGAACGGGTTGATCCCCAGCATCGCCGCCGAAACGAAGGTGCGGTGTTCGTGGAAGGCGATGAGCGCACCCAGCGTTGCGGGGTTCAGATCGTCGCACAGCATCGTGGCCGATGGCCGGTCCCCCGGATAGCCCCGCGCCGCGCCAAGCGGATCGCCGGGTTCGGGTGCCTTGCCCGCCATCAGTGCGGCCCCTTGCGCAAAGCAGTTCGACAGCAGGATCTGGTGATGCGCCGGGTCAAGGTCATGGCCCGGCGTCTTGACGGCAAGGAAATCCACCGGGATCAACTGCGTGCCCTGATGCAGGAGCTGGAAGACCGCATGCTGGGCATCGGTGCCCACCCCGCCCCACGTCACCGGCGCAGTCGGCCGGGCGATGGGGGTGCCATCGGCCAGCACGCTCTTGCCGTTCGATTCCATTTCCAACTGCTGGAGGTAATCGGGCAGCAGCGCCAGCCGCTCGTCGTAGGCAAAGACGGCGCGCGACTGGCAGGCCCGCGCCTGCGTGTAGTAGAGGTCGGCAAAGGCCGCGCGCACGACGACGTTTTCAGCGATGGCTGCGTCGATGAAATGGCGGTCCATCGCTGCCGCGCCATCGAGGAACGCTGCAAAGCCGTCCCAGCCCAGCGCCAGCGCCACCGGGAACCCGATGGAAGACCACAGCGAATACCGGCCGCCGACCGTTTCCGAAAACGGCAGCACGCGGGTTTCATCGACGCCCCATTCCACGGCCTTGTCCGGCGCGGCGGTCAGCGCGATCACGCGTCCGTAAGGGTCGCTTACGCCCCCTTCGGTCAGCCAGGCCAGCGCCGATGCCGCGTTGGTCATCGTTTCGGTGGTGGTAAAGGTCTTGGACGCCAGCGCGATCAGCGTGGTCTGCGGATCGCAGGCGTTCATGGCCGCTTCCAGCGCGCAGCCATCAATGTTCGACACGACATGGACCGCGACTTTCGCCTCTTCGCGCGTCAGGGCATCAATTGCCAAGGCCGGGCCAAGCGCCGATCCGCCGATGCCGATGTGGATCAGGCTGCGCACTTCACCCAGCGCGCCTTCGTGAATGGCATCGACCAGAAGCTGCATGCGGGCATGCAGGGCCTGCGCCTCTTCGACGCTGGTATCCTTGCCTATGCCGCGCTGCGCCGTGTGTTCGGCGGCGCGGCCTTCGGTGTTGTTGATCTTTTCCCCTGCGATCAGGGCTTCACGCCGCCCGGCAAGGTCCATGGCCTGCGCGATGTCAGCCAGAACGGCATCGACTTCGGCACACAGGTGCGTCTTGGACCAGTCGAACCGGATTTCGCCGCCGGGCAGGTCGAGGGTGGAGCAATAGCGTTCGAGCCGCCCCTTGTCCGAAAACAGCTCTTTCAAGGTCGGGCGGGGAAGCGCGCCCAAAGCCGTCCACAAGGCATCGGCCTGTGCAACCGTCATGATCGTATCTGTTCCTTTCGCACCTGCGAAAAACACTTATGCCCGCTCCGATGGCAGACGCAACCCACCAGTTCACCCATCAGACAGCCGTGCAAAGGTATTTCCCGCCGGCATTGTCCGCGTGACATTATCCCATCGACACACTTGACGAAGGCCGCTTCGATCAACATGACCGCGACGATGAACGATACGCCCGACGCCCAATCTGCGCCCGACGCGCCCGTGCCATCCCCGCAGCCGGCGGCAAAGGAAAAGAAGGAAGACAGCTTTCCCGTCTTTCTCATCAAGCTGGTGCTGGTCGTCGCGCTATTCCGCAGCTTCGTGTTCGCGCCGTTCAACATTCCGTCGGAATCGATGCTGCCACGGCTTGAGAACGGGGACTACCTGCTGGCGTCGAAATGGTCCTACGGCTACAGCAAGTATTCGCTACCGTTCAGCCTGCCGCTGATTCCGGGGCGCATCCTGGCAAGCCAGCCGGAGCGTGGCGACGTGGTGATCTTCAAGGCGCCGCCGGGCAACGATATCGACTATATCAAGCGGGTCATCGGCCTGCCCGGCGATACGGTGCAGATGATCGGCGGCGTGCTCCATCTCAACGGCAAGCCCGTACCCAAGGAGCGGACCGCCGATTTCGTGATCCCGGTCAGCCCGAACACCGATTGCATCGCCGCCGAGTTCGAAGCCATCGAAAAGGACGGCACGCCGACCTGCCACTATCCGCAATATACCGAAACCCTGCCCGGCGGGCGCCAGTACAACGTCCTCGACCTTGGTTACCGGCCGCAGGACGATACCGCGCCGATGGTCGTGCCCGAAGGCCACATGTTCCTGATGGGCGATAACCGCGACAATTCGATGGACAGCCGTTTTCCGGCCATGGAAGGCCAGGGCATCGGTCTGGTGCCGCAGGAAAACCTCGTCGGGCGCGCTTCGATCATGATGTGGTCGACCGATGGCAGCGCGAACTGGCTGCTGCCGTGGACGTGGTTTTCAGCGGCGCGCTGGAACCGCATCGGAGGCACGTTCTGAACGTGTTGACGCCCGCGACGCTCGGCTGGCTGACGGAGCTGACCGGCGCCGCCCCTGCCCGCGCCGAACTGTGGACCGATGCGTTGACCCATGGTTCGATGGGCGAAGCGCGCGATTACCAGCGGCTTGAGTTTCTGGGCGACCGCGTGCTGGGCTTGGCGATTGCCGACTGGCTGCACGAAAACCCGACCGCCGCGGAAGGCAAGCTATCGCAGCGCCTCAACGCGCTGGTCAGCCGCGAAACCTGCGCCGAAGTGGCCCGCGCGATCGGCCTTGCGCCGCATATCCGGCTGGGCAAGCAGGCGCGTGACGATGGCGGCGCGCAAAGCGACAACATCCTGGGCGACGTGATGGAGGCGCTGATCGGCGCGCTGTTCGTCGAGCGGGGTTTCGAAGCGGCGCGGCAGTTCGTTCGCCGTCTGTGGCAGGCGCCGATGGCTTCGGGCACCGGCCAGCGCAAGCACCCCAAGGCCGCCTTGCAGGAATGGGCTGCCGGAAACCGCCGCAAGCCGCCGGTCTATACCCTGATCGCGCGCGAGGGGCCGGATCATGCCGCATCGTTCACCGTCAATGTCGCGGTCAACGGCGTGGGCGAAGCGACCGCCCGCGGATCGAGCAAGCAGGAAGCCGAAACGGCCGCCGCACGCGCTTTCATGCAAACATATGGCTAGGCCGCCGTTCCTCGCCTACACTCCTGCCATCACCGGATAGAGAAACCGTACATGACTGAAAAATGTGGCCTAGTGGCCGTTCTGGGCGCGCCGAATGCGGGCAAGTCCACGCTCGTCAACGCCATTGTCGGGCAGAAGGTGGCAATCGTTTCGCCCAAGGCGCAGACCACCCGCGCGCGGCTGATGGGCATTGCGCTGGAAACCACAGGCGATGCACGGACGCAGATCATCCTTGCCGATACCCCCGGCCTGTTCGAACCGAAGCGACGGCTGGATCGCGCGATGGTCAGCGCGGCATGGGACGGCGCGCAGGAAGCCGATGCGATCCTGCTGGTGGTCGATGCGCGCAAGAAGAAGCGCGATTATCTCGACCCGATCCTCGCCAGCCTGAAAGACCGCCCGGAGCGCAAGGTGCTGGTACTCAACAAGGTGGATTCCACGCCAAAGGAACCACTGCTGGTCATGGCCGAGGCGCTGGCGGGCGATGCCCAGTTCGACGAGGTGTTCTTCGTGTCCGCGCTGACCGGCGACGGCGTTCCCGAACTGAAGGCCCGCCTTGCCGAACTGATGCCGGAAGCGGCGTGGCACTATCCCGAAGATCAGGTTTCGGACGCCAGCGAACGGCTGATGGCCGCCGAAATCACGCGCGAACAGCTCTACCGCCAGCTTCACGACGAACTGCCCTATGACAGCACGGTGCGCCCGGAAAAGTACATTCACCGCAAGGACGGCTCGATCGAGATCCACCAGCAGATCGTCATCGCACGCGAAACCCAGCGTGCCATCGTGCTGGGCAAGGGCGGATCGAAGATCAAGGCCATTGGTGAAGCAGCACGCAAGGAACTGACCGAACTGCTGCAGGCGCGGGTGCATCTGTTCCTGCATGTCAAAGTGGACGAACGCTGGGCCGACGCAAAGGAAATCTACGAGGAAATCGGGCTGGAATGGGTGAAGTGAGGCGCGTTCGCGGGGCGCTGTTCCTCGCGCTGGCTGTTGCGGCGGCAAACCTGCCCTCGCCCGCCGCTGCCCGTCCCAAGGCCGTGCCTGCCGGTTCGCGCTATGTCGCCATCGGCAGCTCGTTTGCAGCCGGACCGGGGGTCGGGCCTGCCAAGCCCGGCGCACCCAGCCGCTGCGGGCGCGGCACGCTGAACTATCCCAGCCTCGTGGCAAAAGCCCGCAAGCTCGTACTGGTTGATGCCACCTGCAGCGGGGCGACGACGCAGCACGTCCTCGGCCCGTGGAACGAACTCCCGCCGCAGATCGCCAGCGTCGATGCCCAGACGCGCCTTGTTACCATCACGATCGGCGGGAACGACATTGCCTTTGTCGGCAACATCGTGGCCGCCGCGTGCGAGGCCGGGGCGCTGACCGACCCGAACTGCCCGACATGGCGCAGACCCGCCGAAAGCGAATGGACCGCCGACGAAGCGCGCATGCGCCGTATCGTCCGCGAAGTCCGCGCCCGTGCGCCGGACGCCCGGATCATGTTCATCGATTACTTCACCATCGTACCGCCAAGGGGCAATTGCCCTGCCGTGCCGATCGGCAAGGAACGGCTGGACGCCAGCCGCGCCGCAGCCGCGCGTCTTGCCGCCATGACGGCAAGGGTCGCCCGGCAGGAAGGCGCGGAGCTGGTGCGGTTCGGGCGGATGTCGCGCAGCCATTCGCCCTGCGCGCGCAAGCCGTGGGGCAACGGCATCACCGCACCGCCGGGAGACGGCACCGTGTTCCACATCAACCGCGCCGGGCATGAAGCGGCGGCAAAGGCTGTCATCCGGCGGATTGATTGACGCGCGCGGAAGGCTTGCCGCGCGCACCACTCGGTTCATCGCGCATCAAGGGCATCTGGCCGAGGCATGAGGCGGCGCGGCCTAACCAGCCGCCGCCTGGAAAGATCAGGTTCATCAAACGCGGTTACCCGCCTTGCCACGCAGTGCGGGCAAACGGTCCGCGCTTCATCACAGGCGGAGATTGGGAATGAGCGATACCGGCGGCGTGGCCGCAGTGCCTGTCGCTCATCCGCTGGGCAGGCGTGCTGCGGCGGCGCTCAGCTACCTGTGCATCGCGCTGGCTACGCGCTGGTTCCTTATCGGCAACCCGGTGATCCACATCGACGAACAGTTCTACCTGTTCGTGGCCGAACGGATGCGCGATGGCGCGCTGCCCTATGTCGATATCTGGGACCGCAAGCCTGTCGGCCTGTTCCTGGTCTATGCCGCATTCGCCGCGCTGCCGGGCGATCCGGTCGTGGGCTATCAGATCGGCGCGCTCGGCGCGATGGTCGCCACGGCGATGGTTATCGCCCGGCTGGCGCGCGAAATCGCCAGTCCCGCTGCGGCCTGGCAGGCTGGCGTTGCCTACCTGCTGTTCATGCCTGCGTTCAATTCCGGCATGGGCCAGGCACCGACGTTCTATAACCTGCCGGTGGCGCTGGCCGCGCTGGCGGTGGTCGAAACGGTCAAGCTGCCCGAAGACCGCCTGCTGATCGGGCGCGGCGCGGCGATCATGCTGCTGCTCGGCCTGGCGATACAGATCAAGTACACCGTCCTGTTCGAAGGGCTGGCGTTTGGCATCCTGCTGCTTTCGCGCGGATTTGGCGATGTCTGGCCGTGGCGCCGGCTGTTCGGCGTGGCGCTGCTGTGGATGGGGATCGCCTTGCTGCCGACACTGGCGGTTGGCGCATGGTACCTGCACGCGGGCCACTTCGCCGCGTTCTTCGACGCCAACTTCGTGTCGATCTTCAAGCGCGGGTCGGATGGGTGGCAAGCCCCGTGGCGGCTGGTCAAGGAAGTGGCGGTGCTGACTCCGTTCTGGCTGGCGCTGTTCCATGGCGCATCGCTGCCCGGCACGGATCCGGGCCGCCATCCGAAATCGCATCTGGTGCTGAAGGTCTGGGGGCTGGCGGCCTGCACCGGGTTCATGCTGTTCGGCACGTGGTACGATCACTATGTCGCGCCGCTGCTGGTCCCGCTGTGCGTACTGGCCGCACCTGCGCTGGCCAGGACCGGACCGGGCCAGAAGATCTGGGGCCGTCTGCTGCTCGGCTTCGGCGCAATCGCCGGGCTGGCCGTTTCGCTCTATCAGGTGAAACAGCATGGCGACGCGCGGCAGTATGGCCTGATGCAGGCGCAGATCCAGCGCGAGATGCACGGCGGATGCCTGTATATCTACGAAGGCGAACTGGCGTTCTATCGCACCGTCAACGCCTGCCTGCCGACCAGCCGGATCTTCCCCAACCACCTCAACACCACGATCGAAGCCGCCGCTGTCGGGGTGGATCCGACCGCCGAGGTCCGCCGCATCATGGCCAGCCGGCCCGATGTCGTGGTGATGCGCGCGCCGGGGCAGAACATGCACCTGCCCAACCTTGCCACGCGCCGCAGCGTCGAAGCTGCTTTGCGCCACGACTACATACGCTATGCCGAGGCGCGGCTGGGCAACAAGCGGTACTGGCTCTACCGCCCGCGCTAGCGCGGGTGCGCCCGCACGGCAGACGCGATCAGGCCGGATCAGCCTTGGTTGCGGCCTTTTTCGCAGCCGGTTTCCGTGCCGCTGGCTTGCCGGCGGACGCCTTTTTGGCGGGCGACTTTTTCGCAGGGGCTTTTTCGGTTGCCGCCTTCTTTACGGGCGCCTTCCTTGCCGGAGCCTTTTTCGCGCCCTTCTTGCCCTTGGGCGGTCCCTTGGCCGCGCGCTCGTCGATCAGGACGATGGCTTCTTCCAGCGTCAGCGTATCGGGCTGCTTGTCCTTGGGCAGCGTGGCATTGGTCGTGCCATCGGTCACATAGGGACCATAGCGCCCGGCCATCAGCTTGATCTCCCCACCCGATGTGGGGTGCGGCCCGAAGGTCTTGAGCGGTTCGGCCGCCGCGCGGTTGCCGCGCGCCCCTGCGCCAGCCGCCGCCGCCGCCAGCGCCATGACCGCCGCGTTCATCCCGGTTTCGAACACTTCCGCGGTCGAGCGCAGCCGCGCATACTTGCCTTCGTGCGCCAGGTAGGGACCATAGCGGCCGATGCTGGCGGTGATCGGCTTGCCCGTTTCGGGATGCATACCAACCTCGCGCGGCAGACCCAGCAGCTTGAGCGCCCATTCCAGGTCCAGCTCGCCGATATCCTTGGGAATCGATGCGCGCTTGGCCTCCTTGCCTTCACCCAGTTGCACGTAAGGCCCGAAGCGGCCCGTCTTGCGCGAAACGTCAAGGCCGGTGACCGGATCCTTGCCCAGCACGCCGTCATCATCCCCGCCCGCGCCATCGGCCCCGCCGGGCTGGGCGAACTTGCGGGTGAACTTGCATTCGGGATAGTTCGAACAGGCCACGAACGCGCCATAACGGCCACCGCGCAAGGCCAGCCGCCCGGCTTCGCACTTGGGGCAGGCGCGCGGATCGGTGCCATCTTCGCGCGGCGGGAACAGATAATCCGAAAGGAACGTGTCCAGCTCGGCCGTCACCTCGCTGGGCTTCTTTTCCATCACTTCGTCGGACTTGGGCTTGAAGTCGCGCCAGAACGCGGCAAGCACCTTCTTCCATTCGGCCCGCCCGCCGGAAACGTCGTCCAGTTCCTCTTCCATCCCGGCGGTGAAATCATACGCCACATAACGGGGAAAGAAGCGTTCCAGAAACGCTGTCAGAAGACGCCCGGATTCCTCTGCAAAGAAACGGTTTTTCTCGGTTCGCACATAGTTGCGATCCTTGAGTACCTGCAAAGTTGCGGCATAAGTCGATGGCCGCCCGATGCCCAGTTCCTCAAGCCGCTTGACAAGGCTCGCTTCGGAATAGCGCGGCGGCGGCTGGGTAAAGTGCTGGGTGGCGTCCACGCCGCGCTTTGCCGGTGTATCGCCATTGGCCATCGCCGGAAGCAGGCCGCTTTCGTCGTCGTCCCCGTCCTGCTTCTGGTCGCGGCCTTCTTCATAGACGGCAAGGAAGCCTGGGAACTTGACCACCTGCCCGGTGGCACGCAGTTCGTTCTTGCCCGTACCGTCACGCAACGTAACGCTGGTGCGTTCAAGGCTGGCCGATGCCATCTGGCTGGCCATGGCGCGCTTGTAGATCAGGTCATAAAGGCGGCCCTCGTCGCCCGAACCGTGGCGGTCCCTGGAAAAATCGGTTGGCCGGATCGCTTCGTGCGCTTCCTGTGCGTTCTTGGCCTTGGTTTCGTAATGGCGCGGTTTTTCAGGAAGATAGTGGCCATCATAGCGATCCGATATGGCCTTGCGCGCCGCCGAAATCGCGCTGGGGTCCATCTGCACGCCATCGGTACGCATATAGGTGATGGCACCGGCTTCATACAGCGTCTGCGCCACGCGCATCGTGTGGCTGGCGGAAAAGCCCAGCTTGCGCGCCGCTTCCTGTTGCAGCGTCGATGTGGTGAACGGCGGATAGGGGTGGCGGCGGGTCGGCCGGGTTTCAACATCCTCAACCCGGAAGGTGGCGGCTTCAACCAGCGCCTTTGCCTTCATCGCCGCGCCTTCATCGCCCAGCGTCAGCTTTTCGAGCTTCTGGCCATCGAACTTGACGAGCCGGGCGGAAAACTCCGTCCCGCCCTGTTCAAGCCGGGCGATCACCGACCAGTATTCCTGCGAGCGGAAAGCCTCGATCTCGCGCTCGCGCTCAACGATCAGGCGCAGCGAGACTGACTGCACGCGCCCGGCCGATTTCGCACCGGGCAGCTTGCGCCACAAGACCGGGGAAAGCGTGAAGCCGAACAGGTAATCCAGCGCGCGCCGGGCCAGATAGGCGTCGATCAGATCCTGGTCCAGCTCGCGCGGCCGCTTCATCGCATCGGTCACGGTCTGCTTGGTAATGGCGTTGAAGGTAACCCGTTCAACCTCCTTAGGCAGCGCCTTACGTTTCGAAAGCAACTCCCTGACATGCCATGAAATAGCTTCCCCTTCCCGGTCAGGGTCAGTGGCCAGGATCAGGCGGTCGGCACCCTTGGCGGCATCGGTGATCGCCTTGATGCGCGAAGCCTTGTCGCCATAGAGTTCCCAGTCCATGGCAAAGTCTTCGTCCGGGCGAACCGAGCCGTCCTTTACCGGCAGGTCGCGGACGTGTCCGTAGGAGGCAAGCACCTTGTAGCCGGGGCCAAGGTATTTCTCGATGGTCTTGGCCTTGGCCGGGGATTCAACGATGACAAGCTGCATGGCGGAAACAAGCGATCCTTACGTGTACGTGTGTGCGAGGGTGGGGACCATCAGGGCGCTTCGTCAAGCGGGCAGTTCGGCATGGGCTGCTTTCCATCGTCAGAGGCTGGCGTCACAGGCTGGCGAGCGATACCCGCCCCCCGGCGTGGCGGGCAAGGCGCCCGGCCAGTTCCAGTTCCAGCAGCGCCATCTGCACCGCGCCTGCCGCCGCGCCCGTCTGCCGGATAAGTTCGTCGACGCCAACCGGCGCAAGGCCGAGCAGCCCGGCGATGTCCGCAGGCGGGGCATCGGCCAATGGCGCAAAATCTTCGGCGGATTCGCGGAACGTGGAACGGGGTGCCCCGCCAAAGCCAGCCAGCAGTTCGATAACATCGTCCGGGGTCTGCACCAGGATGGCGCCATCGCGGATCAACTGGTTGCAGCCCTTCGACCGGCTGTCGAGCGGGGAGCCGGGAATGGCCATGACCTCCCGCCCCGCTTCACCCGCAAGCCGCGCGGTGATGAGCGATCCCGAACGCGGGGCGGCTTCGACCACCAGCGTGCCGCTGGCCAGCCCGGCGATGATGCGGTTGCGATAGGGAAAATGGCGGGCCAGCGGCTCGGTACCCGGCGGCATTTCCGCGATCAGCAACCCCTCGCCCGCGACCTGTTCCTGCAAGGCGGCATTTTCCGGCGGGTAGGCGATGTCGATTCCGCTGGCGATCACCCCGATCGTGCCGCCCCCTGCCACCTCCGCCGTGCGGGCCGCCGCCAGCGCCCCCTGGTGCGCGGCGGAATCGATCCCCCGCGCCAGCCCGGACACCACCGCATAGCCCTGACCTGCAAGAGCTGCGGCAAAATCGCGCGAAAGCTTTACCGCGCCGGCCGATGCGTTGCGCGCGCCGACCAGCGCCACCGCAGGGCGCGTCAGCAGACCGGCATCGCCGCGCACGGTGAGGATCGGCGGCGGGTTTTCCAGCGCGGCCAGCAGCGGCGGATAATCGGCGCCATCGTGAAAAAGGTAGCGTGCCCCCGCCTTGCGCACGGCGGCGATCTCTGCCTCGATCCGCGCCGGATCGGCCGGGCGATAGCGCGATCCGCCGCGTGCGGCCAGATCGGGCAGCGCCTCTATCGCTGCCACCGCCGTGCCGAAGCGGCGCAGCAACTGCCCGTAGCTGACCGGACCGACATTGGGGGAACGCAGCAGCCGGATGCGGGCAAACGCTTCGTCCCGCGAAAGGGATGGCGCGGCCGCGCTCACGCCTTCTTGCCGACTTTCGGTTCGGTGCCGGCGCGCAGGCGGGCGATGTTCTCGCGGTGCAGCCACAGCACCAGCACCGCCAGCAGGGCAAGCACCGGAGCGTAGGCGGCATGGCCGGTCAGCCCCGCGGCAACGGGGGCAACCACCGCCGCGCTCATCCCGCCGAGCGACGATGTGCGGCTGAAATAGAGCACGCCCAGCCACACCAGCGCATAAGCCAGCCCGATCGGCCAGGCGAGGCCCAGCGCCACGCCCATCAGCGTGGCCACGCCCTTGCCACCCCGGAACCTGAGCCACACCGGATAGCAATGGCCAACGACAACGGCCAGCGCGGCCAGTGTTTCGGTGCCCGGCCAGACATGCCGGGCCACCAGCACTGCGGCCAGCCCCTTGCCCAGATCGAGCAGCAGCGTGGCAGCGGCCAGCCCCTTCTTCCCGGTGCGCAGGACGTTGGTCGCCCCGATATTGCCCGATCCGATCGCGCGCAGATCGCCCGCCCCGAACACCCGCGTGAGGATGAGGCCGAAAGGCACCGAGCCAAGCAGATAGCCGACGAGCAGGGGGAGCAAGGTTTCCACGCTTCCGCTCTTAATCAATCCTGCGGCAAAAGCGAAAGAGGTCCCTTTCCATTTTATGCCCATTCCCGATACAAGCCCCGCGATGCAGGCCACACCTTCCGATCCGCAAGCACCATCCGCTGTCGATCCCGCTGCGCCGCTGCTGGTGTTCGATTCGGGCGTTGGCGGGCTTTCGGTGCTGGACAAGGTGCGCCATGTTCTGCCGCAGGCGCCAGTCATCTATGTCGCGGACAATGCCGGACTGCCCTATGGCGCGAAAACCGAAGCGCAGATCGCGGCACGGGTATCGGGCCTGCTTGGTCGGCTGACCGAACGCTTCCACCCGCGTCTGGTATGCATCGCGTGCAACACCGCATCGACCATCGCGCTGGCATCGGTGCGCGAAGTGCTGGAAGTGCCCATCGTCGGCACGGTGCCCGCGATCAAGCCTGCCGCCGCAATGACCCGGACCGGGGTCATCGGCCTGCTCGGCACCGAGGCAACGATCCGCCAGGGCTATGTCGACCGGCTGGAGGCAGAGTTCGCCCAGGGCAAGCAATTGCTACGCCACGGCGCGCCGGAACTGGTCGCTGCGGCTGAAGCGAAATTGCGCGGGCAACCGGTCGATCCGCAGGTCTATGCCCGCGCGGTATCGGCCCTGCGCGCCATGCCGGGGGGCGAGCGGATCGATACCGTAGTTCTGGCCTGCACCCACTTTCCGCTCATCGAAACCGAACTGGCCACGGCTTTCGGCGCAGGCGTTGCATTCATCGACGGTTCCGACGGGATCGCCCGGCGCATCGCGCATCTGACGCAGGGGCAGGCATGGCGACGCGATTTGCCCGACCTTGCGCTGTTCACCCGTGGCGGAGACGACGTGGAGCAGCTAGAGCCGGTACTGACAGCGCGGCAATTCGGCCGCATCACGGTATTCTGAACCAGCCTGCCGGAGGGGGACCATGGGGCGTTTGTGGAAAGTGCTGGCCCTGCTCGCCATCGTGCTGGCGGTTCTCTATGGCTGGCTGCTCGACAGCACAGGCCCGGCGAACGTAGCGCCGCAGAAGCTGGATCTTGCCGCCCTGCGCCGCGAAGCGAACGCGATGCCCGGCGCCAAACCCACCGCGCTTGAATACGCCGCGGTGGCCAGCCGGACAGTGCCCGGCGCGGTCATCGCGGCAGGGACCGGCCTGCGCCAGGTGCGCGTTGCGGCAATCGCCTGGAAAGTCGTGGCTCCCGGCGGCGATATCGTGATCGACACCGCCATGTCGCGTGCCGATGCGCAGGACATGGGCTTCAATGCTTTCGACCCCGCGGCAAGCCGCACCGTCCAGGGGTGGATCGACAGCGCCGCGCTCATTCTGCTGACACACGGGCACATCGACCATGTCGGCGGATACCTCGACCATCCGCGCTTTCGCGCCGTGGCGGACAAGGCGCTGATCACGCCGGGGCTGAAGCGGGGCATCACCTCGCTGTGGCGCGAAAATGCCCGCTACCTGCCAGCCTCACGGCCACTCGCCCCGGTCCAGGCGGTTGCGCCGGGCGTCGTGGCGATCCAGACGCCGGGGCACACACCCGCTTCGCAGATGTTTTTCGTCACGCTGCAATCCGGGCGTGAATACCTGTTCGCCGGGGACACCGCGTCGATGTTCGCCAACGTGCAGCAGCCGACGCCGCGTGCGCGGCTTATGACCGACTGGCTCGCGCCGGAAGACCGCCGGGCGGTGATCGGCTGGCTGAAAGCCATCAAGCCCATGACCGAAGCGCGCAAGCCGGTCACCGTGATCCCCTCGCACGATATCGACTGGATCGACGCGACGGCCGACGAAGAGGACTATGTCCGCGCACCCCTGCCCGCCGCTGTTCCGAAACGGCATGGTGCACGCGCGGGTGCCGTACACGGCCGGAACTTTGGCAGTGTGCAAGGCAAATGAGACTAGCCTTGCGGCGCTATCGGGCGTATTAGCCCGGAAAATCGCCGGTTGGCCCGCGTGTCGGGCCACGGGGGCAGACAGGTCCCCATGCAGGAAGGAGCGGCGGGGTGAATTACGAACAGGTTTTCGATTCCGCGATTGAACGTTTGCACTCCGAAGGTCGCTACCGCGTTTTCATCGATATCCTGCGCAACAAGGGGGCCTACCCCAACGCGCGCTGCTTTGCCGGCCACAACGGGCCGAAGCCGATCACCGTGTGGTGCTCGAACGATTACCTCGCCATGGGGCAGCACCCCAAGGTGATCGCCGCGATGGAAGAGGCGCTGCACAATGTCGGCGCGGGTTCGGGCGGCACGCGCAACATCGGCGGCAACACGCATTACCACATCGAGCTTGAGCGCGAACTGGCCGACCTGCACGGCAAGGACGGCGCGCTGCTGTTCACCAGCGGCTATGTCTCGAACGACGCCACGCTTTCCACGCTGGCCAAGATCCTGCCCGGCTGCGTGATCTTTTCGGACGAGCTCAACCACGCCTCGATGATCGCGGGCATCCGCAATTCCGGGGCGGAAAAGAAGGTGTTCCGTCACAACGACGTGGCCCACCTCGAAGAACTGCTGGCCGAAACCGACCCCGCACTGCCCAAGCTGATCGCGTTTGAATCGGTCTATTCGATGGACGGCGATATCGCCCCGATCCACGCAATCTGCGATCTGGCCGAAAAGTACAACGCGCTGACCTATATCGACGAAGTGCACGCCGTCGGGATGTACGGTCCACGCGGCGGCGGCATCACCGACCGGGACGAGGCGGCGCACCGCATCGACATCATCGAAGGCACGCTGGGCAAGGCGTTCGGCGTGATGGGCGGCTATATCGCGGCGGACAACCGGATCATCGACGTGATCCGCTCCTACGCGCCCGGCTTCATCTTCACCACGTCGCTGTCGCCGGTACTGGTTGCAGGCGTGCTGGCCTCGGTCCGCCACCTCAAGGCGTCTAACGAGGAACGCGAAGGCCAGCAGGCCGCCGCTGCCTATCTCAAGAAGGCCTTTGCCGATGCGGGCCTGCCGGTCATGCCATCGACCACGCACATCGTCCCGCTGATGGTCGGCGATCCGGTGCGCGCCAAGAAGATCAGCGACATCCTGCTGGCGGAATACGGCGTCTATGTGCAGCCGATCAATTACCCGACCGTGCCACGCGGGACCGAGCGCCTGCGCTTCACCCCCGGCCCTTCGCACACCCAGGCGATGATGGACGAACTGGCGGGCGCGCTGGTGGAAATCTGGCAGCGCATGGAACTGGAACTGCGCAAGGCCGCCTGACACGTTTTCATTGCCCGGACAGCAAAAGCCCTCCCCGACCGGGAGGGCTTTTTTGTTGCGCCACGGCCTGCCACGCGGCAACGAAAAAGGCCCCGCCGTGTGGAGCGGGGCCTTATCCTGTCAGCAGATCGTGCAGCGGATCAGCGCAGCGAAACCACGTTGTCCGAAACGCGCGGATCGCGGCGGTCGCCACGGTACTGGCTCGACATCGGCTCGTCCGAAACTTCGAACACGTCGGTCGCGCCAAAGCCGTTGAACGCCGTCTTCATCGCCGCGCCATAAGCGCCGAGCATGCCGATCTCGATGTAATCTCCAGCACGGATATCAGCGGGCAGTTCGAACGGCCCGTCCATGTGGTCCATGTCGTCGCAGGTCGGCCCATAGAAGCTGAACGGCTCCATCTCGATCTCTGCGCCGCCGATGTCCAGATCGTTGGCCACTTCGTTGCGCAGGACACGCACCGGGAAGCGCCAGCCGACATGGGCAGCGTCGAACAGCGCACCATAGGCGCCATCGTTGATATACAGTTCGGTCCCACGGCGCCGTTCGACGCGCACGATCATCGAATTGTATTCCGCCGAAAGCGCGCGGCCCGGTTCGCACCACAGTTCCGCCGAATACGACACCGGCAGAGATTCGTAGGTACGGTCGATCACGCCGAAGTAATCTTCCAGCGGGGGTGGTTCCATGCCCGGATAGATCGAGGGGAACCCGCCGCCAACGTCGATGATATCGACCAGCACCGATGCATCGACAATCGCCGCGCGCACCCGCTCAAGCGCCTGGACATAGGCGTGCGGGCTCATCGACTGGCTGCCGACATGGAAGCACACGCCAAGCGAGTCCGCCGCCTGGCGGGTCGCCTGGAGCAGTTCGGCGGCATTGGTCAGGTCACAGCCGAACTTCGACGCCAGGCTGAGTTCCGAATAGTCGGAAGACACGCGCAGGCGCACGCACAGCGTCAGGTCGGTGGCGGGGTTGCCATCGGCATCGACGGTGGCGGCCTTGATCTTTTCCAGTTCCTCGAACGAATCGAGGCTGAACACGCGCACGCCAAGGTCGTGGTACGCTTCGCGGATGGCGGCCGAACCCTTGACCGGGTGCATGAAGCACGCCGTTGCCGCAGGCAGCGTTTCGCGCACCAGCCGCGCCTCGACGATCGAAGCTACGTCGTAGTGCGTGATGCCCGCGTCCCAGAGGATGCGCAGCAGATCGGGCGAGGGATTGGCCTTCACCGCATAGAGCGAGCGGCCCGGAAACTTCTCGACAAAGAAGCGGGCAGCGCGCGCGGCGGCGTGCGGGCGATTGAGAATGGCGGGTTGATCGGGCGCGAATGCGCGAACTACAGCCAATGCATCAGGATGGATGTGCAACTCAAGGGACCCCCAAACGGAATATTGAACAAAGCTGCCTTGCGGTTTGGAAGTCCCCATGGGGCAGCGAGGAAGGGTAAATAGCCCCCCCGCGCTGAACATCAAGTGAAAAACTTTGCAGCCCACATTGTTGTCAGAAAAATGTAACACGCGTGGCGAGCACGCCGATTCCACGGGATTCCTGCGGGTGCGGGGCACTGCGGCGCTGGCCAGCGCCATTGCCGGAACCTGTCCGTCTGAACGAATCGCCCCGACGGGAATCAGGACAGACGGTTGCGGAAGTCCTCGTAGGAAAAGCCGCGCACCTTTTCGAGCGTGTCGGTTTCGCTGTCCCACAGCCAGATCGAGGGCAGAGGCACGCCGTTGAACGTCGTGGTCTTGACCATCGAATAGTGCGCCTGATCGAGAAAAGCGAAGCGCATTCCCGGCGCTATCGCTTGCGGCATGCGGTAATCGCCAATCACATCGCCCGCCAGGCACGATGGTCCGCCCAGCCGAACCGGGGCATCGCCCTGCCCGTCCTCGTATTCATCGACCGGCAGTTCGCCCAGCATGGCCGGGCGATAGGGCGCTTCGATCACGTCGGGCATGTGGCAGGTGGCGGAAACGTCGGTTATCGCCAGCGGCATGCCGTTCCAGTGGGTATCGAGCACCGTGCCGACGAGAATCCCGGCGTCGAGCGCCACCGCCTCACCCGGTTCGAGGTAGATTTCGCACCCCGTCTGCGCCTTTACCTGGCGGAGGAAGGCAATCAGGTCTTCGCGCTGGTAATCGGCGCGGGTGATGTGGTGTCCGCCGCCGAAGTTCAGCCATTTGAGCTGGCCCAGATACGGCGCGATGCGGGGCAGCAGCGCGTCCCATGTGCGGCTGAGCGGGGCAAAATCCTGTTCGCACAGCGTATGGAAATGCAGGCCCGAAACGCCTTCGAAATGGGCCTCCTGCAACTGGTCGGCCGGAAAGCCCAAACGCGAATGCGGGGCGCACGGGTCATAGCGCGGAACTTCGCCTTCGGCATGGAGCGGATTGACGCGCAAGCCAATGTCAAACGCATCGCCCCGCGCCCGCGCCGCCGCGATTTCGCCGCGAAAGCGTTCATGCTGACCGGGCGAATTGAAAATCACATGGTCCGAAAGCCGCAGGATTTCCGGCATGTCCTCGGCCTTGTAGGCGGCGCAGTACGTAGCGATTTCGCCGCCGTAGTGTTCCGCCGCCAGCAGCGCCTCCCACAGACCCGATGTGCACACGCCATCGAGATACTCCCCGACGATGGGCGCAACCTTCCACATCGAGAACGCCTTGAGCGCGGCCAGCACCTTGATCCCCGCCCGGTCGCGCACATCGGCCAGCACCGCCAGATTGGCGCGCAGCTTTGCCGCATCGACGACAAAGGCGGGGCTATCCACCCGGTTCAAGTCAAACTGCGCAAACGCGCCCGGATCGCCGGCTCTGGTTTCCATGGTCGATCAGAACTCCAGCGGTCCGGCCAGTTCCTTTACTTGCCAGGGCAGGCCGTGCTTGTTGAGCATGTCCATGTAGGGATCGGGATCGAACTGTTCCATGTTGAACACCCCTTCGCCCTTCCAGATGCCCTGTACCATCAGCGCCGCCCCGATCATCGCGGGGACGCCCGTGGTGTAGCTGACCGCCTGGTTGCCGGTTTCGGCATAGGCATCTTCATGGTCGCAGATGTTGTAGATGTAGAAGGTCTTTTCCACCCCGTCCTTCAGGCCGGTGGCGATGTCACCGATGTTGGTCTTGCCCTTGGTCGTCGGGCCAAGCGAAGCCGGTTCGGGCAGCACCGCTTTCAGGAACTGCAGCGGGATGATCTCCTTGCCTTCGTAGATCACCGGGTCGATCCGGGTCATGCCGACATTCTGTAGCACGGTCAGGTGAGTGATATAGGCATCGCCGAAGGTCATCCAGAAGCGGATGCGTTCGATCTCCGGCAGGTGATGCGCCAGGCTCTCCAGCTCTTCATGGTACATCAGGTACATGTTCTTCGGCCCGACCTGTTCGAAATCGAACTGCTGGCGGATGGTCAGCGCCGGGGTTTCCACCCATTCGCCGTTGAGCCAGTGGCGCGCGGGCGCGGTCACTTCACGGATATTGATTTCCGGGTTGAAGTTGGTCGCAAAGTGCTGGCCATGGTCGCCGCCGTTGCAATCGAGGATGTCGAGCGTGCGGATCGTGTCGAGCTTGTGCTTGCGCAGCCAGGTGGCGAAAACGCTGGTCACGCCGGGATCGAAACCCGATCCCAGCAGGGCCATCAGGCCAGCCTGCCTGAACCTGTCCTGATAGGCCCACTGCCACGAATACTCGAACTTCGCCTCGTCGATCGGTTCGTAGTTCGCAGTGTCCATGTAATTGACCCCTGCGGCGAGGCAGGCATCCATGATGTGCAAGTCCTGGTAGGGCAGCGCGAGGTTGACCACGAGCACAGGCTTGACCGCTTTGATCAGCGCCGTGGTGGCGGCTACATCGTCGGCATCGATCTGGTAAGTGTCGATGGTAACGCCGGTGCGCTCCTTCACCGAAGCGGCGATGGCATCGCACTTCGCCTTGGTGCGGCTGGCCAGCGCGATGCCGGTGAAGATGCCCGCGTTCATCGCCATCTTGTGGACCGCGACCGAACCGACGCCGCCTGCGCCGATGACGAGAACTTTTGCCATGGTGTCTCCAGATGCCCTTGTCTTGCCGTCTCCCGCGATGGGGGCAGGCGTTTCATGACACGCGCCTCTAGAGGATCGGCATGACAAACCCAAGTCCCTTCCAACCAGCCCGCCCCAAGGCGCCACGCCGGCACCGGTAGCGTCAGCGGGCCGCACGCTCGTGTGGTTTGTCTAAAAAAGCGCACGTCATGGCAGGATCGCTGCCACACAACCGCAACGCATGCGCTCTAGGTCCGTGTCCGGTACACATCTTGCCGGGGTTCATCATGCTGGAACGCGCGCGGTCCCATCCGCTTACACGATCGGTCGTCCGCCGGGGGTCAGGCATGGCCAACCGCTTGCTGGACCACACGTTTGCGCTGGCCTTTCGCGGCCTTGTCTATGCCCAGATATGGGAAGATCCCGATGTGGACATGAAGGCGCTGGCCATCCGCCCCGACAGCCGGATCATCGCCATTGCCAGCGGCGGGTGCAACGTGCTGTCCTATCTCACAGCCGATCCGGCCGCGATCACTGCAGTCGATCTCAACACCGCGCACATCGCACTGAACAAGCTCAAGATCGCATCGGCGCAGCATCTGCCCGATCACGCGCATTTCCGCCGGTTCTTCGCCGAAGCCGACAGCACGGCCAACCTGGCTTCCTACAAAACGCACCTTGCCCCGCATCTCGACGATACGACGCGGCGCTACTGGGAAGGCCGCGATCTTAGCGGGCGGCGTCGCATTGCCGGGTTTTCCAGCAATATCTACAAGCGCGGGCTGCTGGGCAACTTCATCGGCGTCGCGCACCTGCTGGCCCGGCTGTACCGGATCGACCTGTCCGCGATTCTCGCCGCCGGATCGCTGGAGGAACAGCGCCAGGTCTTCGAACGCGAAATGGCGCCAGTGTTCGACAAACGCTTTGTGCGGTGGCTGACCGATCAGCCCGCCTCGCTGTTCGGCCTGGGCATTCCCCCGGCCCAGTTCGACGCGCTGGCCGGGAACGAGCCAATGGCCGAAGTCCTGCGCCGCAGACTGGCCAAACTGGCCTGCGATTTTCCGGTCGGGGACAACTACTTTGCCTGGCAGGCCTTCGGACGCGGCTATGGTCGGGGCGAACGGTGCCCTTTGCCGCCCTACCTTCAGGAAACCAACTGGCAGGCGGTGCGCGAAAGGGCGGGCCGGATCGAAGTGCGCCACGCCAACCTGACCGAACATCTCGCAGCACAGCCTGCAGCCTCGCTCGATCGCTATGTCCTGCTCGATGCGCAGGACTGGATGACCGATGCCCAGCTTAACGCCCTGTGGCACGAGATTACCCGCACCGCCCGCCCCGATGCACGCGTCCTGTTCCGTACCGCTGCCGAGCCGAGCCTGCTGCCCGGCCGGCTGGACGCCGCCCTGCTCGCCCACTGGCACTATGACGCGCCGCTGTCCGCCGAATGCACCGCGAACGACCGTTCATCGATCTACGGCGGCGTGCACCTCTACACGCTCGCCCGATGACCGCGCTTTCATCCGCCCGCTCCCCCGCCCCCGGCCACGGCCACGGCGCGCTGATGGATGCGGTCTACCGCCGACAGAAGCATGTCTATGACGCGACCCGAAAATATTACCTGTTCGGGCGGGATGGACTGATCCGCGATCTCCATGCCGCGCCGGGTATGGCCGTGCTGGAGATCGGGTGCGGCACAGGGCGCAACCTTGCCAGCGTGGCAAAGCGTTGGCCGGGAGCGCACCTGCACGGGCTGGATATTTCCGAAGAGATGCTGTCCGTCGCGCGCGGCAGGCTGGCCCCAGATTGCCTTCTGGCGCGTGGCGATGCCGCCGATTTCGATGCGCAGACACTGTTTGGCCGGGGCGCATTCGATCGCGTCTTCATATCCTATGCGCTCTCGATGATACCGCAGTGGCAACAGGCCCTGGCGCAGGCCGCCGCTCTGCTGGCGCCCGGCGGATCGCTCCATGTCGTCGATTTCGGGGATTTCGCAGGACTTGCGCCACCCTTGCGTGCCGCGATGCATGGCTGGCTGGCGCGCTTTCACGTTTCGGTGCGGACGGATCTTGGCGCTGCAGCGGCGCGGATTGCCGATGACCTCGACGTGCGCATGACGTGCCAGCGTGGACGCTTCGATTACTTCCAGCGCCTCACGCTGCACTGCTCAGCCGAGGTGAAATAAGTTGCGATTGACAATCTAATTCTCCGGACGCACTCTCCCTCCCCTGTGATGGGGAGATCGCACGATGCAGGGACATATGCTGATGCCAGCCGCCGCGCTGGTGTTGTGGTCGTTGGTGATGCTGTTCTGGATGGCTGGCACGCGGGTTCCGGCGCTCAAGACGCTTGGCGGCCTCGGCAAGGCGCGGCCCGGCGGGCGCGGTCAGGATCTTGAAGGCGTACTGCCCGACAGCATCAACTGGAAAGCGCACAACTACGCCCACCTGATGGAACAGCCGACGCTGTTCTATGCCACGGTTGCAATCCTTGCGATCATGGGACCGGGCACCACGGACGTGGCGCTGGCATGGGCCTATGTGCTGATCCGCATTGCCCATTCGGTCTGGCAGGCCACCGTCAACCGCATTCCGGTGCGTTTCATGCTGTTCCTGGTATCGACAGTTTGCCTTGTCGCACTGGCAATCCGCGCGTTCATGGCGACAATGGCGCAAGGCTGAATCCGGCCCTGCGCGAAGGGGGGAGATACGATGCACGCAGCCTTGATTTTGCAGCCCGCCGTCGCGCTGATGGCCTGGACCATGGTGATGTGGGCGTGGATGTACGCCACCCGCATCCCCGCGATGAACGCCGCCAGGATCAATCCCGACAGTCTGGCCACCAACCCCGGCACCACGCTGGACGATCTGCTGCCCGCTCCAGTCCAGTGGAAGGCGCACAACTACAACCACCTGCACGAAGCGCCGACGCTGTTTTACGCGGTCGTTGCCGTGCTGGCGCTCGCGGGGCAAGGCAACGGGGTTAGCGTTCAGGTCGCGTGGGCCTATGTCGGCTTGCGCGTCGCCCATTCGCTGGTGCAGGCGACGGTGAACAAGGTCATGCTCCGCTTCGCGCTGTTCGGGCTATCGTCGCTCGCGCTCATCGCGCTGATCTTTCACGCGGCGCGCGTGGTGTTCTGACCGGTCAGTCGCGGACGAACAGGCTGGCCAGTTCCACATGGGTTGACCAGCGGAACTGGCCGACCGGGCGCAATCCGGCCAGACGGTAGCCACCGGCGATCAGCCGGGCCGCATCGCGCGCCCAGCTTGCCGGGTTGCAACTGATATAGACGATGCGCGGCACCTTGCCCTGCGCAAGCTGGTCGACCTGTTCCTGCGCCCCGGCGCGCGGCGGATCGAGCAGGACGGCGGCAAAACGGTCCAGCTCTTCGACTCGTAGCGGATTGCGGAAAAGGTCGCGGTGCAGCGCGTGGACCGGCCGCCCGTGCAGGCGCGCGGCAGACTGGCAGGCGAGATGGGTATCGCGCGCGGCCTCTACCGCCAGAACCTTGCACTGCGGCCCCGCCAGCGCAAAAGCGAACGTGCCCAGACCCGAAAAGAGATCGGCCACGCTCGTGGCTCCGGCAAGCCATTCGCGCGCCGCATCGACCAGCGCCGCTTCCCCATCGCGGGTGGCTTGCAGGAACGCGCCCGGCGGCAATGACACCGGAGTTCCGCCGAGCGTGACCGTGACGGGTTCCGGTTCCCACACATCTTCGGGACCATAGCCGGAATCGAGCGTCAGCCGGGCAATGCCGGTATCGCGGGCGAAATCCAGCAGGGCTTCGGTCTGCGCCAGCCCTTCGGCGGACAGGCCTTTCAACCCCATGGCGACACCCTGATCGGCCAGCGCCAGTTCGATATCGACCGCCAGCTTGCGCGCACCCCACCCTTCGAGCAGGCGCCGAACGGGCGCTACAACGGCAAACAGGGCTTCGGCCAGCACCGCGCATTCGCGCATGTCGACAATCTTGTGCGAACCCTGTTCGCGGAACCCCACGACAATGCGCTTGCCGATCGCCTGGGCATGAAGCGTGGCGCGGCGGCGCGATGCGGGCGGGGAAAGATGCGCCGGTGCCACCGGGCCGGGTTCGATCCCCTGCCCGCGCGCGGCCCCGATCACCCGGTCCGCCACATATTCGACCAGCGCCGCCTCCGACAGGTGCTGGAGCTGGCACCCCCCGCACGCCGGAAAGTGACGGCATGACGGCGCGACATGGTTTGGCCCATGAGTCAGAGTGCCATCATCGGCCAGCACATCGCCGGGGGCCGCCAGCGCGGCATAGCGGCCATCGGCGGTGGCGCCTTCTCCTTTGGCGGCAACGCGCACGATCAGGCCGGATTGAGTCATCAAAGGCATTCCTGCAAGGCCGGGCGGATTGCCTGCGCCAGTTCTCCGGCGGTAAAGGCCGCACCGCACAGCCGCGCCGCCGCGCCGTGGAGCCATAGACCTTCACTGGCCGCGCGCAAGGCATCGCTATGGGTGGCAAGGCGGCTGGCAACCGTTCCGGCCAGCACATCGCCCGTGCCTGCCACGGAAAGCCACGGCGATGCGCTTGGCGCAACAATCAACCGGCTGTCGGGCGCGGCAATCACGGTATCCGGCCCCTTGAGGACAACGACTGCCCCGGTTTGCGCTGCCAGCGCGCGCGCACGATCACGGCGCAGGCCGGTTGCGGGCAGGCCGAAGCTGCCCTCCAGTACCGCCATTTCGCCATCGTGCGGGGTCAGCACGCAGGCGCTGCGGCCTCCTCCGTTCAGCATGGCCGGGCGCAACAGCATCAGCGCATCGGCATCGACCACGCAGGGCCGTCCGGTTGCCAGCACTGCTGCCAGCGTGCGCGCTGCGGCATCGCTACGGCCAAGCCCCGGCCCGACCAGCAGTGCCGCAGTGCGGCCATCGGCCAGCATCCCGGCAAGGTCGTTTGTCAGCACCAGTTCCGGCGGCACGGCTGCGGCAGGCTGGGCATCGCGGCATAGCCGGACGTAACCGGCTCCGGCGCGCTGCGCCGCCATGCACGCCAGCATGGCCGCCCCCGGCATTTCGCCGCCGATCACACCGACCAGACCGCGGCGGTACTTGTGCGCATCGGCGGATGGCGCGGCAAGGCGTGGCCGGGTCAGCGCCTGCGCCGCGCCGTCCACCGCCGCCACACCAATATCCACCAGCCGCAACGCGCCCATCGTGGCGCAGGCCGGCATGGCAAAGTGCGCATGCTTCCACGCGCCCAGCGCGACGGTCAGGGTCCAGTCCGGCAGGCCGGGGTTGAGTGCCGCGCCGCTGTCGCTTTCCACCCCGCTTGGGACGTCAATGGCTATCCGCTGCGGATGCCGCGCCGCAAGATGGCACAGCAAGGCGTAGAGATCATCCGGCAAGGGCCGCGCCAGCCCGCTGCCAAACAGGCAATCGACCAGCACATCACCCGAAGCGGCTGCATCGGCAGGAATGATCGGCCCTCGGTATAGCCCGCGTGCGTTGCGCGCCGCGTCGGTCATCGGATCACGCGCGGCCATCGCCTGCACCGGGTTGCCGTGTTCGTGCAGGTATTGCGCGATCACCCAACCATCGCCGCCGTTGTTGCCGGGGCCGCACAGCACGGTCACGCTGCGCCCGGCGGCGATCCGCCGCACCCATTCGCCCGCACCGCGCCCGGCCCGCTGCATCAGGGCATCGACGCTTGTGCCGCCTGCGATCAGCGCGACTTCGGCAGCCTGCATCTGTGCAACGCTCAATACTTGCGTCAGCGTGCGGTCACGGTTGCGGGGCATGGCGATTCATTCCGGTGCCTTCATCCGCGCGGGGAAGCGGTAACGGTCACCGCCAACCGCCACTTCAAGCACCCCTTCGGACGACCACTGCGCGCTGGCCTCATCCGCCCCGTCGGCGGCGATGACCCCACGTCCATCGTCCACCATCTCGAAACGCCGGAAGGCACCGTCCTTGTGCCGAACGGTAAGGAACCGCTTTTCGCCTTCACGCGCATCTTCGACAAAGCAATCGGGCACGAAGCTGGCCGCACCGCCAACCTTGCAGTCAATCCGCCGCCCTTTCGGCGCCTCCTGCGCCCCCGAACAGGCCGCAAGCGCCAGACACAGGAGCGGCAGCAGAGCGCCAGCGCGCATCGTCAATCAATGCCCAGTTGCGAAAGATCGCGCACCGCGCCGCGGGCGGCGCTGGTGGTCATCGCGGCATAAGCCTTCAGCGCGGTCGAAATCTTGCGCGGGCGCGGCTCGGCCGGTTTCCATCCGCGCGCTTCCTGCGCGGCGCGACGCTGGGCCAGCACTTCGTCCGATACGGCAAGATGGATCGTGCGGTTCGGGATGTCGATTTCGATGCGGTCGCCGTTTTCGACCAGTGCGATATCACCGCCTTCGGCCGCTTCGGGCGAGGCATGGCCGATCGACAGGCCCGATGTGCCGCCGGAAAAGCGCCCGTCGGTCAACAGAGCGCAGGCCGCGCCCAGACCCTTGGACTTGAGATAGCTGGTGGGATAGAGCATTTCCTGCATGCCCGGCCCGCCCTTCGGCCCTTCGTAGCGGATAACCACCACATCGCCCGCCACGACCTTGCCGGTCAGGATCGCCGTTACTGCCGCATCCTGGCTTTCATAGACCTTGGCGGGACCGGCAAACGTGTGGATGTTTTCATCGACACCCGCGGTTTTCACGATGCAGCCGTCGCGCGCGATGTTGCCGTACAGCACAGCCAGCCCGCCATCCTTGCTGAAGGCATGGTCGGCCGAGCGGATAACGCCCGTTTCACGATCAAGGTCGAGTTCGCTCCACCGGCGGCTTTGCGAAAAAGCGGTCTGTGTCGGCACGCCGCCGGGCGCGGCGCGGAAGAACTCCTGCACCGAAGGCGATGGTTTGCGCGCGATGTCCCACATGTCCAGCGCATCGCCCATCGTGCGGCTGTGCACGGTCGGCAGATGGCGGTGCAGCAGACCCGCGCGGTCCAGTTCCCCCAGAATGGCAAAGACGCCGCCGGCGCGGTGCACGTCTTCCATGTGCACATCGGCCTTGGCCGGGGCGACCTTGGACAGGCAGGGCACGCGGCGGCTCAACCGGTCGATGTCGGCCATGGTGAAGTTCACCCCGGCTTCATGCGCCGCCGCAAGCAGGTGCAGCACGGTGTTGGTCGATCCGCCCATGGCGATATCGAGGCAGACGGCATTTTCGAAGGCATCAAAGCTGGCAATCGTGCGCGGCAGGACGCTGGCATCGTCCTCTTCGTAATACCGCTTGCACAGGTCGACCACGAGCCGCCCGGCTTCAAGGAACAGGCGTTGCCGGTCGGCATGCGTCGCCAGCGTCGATCCGTTGCCGGGCAGAGACAGGCCCAGCGCCTCAGTCAGGCAGTTCATCGAGTTTGCCGTGAACATCCCGCTGCACGAACCGCAAGTCGGGCAGGCGGACCGTTCAATCGCGGTCACTTCCTCTTCCGAATAGCTGTCATCCGCCGCAGCGACCATCGCATCGACCAGATCGAGCGCGTGTTCCTTACCCTTGAGCACGACCTTGCCCGCTTCCATCGGCCCGCCCGACACGAACACCACCGGAATATTGATGCGCATCGCGGCCATCAGCATGCCCGGCGTAATCTTGTCGCAGTTGGAAATGCACACCATCGCATCCGCGCAATGGGCGTTGACCATGTATTCGACGCTGTCGGCGATCAGATCGCGGCTGGGCAGCGAATAAAGCATGCCGTCATGGCCCATGGCGATGCCATCGTCGACCGCGATGGTGTTGAACTCCTTGGCCACGCCGCCAGCAGCTTCGATTTCGCGCGCGACCATCTGGCCCAGATCCTTGAGATGGACGTGGCCGGGCACGAATTGGGTGAAGCTGTTGACCACGGCGATGATCGGCTTGCCGAAATCTTCGTCCTTCATCCCCGTGGCGCGCCACAATCCGCGCGCGCCTGCCATGTTGCGGCCATGGGTGGTGGTGCGTGAACGGTAGGCAGGCATGGGGAAACTCCGAACAGGGAATCAGTTTTTGGGGGGCGACTTGCGCAGTTCCCTAACCCACTGAAAGCCATCCGTCGAAGGATAAATTACCCTTGTGTCAGCAGCGCAAAAGCCCCGGTTTTCCTAGGTAATTTCAACCGCAACCGCATTGGCGATGCGGGCCAGCCGTTCGGCCCATTCCGCCTGCCCGGCGGGATCGGCAATCAGATCCTGCCGCACCTCCACGCCAAGGTAGGGCCGTCCTTCGGCTTCTGCGTGGCGGTTCATCGTCGCGTTCAGCAGCTTGCCCGAATATGGCAACTGGTCGCCCACGCACAGGCCCTCGGCCTCCAGCAGCGGAATGGCGATCCGCGCCGCACGGTCATCGTCGTTGTACAGCACCCCGATATGCCAGGGGCGCGGCGCATCGCTGGTGGCAAGCTGTGGGGTAAAGCTGTGCAGCGACAGGATCAGCGCCTGCGGCATGGCATCGAGCAGATCGGCAAGCCCCTGGTGGTAGGGACGGAAAAACCGTTCCAGACGCGCCTCCCGCCCTTGCGCATCAAGCGCATTGCCGGGGATCGCATGCCCATCGCTGCTGGCCGGGATGATACCGGGGCCGTCCTCGTCACGGTTGAAGTCGCACACCAGACGGCTGACATTGCCCTGATAGGCGGCAATACCGGGCCGCTGCGCCATCAGCGCGCCGACATGCGCCACCCCGATATCGACGGCGATGTGCTGCTCCATAAGCTCCGGCGCCACGCCCAGCGCAACGCCATCGGGCACGCGCGCGGACGCATGATCGGATACCACCAGTATCCCCCCGAAACGCGGTGTACCGATGATCCGAAAAGCCTCGCTCATCGCAGCCGCCCCGTCAGTGTCCACCACTCTTGCGGCATCGCCGCGCAAGCTTCGTCGCGCGCTTGCGCGGTCTCGTACAACGCAAAGCAGGTTGCCCCGGAACCGGACATGCGCACGAGCCACGCCCCGGTCGTTTCCAGCACACCGAGCACCCGCGCGATTTGCGGGACCAGCGCCAGGGCAGGCGGTTCAAGATCATTGCGCCCGGAAACCGCCATTTCGCGCACCGTTGCGCCGGTCAACGGCCCGCGATCCACTCCGTCCCAGCCACGGAACACTGGCGCGGTGGCCAGCGGAACGCGCGGGTTGACGAGCAGCACGGCAGCGCCGACAAGATCGTTGACCACGCCTTCCAACTCGGTGCCGGTGCCACGGCCGATGCAGGCCCGGCTTTCCACACAGGCCGGCACGTCCGCGCCCAGCCGCGCCGCGCGCGCCAGCCAGTCATCGGGCAGGCCATGGGCATCGCGCACCAGCCGGAACACGGCCCCGGCATCGGCGGACCCTCCGCCAAGCCCGGCCGCAACCGGAAGCGCCTTGTCCAGCGTCACCGCCCAGCCCGGCCCGTGCGGCAGGATGGCCAGCGCCCTTGCCACGATATTGTCGAACGGGGCGTCGAGCGCCCCGGCAAACGCGCCCGTCACGCGCAGTTCGTCTCGGCCGGAAGGCTCCGCCACAAGCGTATCGCCCGCATCGACAAAGGCGAACAGCGTCTCAAGCTCGTGGTACCCGTCCTCCCTGCGCCGCCGCACGTGCAGGGCAAGGTTGATCTTGGCATAAGCGGTTTCGCGCAGCTTCATCGCCCCCCTCTGAAACGACGAAAGCGCCGAGGCACCCCCCGGCGCTTCGCCTTTGCATCTCCGCAACGTGCGAGCTGTCACATGTTCGGATAGTTGGGGCCGCCGCCGCCTTCGGGCGTGACCCATTCGATATTCTGGGTCATGTCCTTGATATCGCAGGTCTTGCAGTGGACGCAATTCTGCGCGTTGATCTGCAGGCGCGGGTTGCCCTCTTCCACGCCGACATATTCATACACCCCGGCCGGGCAATACCGCTGCTCCGGCCCCGCATAGACCGGCAGGTTGATCCGCGTCGGCACCGTATCGTCCTTGAGCACCAGATGGCAGGGCTGGTCCTCTTCGTGGTTGGTATAGGAGAACGATACGCTGGTCAGGCGATCGAAGGTGATGACGCCATCGGGCTTGGGATAGGCGATGGGCTGGAACAGATCCGCACGCTGCGTCGCCTCGGCATCCTTGTGATGCTTCATCGGCTTCCAGATGCCGAACCCGCCAATGGTGCGCAGCCACATGTCCGCCCCTGCCAGCACCGTGCCCAGCTCGCCGCCGAACTTGGCGACAAGCGGCTGGGCGTTCTGCACCTTCTTCAATTCGGTTGCGATCCAGCTTTCGCGCACGGCGGTATCGTATTCCACCATGTCATCGCGTTCGCGCCCGGCAGCCATAGCTGCCACGATTGCGTCAGCCGCCAGCATCCCGCTCTTCATCGCGGTATGGCTGCCCTTGATGCGCGGCACGTTGACGAAGCCTGCCGAACACCCGATCAGCCCGCCGCCGGGGAACGACAGGCGCGGCACTGACTGCCAGCCGCCTTCGTTGATCGCACGCGCGCCATAGGACACGCGGCGACCGCCTTCCAGGATCGCGCGGATTTCCGGGTGAGTCTTCCACCGCTGGAACTCCTCGAACGGATAGACATACGGGTTGGCGTAATCGAGCGCGGTTACGAAGCCGAGCGCGACCTGGTTGTTCGCCTGATGGTAAAGGAACCCGCCGCCCCACGAATTGGATTCCGAAAGCGGCCAGCCCTGGGTGTGGATCACACGGCCCGGAACGTGCTTTTCAGGGTCGATATCCCACAGCTCCTTGATGCCGATGCCATAGACCTGCGGCTCGCAATCGCGTTCAAGGTCGTAGTGCGCCTTGAGCCGCTTGGTCAGGTGGCCACGCGCGCCTTCGGCAAACAGCGTGTACTTGGCATGCAGTTCCATGCCCGGCTGATAATCCGGCTTCTTTTCGCCATCCTTGCCGATACCCATGTCGCCGGTGGCAACGCCCATGACCGCGCCATTTTCATCGAACAGCACTTCGGCAGCCGGGAAGCCGGGGAAGATTTCCACGCCCAGTTCCATCGCCTGCTCGGCCAGCCAGCGGCACAGGTTGCCAAGGCTGCCGGTGTAGTTGCCATGGTTGGACATGAACGGAGGCATCGGCCAGTGCGGCACGCTCATCTTGCCGCCGCGCGACAGCACCCAATGCCAGTTGTCGGTTACCGGCACTTCGGCCATCGGGCAGCCCATGTCGCGCCATTCGGGCAGAAGCTCGTCCAGCGCCTTGGGATCGACCACGGCACCCGACAGGATATGGGCGCCGATCTCCGACCCCTTTTCCAGCAGGCAGACCGAAACTTCGGGATTTGCCTGCTTCAGCCTGATCGACGCGGCAAGCCCCGCTGGACCGCCACCGACGATGACCACGTCATAAGGCATCGATTCCCGTTCGCTCATGCCCACAAACTCCCGACTAATTGCGCATTTGATTTCGCTTTCTGCCTTGAAAGAGCCTATCGGCAAGGTCAAGACCGCAAATCGGACTGGAAGGAAACACAGGTTGGCCCCGACCGCCAGCGACACTGCTGCCGAACGACGCACCATGACCGGCGAAAGCTGGGCGGATGCGGTTTCGGCGGCGCTGGACTGGTGGCACGATGCCGGGGTCGATTGCGCTTTCCTTGATACACCGCGCGATTGGCTGGCCGCGGCCAGTGCCGGTGCACAAACCGATCCGCATGCGCCACAGCGTTCGGTACAGGCCCTTCCCGCCGAGGCCGATTCGCCCTCGCCTTCGCCGCTGGCTGACCGGTCCGGCTGGCCGCAGACGCTCGATGCCTTCGCGCCGTGGTGGCTTGGCGAACCCGCGCTTTCGCCGCCCGGTCAACGCCGTCTTCCGCCGGTCGGCCCGGCACAGGCGCCGCTGATGGTGCTGGTGGCGATGCCCGCCGCAGACGATGGCGATGCGCTACTGTCCGGGCGCACCGGAAAGCTGCTTGACGCCATGCTCGGCGCAGCGGGCCTCGATCGCGGTGCGATATACCTTGCGTCCGCCCTGCCCGCCCATGTGCCGATGCCCGATTGGGATGCCTTGCGCACCCGTGGCATGGGCGATGTTCTGTTGCATCACGTCGCGCTGGCCGCGCCGCGCCGGTTGCTCATTCTTGGCGCATCGGGCATTTCGGCGCTGCTTGGCCACGATCCGCCGAAATTGGCTCAAAGTTTACGCGCAATTAATCATGACACGTCAGGCAAAGAGGAAAGCACCCAGGGATCGGGGATCGACGCTCTGGCGACATGGGATCTGGAAACCATGCTGTCCCGGCCAGGCTTGAAGGCCGGCTTGTGGAGCCGCTGGCTCGATTGGACGCACGATGGGACGACGCACGGATGAACGGGACGGAAACAATCGTGAAGCAGGACCGATGATGCGACCCAACCGGCAAACGCGCAATCGCGCCATGCGCCTGTGCGTGGCCATGCTCGCCAGCGGCGCGGCGATGGTCGCTGCGGCTCCGGCGCAGGCCAACAGCGCAGCGGTCGAATACTTCCGCAGCCGCGCGGACCGTACTGCGGTCCCAACCCTGCTCAGCCAGGACGACCGCGCCTATTACAAGACCCTGTTCGGCGCGATCGACCGGCAGGACTGGACGCAGGTGCAGTCCTTGCTGGCCCAGCGCGGCGATGGCCCGCTGCACGATGTCGCCCGCACCCAGTACATGCTGGCTGCCACGTCGCCACGCGCGGAACTGACGCCGATCACCGAAGTGCTGAACCGCGCGCCCGACCTGCCCTGGGCCGAACAGCTTTCCCGCCTTGCGCTCAAGCGCGGGGCAAGCGAACTGCCCGCCCTGCCCCAGTCGCAGCGCCTTGTTTCGCTGCCCGGCGCTTCCAAGCGCATCCGCCCCCGCTCCATCGCCGACGGCACGATGCCCGAAAGCGTGTCGAGCGCGATTCTGGAACGGATCAAGCAGGACGATCCCGCCGGTGCGCGCGTGCTTCTCGATGGCGTGGACGCCACGCTTTCGCCCGAAGCGCGCGCCGAATGGCGGCAGAAGGTCGGCTGGTCGTTCTACATCGAAAACGACGACGCCAATGCCCGTGCCATGTCGCTGACCGCCGCCGAAGGCAGCGGCGCATGGGTTGCCGAGGCCTACTGGACAGCGGGCCTTGCCAGTTGGCGGATGGGTGATTGCCTTTCTGCTGCGGACTCCTTTGAACAGGCTGCGCGGTCTGCACAGAACGAAGAACTGACATCGGCAGCGCACTACTGGGCCAGCCGGTCATGGTTGCGTTGCCGCAAGCCTGAAAAGGTTTCCGCCGCGCTGCGCATGGCCGCACGGCTGGACGAAACGCTGTACGGCATGCTCGCCGCAGAAGCCCTTGGCCTGCGCGAAACGCGCGAAGACGGCGCCCCCGATTTTTCCCCGGCCGACTGGCAGGCGCTGCGCGCCGTGCCCAATGTGCGCACCGCCGTACAACTGGCTGAAATCGGCAAGGACGATCTGGCCGATGACGTGTTGCGCCATCAGGCAAGAATCGGCGATCCCGGCCAGTACGCACCGCTTTCCCGGCTTGCGCGCGACCTTGGCCTGCCTTCGACCCAGTTGTGGATGGCCTACAACGCCCCTTCCGGTGCGCGGCCCGATCAGGCGGCGCGTTTCCCCGCGCCCAAGTGGACCCCGGCAACCGGCTGGCGCGTCGATCCCGCGCTGCTGTTTGCCCACTCGCTGCAGGAATCGAACTTCCGCACATCGGTCACCAGCCCGGCGGGGGCCAAGGGCCTGATGCAGTTGCGCCCCGGCACCGCGCGCGACATGGCCAAGGCAGAACCGCTAATGACCGGGCGCGACACCCAGCTCGACCGGCCCGATGTGAACCTCGCGTTCGGCCAGCAATATCTCCAGCACTTGCGCGATTCCGACGCCACCCAGGGCCTGCTGCCCAAGGTCATGGCGGCGTATAACGCAGGGCCGCTGCCGATCAGCCGCTGGAACAGCGAAATCCGCGGCGGCAACGATCCCCTGCTATGGATGGAATCCATTCCCTATTGGGAAACGCGTGGCTATGTCGCCATCGTCATGCGCAACTACTGGATGTACGAACGCCAGGCCGGGGGACCATCGGAAAGCCGCCTTGGCCTGGCGCAGGGCCTGTGGCCGCGCTTTCCGGGTCTGGACGGCGCCGAAAACGTGAAGGTGGCACTGCGTGGCAATTGATACTTCGCGGACGTTCAAGCCGATCAATATCGCACTGCTGACCGTATCGGACACGCGCGGCCCGGACGAGGACACATCGGGCGACATTCTGGCCGAGCGTATCCGTCTGGCCGGTCACAAGCTTGCCGGGCGCGCGCTGGAAAAGGATGATGCCGATCGGATCGCCAGCCGCCTGAACAACTGGATAGACGACCGCTCGGTGGATGCCGTCGTAATCACCGGCGGCACCGGCCTGACTGGCCGCGACGTAACGCCGGAGGCGCTTGACCGCGTCAAGACGCGCGAGATTCCGGGTTTTGGCGAACTGTTCCGCTGGTTGTCGTACAAGACCATAGGCACCAGCACGATCCAGTCGCGCGCCTGCGCCGTTGTTGCGCGCGGAACCTACATCTTCGCGCTGCCAGGGTCGAACGGTGCGGTGAAGGACGGCTGGGATGGCATCCTAGCCGAACAGCTCGACAGCCGTAATCGCCCCTGCAACTTCGTCGAACTGATGCCGCGCCTGCTGGAAGCCTGAGGCGTGTTATAAAACGGCGTAGACGGCCTGCGCGACGCCAAGGCAGAAGATGGCCGCAAACACGAGTGCCTCACCCGGCACCTTCCATCGCTGCGTGGCATGCCGGTCTGGGGCGTCGATACGAACCCAGCCGCCGTCTTCTGGTCCGCGCACCGGGGTTGAGGGCCTCTCGCGCTCGCTGAAGCGATCAGGCGTTACGGGATCAAGCAGGTCTACGCCACCGCGTGCTGGTCCTGCATCGCGCGTCATCGCCCGTATCCCTTGACCCTGGCAGGTTCGCTGGAAACGGAAAAGACATCCGGCTTCGCATTGACGCGGCCATGCGCAGCGAGCAGTTGGCGCATCGCCTCGAAACCCTCGTTGGTGATCGAAATCAGCTTGATCCGCTGGTCGTTTGCATCGTTCGACCGCTCGATCAGCTTCTTGCTCAACAGCACGTTGATCCACCGAAGGGCGGTTGTCGCTGGCACATCGGCGGCGATGCACACACTTTTGACACTTGCCCGCCGGTTTTCCAGCCTCAGGATGAACAGCTCCAGCAAGATATCCCACGCCGGATCGGCAAACAGCTCCTGCGGCAGGTAAGCCGCTCTTGCACGGCGCAGTTTGTAAATATCCTTGGCCAGCGCGAGGATGCGCGAGGCATCGTCCGGCCCGACGGGGGTCAATTCGGAACCCTGCAAGGATTCGTTCAGATCCCTGAGCTTCGATGTATTGATAACACCAAAAAGATCTTCAATCTGCTCAAGGATACTTCTGAGACGATGAACGTCATCAGCCACTTTCAAGTTAAGCATGAAAACGCCCCCTGATGCATGCACAAGAGATAATATGAAAATCCATATTATGCTCAATAAATATTCAACTATGCCCGAAGTTGCGTTTCTAATTTTTTACAACATCAATTATTTTCCGAGTTCACTGTATTTAATCAAAGCAACGAGCGAAATCACAAGCGCAAGCGAAGCGATAAATATCAAGGCATAAACGACCCCAAGCAGCTCGCCCGATGGCTTGCCCTCCTTGGAGACGCCGCCCCCTGCTGGATCAGCTTGAGCAGCCACCCGTTCATCGTCCAACCTTTCGTCGTCGCGCACCGGAAAGAGTTCGCCAGGCCCGAAACCAGCGCCTTCAAAGTCTTGAAAGCGGGCCATTTCATCCACCTGAAATTGCGCACCTGTCTGTTTTGCAGAGGTGTTCCTGATCAGTTCATACGCCCTGGCAAGGTCGCTGCGACGCGTCACGCCAAGATGGCGGCGCACCGATTGCAGCCGCTGTTCGACAGCCGACGGGGAAATGCCAAGCAGCCCCGAAATCTCCTTGTTGGTGCGCCTGTCGACCACCAGTTCCAGTACTTCGATCTGTTTTCGGGTCAGAGTACCCAGCAGAAGATCATTGTCGTTCGTTTCGGACATACCCCGGATTCTCGCGCTTGCTCTCAAGGCAGGTAATCATCCAGCTCGATGCAAAATTACTTCGGTTTTGGATTAATCAATCTGAGTGCTGATGAACGTGCCTGCATTCGATTGGTTGATAACTGTCAATTTCAGACATAACCCTGCGACATCGATCCGCCACTGTCGAAGCCAACACGGTCCATCTTCGTTCAAGATCATGCCTCACTGCCGGAAATTGCTCCGATTAGGCTTTCAAACCGCCCGGATCGTGTGAACAATTCCGCAGTTCCTATTCGCAGATCACGCAGCCTCGCCGTGGTCCGCTTACGCCATCATCCCACGCGCCGATGGCCCATCGCGCCCACCAGATCGTGTCAGCAATCCCGGGGACCTTTCCCGTACTAATGCACCAAGACTTCCGCAATTTTGCGCCACTGCGGCGGAGTTAGTGTCTGAAGTGCGATGTTTCCACCACAGCATAATCGCGGTTTTACAAGAAATTACATCTGATAAAGATGCTTATACGCATAACTGCTTAGTGTTGTACCGAATGGAAGCCCCACTGGTTTCCGGTGAGACCGGAGAAGAGCGCAGATCCACATCGCAGGATCAAGCTCGTTGCGCAGCAATGGCGCGAAGGGGGATTGCAGCGGCATGGGCACAGACGAAATCAAGGGCAAGGCACGGCGCCTCATTGCGGCGGCCAACGAACTGCTGGCGATTGCACACGAACTTGAGCTGAGCGAGGGCGGCAGGGAACACGGCGCTGCAAGCACGATGCACGCCGTCCAGGACAGCCCGATCTGGGCGGAAGTGGCGCGCACGACCTACCGCGAGCGGCGCTACCGTGCCGACATCTTCAAGGACCCCACGCTGTTCGGGGAACCCGCCTGGGACATCCTGCTGGACCTGTTCATCGCCGCAAAGGAGCGCAAGCGCCTTCCGGTAACCAGCGCGTGCATCGGCGCCGCCGTCCCTGCAACAACGGCACTGCGCTGGCTGACCGTGCTGGAAGAAAAGGGGCTGATCGTGCGGGAAAACGATACGGCAGATGCCCGGCGCGTGTTCGTGCGGCTTTCAGCCGATGGCTATGAAAAAATGGTTGCCTATTTCGCGGCTGTCGCGGGTGACCTTCGCAACGAAGAAATCATCGCTCCTGCTGCAATGCGCATCGCCAATTGAAGCGATCCGTTCCGGCACGAAAAAGGGCGGTCGCCTGCACGGCGCCGCCCTTTTTTGTTGCTTAGCATGCCCTTATGCTAGCACTACTTTGGCAGAAGTGCATTTTTGAGATTCACAAGAGTCGCTTATCGTGATTCAAGATCGTCAGCGTGTGGAGGCTGGCGATGGTGGAAGCATGGCGGGATGAGCTGACGGAGTGGCTC
>JBHSCB010000005.1:0-134489 GCA_042650965.1 Novosphingobium lubricantis | reverse complement strand
GCTTCGAAACCCGCGTATGCTGTGCGCGGGTGGCTGGGGTCCACATCAAAATCTCCGGGTTGTCTGCAAAACCCCCGGAATCACAGGAACCTCAGCCGCTCAACCCCTTTCGAAACGGCCTCTAAGGTCGGCTCGCAAATGACTGAAATTGTAAACGACATGCGTGAAACCCTGATCACGCTGACATCGGATATCGTGGCGGCGCACGTCAGCAACAACAGCGTGTCTGTCAGTGATCTGCCAACGCTGATCACCAATGTCTACACGGCGCTCGCCGGGCTGGAAAAGCCGGTCGAGGCGGAAGAGCCGGCCCCCGAACCCGCCGTTTCGATCCGTGCGTCGATCAAGAACGATCACATCGTCTGCCTGGAAGATGGCAAGAAGCTCAAGATGCTCAAGCGCCACCTCGCCACGCGCTACAACATGACCCCGGAGCAGTACCGCACCCGCTGGAACCTGCCTGCCGATTATCCCATGGTCGCCCCCGCCTACGCTGAAAAGCGCCGCGAACTGGCCAAGAAGATCGGTCTTGGCCGCAAACCTGCACCAAAGCGCACGCGCAAGGCCGCAGCCACCGCCTGATCGGCGCGATTGCGCGACTACCGGCCACATTCCGCGGCGAGCAGTTGCGCCTGACAAGGCTGAATGGCTCCGCAATCGTGGTGTGCGCGGTTGAAGATCTGGCCCGCCCGTTTATAGATGGGCGGGCCGACTTTCATTGAACGGATCCAAAGTGCATCAGGCCATCGACATCGAAGCCCTCTGCGCCGAACGCGGGCTGCGCATCACCGACCAGCGCCGCACCATCGCGCGCGTGCTGTCGGAAAGCGTCGATCACCCCGATGTCGAACGGCTGCACGAACGCGCATCGGCGATCGATCCGCGCATTTCGATTGCCACGGTGTACCGCACCGTCCGCCTCTTCGAAGAAGCCGGCATTCTTGACCGCCACGACTTCGGCGACGGTCGCGCACGGTATGAAGCAACGCCCGAAGCGCACCACGACCACCTGATCGATGTCGAAACCGGCAAAGTAATCGAGTTCGTCGATCCCGAACTCGAACAGCTCCAGCGCCAGATTGCCGAAAAGCTCGGTTACCGTCTCGTCGATCACCGCATGGAACTGTACGGCGTCAAGCTTGAGCGCGACGACTGAGACACCAGCCCCCGCTGCGCCTTCGCTGGCCGGGCGCGTGCGTATCGGGGTGCGCCTTGGCGCAATGCTGGCATGGCTGATCGGCTGCATCCCGCTTTACTATGCCTGGCGCATCGCGCGGCGGCACAACCCCTGGCCGCGCCGGTTCCTTGGCGGTATCGCGCGCATTGCCGGGGCACGGGTCCACATCGTCGGCGCACCGGCAAGCAAGGGCGCTTTCCTGCTGGCCAACCACGTCTCGTGGCTGGATATTCCGGTTATCGCCGGGGCCTGTGGCACCGCGTTTGTCGCGCATTCCGGGCTGGCAGGGCACGGCCTGCTGAAATGGCTTTGCACGATGAACGATACGGTGTTCGTCGCCCGCCACGATCGCCGTTCGGTTCACCAGCAGGTCGCCCAGGTCCGCGAAGCCTTGAGCGATACCGGCGCGCTGACAGTGTTCCCGGAAGGCACGACAAGCGATGGAACCGGCCTGCTGCCATTCAAATCGTCGCTGCTCTCGGCGCTCGATCCGCCGCCGCCTGGCATCGCCATCCAGCCGGTGTGGATCGACTACGGCGCGCAGGCGCCGCGGATCGCCTGGGTCGGCGACGAACACGGGCTGGACAACTTCCTTGCCATCCTCGCGCGTCCAGAGGCGATAGAGGTGACCGTGCACTTCCTTCCCGCCCTGTCCAGGGACGAAGCGGCAGACCGCAAGGCCATGGCCCGGAACGCGCGCGACCGCATCCTGTCGGCAATGGCTACCCAGTAGCCAAACCCGGCCAAATCCCGTAACGGCGCAGCCATGCCTGCCACCACCGCCCCCAGAACTTTCCGCGTCAAGAGCTTCGGCTGCCAGATGAACGTCTATGACGGCGAACGCATGGCCGAACTGCTCGACGCGCAGGGCATGACCGCCGCCGCCGATGGCGCGGACGCCGATCTGGTCGTGCTCAACACCTGCCACATCCGCGAAAAGGCAACCGAAAAGGTCTATTCGGACATTGGCCGTTTGCGCCGCGACGATGGCAGCGCGCCGATCATCGCCGTGGCGGGATGCGTTGCCCAGGCCGAAGGCGAAGAGATCATGGCCCGCGCGCCCAGCGTGAAGGTCGTGGTCGGCCCGCAGTCCTATCACCGCTTGCCCGAAATGGTTGCCCAGGCTGCGGCCGGTGGCCGCGCAACCGAAACCGACATGCCGGCCGAAGCCAAGTTCGCCGCCCTTCCCAAGCGCCGCAAATCCGCGCCATCGGCGTTCCTGACCGTGCAGGAAGGGTGCGACAAGTTCTGCACCTACTGCGTCGTTCCTTATACGCGCGGGGCCGAAATATCCCGCCCGTTCAAGGATCTGGTGGAAGAAGCCCGCCTGCTGGTTGCAGGCGGCGCGCGCGAGATCACCTTGCTTGGCCAGAACGTCAATGCCTGGAGCGGGGAAGACGCCAAGGGGCAAACCACCGGGCTGGACGGCCTGATCCGCGCGCTTGCCGCCGATCCCGACCTTGCCCGCATCCGCTATACCACCAGCCACCCCAACGACATGACCGACGCCCTGATCGCCGCGCATGGCGAAGTGGACAAGCTGATGCCGTTCCTGCACCTGCCGGTGCAGGCGGGCAACGACCGCGTGCTGCGCGCGATGAACCGCAGCCACAGCGTGGACAGCTATCTGCGCGTGCTGGAACGGGTCCGCGCGGCGCGGCCGGACATCGCGCTTTCGGGCGATTTCATCGTCGGCTTTCCGGGCGAAACCGAAGCCGAGTTTGCCGACACGCTGCGCCTTGTCGATGCGGTGGGCTATGCGCAGGCATTCAGCTTCAAGTATTCCGCCCGTCCCGGCACACCCGCCGCGACGATGGACGATCATGTGCCGGCCAGCGTGATGGACGAACGCCTCCAACGGCTCCAGACCGCGCTCAACCGCGACCAGCTTGCCTTCAACGCCGCCAGCGTCGGGCGGACCTGCCAGGTGCTGGTCGAACGGCGCGGGCGCCATCCCGGCCAGTGGCTGGGCAAATCGCCGTGGCTGCAATCGGTGCATTTTTCAGGCGAGGCGGCGATCGGTGATCTGGTTACGGTCGAACTGGTCGAAGCAGGGGCAAACTCGCTCGCCGGCCGGCTGGTCTGACCGCGGCCGGGCCGTTCGCAAACGAACTGTGGAATACCTTCGGCGCGCCGCCTTTTCCCGGTGTGTCGTCTTGCGCCTGCAACTTCCGCTCCTATTCTGAAAGGCAAGCCCCCTGCTGAAAGGAGCGCATGGCCCGCAAACTCCCCCGCGCCACTGAAGAGGCGCCTCACCGTCCGGACCAGCACCGCCGTGCCCGGCTGGAAATCGAGTTCGATGAACAGACGGTGCTTGGCACCCTGTTCGGCCAGTTCGATACCAACCTCGTGCATATCGAGAACCGGCTGGGGGTGTACATTTCGGCGCGCGGCAACCGCGTGATGATCGAAGGGCCGGAAGATTCGGTGGCGCGGGCGCGCGATGTGCTCAAAGGCATGCACCAGCGGCTGTTGTCAGGACAGGATCTGGATTCGGGCGCGGTCGAATCGCTGATTGCGATGAGCGTGGAGCCAACGCTGGAAGGCATCATCACCGGCGCGCCGGGCGGCGCCCCGCCGATCATGATCCGCACGCGCAAGAAGACCATCGTCCCGCGCAGCGCCACGCAGATCGAATACATGAAGGCGCTGATTTCCAACGACGTGATCTTTGCCCTTGGCCCGGCAGGCACCGGCAAGACCTATGTTGCCGTGGCGCAGGCGGTGGCCCAGCTCATTTCCGGCTCGGTCCAGCGCCTGATCCTGTCGCGTCCGGCGGTCGAGGCGGGCGAGCGGCTCGGCTTTCTGCCCGGCGACATGAAGGAGAAGGTCGATCCTTATCTGCGCCCGCTCTACGATGCGCTTTACGATTGCATGCCCCCCGAACAGGTAGAACGCCGCATTGCCAGCGGAGAGATCGAGATCGCGCCCATCGCCTTCATGCGCGGGCGCACGCTGGCCGATGCTTTCGTGATTCTGGACGAAGCGCAGAACACCACCCCGGCCCAGATGAAGATGTTCCTGACCCGTTTCGGCCAGAACAGCCGCATGGTGGTCTGCGGCGACCCGAAGCAGGTCGACCTTCCCGGCGGCGTCGGCGCAAGCGGGCTGAACGATGCGGTGCAGCGGCTCGAAGGGGTCGAAGGAATCGCGACGGTGCGATTCAACGCCGCCGACGTGGTGCGCCATCCCATCGTGGGCCGGATCGTCGAAGCCTATGAAGGAAAGGATGCGTGAGCGCGCCCATCATCGAGATTGACATAGACCCGGTCTGGGGCTGCGCTGTCGATTGGGAAGATCTGGCCAGCCGGGCGGCGCTGGCGACGGCGCAGGTTGCGCCGGAACTGGCGCATGACCACCTGCTGGTCAGCATGGTGCTGGCCGACGATGCCGAAGTCCACGCCCTCAACCGCCAGTGGCGGGCAAAGGACAAGCCGACCAACGTGCTGTCATTCCCCATGCTCAGCCGCGACGAAGTGCTGCACGCCGCTACCAGCGCAGGCGCGCCGGGCATGCTGGGCGATATCATCATGGCCCACGGGGTATGCACGCGCGAAGCGCAGGCAAAGGGCGTATCGACCGAAATCCATGCCACGCACCTGATCGTCCACGGGCTGCTCCATCTGGCCGGGCACGATCACGAACTGGGCGATGCACAAGCCGATGAAATGGAAGGGCTGGAACGGAAGGCGCTTGCCTTGATGGGCATCGCCGACCCATATGCGGTCGAAGACTGAAATCGGCAGGAGTTCCAGATAGTGCCTGAGGGCAATGATTCCACCGGCGAAGGCCGGTCGGGAGACGCGGACAGTAGTAACCGACCGCTATGGCGCGCAATCCGCGCTTTCTTTCGCGGCCCGGACAACGACCAGTCACTGCGGGCGCAGATCGAAGAAGCGATCGACGAACACGAAGGCGATGCCGACCACGAAGCAGCGAGCAACGGGGATCTTGTCCCCCTCGAACGCCAGATGCTGCGCAACCTGCTCCATTTCAGCGAACACGACGCCGATGACGTGGCGATCCCGCGCGGTGAGATCATCGCCGTCCCGACGTCGGCCAGCTTCGAGGAACTTGTCGCCGCCTTTGCCGAACACGGCCACAGCCGCCTGCCGGTGTACCGCGAATCGCTCGATGAAATCGTCGGGATGATCCACGTGAAGGACGTGTTTGCAATCGTGGCGGGGATGGTCCTGTCCGGCAAGCAGCCGCCCAAGGACTGGACCAGCCTGATGCGCCAGCCGCTGTTCGTGCCGCAGGCACGGGGCGCGCTCGATGTGCTGGCCGACATGCGCAGCCGCCGGATGCATCTGGCCGTGGTGATCGACGAATATTCCGGCACCGACGGAATCATCACGTTCGAGGATCTGGTCGAGGAAATCATCGGCGAGATCGAAGACGAGCACGACGATGCCCCGCAGGAACTGCTGCGCCGCGTCGATCCCGATACCTGGGATGCCGATGCCCGCGCGGAACTTGATGACGTGGCGGAAATGGTTGATCCGCGGCTTGCGGAAGTGGAAGAAGACGTCGATACGCTTGGCGGCCTTGCCGTGGTCCTGGCGGGCGAAGTGCCGCCGGTCGGGCGCGTGCTTGAGCATCCCAGCGGCTGGCGGCTCGAAGTTACCGGAGGTGACGAGCGTCGCCTGACCCGGCTCAGGCTCCACGCCCCCGTGGTGGCTCACCCGGACGAAGAGGAATAGCGAACCGATGATCCGCCGCCTGCCCCCGTTGCGTTCGCTCGAAGCGTTTATACGCGTCGTGCGCGCAGGGTCGGCCAAGACCGCAGCCGCCGAACTGGCGCTAAGCCCGTCGGCGCTGTCGCGGCGCCTTGCCGCGCTTGAGGATTTCATCGCCAAGCCGCTGTTCGAACGCAAGCACCAGGCGCTGAAACTGACTGAGGAAGGCCAGCAGCTTTACGATGCAGTCGCCCCGCTAATCGACGAGATGGCCGACCGGGTGGACCGCCTGATCGACACCGGCAAGGTCATGCGCCTGCGGCTGGGCGTTCTGCCGCTGTTCGGCAGCCAACGGCTGTTCCCGCGGCTGGGAGAACTGCGCAAGCTGCATCCGCAACTGCACATCGACATTGATTCCGGCCACGCCGCCGAAACCAAGCTGGGCGATACCATCGACGCGGCCATCGTCCTGTCCGAAGGGCCGGACGCGTCGCTCCATTCGGTGCGGCTCGATCACAACCGGGTCCATGCGATCACCTCGCGCGAACTGGCCGAAGAACTGGGCGACCGGCCAGACCCGGAAAAGCTCGCCAAACAGACCTTCCTTGTCCACAACGACCTGCCGATGAGCTTCGAGGCGTGGAAAAAAGCCCTCCACCTCGAAAAGCTGGAACCAGCGGCGATCGACCACTTCGATTCGGGCCAGTTGATCCTCGAAGCCGCCGCACAGGGGCTGGGGATTGCGATCATGCACGACGATCACTTCCACCGCAGCCATGACCCGCGCCTTGCCCAGCTTTACAACATCGACGTGGACAGCCCTTATTCCTACTGGTTCGTCTGCCGCCCGCGCGCGCTGCAATCGCGGCCGGTACGGCTGTTCCATGACTGGATGCTCAAGGCCGGACTCTAGGCGGCCATGACGCTCCAGCCACGACGCCGGGCATGCAAGGTGAAATCCCCGCCGGGAACGACGGGCAGACCGGGATGCACAGGGCGGTTGAACCGATAGACCTGCGCGACAACCGGCCTGCCCCCGGCGATACGTACCGGCAAGGCGACCCGGCGGTATTCGCCCGCCGAAGGACGGCGCGGATCGTACAATTCCCACGCATCGAGCCTCGCCAGATCGCGCGGGCGGAAGCGCGGGCCGGCACGGTAGAGCCAACCGTGGACGAAGCCGTGGCCCGCAACCAGCGCCGGATACCACCCGCCCCGGTCACGCACCGCGCGCAACTGGCCGCGCACAACAGCCCGCCTGCCGCCGTCGAACAGAGGCAGTACGGTGCGGGTCAGCGCATTGTCATGGTCGTGCGCGAGCGTGCCGTAGAAAAAGAACCACCGCGCCCGCATGGCGATCAGTGCGCGCAGGCCAGCGCCTCAACCACGTCGTCGAGCCGCGCCGGATCGCCCAGCGCAATCACGTGCCCGTCGGATCCGGCGTGGAGCGGGTCGCCATTCCAGTCCGCCATGGTGCCCCCCGCCCCTTCGACGATCGGCACCAGCGCCGCCCAGTCGTGCAGCTTCAGACCGGCTTCGCACACCACATCAAGCTGCCCGGTGGCGAGCATGGCGTAGTTGTAGCAATCGCCACCCATCACCATGCGCCGGTGATCGGTCTTGGCGGCGAGGCCCATGAAATGCGCGCCATCGTGATCATCGAAATAATGCGGGCCAGTGGTGGCAAGCGTCGCGTCGGACAGTTCGCGGCACGGGCGGGTGCGCACCGGCTTGCCGTTCAAGGTCGTGCCATGGCCGGTTGCGCCAACCCAGCGTTCGCCGGTGATCGGCTGATCGAGCACCCCCAGCACCGGAAACCCTTCCACCACCAGCGCGATCAGCGTGCCGAAGATCGGACGCCCGGCAAGAAATCCGGCAGTGCCATCAATCGGATCGAGCACCCAACTGCGCCCGGACGTTCCGGCAGTCGAGCCGAACTCTTCCCCGATGATCGAATCGCGCGGCACTTCCGCGGTCAGGATGCGGCGCATTGCCTCTTCCGCCGCGCGATCCGCCAGGGTGACGGGGGTGGCATCGTCCTTGCGCTCGGCCAGAACGGTACGGAAATGCGGGCGGATCGCGGCGGCGGCCGCATCGGCAAGCCGCATGGCGATAGCAATGTCGTTTTCCAGTTTCATCTAGCCGCTTTGCGCCCGCGCCGCCTTCCCGGTCAAGCACGACGCACCCGATTTGCCCGGCCCACGCCCTTGTTGCAGCGCGCTGCGCCAAGGTGATGTTTCGCACAGACTTGCATGAACGGCAGTATTAGGTCCATTTCCGAGAGTTCAGAATGGGGCGCAACGATGAACCGTATCAGCAAGCCAGCGGTGGACCGCGCGATTCAGCCGGCCAACGGCGTGTCGCGCGATGGGCAGCCGATCTCCTACAGCCGTGGCCCGGCACCCGATCTGGAACCGTGGGTAGGCCGGTTGTATGTGTCGATCGTCGATACCCCGCCCGATCATCGCCTTGATTGCGGCCTGTTCAGCGACTTTGCCTGCATCCGCATCCAGTTGCGCGGGCGCTGGGAAGCCAGCACCGCCGATGGTCTGCGCACATCGACCCGCGCGGCGATGCTGTTCGGGCCGCACACCCGGCGCATGCCGATCAGCGTCACCGGCAGCTTCACCAGCGTCGGCATTTCCCTGCGTCCCGGCGCCTGCCACGCCTTCAAGGGGCCGGAAATCACGGCGCTGACCGACCGGCTCGCCACGTTTGCCGAACTGGGCATGGACGAGGAGGAATGGCTTTCGCTGTTCGATCCCGATGGCACGCCGGAAGACTGGATTCTGGCAATGGAAGACGCGATGCGCCGCATGATCGCGGACCGGGCGACACGCATGCCGGAACCGCTTTCCGCGCGGTTCGAAGCCGCGGCCTTTTCCGACCCCACCGTGTCGGTGGGCCAGCTTGCCCAGGATATCGGAGTTGAACAGCGTCGGCTTGAGCGGATCGTGCGCCGCGATTTCGGCATGCCGCCCAAGCAGGTCCTGCGCCGCGCCCGCGCGCTGGACATGGCTAGCCACTTGCGCGGCGTGGCCGACCGGGACGAGGCCGAATCGCTGATGCTGCGGTTCTACGATCAAAGCCACCTGATCCGCGAGTTCAGCGCCCTGTTCGGGATGAGCCCTTCGCAATTCGCGCAGCGCCCGCAACCGCTGATGACGCTGGGGCTGGAAACCCGCCAGTCGCGCCGCCTCGAATCAATCCAGCGGCTTGCTCCCGGAGAGATCAAGCCCCGGGGAGTGACGCGCCGCCGTTCCGGCTGTAGAGCCGGGTTCATGGCCAAAGCTGATCGACTGGAACGTCTCGACACCCGCCGCACCGAGATGGAAGCGGACTACACAACCGCGCTTGTCAGCGCATTGCGCGTGACAGCCGCCGGAAAGTGGGGGCTGTTCGACCATACCGCCGACCGTAACGCACGCGCGGCGGTTGCCCCTGTGATGGCCGAACTGGGCGATCTGGCCGAAGCGATCGACGCTGCCCGCGAACAACTGGGCATCGAACCGTTCGCCCTGCACCGCGATTTTCTGGCGGCGCGGGGCAAGCCCAGTCCGCAGGCGGTAGGGGAACCGAAGCAGGCGCTGGCCTGGCTGGAAAAGCTGGGCGTGGCGCCCTGATCAGTCGAACAGGCTGGACACCGAACTTTCATCGGCGATGCGGCGCACCGCTTCGCCAATCAGCGGCGCGATCGTCAGCACACGGATGCGGTCGCTGGCAGCGGTCGCTTCGGTCGGCATGATCGTGTCGGTGATGACCAGTTCCTTGAGCGCCGAACTGCCGACGCGGGCCACAGCCCCGCCCGACAGCACGCCGTGGGTGATGTAGGCGGAAACCCCGGCTGCGCCTTCGTCCATCAATGCCTGCGCGGCGTTGCACAAGGTGCCGCCCGAATCGATGATATCGTCGATCAGGATGCACATGCGGCCCTTCACGTCACCGATGATGTTCATCACCTCGGACTGGCCGGGCCGGTCGCGGCGCTTGTCGACAATCGCCAGCGGGGCGTTGTTGAGCCGCTTGGCCAGCGAACGCGCGCGGACCACGCCGCCAACGTCGGGCGAGACGACCATGAGTTCCTGCGTGCCATAGCGCGTCTGGATATCGGCAGCCATGACCGGGGCGGCGAACAGGTTGTCGGTAGGGATATCGAAGAAGCCCTGGATCTGCCCGGCGTGCAGATCGACCGCCAGCACGCGGTCCGCGCCCGCTTCGGTAATCAGGTTGGCCACCAGCTTGGCCGAAATCGGCGTGCGAGGCCCCGGCTTGCGGTCCTGACGGGCATAGCCGAAATACGGGACGACTGCGGTTATCCGTTTGGCCGACGCGCGGCGCAGCGCGTCGATGCAAATCAGCAGTTCCATCAGATTGTCGTTGGCGGGATAGGCCGTGGACTGCACCACGAACACATCTTCGCCACGTACGTTCTCGTGGATTTCGACGAAAACTTCCTCGTCGGCAAAGCGGCGCACGCTGGCGTCGGTAAGCGGCATTTCGAGATAGGCCGAAATGGCGCGGGCAAGCGGCAAGTTCGAATTGCCGGCCATGATCTTCATGCGTGCGATTCCCTCGGATTCGATCCCCAACCGGCCCTTAGCCCAAGATGACAGGTTTGCAACTCTTGCAGGCCATGCCGTTTGCCGCCTAGTGATCGCTCATGGCCGAAACGATCAGGATCACCCTTGCCCAGCTTAACCAGTCGGTGGGCGACCTTGCAGCCAACAGTGCGGCCATGCTTGCCGCCCGCGAACGGGCAAGGGACGCCGATCTGATCGTCTTTCCCGAACTGCAACTGATCGGTTACCCGCCTGAAGACCTGATCATGAAACCGGCACTGGTGGAACGCGCGGCGACGGAACTGGAACGCCTCGCCGCCGCCACCGTCGATGGCGGCCCGGCCATGCTGGTGGGCAGCGTATTCGTGCGTGACGGGGCGCTGCACAACGGCGTGGCGCTGCTCGAAGGCGGGCGTATCGCCGCCACGCGCTTCAAGTACGAACTGCCCAACTACGGCACGTTTGACGAAAAACGCTATTTCATGCCCGGCCCCCTGCCCGAACCGGTCCTGTTCAAGGGGGTGATGCTGGGCCTGCCGATCTGCGAGGACATCTGGCAACCCGACGTGTGCCGCCATCTGGCCGAACTGGGTGCGGAAATCTTCATCTGCGTCAACGGCAGCCCTTACGAGATCGACAAGGACGTGCTGCGCATTGATGGCGTGGCCAAGCGGCGGGCGATAGATACCGGCATCCCGCTGATCTACCTCAACCGCGTGGGCGGGCAGGACGAACTGGTGTTCGATGGCGCGAGCTTCGTCGTCGGCCCCGAAGGCGCGCTGTGGGTGCAGATGCCCGATTGGGAAGAAGCGATCGTCACCACCGTGTGGAACCGCGTGCCGTCGGGCACCGGGCACCGCTGGCGCTGCGATGCAGGCGATGTCCACGATCTGGCCGAGCACCCCGAAGACATCTACTGCGCGATGGTCATGGCGCTGCGCGACTATGTGAACAAGAACCGCTTTCCCGGCGTTGTCCTGGGGCTTTCGGGCGGGATCGATTCGGCGCTGTGCGCGGCGATTGCCGTCGATGCACTGGGCGCGGACCGGGTGTGGTGCGTGATGATGCCCAGCATCTACACCAGCCAGGACAGCCTCGACGATGCCGAAGGCTGCGCGCGGATGCTGGGCGTGAAGCTGGATACGGTGCCGATCACCCCCGCCGTTGCCGGGTTCGACACGATGCTGGCGCCGGTCTTCGCAGGCCGCCAGCCCGATCTGGCCGAAGAGAACATCCAGTCGCGCATCCGTGGCGTGACGCTGATGGCGCTGTCCAACAAGTTCGGCCCGATGCTGGTCACCACCGGCAACAAGAGCGAGATGAGCGTTGGTTACGCAACGATCTATGGCGACATGAACGGCGGCTACAATCCGCTCAAGGATGCCTACAAGACCACGGTCTTTGCCGTATCGCGCTGGCGCAACGGGCAGCGGCCGCGCATCGGGCTTGGCCCCGATGGCCCGGTCATGCCCGAACGGATCATCACCAAGCCGCCCAGCGCCGAACTGCGCCCGGACCAGAAGGATTCGGATTCGCTGCCGCCCTATGATGTGCTCGATGCCATCCTGCTGGGGCTGGTAGAGCACGAAAAGAGCGTGGACCAGATCGTGGCCGAAGGGTTCGACCGCGAAACCGTGGTGCGGATCGAGCGGCTGCTGCACGTGGCGGAATACAAGCGGCGGCAGGCGCCCCCCGGCGTGAAGCTGGGCGCGCGCAACTACGGCCGCGACCGGCGCTACCCGATTACCCACGGCTTCCGCACCGGCTGACCTTTTTGCGAATGATTCGCATTGACGGAGCCAGTTACACGCCCTAACTTGCAAATCGTTCGCAACAAAGGGAGTGCCATGGCTGCCGACAACCCGCAGGGCGCAGCGTCTGCCCGATTCGCTCCGCTGATCGCCACCCTCGCCCGCGCGCAGGACGTGCGCGGCCTCACCCTCACCGCGCTGCACACGGTCATGGCGATGCGGCTTTGCGCGGTATTCGAGGCCGCCGCGCGCGATCCCGTGCCGGACCTTGCCCGGCGTTACCACAGCATCGAAGCGGCCTGCGCGGTCCACGGGCTGGTGGCCACGATCCGGCAGGTCTGGCCCGAACCGTTCATGGTTTCGCGCCCCTGCTGCCTGCGCATGACCCCTGACGAGACTACGCTGGCGGCCATGGTCCGCGCCGTCACCGCCGCCGACCGGGCGCGCTTTGCCGATGCCATCGCGGGCTTCGTGCGCGCCGACCGCCACAACGCGCTGTACGAAGCCACGCTGCACGCCGTGGCGCTGCTCCCTTCCACATAGGCGGCAAGGCGCTATAGGGGCGGGCATGACCACGGTTACCCGCTTCGCCCCTTCGCCCACCGGCAAACTGCATGTCGGCAATGTCCGCACCGCCTTGCACAACTGGCTGCTGGCAAAGCAGGCCGGCGGACGCTTCCTCCTGCGCATCGACGATACAGATGCCGAGCGCAGCCGCGAGGACCATGTCGAGGCGATCCGCGCCGATCTGGCCTGGCTGGGGCTGGTGCCCGATGGCGAGGAACGGCAATCGCTGCGCTTTGCCCTCTACGAAGAAGCCTTCGACCGGCTGGTTGCAGCGGGGCGGCTCTATCGCTGCTATGAAACCACGCAGGAGCTGGATCTCAAGCGCAAGATCCTGCTGGGCCGGGGCCTGCCCCCGATCTACGACCGTGCCGCGCTGCACCTGACCGAAGCCGACCATGCGGCAAAGGCAGCCGCCGGCGAACGCCCGCACTGGCGCTTTCTGCTCGACCATGATGCGCCGATCACCTGGCACGACGGAATCCGTGGCCCCCAGGCATTCGATCCACGCCAGATGTCGGACCCGGTGGTGCGGCGCGCCGATGGTTCGTGGCTCTACATGCTGCCCTCGGCCATCGACGATGTGGCGATGGGCGTGACCGACGTGCTGCGCGGCGAAGACCACGTCTCCAACACTGCAACGCAGCTTCAGATGTTCACCGCGCTGGGCGCCGCACCGCCGCGTTTTGCCCACGAAGCCCTGCTGACCGGCAGCGAAGGCAAGTTGTCCAAGCGGCTCGGCGCGCTGGGCATGGCAGACTTCCGCGCGCAGGGGATCGAACCCGAAGCGATCGTGGCGCTGCTGGCGCGGCTGGGCACGTCCGACCCGGTCGACCCCACGCTCGATGCTGCGGCACTGGCCGCCAGCTTCGATCTGGCGCGCTTTGGCCGCGCGCCCGCCCGCTTCGACGAAGCGGACCTGCACCGCGTCAACGCCCAGATCGTGCACCGCCTGCCCTATGCCCGCGTCGCGCACCTGCTGCCACAAGGCATGGGCGAAGCGGCATGGGAGGCGATCCGCCCCAACCTTGCGCATATCAACGAAGCGAAGGACTGGTGGCAGGTCGTGACCGGCCCGGTCACCCCGCCTGCGTTCGACGCCGAAACACGCGCCTTTCTGGCACAGGCCGCGTCCGTCGCCGCCACGCTGGACTGGCAGGCCGATCCCTGGCGCGCGCTGACCGGCGCGCTGAAAGACAGCACCGGCCGCAAGGGCAAGGCGCTATTCCTGCCGCTGCGCCAGGCGCTGACCGGGCAGGACCACGGCCCGGAAATGGCTGCGCTGCTGCCGCTGATCGCCAGGGACGAAGCCGTGCGCCGCCTTTCGGCCTGAGCTGCGCGCCTCAACCCGGCGTCGATCCCGCGGCGCGGCGCCGCTCGACCTGCCTGCGCCACAGCGCCACCGGCACCGTTGCCACCAGCGGGCCGATCCAGTCGGCCCACTGATCGGCCTTCGTCCACACCCGCCCGTCGAATACGCCCCAGCACGGCATGTTCGCGCGCAAACCGTGGCCGAACTGTTCGATCCAGCGGTATTCCGCCTGCGCCACTTCACGCCCGATGAAATAGCCGCAGGCCAGCGCCGCACCCGCCCACCAGTTGCGCGTTGCCAGCCCGATCACGGCCTGGATCAGCAGCGCGACCACGGCATGTTCGATCAGGTTCATGGCATCTCCTGCAAAGGAAAGGGGCGGCAGCCCTGCGGCCCCGCCCCTTCGATCTTCAACCGAAACCCGGTTCAGGCCGCGACGACGGTGGCCTTGCGGATCACGCCGGGGTTTGCCGGCGGTTCGCCCTTGGGCAGCGCATCGACATGTTCCATGCCGCTTTCGACCTGGCCCCACACAGTGTACTGCTTGTCGAGGAAGCGCGCATCGTCGAAGCAGATGAAGAACTGGCTGTTGGCCGAATGCGGATAGCTGGTGCGGGCCATCGAGCACACGCCGCGCACGTGCGGTTCAGCGTTGAACTCGGCCTTGAGGTCCGGCTTGTCCGAACCGCCCATGCCGGTGCCCTGCGGACAGCCGCCCTGCGCCATGAAGCCGGGAATCACGCGATGGAACTTCACGCCATCGTAAAAGCCTTCGCTCACCAGTTCCTTGATCCGGTCCACATGGCCGGGAGCAAGATCGGGGCGCAGCTTGATGACCACGTCGCCGGAATCGAGCGAGAGGATCAGATTTTCGTCAGCCATGTGTCAAACGTTCCTTCCAGTTTGACCGCCGATATAGTGTCTTGGGGAATAATGTCACGCCCGGCGCTGCAAGGCGGTTGCATTTGACGCTCCAGTGGCTACCCCGCGCCTATGGAGCGCGACGAAGACATCATCGACACCTTGCGCCCCGACGCGGACGATGACGCCGCGGCAGAGCCTGTGCGCAACGCCGAAAGCCTTGATCAGGAAGACAATACCCTGCGCCCTGCCTTCGTGCGCAAGGTCGTCGAGGCGCTTGACGCGGGCGAACACGAAGCGGTCTACAACCTTGTCGAACCGCTCCACCCGGCCGACATCGCCGACCTGTTCGAACTGATCGACCAGGATGACCGGGTCGGGCTGGCCCGCGCCATATCCGATCTCATGGGCGGCGAGGTTCTTGCCGAACTGAACGATTACGTCCGCGAATACCTTGTCGACGGGCTGGACCCCGATGAAGTCGCCGAACTTGCCGAACAGATGGAGACGGATGACGCCGTCGCCCTGATCGAGGATCTCGACGAGGAAGACCAGCAGGCCGTTCTGGCCGAGATGGAGCCGGAAGACCGCGCGGCGATCGAATCCGCGCTGTCCTACCCGGAAGAAACCGCCGGCCGCCTGATGAGCCGCGACGTGATCGCGGTGCCCGAAACGATGTCGGTGGGCAACCTGATCGACATGATGCGCCGGGACGAGGAACTGCCGACCGAGTTCTGGGAAGTGTTCATCGTCGATCACCGCCACCATCCGGTGGGCAGTTGCCAGCTTTCGTGGATCCTGCGCGCGCCGCGCAACGTGCTGCTCGCCGATGTGATGAAGCGCGACCAGACCCTGATCCCGGTGACGATGGATCAGGAGGAAGTCGCGCTGCGCTTCCAGAAATACGCGCTGATCTCCGCCGCCGTGGTCGATGCCGACGGGCGGCTGGTAGGCCAGATCACCGTCGACGATATCGTCCACATCATTCAGGAAGAGGCGAGCGAGGACATCCTGCGCCTGTCCGGCGCGGGCGATGGCGACATCAACGAGCCGATCCTGCTGACCGTGCGCACCCGGCTGACCTGGCTGGTAGTCAATCTGGGCACGGCGCTGGTGGCGGCATCGGTCGTCGGCATGTTCCAGGGCGCGATTGCGCGCTTTGCCCTGCTGGCGGTGCTGATGCCGATCGTATCGGGCATGGGCGGCAATGCCGGAACGCAGACGCTGGCCGTGGTGGTGCGCGCGATGGCCACCAACCAGCTTACCAGTTCCAACACCGTGCGCATGATCCTGCGCGAACTGCGCATCGCCACCGCCAACGGCGCCACGCTGGGGCTGCTGATCGGTGGCGGCACCGCACTGATGTTCGGCAATCCGCTGCTGGGGCTGGTGATCGGATCGGCCATGGTCATCAACAATCTGGTGGCGGGCCTTGCCGGGATCATGGTGCCGGTCACGCTCGACCGGCTGAAAGTGGACCCGGCTGTATCATCGGCCGTATTCGTGACCATGGCGACCGATGTCATGGGGTTCTTCTCGTTCCTGGGCCTCGCCGTGCTGAGCGGTCTGGCGAGTTAGGCCGTAAACGCATGAACCACACCGTCGAGGTTTGAGGCAAAACGGCCAGGTGTAAGGAAGGAGGGCGCAGGAATATGGCGATATTTCAAGCCCGACTGACGCGGCAGATGGCCGTTTTGGTCAAATCCGAAGGGTCACACACACCATGCCGCTGAACATGACCAAGGTCGCCTACGGCGCGCAATCGCTGGCCGAAATCCACGAATGGTTTTCCGATACCGGGCGGCGCGGCGGGGCAAAGCTGGCCTACCTGACCACGCGGAACCGGCCCCGGCGCGCCGACGAAATGATCGGAGGCTCGCTCTACTGGATACTCAAGCACCAGCTTGTCGCCCGCTCCGAGATCGTCGGGTTCGAGGACGCCGAAGGCGGCGGCACGAACATCGTGGTCAGCACCACGCTGATCGACGTGCAGCCCAAACCCCGCCGCGCGCATCAGGGCTGGCGCTATCTGGAAGAAGCGGACGCCCCTGCCGATCTTGGCGACGGCGAGGCGGGCGAGGTGCTGCCCGCGCAGATTGCTTCGGAACTGGCAAAACTGGGGCTGGTCTGAACGGTCGCGCCTCAGTGCGGCACGGCGCCCAGTTCCACCCCGGTCTTGTCGTGCAGGGCGAAGCGGTCGATGATGTCCGCACTGGCTTCGTTGTAGCCGATCACTTCCACGCTGCGGCCCTGGCGGCGCAGGCGGTCCACGATCTTGTCGAGCGCGCCGACGGCGGAAATATCCCAGAAGTGCGCGCGTGAAACGTCGATGGTGATGGTGCTGGCGGTGCTGTCTTCGGCGTGGAAGGCGCGGGTGAAGCGATCGACCGAGGCAAAGAAGATTTCCCCGCGCACGCGGTAGGTCGCGCGCGCGCCATCGGCGGACAGTTCGCGGTCCACCGCGAACATGCGCTGGACCTTGCCGGCAAAGAAGATGCCCGAAAGCAGCACGCCCGCCAGCACGCCCAGCGACAGGTCGCGCGTGCCGACGACCACGACCACGGTGGTCAGCATCACGACCGACGAGGTTGGCGGATGGCGGCGCAGGTTGGGGATCGAGTTCCAGCTAAACGTGCCGATAGAGACCATGATCATGACTGCCACCAGCGCGGGCATCGGCACCTGGCCCACCCATGGCCCCACCACGGCCAGCAGGAACAGCAGGAACGCCCCGGCGACGAACGTGGACAGCCGCCCGCGCCCGCCCGACGTGACGTTGATGACCGACTGGCCGATCATCGCGCAACCACCCATGCCGCCAAGGAAGGCCGCCACGATATTGGCGCCGCCCTGCCCCAGGCATTCGCGCTGCTTGTTGCTGTCGGTATGCGTCATGTCATCGACGATCTGCGCGGTCAGCATCGATTCGAGCAGCCCCACCGCCGCCATCGCCCCCGAATAGGGGGCGATGATGCGCAAGGTTTCCCAGGTCAGCGGCACTTGTGGCAGGGCGAAGGCGGGCAGGCCTTCCGGCAGCTTGCCCATTTCGCCCACGGTGTTGACCGAAAGGCCCATCCCCACGCTGATCGCGGTCAGCAGCAGGATCGCCACCAGCGGGGATGGTACGGCGGTGGTCACGCGCGGCAGCAGGTAGATCACGGCCAGACCCCCTGCGACCATGGCATAGGTTTCCCAGCCCACGCCGGTCAGTTGCGGCAATTGCGCCATGAAGATCAGGATCGCCAGCGCGTTGACAAAGCCGGTGATGACGCTGCGCGAAACGAACTGCATCAGCAGGTCCAGCCGCAGCAGGCCCGCGATGGCCTGGAGAATGCCCATCAGGATCGTTGCCGCAAACAGGTATTCCACGCCATGATCGCGCACCAGCGGGGTGACCAGCACGGCCACCGCAGCGGTGGCGGCGGAAATCATCCCCGGACGCCCGCCGATAAAGGAAATGACCACGGCAATCGCCACCGAGGCATAAAGGCCCACGCGCGGATCGACCCCGGCAATGATCGAAAAGCCGATCGCTTCAGGGATCAGGGCGAGAGCCACGACGATCCCGGCCAGCACTTCGCTGCGCACGGACAGGCCATCGCCAAACCACTGGCTTCGGTACGGGGTACGGTTTTCGGTCATTTCAATTCCACGCCATGGCGCAAGGCACGCGCCGCCCGGCGCAAGGGGCAGGCGGACGGCGTGCTGTTGTCCGGCGGATCGGCGGCCGGAAGAGCCACCCGGATTTTCACCGGGTCCATGCGAATGGCGGCACCCTTACTGTCCATGCCACCGCTTGTGCAACCCGGCAGGGGGCATGAACCTACTGCTGCAACCACCATTTCAGCAGGTGATGCGCCACGGCGAAGGGCGGCGGGGCGATGAACGCGCCTTCCTTTGCGCCGGTTACCTGCGCGGCCATTGCTTCGCGCACCTCTGCGCGCGTGAACCAGCGCGCATCGTCCAGTTCGGTGGTGTCGATGACGATGTCCTTGTCTTCGGCAAAGGCGTGGCAGGCGATCATGATCGACGACGGGAACGGCCAGGGCTGGCTGGCGACGTACCGCACCGTGTTGACCCGCACGCCCGCTTCTTCCAGCACTTCGCGGCGCACGGCTTCTTCAAGGCTTTCGCCCGGTTCGACGAACCCGGCAAGCGCCGAATAGCGGCGCGGCGGAAAGCGCGGCTGGCGGCCCAGCAGCAGTTCGCCTTCGCATTCCACGGTCATGATGGTGACCGGATCGACGCGCGGAAAATGTTCGCCCTTGCACGCTTCGCTGGTGCAGGTGCGCTGCCAGCCGCCCTTGGCGAGGCGAGTCGGCGCGCCGCAGCGGGCGCAGAAGCGGTGCCGGGCGTGCCAGTCCACAAGGCTGCGCGCGCCGCCATAGATCGCCAGATCCTCTGGCGGCAGGGTGCCCATTGCGGCCCACAGGCGCGGGTTGGCAGGGGCGACGCTGCCGATGATGGCGGGCGTCACTTGCGCAAAGCAGGCGCGCCCGTCCGCCATCAGGCCAAGGAACACCAGTTCCGCTTCCGGGTCGGCATCGGCCAGACTGCCCCATTCCAGCGTGCCTTCCGGCGCAATCACCGGGTCGATCCCGTCCAGCTTGAGCAGGCGCGCGCGCCAGTTCATCAGCGCCGCAAGCCGATCGGGATCGGCGCGCACATGATCGGCGCGGTCCAGCCCCGAACCGGCAAAGGCAATTGCAGTATCCATCACGCAGCGACCTTTCCAGCCATGACATCGGCCCGCACGGCCTTGGGAAACTCCGTATGCACCGCATAGGCTTCGGCGGGCATGTACTGCGTATACAGCCCGGCGCGAAGCCCCACGCGCGCATTGATGAAACCGACCGTTCCCGCCGCCCCGGCCCAGCCGAAGGTTCCGGCATCTTCGCCCAGCCCCACCGACCCGCCCGCGCCAAAACCGTTGCCCCGGATGAACGAGCGCGTGGTATCCGCGCCTTCGGGCAGGAGATTGCTGGTGCCCATCAGCACTGCCGCCTCGCTCATCACCTGACGCCCGTCGATCCGCCCACGCCCCAGCAGCATGCGCAGGAAGCGGTCGTAGTCGCGCGGGGTGGATACCAGCCCGGCCCCGCCGAACGGGCTTGGCGGCGGATCGAGGAAAATCGACGAATGGCCCGGATCAATCGGCACCAGCATGCCGCCCAGCACCGCATAATTGCTGGCAAGACGGGCCGCTTCGCCCCTGGGCACGAAGAACCCGGTCGAGGCCATGCCGCACGGGCGGAACAGCCGCTCTTCGAGAAAACGGTCGAACGGCTGACCCGAAACGATTTCGATCAGCCGGCCCAGCAGATCCAGCCCGACCGAATAGCTCCACACCGTTCCCGGTTCGTAGACCAGCGGCATCGTGGCCAGCACTTCGGCAAAGCGGGCAAGACCATGGATCGGCTCGAACGGGTCGATCCCCGGCAAGGTGAACCGGCTGTACTGCCCCGGCACCAGCCCCGCGCGGACAAACGCATCCTTGATCGGCCCGCGCTGGATGATCGAATAGCCAAGGCCCGATGTGTGGGTAAGCAGGTGGCGCACGGTAATCAGCGTGCGCGCCGGGCGCAGATCGGTGATCGAACCATCGGGCACGGCCTGCACCTTCATGGTGGCATAGGCGGGGATCAGATCGGCCACGGGCTGGTCCAGCCGCAGCTTGCCTTCGTCCACCAGCATCATTGCCGCCATGCCGGTGATCGGCTTGGTCATCGAATAGATGCGGAACAGCGTGTCCATGGCCATCGGCGGCGCATTTTCACCCCGCGCCAGCGCCCCGCGCGCGATATGGTCGGGCGGGGCATCGGTGCCCCAACCCAGCGCGGCGATCATCCCCGGCAGCTTGCCCGACCCGACATAGCCTTCGATCATCTGCGTGACATGGGCATAGCGCCCCTGCGCCGCCGCACTGGCCCACGCCATGCGCGGCAAGGCAAACGACGCCGCGGCAAGACCGCTCAATCGCCCTGCCGCACCGATCCCCAGTGCACCGATCATCGCGCGCCGCGTCATCAGGGGCTGCTGCATGCCCATCACACCTTCTTCCCGGCCACGGCCATGCGGGCCGCCTTTGCAAATACGGTGGGCAGGCCCGCCGCCTCGATATCGGCCACCGGCCACCACTCGCCATCGGGCAGGGTAGCGATTTCCGAAGGGGTGCATAGCCGCACATGCAATTCCAGATCGAAGTGGCTGAAGGTATGCCGCACCAGCCCGCCCGCCTGCCCCGCCGCATCGAGGGCACCCGCACCATCGGCCCGCGCCGACCAGCCATCGTCCGGCAAGGCGCGCATCCCGCCCAGCATGCCCCGCCCCGGACGGCGTACCAGCAGCACCTGCCCTTCGTGTTCGATCCAGAACGCATGGCCTTGCCGCACCGGACGCGCCTTCTTTGCGGCCTTTACCGGCAGGCGTTCGGGCGCGCCGGCGGCATGGCCCCGGCAAGCGGCGCGCAAGGGGCAGATCATGCAGCGCGGGCTGCGCACCGTGCACACCGTCGCGCCAAGATCCATCATCGCCTGGGCAAAATCCCCGGCGCGGACATCGGGAGTGATCTGCCCGGCGGCAAAGCGCACTGCGGCCTTTGCCCCCGGCAGCGGATCGGCAATGGCAAACACCCGCGCGACGACGCGTTCCACGTTGGCATCGACCACCACCGCGCGCTGGCCGAACGCAATCGCCGCCACCGCCGCCGCAGTATATTCGCCCAGCCCCGGCAACTGGCGCAACGCCGCTTCTGTATCGGGAAACCGCCCGCCCATGGCCGCCACCGCGCGCGCGCAGGCCAGCAGATTGCGGGCGCGGGCATAATAGCCAAGCCCTGCCCACGCTGCCATCACATCGGCATCGTCCGCCGCCGCCAGCGCCGCAACCGTGGGCCAGGTCTGCGTGAACCTTTCAAAATAGGGGCCGACCGCCGCCACCGTGGTCTGTTGCAGCATCACTTCGGACAGCCACACGCGGTAGGGGTCGGGCGGCGCATCCCCCGGCAGGGCGCGCCACGGCAGGCGGCGGGCATGGGCATCGTACCAGTCCAGCAAGGTGCCGGCGATCCGCGCCGGATCGGAAATAGGATTGGCGTCCGCTCTGGCCTGCATCGCGTTGCTATGGCATGGCGACAGGCAAGATGGAAAGCACCCCTTCGGACGCCGCGAAACGCAAACCGGCCAGGACCGCCACCACGCGCGGTACAAGCGCGAAGGCGCCCGCGGGCAAGCCTTATGAACGCCCGCGCGGGGGCGAGGCGCGCCAGATCGCCGATCTCATGCCCGCAATCGGGCGCACCGCGTTCCGCCGCTTCGGCTTTGTCCAGTCCAGCGTGGTCACCCGCTGGCCGGAAATCGTGGGCGAACGCAATGCCCGCCATTGCGTGCCCGAATCGATCCGCTTCCCCCCCGGCGAAAAGGCCGACGGCATCCTGCAACTGGTGGTGACCCCGGCCCACGCCACGATCATCCAGCATGTGATCCCCGAAATCATGGACCGGGTGAACCGGTTCTTCGGGTATCGCGCGGTGGCGCGGGTCAAGATCCGGCAAGGCGTGGTTCAGGCGCCACCGGCCAGGGAACCGGCGCGCACCGCGCCGCCTTCGCTCAAGCCGATTCCGCTGGAACTGGGGGATTCGTTGCGCGATATCGGCGATCCTGAACTGCGCACCGTACTTGAATCGCTCGCCCGCAGTCTCGACAGCGCGGCCAAGGGGAACAGGAACTGATGAATCGCACATCGCTTGCCACGGCGACCAGGGCGCTGGCCGTAGGAATCGTGGCGCTGGGCGCGGCGCTGACGCTGGCCGGCACCGGCCAGGCCGCCGGACCTGCCAGGCCCGCCGCGCGGGGCAACTGGCTCAACACGGCTTCGGTCACCCCGCAAGGCAACCACGTGCTGGGCAATCCGGCGGCGCCGGTGCGGCTGGTACAGTTCGTCAGCTATACCTGCCCGCATTGCGCCACGTTCGAAACGCAGTCCGAAGGCGAACTCAAGCTGGGCATGATCGCCACTGGCAAGGGCGCGGTCGAAGTGCGCAATTTCGTGCGCGATCCCGTGGACATGACCGTGGCGCTGATTACCAACTGCGCCACGCCGATCCGTTTTTTCGCGCTGCACACCGCCTTCATGCGCAACCAGTCCAAATGGACCGCGCCGCTCTCTGCCGTCAGCCCGGCGCAGCAGCAACGCTGGACCACCGGGCCGTTCGCCAGCCGCACCCGCGCCATCGCCAGCGACCTGAAGCTGTATGATTTCATGGCTTCGCGCGGGATGGACCGGGCCACCATGGACCGCTGTCTGGCGAACGAGGCGCTGGCGAACCGTCTGGCCGCCGCCACCGATACCGCGGTTGAAAAGCTGGGCGTTCCCGGCACGCCAAGCTTCATGCTGGACGATGTGCTGCTGGCCGGAACCCACGACTGGCAATCGCTGCGCCCGCAATTGCTGGTCCGCACGAAGTAGGCCAGCCATCCACAGCCGCGCCGGTCAGCCCCTTCAAACCCCGGTAACAATGGGCTAGCGTCCGGCCACGCCACAACAAGGGATTCCCCCGCCAATGCCATTTGCCCGCGCTGTCCGATCGTCTCTTCTGGCGCTGTCCGCCCTGCCGCTGGCGCTGGGCCTTGCCGGGTGCGGGGAAAAGGGCGATGCCGCATCGGGCGAAGTGGCCAGCGCCGAACCCCTGCCCAAGGTGCCGGCCCCGGCGGGCAAGCCCTGGACCGAAACCTTCAGCATGTCGGCCGATGGCGGCTATGTGATGGGCAACCCCGATGCCCCGATCAAGGTGATGGAGTTCGGCGCGCTGTCCTGTTCGCACTGCGCGGAGTTTTCGGAAAAAGGCTTTGCCAGCCTGCGCGACGATTATGTGGCGACCGGTCGGGTCAGCTATGAACTGCGCCTGTTCCTGCTCAACGCGCTGGACATGCCCGCCGTCCTGCTCGCCACGTGCGGCGCGCCGGAATCGACGATCCCGCTGGCCGAACAGTTCTTCGCCTGGCAGCCGACGATGTTCGGCAATCTCCAGAAGAACGAAGCGGCCGTGCAGCAGATTTCCAACCTGCCACCGGAACAACGCTTTTCCGGGATTGCGCAGGCATCGGGCATGACAGAGTTCTTCGCCTCGCGCGGGGTGGCCGCAGCGCAGGGTGCAACCTGCCTTGCCGATACCGCCAGGGCCACCAAGCTGGCCACGCGCAACGAAGAGTGGGCCAAGACCTTCGATATCACCGGCACGCCCACGATCTTCCTCAACGGCAGCAAGACCGGGATCGCCACCTGGGCCGAACTGGAACCCCTGCTGCAAAAGGCAGGCGCTCGCTAGGGCGCGGCGGGAAAGGCGCGGGGCATGCAGATCAGGCGCTTGAAGCTGTCCGGTTTCAAGAGCTTTGTCGAACCTGCCGAACTGCGCATCGAACCGGGGCTGACCGGAGTGGTCGGTCCCAACGGGTGCGGCAAATCCAACCTGCTTGAAGCGATCCGCTGGGTCATGGGCGAAAGTTCGGCCCGGTCGATGCGCGGCGGCGGGATGGAAGACGTGATCTTCGCGGGCACCGCTTCGCGCCCGGCCCGCGCCTTTGCCGAAGTGATGCTGACCGCGCAGACCGACCCTTCCGGCCCGTATGGCGGGGAACTGGAAGTGGTGCGGCGGATCGAACGCGGCGCGGGCAGCGCCTATCGCGTCAACGGGCGCGATGTGCGGGCCAAGGACGTGGCGCTGGTCTTTGCCGATGCCGCCACCGGCGCGCACAGCCCGGCACTGGTCAGCCAGGGTCGCATCGCCGCTGTGATCGCCGCAAAGCCCGCCGAACGCCGCATGATGCTGGAAGAAGCGGCGGGCATTGCCGGGCTGCACGTGCGCCGCCGCGATGCCGAACAGAAACTGCGGGCCACCGAGACCAACCTTTCCCGGCTGGTCGATCTGCTGTCCGGGCTGGAAGGGCAGATCGCCACCTTGCGCCGCCAGGCGCGCGCGGCCGATCGCTACAAGGCGGTCAGCGAAAAGATCCGGCTGGCCGAAGCGCGGCTGGTCTTTGCCCGCTGGCGCGATGCCGCCGCCGCTGCCGATGCGGCGCAGGCGCAGGCCAGCGCCGCCGAAGCCGCCGTGGCGCAGGCTCAGCAACAGGCCGCCGCCGCACAAGACGCGCAGCACAGCGCCGCTGCCGCGCTGGCGAGCGCGCGAGACGACCTGTTCGACCGGCGGCAGGATGCTTCGGCGCACGGCCAGCGCATGGCCTCGCTTGGCGCGCAGCTTGAAGCGGCGCAGCAGCGCATCGCCGACATCGAACGCCAGCTCGCCCGGATTGAGCAGGACCGCGTCAGCGCCGACCGGCTGACCGAAGACGCTGCCGCCGCCATGGCCCGCCTCGAAACCGAATGTGCCGCCGCCGATGCCGCGCTGGCTGCCGACGAAGCGCGCCGCCCGGCACTTGCCCGCGCCGCCGACGATGCCGATCGCGCCGCCCGTGGTGCGGAACTCGCGCTGGCCCGGCAGGTTGCCGAACAGGCCGGAACCGATGCCGAATGGCGCGTGGCCGAAGCCGCAATCGCCGCCGCCCGCCAGCGGCTGGCCCGGCTCGAAGGCGATGCCGCCCGGCTCAGGGACCAGACCGACGCACTCGCCCGTGAAGCCGATCCGGCGGAACAGATCGCCCAGGCCGAAGCGCGCCGCAACGCCGCTACCGATGCCATCGCCACGGCAGAGGCCGAACGCCGCGCCCATACCGCCCGGCGCGAAGAGCTTTCCGCCCGGCGCGATGCCGCCGCCAACGCTCTGGCACAGGCGCGCGCGGATCTGGCGGGGGTAGAGCGCGAGGCCGACGCCCTCGCCCGTGACAAGGCCGCGCGCGAAAAGGCCGCCAGCACCAGGGGGCGGGGCGCATCGGCCCTGTCCGGCACACGCGCCGCGCCGGGGTTCGAACGCGCGCTCGCCGCAGTGCTGGGCCGCGATGCCGCCGCGCCGGTCGGCCCCGCGCCCCACGGTGCCGATGGCCGCTTCTGGACCGGCAGCACCCCGCCGCCGCCACTCCCCGATGCGCTGGCCCACCATGTGCCGCAGTGCCCGCCCGAACTTTCCGCCCGCCTCGCGCTGGTCCGCGTCGCCGCCAAGGATAGCGGCCAGACGCTCGCCCCCGGAGAGTGGCTGGTGACGCACGCGGGGCGCCTGCGGCGCTGGGACGGGTTCGTGGCGCAGGGCGAAGGCGCAGCCGAAGCGGCGCGGCTCGAAGCGGAAAACCGGCTGGATGAACTGACTGCCCGCCTGCCCGCCCTCAAGGCCGCCGTAGACACCGCGCAGGCGGCGTTGGGGGACGCCAATGTCACGTTAGGTGTCGTTCAGGAACAGCTCTTAGCCACCGAAAAGGCCCTTTCGACCGCCGCCGATGCCGAACGCGGCGCCTTGCGCGCGCTCGACGCCGCACAGGCCGCCGCCACGCGCCTTGAACAGCGCCGCGCCGAAATCGCCCGCGCGCACCGCGACCTGGCCGAACAGCGCAGCGGCGCAGAGGCCGAACTTGCCGCCGCCGAGGCACGCCGCAACGAACTGCCCGATCCCGCCAGCGGACGCGCCGCCGTTGACGCCGCGCGCGAGCGCAACGATGCAGCCCGCACCGCGCTGCAAGCCGCGATGGCCGCCGCTGCCGCGCTCGATCAGGATATTGCCGTTGGAAAAGAACGACTTGGCGGATTGAAGGGCGACATTCGCGCGTGGCAGGCACGGGCAGGCGATGCCGCCAAACGCCTTGCCGACATGGCTGGACGGCGCGAGGAACTGGAGGCCGAACACGCCATTTCCGCCGCCCGCGCGCCCGGCCTTGTCACGGAAATCGAACAGGGCGATGCCATCCGCGCGCGCATCGCCATCGATCTTGCCGCAGCCGAAACCGCGCTGGCCCAGGCCGAAGCCGCCGCCAGGGCTGCAGACGGCGCGCTGGCATCGGTGAACGAGGCCCTTGCCAGCGCCCGCGAGGCCCGCGCCGGGGCGCTCGCCCGCGCAGAGAACGAAGCCGCACGCCGGCAGGAAATGGCTGGAATATCAGGCGAAAGGTTCCAGTGCCCGCCGCCGCTTCTGCCCGAACGCTTTGCCTTTGCTTCGGCCGATGTCGCCAGTGCCAGCGCGGAAGCGGCGGCGATGGACCGGCTGGTGGCGGAACGCGAACGCATCGGCCCGGTCAACCTCGTTGCCGCCGAAGAACTGGCCGAGGCCGAAGCCCGCCATGGCACCAGCGTGGCCGAACAGGCCGAATTGACCGAGGCGGTCAACCGCCTGCGCGGCTCCATCGGCAACCTCAACCGCGAAGGGCGCGAACGCCTGCGCGCCGCATTTACCGCCGTGGACGGGCATTTCCAGCGGCTGTTCACGCGCCTGTTCGGCGGCGGGGAAGCGCATCTGGCGCTCGTCGACAGCGACGATCCGCTGGAGGCTGGCCTCGAAATCTTCGCACAACCGCCCGGCAAGCGGCTGCAATCGCTCACGCTTCTGTCCGGCGGCGAACAGGCGCTGACCGCCATCGCGCTGATCTTTGCACTGTTCCTGACCAATCCGGCGCCGATCTGCGTGCTCGACGAAGTGGACGCACCGCTCGACGATGCCAACATCGAACGCTTCTGCGACCTGCTCGACGCGATGGTGGCGGAAACCTCCACCCGCTACCTTATCGTGACACACAACGCCGTGACGATGAGCCGGATGCACCGCCTGTTCGGGGTAACCATGGTCGAACGCGGCGTCTCGCGCCTTGTCAGCGTGGACCTTGGCGGGGCAGTGGAATTGCTGGAAGCGGCGGGTTAGGCCGCAAACGCCTAGTCCAGCACGAAGCGCGGGCCGGTGCCCGCCGCGCTGGCGCGGTCTTCCTTGTTGTAAAGCTGGCACCGGTCAAGGCTCAGGCAACCGCAGCCGATGCATTCGTCCAGCTTGTTGCGGGTGCGCGTCAGCAACTGGATGCGGCTGTCGATGTCCTTGCGCATCGACCGGCTGACCCTTTGCCAGTCCATCACCGTTGGTGCGCGCCCTTGCGGCAAGGTGGCCAGTTCACGTTCGATGTCGGAAAGACCAAGCCCAAGCTTCTGGGCAATCTGTACAAAACCCAGCCGCCGGATATCCGACCGCAGGAAACGGCGCTGGTTTCCCGCCGTGCGCACGGACGTTATCAGGCCGCGCTCCTCGTAATACCGGATCGCGGAAACGGCGAGGCCGGTGCGCCGCGAAAGCGTGCCGATCGGGATCAGATCGTCGCGTGTCACGCCCCTGGTTCTTGTTCATTGCACATACCTGAGGTTAACTTTAGGTCAGTCGCAGACAAGCCGAAATGCCGCCACTTTGGCAGGTTTGCGGGCGGCTCGCCCCTCACCCGGCCCCGGCGTTGCCCGCAACAAGGCATGCCGCGGCCATCAGCAGTCCGGCAAAGCGGTTGGCCCGGAACTTGGCCAGCGGATCGCGGCCATCGTCCACCCTGAGCGTCAGCACCTGCCACCCCAGATGGGCCGCGACCGGGACCAGCGCGACCAGCACCAGCGGATCGGGCCGCACCAGCCAGAAGGCGCAGGCCCACAACGCCACGGCTGCAGCATAGAACGCCAACACCCCGCCGCGCACTTTCCGTCCCATGGCGCGTGCCGAAGAGCGGATGCCGATCAGCGCGTCGTCTTCCCGATCCTGCAAGGCATAGATCGTATCGTAACCGATCACCCAGCAGATCGCCCCGCCATAGAGAGCAGCCATTGCTGCAAGGTTGGTGCTGGAAACGGCGATCCACGCGGTCGGCGCGCCCCACGAAAACACGATACCCAGCCACGCTTGCGGCCACCAGGTTACCCGCTTCATGAAAGGATAGGCGGCAACGAAGGCGAGGCTGCCCAGCGCCACGAGCTGCGCCTGCCAGCGCAATTGCAGCAGCACGACCAGACCGATGAGCGACAGCGCAAGCAACCACATCCACGCATCGCGCTTGCGCACCGCGCCACTGGCGACAGGCCGCGCGGCGGTGCGCGCCACTTGCCGGTCAAGATCGGCATCGACGATATCGTTGTAGACGCACCCCGCCCCGCGCATGACGATAGCGCCCAGCAGCAGCCATGCGATCAGGCCCGGCCTGTTCGCCCCGCCCGCCAGCAAAGCCCCCCACGCGCAGGGCCAGAACAGTAGCCACCAGCCGATTGGCCGGTCGAAGCGCGCCAGCAGCGCCAGATTGCGCCATGGTTGCGGCAACCGCGCGACCAGCCCGCGGTGTTCGCTGTCCGGGACAATTTCGGCAGGGGCAACATCGGTCATGGCGCAAAGCCTTACCGCGCCATGCGAAATCCGCTAGGGCCGAAATCATGCCCGCCACCCCTGCCTGGCCTCCCAAGAGCGCGCCGCGCCTGTTTGTCGCCCACCCGCTGGACGAAGGCGCGCGGCTGTCGCTTGATGGCGGGCAGGCGCATTACCTGGGCAAGGTCATGCGCGTGGCGCCGGGCGATGCCGTGATGCTGTGCGACAATGCCACGGGCGAATGGCTGGCGCGGGTAGTCGAAGCCGGGCGGCGCGCGATCGTGGTCGAGGTTGAACGGCGGACCCGCCCGCGCGAGAGCGTGCCGGATTTCTGGTTGTGCGCCGCGCTGATCAAGAAGCCCAACTTCGATCTGGTTCTGGAAAAGGCAACCGAACTTGGCGCGGCGCGAATCGTCCCGGTCGTGACGCGGCGCTGCGTGGCCGACAAGCTGAACCCCGAACGCGCCGCGACGATCGTGACCGAAGCCGCAGAGCAATGCGCCCGCACCGCCCTGCCCGCGATCGCCGAGGCGATTCGACTGGACCATCTGCTCCGCGACTGGCCGCCAGAGCGGACGCTGTTCTTTGCCGATGAAAACGGCGGCGAACCGGCGGGGCACGCCTTTGCCCGCCAGCGCGGCCCGGCCGCCCTGCTGATCGGGCCGGAAGGCGGATTTGACGATGCCGAACGCGCCGCCATCCGCGCCCATCCCGCCGCCATCGCGGTAACGCTCGGCCCGCGCATCCTGCGGGCGGAAACCGCCGCGCTGGCCGGGTTGGGACTGTGGATGGGGCTATGCGGCGACTGGTCTGGTCCCGCGATCTGACGCGTGCTGATTTGGCTGGCGCAACAGGCTCTGGCGCATTAACGGAAGCGCCATGAGCACGCGGCAAGTTTCAGATCGCAACGATCCTATCATCGAAAACCGCGACATGCTCGTGGCGCCGATGGAGCAGGGTGAAAAACCCGCCGAACGCTGGCGGATCGGCACCGAACACGAAAAGTTCGTCTATCGCACCGCCGATCGCCGCGCCCCGTCCTATGCGGAACCGGGCGGTATCCGCGATCTGCTGCTGGCGCTGACCGATCACGGCTGGTCCCCGGTGATGGAAGGCGGCAATGTCATTGCCATGAGCGGGCCGGATGGCACGGTCAGCCTGGAACCGGCAGGCCAGCTTGAACTGTCCGGCGCGCCGCTGGAAAATCTCCACCAGACCTGCGCCGAAACCGGGCGCCATCTGGTGCAGGTCAAGACCATCGGCGACACGCTGGGTCTGGGCTATCTTGGGCTGGGCCTGTGGCCGGACAAGACGCGCGAAGAACTGCCGATCATGCCCAAGGGGCGTTATGACATCATGCTGCGGCACATGCCGCGCGTCGGCTCGATGGGGCTGGACATGATGCTGCGCACCTGCACCATCCAGACCAACCTCGATTACGCGAGCGAGGCGGACATGGTGAAGAAGTTCCGCGTGTCGCTGGCATTGCAACCGCTGGCGACGGCGCTGTTCGCCAATTCGCCGTTCCTTGAAGGCAAGCCCAACGGGTTCCTGTCCTACCGCAGCCATATCTGGACCGATACCGACCCCGCACGCACCGGGATGCTGTCGTTCGTGTTCGAAGATGGCTTCGGATACGAACGCTATGTCGACTACATGCTCGACGTGCCGATGTATTTCGTGTTCCGCGATGGCCGGTACATCGACGCATCGGGCCAGTCGTTCCGCGATTTCCTGAAAGGCGAACTGCCCGCGCTGCCCGGTGAGCGGCCGCGCGCGTCGGACTGGGTCGATCACCTGTCCACCGCGTTCCCCGAAGTAAGGCTCAAGTCGTTCCTTGAAATGCGCGGCGCCGATGGTGGGCCGTGGAACCGTATCTGCGCGCTGCCCGCACTGTGGGTGGGGCTGCTTTACGATCAGGGCGCGCTCGATGCGGCGTGGGATCTGGTCCGGGACTGGGACATGGACGGGCGCGAACGGCTGCGCGCCGAAGTGCCACGGCTGGGCCTGAACGCCCCGCTGCCCGGCGGCGGCACCTTGCGCGATATTGCCCCGCGCGTGCTCGATATCGCCCGCGGCGGTCTTTCCGCGCGCGCGCGGCTGAACGAGGCGGGTGACAACGAAACCGGCTATCTCCAGCCGCTGGATGAAATCATCGCCACCGGCAAGACACCGGCAGAGCGGCTGCTCGATCTCTATCACGGCGCATGGGGCGGCGATCTTTCGCGCATCTACGGCGAAAAGAGCTTCTGACAGCGGCCTCGCCGTCTGAACCCTATTCCGCGGGCTGAACCTCAGGTGGCCGGGGGGTGATCGCGGCCAGCAGGCGGCGCAGGGGCCGGGTGATCGGACCGTGCTGCGCCATCCACGCGTGGTATTCCCGGTACTTGGCGTCTTCGGCCAGCAAGTGGCGTTCTTCGGTCTTCGCCCGCCAGAAATAGACACCGCTGACCAGCGCCAGGATCACCGTATTGCGGATCGCATCGACCATGGAACCGCTGGCGGCAAGGAACGGCAGCGACGCCAGCCACCAGTAGGCGTTCTTTGACAGGTAGGCGGGGTGGCGGGTGAAGGCGTAAGGCCCGTTGGTCAGCACGCCGCGATAGGTCAGATTGGAAAAGCGCAGGCCAAATGCCACCGTCGCCCAGGCATAGATGCCGGTCAGGAACACCAGCGCCCCTGCCCACAGCCACAGCAACACGTCATGCCCCTGCAACCAGAACGGCCATTCCGCGCCGCCCTGGCGGTAGTCCAGCACATCACCGCCGCCCATCAGGATAAACGGCGGATAGCACATCAGCGCCGCCACCCAGGCCGACAGATGCGGGTTAGCCGACCGGATCTGCGCATCCAGCGGCTTCATCGTCACGAGGTAGCCGACCATGGCGATCTGCACATCGACCATGAACATCGTTTCGATCAGCAGCGTGGCCAGCGCGACGGGATCGCCCAGCGCACCGTTCCAGTCAAACCCCACAACCGCACCAAAGCCGCCGGGGACGATCGAGATCATGAAGGCGCAGAAGAAGCCCTTGACCAGCCACGCCAGCCAGTGGCGGCGCACTTCGTCCGGCTCCCACGCTTCGCGCCCGATCAGCATCGCACCGAAATGCCACGCGCCATCGCGCGGGTTCACCAGCACCCGGTCGAGCCACAGGACATAAGGCACCGCGCCCGCGAACAGGAATGGCGCCGCACCTTCGAGCACCTCCATCGCAAACACATATTGCCCGCGCCAGTACCAGCGCGCGATGCAATAGACGAAGCCGATGATCGCCCAGGTGGCCCACAGCCCGGCGATCTTGGTCATCGAGATGTCGAGCACATCGCGCAGCGGGCGCGGCGCGGACCAGTCTATGCCGGTGGAGGGGCGCAAGTGCACCTTGTCGACCAGCACCGACCAGCCGACCATACCCGCGCCTGAGAACAGCAAGCCCGCCATGGCGGCGTTCGGCCCGTTCATCGTCAGGCGCGGTCCGGGCAGGGCCAGCGCGTCTGCGATCTGTGGCCAGAAACGGCAGACCAGAACCCACAGCGCCAACCCCGCCAACCCGGCAAGACCGACGCCCGCCGAAACATCCGACGGCGGAGGAGAAGGGCGCGTGCTCATGCACCCGTCCCTAAGCGACAAGGGTTAGGAAACGGTTTGCATCACCTAAAGGCGGTGATTTTCCCGCCATCGTCAAGGAAATAGAGCGTCTGGTTGGCAATGACCGGGGCGAGCGAGACACCCGATCCCAGCTTGGCAAACGGGCTGACGGTGCCATCGGTCACCGATCCGACCATGATTTCGCCACGCGAATTGGCCATCCACAGGCGGTTGCCCGCCAGCACCGGGCCGGTCCACTGGATCGGGTTCTTCTTCTTCTTTTCGTTGCGGTAACGCGCCAGCGGAGTCATCCAGCGGACCTTGCCGTTGGCCTTGGCGATGCACAGCAGCTTGGCTTCATCGGTCAGCGTGAAGATCCAGTCGCCCGCGATCGCCGGGGTGGAAATGCCTGCAAGGTTCAGTTCCCAGATGCGCTGGCCGGTCACCAGTTCATAGGCCGCCATGCGCCCGCCCTGCCCCAGCGCATAGACCCGGCCGCGTTCGATGATCGGGTCGGCGTCGATGTCGGTCAGGGTCGAAACGCTGGTGGCGATGCTGGTGCGCGCCAGCGCATCGGCCCAGAGCTGGCGGCCGTTTTCATAGCGGTAGGCAACCAGTTCGCCCGAAGAATACCCGGCAACGATCGTCCCCTGCCCGGCCGCGGGCGAGGCCACGCCGAACACGTTGGTCTGCCCGACCGATGCGTTCTCGTTCCACAATACCGCGCCATCGTCGGCATTGAGCGCAAGGATCTGGTTGTCCTGCGTCATCACCAGAACCTGGCCGAAGGCCACGGTCGGCGAACCGCGCAGCGGCCCGGCCGGCTTCACCCGCCACTTGATCGCACCGTTCCCGGCATCGAGCGCAGCCACTTCGCCAACGCCGTTGGTCACGTAGACCACGCCGTCATCGATCGAAGCGCCGCCACCGAAGGTGGAGTTGGCGTTCTTCTTTTCCGCCTTTACCGCGGTTTCCCAGATGCGGCGGCCGGTTGCGGCATCCATGGCATGAACCGTACCGTTGGTATCCATGGCGAACAGCCGCCCGCCGCCGATCACCGGAGAGGCGGCAAGCCGTTCCTTCTTCGACGACCCGGCGATGCTGGCGGTCCACACGCGGCGCGGCGCATCGGCCAGCGCCGCATGGCCGTAGGATTTGCTGGCATTGCCGCCGCCTTGCGGAAAATCGGCATTCACTTCGGGCGCGGGCAGGACAACGCTGGTCAGCGAAATCGAATCGTCGACCTTGGTGCCTGCTTCGATCTTGGAAAGGATCGCCACACGCTGGCCGACGGTTGGCGTGGTCTTGACCTTGCCCTTGCCGCCGAACACGCCGCACCCGCCAAGGCCCAGGGAAAGAACCAGCATGGCCGAAAGCGCGGCATGGCGGACAGAAGGTTTCGGCATCATCTCTGGCAATCCTTGATCATTGCACCGGCGCGCGCAGCGCCGCCTTGTCCGGGTCTTCGACCGCATCGACCCCCAGCAGCCCCGCCATCTGGCGGGCACGGCGGGCCATCGAATCCGGCACATCCTTGTCCTTGGCAATGGAGCCGAACAGCGCCCCCGCCAGTTCGTTCTTGCCCTGCTGCAGGTATGCAATGCCGACAAGTTCCCCGGCGCTGCCGAACCACGGATTTCCGGGAACGGCCAGCGGCTTGAGCCGCGCAATCACCTTGTCGGGACCAATCGTGCCAAAGGTCAGCGCGACTTCGCGCACCGTCGCCAGATCGCGCATCGGCTGCGGTGCATCGTCGTCGGCGGCAACCCTGGCGAAAATCTTTGCGGCTTCCTGCGCCTTGCCCTGTTCGGCCAGCATCGCGGCTTCGAGCAGTCTGGCAGAGGTGGCGTATCCGGCGTTACCGTCCTTGGCCAGCGGCGCGATCTCGTCGGTCGCGGCCTTGAAGTTGCGGGCATCGAGCTGGTCGAGCGCCTTGGTCAGCGCCTCACCCTGCTCCCCGGCGATGGTCTGGACGTGGTTGTCGTACCACAACCACCCGGCCAGCGCGATCAGCCCGGCAATGATCGCCGCGCCCACAGGTTTGCCATACTTCCTGATCGCGCCGTAGACCTGATCTTCGCGCAGCGCATCGTCCACTTCGCGCAGGAAGGCATCGCCTTGCGGCGCGGCCTGCCCGGCGGGCTGGACGGAACGGGAAGTCGAACGGTCGGGACGAAGAGCCAAGGCTGCGCTTTCGGGAAATGCGGTTGATGATTGCTAGCGTTTGTCTGGCGCGGTGTTTAGCGGATGGGACCGCCTTTTCAACGGAATTGATTCCGTAGCACCGCGCCAGCACACAGCAACCGCCAACGCTGGCGCGCCGCGCATCAGCGGCAGCGCGATCCGCCCCGGTCGACTTCACGGCCCAGCAAGGCACCGCCCGCAGCGCCGAGCACGGCACCAAGCGTACGGTCACCGTAATCGCCCGCCACTTCGCGGCCCAGCAGCGCACCCGCCGCGCCGCCAATCAGCAGGCCCGTGGTGCCGTTGGAACGGCGGCAGTAATAACGTCCATCGTCGCCGCGCCACGCGCGGGTGTTGCGATAGACCGGTTCACCGTAATAACGGCGATCGTTGCCGCGATAGTATCCGCGGCCATAGCCACGGTCGTTGTAGCGATCATCGCGCCATTCACGGCGATCGCGGCCGTGGTTCCAGCCTGCCTCGCCAAGCCCGTCACCGCTCATCCCGACAGCGGTGGAAACATGGGCCTGCGGAAGCGATGCCGCCATCGCCGGCATGGCAATGCCCACCGCCGATGCCGCGACAAGGGCCAGTGCGAAAGTCCTGAAATTGACCATGGTCGTTCTCCTGAACTGCAATCGACGGGTCGACAGGATGGCCTACCGCGCCGCAATCTGTGTTGGTTCATGTTTACGCCTCGCAACCTGAACGGTCCGCAACCGCGCCGTCAGAATCGGCGATTGCGACAAACCGATGGCAGGAAGCGGCAAAGCGCACGCTTTCGGCGCCCGGCGACAGGGTGGCACCCGCAATAGGAACTTGGCCTGCGCCCGCGATCCTGCCAGAGCGCAAGGGATGCCACCGTCCAGCCCTCCGCCTCATGGTACGCTCAAGCGCGGGCTGACAGCCGCTGTCGGCGCCTATGTCGCCTGGGGGCTGCTGCCGCTCTATTTCCGCGCGCTCCATGCGGTGCCGCCGCTGGAACTGGTCGGCTGGCGGGTTGTGCTGACGCTGCCGGTGTGCCTGGCGATCATCGCGCTGCGCAAGCAAGGCCCGGAACTGCGCGCCGCGCTGCGCAGTCCCGCCATCCTGCGCCAGATGGTAATCAGCGCCCTGCTGATCGGCACGAACTGGCTGATCTTCATCATTGCGATCAATTCCGGGCACGTGCTGGCAACCAGCCTTGGCTATTACATCAACCCGCTGCTCAACGTCCTGCTGGGTACCGCCTTGCTGGGCGAACGGTTGACCCGCGTGCAATGGGCAGCGGTCGCGCTTGCGGGCGCGGGCATTGCGCTGCTGCTGGCGGGCGCGCTCGATACGCTGATCGTGGCGCTTTCGCTGGCCGTCACGTTCGCGCTCTACGGCCTGATGCGCAAGCGCGTGCCGGTGGGGTCCGTACCGGGTTTGACGATCGAAACGCTGATCCTGATCGTCCCGGCCACGATCGTCATCGCAGTGACCGCAGCATCCGCGCAGGGGAGCGCGATGGCAACCGGGGGAACCACCACGGCACTGCTGCTTTCGGCCGGGATCGCAACGGCGGTCCCACTGCTGCTGTTTGCCGTGGCAGCGCGCGCCCTGCCGCTATCGACGCTGGGGTTTGTCCAGTTCCTTGCGCCGACGATTTCGTTCGTGCTGGGCCTGACCGTGTTCGGGGAAACGCTCGATCCGGCGCGTCTGGCCTGCTTCACGCTGATCTGGGCGGCCATCGCGCTCTACAGTTGGGACATGCTGCGGCGGTCGAGGGCCTGAACAGAGGCTACCCGCTCAAACGAACCGCCAGCCCAGTGTTTCGCCCGCATGGAACGGCACGATGGGCGTGCCGTTGCAGTCGATCACGTCGGGCACGGTGACCGGCGCCTTTTCCAGCGTCACGCTGCCTTCGTTCACCGGCATGCGGTAAAACGCCGGGCCGTTGAGCGAGGCAAACGCCTCGAACCGGTCCAGCGCGTCTTCCTCTTCGAACACGGTGAGATAGCTTTCCAGCGCGAACGGCGCGTTGAAGATGCCCGCGCAGCCGCATGCTGCCTCTTTCAGATGCCTGGCATGGGGCGCGGTATCGGTCCCCAGGAACACCCGCTCGAACCCCGATGTCGCCAGCTTGCGCAGCGCCAGCCGGTGCTTTTCGCGCTTCGCCACTGGCAGGCAGAAGGCATGGGGGCGAATCCCGCCGACCAGCATCGCGTTGCGATTGATGTGGAGGTGCTGGGGGGTGATCGTGGCCGCGATGTTCGGCCCTGCCCCGGCCACGAAATCGGCGGCTTCAAGCGTCGTGATATGTTCGAACACGATGCGCAGGGCGGGCATGTCCGCCACCAGCCGTGCCAGCGTGCGCTCGATGAACACCGCTTCGCGGTCGAAGATGTCGACGTGGGCGTCGGTCACTTCGCCATGGATCAGCAAGGGCATGCCGATCTCCTGCATCGTTTCCAGAACGGGGCGGATATTGGCGATATCGGTCACCCCGTGGGCCGATCCGGTAGTGGCGTGCGCGGGATAGAGCTTGGCCGCCACGAACACGCCTTCGGCAAAGCCGCGCCGCACTTCGTCGGTGCTGGTCGAATCGGTCAGGTACAAGGTCATCAGCGGGGTAAAATCGCTGCCAGGCGGCAAGGCTGTGAGGATACGGTCACGATAGGCGGCAACCCCGGCCACGTCGGTCATCGGCGGCGACAGGTTGGGCATGACGATGGCGCGGGCGAACTGGCGGGCGGTATGCGGGGCGACGCCCTTCAGCAGGTCTGCATCGCGCAGGTGAACATGCCAGTCATCGGGGCGGCGGATCGTAATCGTTTCGGTCATGGGTTTGCCTTAGCCGCGGCAATGCCTATCTTCCAGCCATGAGCCGACTTTTCGACCGCGCGATTGTGCGCCTTTCCCCGCAAGACCCGGCAGAAGACGTGCGCGCCTTCCTGCAAGGGCTGGTCACCAATGATGTTGCGGGGGATCTTCCGGTCTGGGCCGCGCTGCTGACCGCGCAGGGCAAGGTGCTGTTCGATTTCATCGTCTGGTCCGATGGCGACGCCGGGCTGCTGCTTGATTGCGAATCGGGCGTGGCCGATGCGCTGGCCAAGCGGCTGACTCTGTACCGCCTGCGCCGCAAGATCATGATCGCGCGGGCCGACGATGTGGCGGTGCACTGGCGCGCGGGCGATGGGGCCAGCCCCGATCCACGCCTTCCCGCGCTTGGCCAACGCTGGCTCGCCCCGGCGGACGGTACGCGCGATGCAGCCGCCGACGCAGCGTGGCTGGCGCACCGGCTGGCGCTGGGCGTGCCCGAAGGCCAGGTCGAACTGGGCGACCTGTTGTGGCTGGAATGCAATGCCGCAGAGCTTAACGGCGTCAGCTTTACCAAGGGCTGCTATGTCGGGCAGGAAAATACCGCGCGGATGAACTGGCGGCAGAAGGTAAACCGCCGCCTGATTGTGGTGCCGCTCGATCAATCCGATCCGGCGCGCCAGCGCATGGCCTATCCCACACTGGGGCTGGCAGTCGATCACCGGCGGACAGAGGACATTCCCGCCACCCTTGCGCCTGCGTGGATGGCGCTCAATCCTTCGGAATAAGGCTGCCGGGCGCGGGCTGGATGCCTTCCACCAGCATGCGCTCGGCGCGGTCGCGCGCGGCAGTGCGGGGCAGGTCGAGCGCCAGCGCCAGCGGCCCGCCCATCAGCGCATCGCCCAGCGCCATCAGCACCAGCGCCAGCGTCGCGCCGCGCTGGGTATCGCTGGCATATTGATCGAGATCGACAACCAGATCGTGAATCGTATCGACGATGGGGTCAAGCGCGTCCTCGTTGCCGGAAAGCAGCATCCACGATGCCAGCGCGCCCGCGCCTTCACGGTCGAAGGCATCGAACGTCAGGTCCACCACGTCGCGCGGCGAACCGATGCCCGAACGGCTGGCGATCACCGCTTCGCGGATGGTGGCGCAGATCGTTTCGGCCAGATGCCGCGCTAGCGCCTTTTGCAGGCCCGCCGCCGATCCGAAGTGGTGCAGCAGGTTGGCATGGGTGCGCCCGATCCGCCCGGCAACCGCCTTCAACGTCACCGCCTGCGGCCCGCTTTCCACCAGCAGTCCCCGCGCTGCCTCCAGTGCCGCCATGCGGCTTTCCTCTGGCGAGAGGCGCTTCCTTATTGACATTAGTGTTAATACGCCTAGATTGCCCGGCATGAACGCCATGCCCCCTGCCACAGCCCTAGAACGCAGCGCCGTTTCCGGCAAGCACGTGCCCACGCCTGCGGATCTGGCGATTACCGTGCGCGACCGCCGCTTCGGGCGCGAAACCCCGCCGGGGCGCTGGTGGCTCGCCGATGATCCCGTGGCCACGGCCTGGCACAACAGCCTTTCGGCAACCTTCCCGCGCGGCGAAGCCTTCTTCATCGAAGCGGTCAAGGCGCACCGCGATGGCGTGCCGCCACGGCTCGACGCGGAAATCCGTGCCTTCATCCGCCAGGAAATCAACCACACGCGCGAACACGTGGCCTTCAACCGCGCCGCGGAATCGGCGGGGTACGACATCGCCCGCATCGACCGCCGGGTAGAGGAACTGCTGGCCCTGACGAAGGACCGGCCGGTCATCCTCAACCTTGCGGCAACGATGGCGCTGGAACACTTCACCGCGATGATTGCGCACGAGTTTCTTGCCAACCCGGCCCACTTTGCCGGGGCGGACCCGGAAGCGGCCGCGATGTGGCGCTGGCACGCGATCGAGGAGATCGAGCACAAGGGCGTGGCCTACGATACCTGGCTGCACGCCACCCGCGAATGGAGCCGGTTCAAGCGGTGGAAGGTCAAGGCGCTGATGATGCTGATCGTCAGCAAGAACTTCATCACGCACCGGATCGAGGATACGCTCGACCTGTTGCAGCAGGACGGCCTTGCCGGCGCGCGCTGGAAATGGCGGCTGGCGAAGTACCTGCTGGGCAAGCCGGGGGTGCTGCGCCGCATCTTCCCGGCCTGGCTCAGCTACTTCAAGCCGGGCTTCCACCCCTGGCAGCATGACGACCGAGCACTGATCGGCAAGGCCGACAGCGCCTTCGCCGACGCTGTGCACACCGCCTGACGCGCTCCGGCGTCAGGCAGCGCGCAACCGCCGCGCCATGCGCACGGCGCCATCGCCCGGCCCGTCGCAATCGGCCGGGGCGCCAAGGTCGATCGCATGCACGCGTGCCGGCGCCGCTTCGCTGCGCGCCGCGCTGCGCACCAGGCGGACTTCGCCCGTCGGTGCAAATCCCACCTTCGCCAGAACCCGCGCCGATGCCGCATTGTCGGTGAAGTGGTGCGCCGTCAGCCGCCGATGCCCCAGCGTGCGTGCGAGGGTGAGCAGCGCCCGCACCGCCTCTGTGGCATAGCCGTTACCCCAGTGCTGGCGGGCAACCCAATAGCCGATTTCCGTCTCGCCATCACAATCGGCAAGGCCGACGCAGCCGATCAGACGCGCGCCATGGGCGCCGGGCAGCGTGACGAAGAAGTGCGGGTGGCGCGGCGCCTGCCTGCTGGCGGCAAAGCAGCGCGCATCGTCGGGGGAATACGGCCAGGGCGCACGGCACAGATTGCGAACCACCGCCTGATCGTCGATCAGTGCGTAAAGTTCGGCCCAGTCTTCAGGCCAGCCGGGCCGCAGGAACAGCCGTTGGCTGCGAATGAACATCTCGGTCTCCTTTCACGGCCTGTCCAAGGCGCACCTAAGCGCCTGACGTGACAGCCGTATTGCGCCTTGCGCCGGAACGCGTCTGGATTGCGTCGGGCGGCAGCGCGAATGCAGGGATCGAGGGAGACAAGAAAAAAGGGAGACGGGCATGGCCCTCTCCCTCAAAGTGCCGGTCGATGAAGACCGGCGGGGCCACCCGTCAGGATGGCCCACTGATTGACCATCCGGTTATTCTGCCGCTTCGGCCATCATGTCTACCGACACGTACTTGCGGCCAAGCTTGCCAGCATGGAAGCGCACGCGCCCTTCGGCCAGCGCGAACAGGGTGTGATCCTTGCCCATGCCGACATTCGCGCCGGGGTACACACGGGTACCGCGCTGGCGGATGATGATGTTGCCGCCGATCACTTCCTGACCGCCGAACTTCTTGACGCCAAGGCGGCGGCCAGCCGAATCGCGACCGTTGCGCGAGGAGCCGCCTGCTTTCTTATGTGCCATTTCAGATAACTCCGAGCTTGGTTACGCGACCGACAGGATGCGCAGCAGGGTAAGCTGCTGGCGATGCCCGTTCTTGCGGCGGTAGTTGTGGCGACGGCGCTTCTTGAACACGATCACCTTTTCCGACTTCGCCTGGGCGATGATTTCGGCCGAAACCGTCACCTTCGCGGCGTCAGCCAGCGAATCGCCTTCGCCGGCGAGCAGAACGTCACCCAGCGTGATCGTTTCACCGGCTTCACCAGCCAGCTTTTCGACCGCGATCTTGTCTCCGGCGGCAACCCGATACTGCTTGCCGCCCGTGCGCACAATTGCGAACATGGTTCCTGTTATCCGTTCCAAAAAGCCTGCGGTTACCCGAGGCGATTCCAATTAAGGCACCCAACGCCTGCGAATCGCTGACTACGGGCAACACACCGTTCCCCCGCAAAAAGCGCAGGTCCCGGAAAGAAGGGCGCGGATAGTCCAAGGCCCGCTGCCTGTCAATGCCGCCTGACAGCGCATGCGCCCGGAAAATGCGGGTCCACGCGCTTTCGCGCATCGCGGCAGTGGCGGGTTGCGCCAGCCATGCTATGGCGCGGCCATGGCAAAGCGTATTCCCCGGATCGCCCCTGTGGCAAGCCTGACCCCGGCCCTGCTGCCGGTCATCCTGCCGACTCTGCTCATCGCAGGGTGCGGCGCTCGTTCGGATTTCCCCTCGCTGGCGCGCCGCCCCGCCGAAGCGGCCTATGCCCGCCCCGGCGCACCGACACCGCCAGCCCCACACCCCGCAGCAATGACGCAGGGCCTTGCCGCGCAGCTCGATTCGCTGCGCGCCAGCGCCCGCGCCGCGCAAACGCTGTTCGACCAGCGCCAGCCCGCCGCCGCCCGCGCCGCCGGATCTGCCTCCGGTGCGGCGCAGGGCAGCGAAGCGTGGTCGGTTGCGTCCATTGCCGTGGCCGGGCTTGAATCCGCCCGCGCGCAGGCCAGCCTTCCGCTCGCCGATCTCGACCTGCTGGAAACGCAGGCCAGCAACCGCGCAATCGATGCAGGCGATGCCGATCTGGTTGCGGTGCGCGATGCCCGCCGCGAAGTGGAAGCGATCGTCGCCGCGCAGACCCGTACCATCGATTCGCTGCTCGCCCGGTTCAACGGCTGAACACGGGTTCAGCCCCAGCGCGCCAGATCGCTGTGGTCTTCAGGGCGCGGCTCGACCCAGCGCCAGCCTTTTGCGGTCTTTTCGCGCTTCCAGAACCAGCTTTCGCTCTTGAGATGATCCATGGCGAAATCGGCGGCGGCAAAGGCATCGCGCCGGTGCCGTGCAGCCGCCGCCACCAGCACGATCGCATCGCCGGGATGCATCACGCCGCTGCGGTGAACGATCAGCAGACCCTCAAGCGGCCAGCGCCGTTCGGCCGTGCGGGCAAGCTCGGCCATGCCCGGCAAGGTCATCGGGCCATAGTGCTTCAGCTCAAGCGCCTCTACCCCGCCCGAATCGCGCACCTGCCCCAGAAACGTGACAATGCCCCCTGCCGTCGCATGGCGCGCGGTGAACGCGGCAATTTCCTGCGCCGGATCGAAGGGTTCTTCTGCCAGGCGAACGTCGGCCATCTCAGCCTCCGCTGACCGGCGGTAGGAATGCCAGTTCGTCGCCCGCCACCAGCACGATCGCGCCGACATCGGTCAGCAACCGGCCGTTGAGCGCCATGCGCACCTTGTCGGCCAGCAGAGCCACGGCCAGCGCCGGATCGAGCGTCGCCAGCACCTGTTCCAACGGCCCCGGCGCAACGGCCAGCTCCGCCATGCCCGCCACATCTTCCAGCCGCCCCAGGAACACCAGCCGTGCCACGTCCCGGTCAGCCCCCGGTGGTCGACATGTGGCGCGATACGGCGGGCGCGCCGCCGGGGCGGTCAATCACGAAGGAATGCCGTTCCTGCTTTTCCCCCATGGCCCGCGCAAAGGCAGCATCGAGCGCGGCGTCGGGGTCATCGCTGCGCAGCGCCGCGCGCAGATCGACTTGTCCTTCGCCGCCAAGGCACATGTAGAGCTGGCCGGTCGCGGTCACCCGCACACGGTTGCACCCTTCGCAGAAATTGCCGGTCAGCGGGGTGATGAATCCCAGCCGCCCGCCGGTCTGCGCAATATCGACATAGCGCGCCGGGCCGCCCGAACGCGCGTCGCTGGGGGTAAGCGTCCAGCGCGATTCCAGATCGCGCCGCACCGCGTCAAGCGGCAGGTAATGGTCGAACCGGTCACCTTCCACTTCCCCCAGCGGCATGACCTCGATCAGTGTCATGTCATGGCCCTGGCCGTGCGCCCATTCGACCAGCGAGGGGATCTCCGCCTCGTTGAGGGCCTTGAGCGCCACGGTGTTGATCTTGACCTTGAGGCCCGCCGCCCGCGCCGCCGCAATGCCTTCCAGCACTTGCGGCAGCATGTCGCGGCGCGCAAGGCTGGCAAAGGTTGCCCGGTCCAGCGTATCGAGCGACACGTTGATGCGGCGCACCCCGGCAGCGGCCAGATCGTCTGCAAACTCGGCAAGGCGGGTGCCGTTGGTGGTCAGCGTCAATTCGTCCAGCCCGCCCGACTGATCGTCCACGCCGATCTTGCGGCCCAGCGCGCGGACCAGCTCGATCATGTCGCGCCGCACGAGCGGTTCCCCGCCCGTCAGGCGGATCTTGCGCACACCGCGCGCAATGAAATGCAATGCCAGCCGGTGCAGTTCTTCCAGGCTGAGCACTTCGGCACGGGGCAGGAAGGTCATGCGTTCGGGCATGCAGTAGGCGCAGCGCAGATCGCATCGGTCGGTAACCGAAAGCCGCAGGTACGTGATCCGCCGGGCGAACCGGTCGACAAGCGGAGCAGCACTGGCGGGTGCGGCTGCGGGAGGGGAAAGGCTGTTCACTTTTCCATGTATACGAAGTCACGCGGGTAAGATTCAAGGTGCGCGCCTGCATCGACGAATAAAGTCTGCCCGGTGACCGACCGCGCGGTAGCCAGATAGTGCACCGCTTCGGCAATTTCGGCGGCTTGCGGCAAGGCTTGCAAGGGCATGACCGCTTCCAGCCTATGCCATTGATCGGGATCGTAATCGGCGGTTGGCAGGATCAGCCCAGGCGCCACGCCGTTTACGCGCACGCGCGGCGCCATGGCGCGGGCCAGCGTGCGCACGGCGGCATGCAGCGCCTGCTTCGACAGGGTATAGCTGATCTGGTCCGGCACGGGGTTGAGCACGCGCTGGTCAAGGATGTTGACCACGCAGCCCGGCGAATCGCCCAGCGCATCGGCCAGGGCGCGCGTCAGCAGCAGCGGCGCAAACAGGTTCACGCCAAAATGCTGCTCCAGCGTATCGGCGGTCAGCGTTTCGACCCGGTCATCGTGGAACAGCGAAGCGCAATTGACCAGCAGCACGGGCGCACGGCCTGCGACGGCCACGACGCGCCCGATCAGCCCACCTGCAAAAGCCGCGTCTTCAAGATTCCCGGCAACACGGTAAACGGTGGCACCCATGGCTTCCAGTTCGGTCTGAAAGCGGTCATCGAAGCTGTCTTCGCGGTGGGCGTGCAATGCCAGGTCCCAGCCTTCGTGCGCCAGCTTGCCGGCAATTGCCGCGCCGATACGGCGCCAGCCCCCGGTCACCACCGCCAGCGGGCGCGGTCCCGCCATCAGGCGCGCCGTTCCCGCCGCAGCGTGATGCCGATTTCCTCGCCGTTCTCGCTGATCGCCAGCTTCACGATCTTTACCTCCACCCACAGCACGCGTTCATCCTGCAGGAACAGCGTTTCACAGATGTGGTCTGCCACGGCTTCGATCAGCTTGAAATGCACCCCCTGGGGCAGGCCCTCGGTCGCCGCGAACTTGAGGTCCATGTAATTCTTGCTGGCCGAAAGCGGGCAATCGGCGGTGTACTGATCCCGGTGCTGCAGCCCCACGCGCATCGAAATGCGCAAGGGCTGCGGGCGCCCCGTCTCTTCCGAATAGATCCCGGTCAGGACATCGGTTTCGAGATTGGCGACTTCAAGGATCAGGCTTTCGGACATGGACGCGGCCTTTGACAGGGCGCAAGGCGCGAGTCCATCGCACCCGTGGCGCCGGCGTTCAGTTTTTCCAGCGGGCGAAGATCGCGGTAGGCAGCAGGCGTCCGTCCGGGCCTTCCTCGCGGATGGCAAGATCGCCATGCTCCACCGTCCCCGGCAGGCCACGCAGCGCCTCTGCCAGCAGCCCGGCAAGCGCCAGCGAGGACATGCGCACGGCATAGACCGTCAGGAACAGGAAACGGCTTTGCGAATCGAGCAATTGCGCGCAATCGCCAATCAGGCCCGGCAGGTTGTCTTCCAGCCGCCAGACTTCGCCATCCGGCCCGCGCCCGAACTTTGGCGGATCGAGGATGATCCCGTCATAGCGCCTGCCCCGGCGCACCTCGCGCGCGGTGAACTTGGCGGCGTCATCGACGATCCAGCGCACCGGCCGTTCGGCCATGGCGGAAAGGGCCGCGTTGGCGCGCGCCTGGGCAACCGATTTCTTCGATGCATCGACATGCGTCACTGGCCCGTGCCGCGAAAGCGAAAGCGTGCCGACACCGGTATAGCCGAACAGGTTCAGCGTCGAAGCCTCTGCCGCCCCCGCCAGCCGCTCACCCATCCAGTCCCACACTGGCGCCATGTCGGGAAAGAAGCCGAGGTGGCGGAACGGGGTGCACGATGCGGTAAAGCGCACCTCTTCGCGCGCCAGTTCCCAGCCTTCGCGCGGCACTGGCCGGTCGAACTGCCAGCGCCCGCCGCCGTCCTCGTCCGATCCGGGCACGAACTCGGCATCGGCCTGCCAGTCGCCCTGACGCGGGGTCCACATCGCCTGCGGTTCCGGGCGGATGAAGCGGTAGCGGCCATAGCGTTCCAGCTTCCGCCCGTGGCCGGAATCGAGCAGGGCAAAATCGCCCCAGCCCTCACCCACCATCAGCCGGGGCTGGAGTTCGAGTTCAGCCATTGCGCGCGGTTGCCCGCTGCGCGACGTAATCGGCCACCGCGGCATAGTCGCCCGGCAAGCGGTCGCACCGTTCCTCGCGGTCGAAGAGATCGCCCACCCGCGCGGGCAGGCCGGGGCGCACGCCCGTGGCACGTTCCACCGCATCGACGAACTTGGCCGGGTGCGCCGTCGCCAGCGTCACCACCGGGACACCTGCCGCGATGCCCTGCGCCACGCGCGCGGCGTGCAGGCCGATCGCGGTATGCGGATCAAGCACTTCGCCACACGATTCGTAGGCCCAGCGCATGGCGTTGGCCATGTCCGCCGCATCGGCCCGCTCCGACGTGAACAGCGCCGCAGCCGATTCGCGCTGCGCATTGGTCAGTTGCATGGCCTTTGTCGCTTCGAACCCGCGCATCTGTTCGGCCATCGCCGCGCCATCGCGCCCGCCGCAATCGAACAGCAGGCGTTCGAAGTTGGACGACACCTGAATGTCCATCGAAGGGGCCGCGGTCGGGGTAACCGTGCTGGCGGAATAATCCCCGGTGGACAGCGCCCGGTGGAGAATGTCGTTGACGTTGGTCGCCACGATCAACCGCTCGATCGGCAGGCCCATCTGCGCCGCGACATAGCCTGCGAACACGTCACCGAAATTGCCGGTCGGCACCGAAAACGCCACCTTGCGCTGTGGCGCGCCAAGTTGCAGCGCGGCGGCGAAGTAATAGACAACTTGCGCCATCAGCCGCGCCCAGTTGATCGAATTGACCGCCGCAATGCCAAAGCGCCCGGTCATCGCGGCATCGTTGAACATGCGCTTCACCATCGCCTGCGCATCGTCGAAGCTGCCGTCGATGGCGATGTTGTAGACGTTGGGCGCGATCACCGTGGTCATCTGGCGGCGCTGCACATCCGAAACCCGGCCATGCGGGTGAAGCATGAAGATATCCACCTTGGCCCGGCCCGCGACGGCGTCGATCGCCGCCGAACCGGTATCGCCCGATGTCGCGCCGACGATGGTGATGTGATCGTCCCCGCGCGCCAGGAACTCCTCGAACAGCAGGCCGAGCAGTTGCAGCGCCACGTCCTTGAACGCCAGCGTCGGGCCATGGAACAGTTCGAGCACCCACTGCGTCTCGTCCAGTTGCCGGAGCGGGGTGACCGCAGCATGGGCAAAGCGGCCGTAAGCCTGTTCGCACAAGTCCAGCAGGCGTTCGGGCGTCAGGCAATCCCCGACGAAGGGTTGCATCACCCGCGCGGCAAGCTGCGCATAGGGCAGCCCGGCCATCGCCGCGATCTCGTCGGCAGAGAAGGTCGGCCAGGCTTCGGGCACGTAAAGCCCTCCGTCGGACGCAAGGCCCGCAAGCGTGACACCCTGGAAATCGAGCGAAGGGGCCTGCCCCCGTGTGCTGACATACTTCATGGGAATGGCCGGTTAGCGACCGGGCGGGCAAAGGGCAAGGATTCTGGGCGGCCCGCCGCGATGCGAGGCACCGCCTCTCAGCCAGCGATCCGCTTGCGCACCGCCAGCGCATAGATGATCAGCGCAACGAAGGCGAAGAAGAACCACTGCACGGCATAGGCCAGGTGGTTGTTCGGAATGTCGTTCGGATCGGGCCGTGCGTTCGCCTGAAGGCCCGCTACAGCAGGATCGGCAACAAGCCGTGGCCCCGGCGCGACCCAGCCGGTCACCACACCACCGCGCCACGCCGGGGCCGCAGGATCGCGTGACCATCCCACCACGACCGAGGCGGGGCGGCCATCGCCAAGGCGGCAATCGGCCACATGCGCCAGCCCGGCCTCGCCATCGGCGTTGCGGCCGGAAATCGAGGTGAACCCGGCCACGCTTTGGCAATCAAGCGTGCTGCGATGGTAAAGCGCGGCGTCAACCGTCTCTGGCGTGCCCGGAAAGGCAACCGCCGCACCCGATGCCTGCGCCGCGGCATAGCGCGCCATCATCGCCTGCTTCTGGTCCAGGCGGTCAAGTTGCCACAGGCCAAGCGCAACCATCGTGGCCACGGCCGCAAGGACAAACAGCGTGGGCAGGACAGGCAGCGTGGGCAGGACAGGCAGGCGTCGCAGCATCGGATTCATTCCTTGTCCAGCCGTGCCAGCAGCACGGCAGCCTTGGCAAAGCGCAGCGCCCCGATCACGGCGAGCGGAACAAGCGCGCCCCACAGCAACATCAGCGCCCACACCGGCAGACGCACCAGGTCATCCAGCGTGACCGCCGCCAGCACCAGCAGGACAGTCACCGGCAGGATGACGAGATAGAGCGCCCGGCCGCGCGGTTCCAGCACGGCCAGATCCAGCCCGCAGGTGGCGCAGCTTGCCGCCAGCTCCGCCGGGCCTTTCCAGATGCTGCGCGCACCGCAACGCGGGCATGAACCGAAAAGGGCAGCCTGGGTAATCCCCGGCTGCCCCTTCGTTTTGCGATCGCCACCGGGGCTATCGCCGGTGCGCATCAGTGGATCGGGTAACCCCAGCCGCCCCAAACGTAGATGGCGACGAACAGGAACAGCCAGACCACGTCAACGAAGTGCCAGTACCACGCAGCGGCTTCGAAACCGAAGTGCTGGCGCGGGGTGAAGTGGCCCTTGTTGGCGCGCACGAGGCAGACGATCAGGAAGATCGTGCCGACAATGACGTGGAAGCCGTGGAACCCGGTGGCCATGTAGAAGGCCGAACCATAAGTGTTGGTACCGAAGGCGAACGGCGCGTGAGCGTATTCGTAAGCCTGGATCGCGGAAAAGACGAGGCCAAGCAGGATGGTGGCCCACAGGCCCTTCTTCAGCCCGTCACGGTCGCCATGGATCAGCGCGTGGTGCGCCCAGGTGAGCGTCGTACCCGAACACAGCAGGATCAGCGTGTTGAGCAGCGGCAGGTCGAACGGGTCCATGACCGCTTCGATCGCCTTGGGCGGCCACTGCCCGGCAACGGCTTCCGCCATTTCCGACGGGAACAGCGAAAAGTCGAAGAACGCCCAGAACCAGCCGACGAAGAACATCACTTCCGAAGCAATGAACAGGATCATCCCGTACCGCTGGTGAAGCTGCACCACGGGGGTGTGATCGCCCGCGTGCGCTTCCTTGATGATCTTGCCGAACCACGAAAAGAACGTGGCGATCACGCCGAGCGCGCCGAGCATCATCACGGCCTTGCCACCGGCCATGCCGTGCATGCTGAGCACGCCACCCGTGGTCAGGGTGAGTGCCGAAAATGCCCCGATGAACGGCCACACGTCAGGCGGGAGAATGTGGTAGTCGTGGTTCTTGGCGCCGGCCATGATGATCGTATTCCCCCAGTAGAGTCTGGTCATGGTTGCTTGCCCGGCACGCGGTGCGCCGGGCGGAGTCACACTTGCCTTTATCGCCGGGTTTGCGCCCGGTCCAGTGGCTTTTCAACCGCCGCGCTAACGGCGTTGTGCGCAAGCTTTGCCGGGCTTTTCGCCGCAGCCGCGCTTTCCGGTGTTTCGTTGAACGTGTAGCTCAGCGTGATTTCCGCGATGTTCTGCGCCGCAGGATCGTCAAGGATCGCCGGATCGACATAATAGATCACCGGCATCCGCACGTCTTCGCCCGGCTTGAGCACTTGCTCGGTAAAGCAGAAGCACTGGATCTTGTTGAAATAACGCCCGGCCTGTTCGGGCGAAACGTTGAATACGGCCGTGCCGGTAATCGTGCGGCCGGAAAGGTTGTGCGCGGAAAAGGTGGCGATCTTGCGTTCGCCGATGCGCAGTTCCTGTTTCACCTGTTCGGGTTTGAAAACCCAGGGCAGTTCGCGCGCGACATTGGCATCGAAACGCACGGTGATGGTCTTGCCCGATACCTTGACCCCGGCCAATGCGTCTTCCCCGGCGCGCTGCGTGGTGCCGCCATAACCGGTTACCTGACAGAACAGCCGATAGAGCGGGACCGAGGCATAGCCCAGACCCAGCATCGCCAGAGCGCCTGCTGCGGCAAGGATGCCGGTGCGCCGGTTGCGGGCCGCATCGGGCACCACGGCGTAGGGCGAAGGACCGGTTGCCATATCAGCCCGCCGCGCCCGACTGGGCCGTGATCTTGACGATGGTGATGGCGAAGAACAGCACGGCGAGCGCGCCCAGAATCAACGCCAGCACCTTGTTGCGGCTGCGCTGGCGGGCGCGATAGAGTTCGGTCTGCTGCGCGTCCATGCTCTGCCTTTCAACGCCGGGCTTGTTCATGCCGTTTTCGGTCATCACTGTGCGACACCTTTGTTGTGCTACTGCCAGCCCTGCACCGTAGCGAACCGGTCTGCCACCAGCATCGCAAACAGGACGAAAAGATAGAGCACCGAAAACGCGAAAAGCCGCTTTTCGGGACGCATGGCATCATCGGGAACGGACCGCCGCAGCCCTACCTTCACCGACAGGGCGATGAAGATCAGCCCCAGCACCAGCGCCGAAAGCCCATATATCGCGCCGGTTCCGCCGATCCACCATGGTGCCAGCGTGACCGGCAGCAGCAGCACGGCGTAGACAAGGATCTGTCTGCGCGTGGAGCGTTCCCCGGCGACCACCGGCATCATCGGGATGCCGACCTTGGCATAATCCGTCTGAACGAACAGCGCGAGTGCCCAGAAGTGCGGCGGTGTCCACATGAAAATGATGAGGAACAGCAGCACCGGCATCAGCGTGATGTCGCCAGTCACCGCGACCCAGCCGATCAGTGGCGGAAATGCCCCGGCACCGCCGCCGATGACGATGTTCTGCGGCGTGCGCGGCTTTAGCCAGACCGTATAGATCCACGCATAGTAGAAGATCGAAAAGGCAAGGATCGCCGCCGCCAGCCAGCCTACCGCCAGCCCCATGACCATGACCGAGCCTCCGGCCAGCGCAGCGCCGAAATCGCGGGCGGAAGACCGCTCCATGCGCCCGGCGGGCAGCGGGCGCTGCGCGGTGCGCTTCATCCCCGCATCGAGATCGGCTTCCCACCACTGGTTGAGCGCGGCCGAACCGCCTGCCCCCACGGCAATGCACAGGATCGCGGTAAACGCGAGGACCGGGTGCAGCGTGCCCGGCGCCGCCAGCATGCCGCACAGCCCGGTGAAGATGACCAGCGTCATCACGCGCGGCTTGGTCAGCGCGAAGAAATCGCGCCATTCGGCAGGCAGTTGCAAGGTCTGGGCGCTATCCATGATCGGGCGGCCTATACGCCCAGCCACGCCGCTTGGAAAGGGAAACGGGACGAGCGGAAATGCCTTCCTGAACGCACGGTCGAAGGTGCGGCACAGGCTCCACGAAAAAGGCCCCCGGATCGCGCCGGGGGCCTTGTTTCGTACAGTCCGCTTCGGGACAGGGCGGACGCTTAGTGCGCGTAAGCCTTGTCATCGATCACGGGCAGGGTTTCGAACTGGTGGAACGGCGGCGGCGAGGACAGGGTCCACTCCAGCGTCGTGGCGCCTTCGCCCCAGTAATTGCCTGCGGCCTTCTTGCCGGCGGTAAAGGCGTAGATGATGTTCACGAAGAACACGCCGATCGACGCCGCCATGATGACGTAGCCATAGGACGCGATCTCGTTCCAGTAGGAGTAGGCCAGCGCATAGTCGGGATAACGGCGCGGCATGCCCTGGATGCCCAGGAAGTGCATCGGGAAGAAGATCAGGTTCACGCCGACGAAGAAGATCCAGAACTGCAGGTGGCTCAGGAACTCGGAGTGCATGCGGCCGCTCATCTTCGGGAACCAGTAGAAGAACCCGGCGAAGAGCGACGTCACGGCGCCCAGCGACAGCACGTAGTGGAAGTGGGCAACCACGTAGTAGGTGTCGTGCAGGTTGTCGTCCACGCCGCCGTTGGCCAGCACGACGCCGGTCACGCCGCCCACGGTGAACAGGAAGATGAAGCCGATCGCCCAGACCATCGGCGACTTGAACTCCAGGCTGCCGCCCCACATCGTCGCAATCCACGAGAAGATCTTGATGCCGGTGGGCACTGCGATCACCATGGTTGCGGCGGTGAAGTACATCTTCGTGTTCACGTCGAGGCCGGTGGTGTACATGTGGTGCGCCCACACGATGAACCCGACCACGCCGATGGCGACCATTGCGTAAGCCATGCCGAGGTAGCCGAACACCGGCTTCTTCGAGAAGGTCGAGATGATCTGGCTGATGATGCCGAAGCCCGGCAGGATCATGATGTACACCTCAGGGTGGCCGAAGAACCAGAACAGGTGCTGGTACAGGACGGGGTCACCGCCGCCGGCCGGATCGAAGAAGGTCGTGCCGAAGTTGCGGTCGGTCAGCAGCATGGTGATGGCCGCGGCCAGCACCGGCAGCGCCAGCAGCAGCAGGAATGCGGTAACCAGCACCGACCACACGAACAGCGGCATCTTGTGCAGGGTCATCCCCGGCGCGCGCATGTTGAAGATGGTGGTGATGAAGTTGATCGCCCCAAGGATCGAACCCGCGCCCGAAAGGTGCAGCGAGAAGATCGCAAAGTCGACAGCCGGCCCGACCGAACCGGAGGTGGAAAGCGGTGCATAGACCGTCCAGCCCGTGCCCGCGCCGTTGCCCGTGCCGCCCGGCACGAAGGCCGAGAACATCAGCGAGCAGAACCCGACGAAGGTCAGCCAGAACGAAACGTTGTTCATGCGCGGGAACGCCATGTCCGGCGCACCGATCATGATCGGCACGAACCAGTTGCCGAAACCGCCGATGATCGCGGGCATGACCATGAAGAACACCATGATCAGGCCGTGCGCGGTGATCAGCACGTTCCACAGGTGAAGCTGCTGGTCGAAGCTGGGATTCTGCGTCCCCAGCAGTTCGGCAAAATAGCCCAGCACCTGGATGCCCGGCTGCGCCAGTTCCCAGCGCATGATGCCGGAAACGGCGCCGCCGATGATCCCTGCGAAGATCGCAAAGATCAGGTACAGCGTACCGATATCCTTGTGGTTGGTGGACATGAACCAGCGGGCGAAGAAGCCCGGCTTGTGGTCATGATCATCATGCTCCCCGTGATGGGCGCCGATGCCTTCGTGGTCTGCGGGTATGGTGGCCATTTCGGTCAAACCTTGTCCATGAACTTCGCGTCAGGCGGCCGGCTGGGCCGGAGCGGCGGCGACGGCTTCCGCCGCCTCGCCAACCGTACCGCCGGGCTGGGTCTTCACCCACGCCTCGAACTTGTCGCGCGGCAGGGCTTCCACCGCGATCGGCATGTAGCCGTGGCGGACACCGCACAATTCGGAGCACTGGCCGTAATACACGCCCGGCTCCTTGATGAAGAGCACCTTCTCGTTGATGCGCCCCGGCACGGCGTCGAGCTTGAACCACAGCGAGGGCACGGCGAACGAGTGGATCACATCAGCGCCGATGGTCTGGATGCGGATCGGTTCGCCTGCGGGGACGACCATGCGGTTATCGACCGCAAGGTGGCTCGGCTCGCCAGCCTTGAGCGCGTCTTCCTCGCTCAGCATGTTCGAGACGACTTCGAAACCGCCGTTGTCGGGATAGGTATAGCCCCAGTACCACTGGTAGCCGGTCACCTTGACGGTAACGGCGCCCTTGGGGGCCGGTTCGTACTGCTGGGCCAGCAGGCGGATCGACGGCACCGCGATGACCACGAGGATCAGCACCGGGATCAGCGTCCACACCACTTCGATCAGCGTGTTGTGGCTGGTCTTGGATGCGACCGGGTTTGCGCGCTTGTTGAAGCGGCCCATCACCACGACGAGCAGGATCAGGATCAGCACCGAAATGCCGACGACCATCGGCATGAGGATGTAATCGTGCATCCACAGCGCCTGATCGCCAACCGGGGAATACTGGTCCTGGAAGGTCCAGCCCTTGTCCACCGGCATGCCCTTGCCGGGCGTCGGCTTCATCGGGGTGTAATACCCCTTGTCGGCCGGTGCGGCATCGGCCGCAGCGGCGACTGGCGCGGCGGCGGCCACGGGCGATTCGCTGGCAGCGACCGCCGGAGCAGCCGCAGGCGCGGCGGGTGCCGCAGCCATCGCCTGTGTTCCGAATGTCAGTGCCACAGCGGCGCCAAGGACCCTGACAGCTTTGCCCAACGCGCGGGCGGTATCGGCAAGACTCATCGTCTAAATATCCGCTTTTCCTGTTTGCGCAGATTTGCGCATGACCAGAAACCGGCGCACGGCCCGTCCCTGATATCCCTCGACTGGACCGGCCTATACGCGCGGTTCCGCCAAGCCTCAAGCGCCATGGCGCATATTTTTCCGCAACGCATCACGCCCCTTGGGGCAAGCTCCGAAGCACGCTGCGCGCAACGCACGGCAGCGCCCGCCGGAACGCCGCTGGCCACGGCATTTCGACCACTGTGCCCAAGGGGGGTTGCCCCGCGCCGCAGCAGGGGCCATTTGCGAAACCCGTGGCCCGGCCCTTCCAACCCCGGCCGATCAGGTGACCGATGCTCGACGAAGAGATCCTTTCCGAATTCCGCGCCAGCCAGGCCCTGCTTGAGGGGCATTTCCTGCTTTCCTCCGGCCGGCACAGCGCCCACTACCTGCAATGCGCGCGCGTACTGATGGACCCGATGCGCGCTTCGCGGCTGGCAGCGGCCACGGCCCAGAAAATCCCGCGTGAACTGCGCCAGCAGATACAGAAGGTCGTCTCCCCGGCCATGGGCGGGGTGATCATCGGCCACGAAATGGGCCGCGCGCTGGGCGTCGAGGCGATGTTCGTCGAACGCCCGACCGGCACTTTCGAGCTGCGCCGCGGCTTTGCCCTGACCCCCGGCGACAAGGTGCTGATGGTCGAGGACGTTGTGACCACCGGCCTTTCCAGCCGCGAAGCGATCAAGGCGATCACCGAAGCCGGGGGCGAAGTGATTGCCGCTGCCGCACTGGTCGACCGATCAGGCGGAAGCGTGGATCTGGGCGTGCCGTTCTTCCCGCTCGTCGCGCTCAACTTCCCGACCTACGCGCCCGATGAACTGCCGCCCGAACTTGCCGCCACTCCCGCGGTCAAGCCGGGCAGCCGGGCTTCGGCCTGATGGACAGCGTACTGCGCCCGGCCCGGCTGCGGCTGGGCGTGAACATCGACCATGTCGCCACGATCCGCAACGCGCGCGGCGGCGACCATCCCGATCCGGTGCGGGCGGCGGAAATCGTGGCCGCTGTGGGGGGCGATGGCATTACCGCGCACTTGCGCGAGGATCGCCGCCACATCCGCGACGAAGACCTTGCCCGCATTCAGGCGGCGACGAACCTGCCGCTGAACCTGGAAATGGCCGCGACCGATGAAATGGTCGCCATCGCGCTGCGCCACAAGCCGCACGCGGCCTGCATCGTCCCCGAACGGCGTGAAGAACGCACCACCGAAGGCGGTCTGGATGCGGCAGGGCAGCACAACCGGCTGGCCCCGATCGTGGCGCGGCTGCGCGATGCCGGGATCCGCGTCAGCCTGTTCATCGCCCCTGAAGCGCGCCAGATCGAAGCGGCCATGCAGCTTGGCGCCCCGGTGGTGGAACTGCACACCGGCGAATATGCCCATGCCGACGGCGAAGCGCGCGCCGCCGAACTGCGCCGTCTGGCCGATATGGCCGCGCTGGCCGCGCGCAACGGCATCGAACCGCACGCGGGACACGGGCTGACGTACGACAACGTGCAGCCGATTGCCGCCATCCCGCAACTGGCCGAGCTGAACATCGGCCACTATCTGATCGGCGAAGCGATCTTCACCGGGCTGGAAAGCGCGGTGCGCCGCATGCGCGCGCTGATGGACGACGCGCGGTGATCATCTCGATCGGGTCGGACCTGTGCAACATCGAGCGTATCCGCAATTCGATCGACAGGTTCGGCGACCGTTTCCTGCAGCGCGTGTTCACCCCGGTCGAACAGGCCAAGGCCGCGCGCCGCCCCTACACCATCGCCGGAACGCTGGCGAAACGCTTTGCCGCCAAGGAAGCCTTTTCCAAGGCGGTCGGCACCGGGTTCAAGGCGGGCGTGTTCATGAAGGACATCGGCGTGGTCAATGCCCCTTCGGGCGCGCCAACACTGGCGCTGACCGGCGGCGCGGCGGCCCGCCTTGCCGCAATCACCCCGCCGGGGCATGAAGCCGTGATCCACCTGACGCTGACCGACGATCACCCCTGGGCGCAGGCCTTTGTCGTGATCGAGGCGCGTCCCCTTGCCGGACCTTCCGCCGCTTGACCGAACCGACCTCCCCCACTGGCGAAAGCCCTGCCCCCGATGCCGCATCGGCCGATTCGGCGCAGGATGACACCCCGCTGTCGCCCGCCGCGCCGCCGCCCGAAACGGTGGACTGGTGGGGCGAAGTGCGCGGGCTGGGGCTGATGCTGCTGGCGGTGATCGTGTTCCACAGCCTGATCGCCAAGCCATTCTTCATTCCGTCGATCTCGATGATGCCCAACCTGCTGGTGGGCGACCGTCTGGTCGTGTCGAAATACCCTTATGGCTGGTCGTGGGTTTCGGCATCGTTCCACGTCCTTCCGCGTGGCGAAAAACGCCTGCTGGCACGCACCCCCGAATATGGCGATATCGTCATCGCCGTGCCGCCCGACCGCGACGAGGACTATATCAAGCGGGTGGTTGCCCTGCCCGGCGATCGCATCGCCGTGGTCCACGGGCAGATCATCCTCAATGGCAGGCTGGTCTCGCAGGAAGCCGAACCGCCGGTGCAGATCCCGGCGGACCCGCAGCTCCTGTGCGATGGCGCGCCGTGCTATGACATGTTCGAACGCTATCGCACGCGGCTGGCCGACGGGCGCGAGGTGTTCGAGCTTCCGGCCTTCCGCGAAACGCTGCCCAACGGGGCCAGCTACACGATCATCGACCATACCGACCAGATGCTCGACAACTACCCCGAAACGCTGGTTCCGCAGGGGCATGTCTTCCTTATGGGCGACAACCGCGATCATTCCGCCGACAGCCGCGCCTCGATCGAGGAACGCGGCCTTGGCGGGCCGGTGCCGCTGGCCAACATCGGCGGCCGGGCAGAGTTCATCACCTTTTCGCTCGACGGCAGCGAAAGCTTCAACCCGCTGACGTGGTGGTCGTCCTTGCGCAAGGACCGCGCCTGGCGCAGATTGCGGCCCGAATTGCGGGGGAAAGGCCCCGTGCGGGCGGCTGCCCCCGATGGCACGGTAACGGCACGATGACTGAGATGGAAAACCCGGTTTTGCCTGTCGCGCCCGATCGCCGCAGCGGCGCTTCGGCGGCCGGTCCCGCCGATATTGCCGATGACCTGATCCGCCAGGAAGCCAAGAAGGCTGCCGTGTGGCTGGGCGTGGCAGGGCTGTTTGCGCTGGCCGTGCTGCTGGCACAACCGATCATGGTCATCATTGGCGGGATCGTGTTCGGCGCGATGATCGATGGCGGGCAGCGCCTGATCGCACGCGTCGCGCCGTTCCTCCCGCGCGGCATCCGCATCATGCTGGTGCTGCTGGGCGCGCTGGGATTCCTGATCTGGCTGGTCACCTTCGCCGGGGGGCAGATCGCGGCGCAGGCGGCCATGCTGCCCGAAGTGATCCAGACCCAGCTCGCGCGGTTGACGGTGTGGGCGCAAAGCCACGGCATCGGGCTTGAGGACATCAACCTGCAGCAGATTGCCAGCCAGGTTCTGGGCAGCGTCGGGCAGGTCACGCGGGCGCTGGGCGGGATATTCGGCGGGTTCACAACGGGCTTCCTGATCTTCATCCTGGCGATCTATTTCGTGCTGGAACCCGACCTGTACCGGCGCGGCTTTGCATGGATGCTGCCCGAAGACCGGCGCGACCATTTCGAAGGCACCGCGCAGCGCATGGGCAAATCCTTGCGGATGCTGCTGTTCGGCCGGATACTCGGCATGGTGGTGGAAGGCGTGGCGACCTGGGCCTTGCTGGCGTGGTGGGGAGTGCCGATGGCCGCGCTGCTGGGCATGCTGACCGGACTGCTGGCCTTCCTGCCGAACATCGGCGCGCCGATTTCGGGGCTGCTGATGATCATGGTCGGTTTTTCCGGCGGCACCGAAATGGGCCTGTTCTGCATCGCCGTCTATGTCGTGGTGCAGACCGTGGACGGCAACATCATCGTGCCGATGGTGGCCAAGCGCACCGCCGATCTTGCCCCGGCGCTGGTGCTGGGGGCACAGCTCATGTTCGGCCTGCTGTTCGGAATCCTTGGCCTGATGCTGGCCGATCCGATCGTGGCGATGATCAAGATCGCGCTGGAACGCCAGGCCGAACGCAACCGCGCCAACCGCGATGAACACGCCGCGGGGCAGGTTCCGGCCTGAGCGGCTGGCCCTGTTCCGCACACGCCACACCAGCAGCAAGGGAGAACGCACCGGCCATGGCACGCAGATTCCTCTACCTGATCGCGATCTTCGCCTTTCTGGCGATTGCCGCGCTGTTCGTGATGCGGATCTGGTCGGCCGAACTGACGCGCTTCGCCTTTGTGCCGCAAGGGGCGTTCGAACAGATCGATCCGCTGCCGCAAAGCGCCTATGCCAACCGCACCCTGTGGATTTCGCGGCCCGATATGGACAAGGACGATCCCGCCCGCTGGACGCCTGAAGGCGCCAGCCCGGCTCCGGGGGAAAACGCTGCCAGGGCCGCTGTGTTCTTCATCCACCCCACCAGCTATTTCGCACGCAAGCACTGGAACGCACCGGTCGACGATCCCGACAGCGCGCGCCGCGCCAGCACCTATGTGCGGCTGATGGCCTCGGCGTTCAACGCGCAGGGCCAGGTCTGGGCGCCGCGCTATCGCCAGGCTGCTTTTGGCGCATTCCTGACCGACAAGGCCGAAGGGCAGCAGGCGCTCGACATCGCCTATCTCGACGTGCGCACCGCATTCGATGCCTTCATCGCCGCGCTTCCCGCCGATACGCCGATCGTGCTCGTCGGGCACAGCCAGGGGTCGCTGCACATGATGCGCCTGATGGCGGACCGTGTGAAAGGCACGCCGCTGGCCGCCCGCACCGTTGCCGCCTACCCGATCGGCTGGCCGGTGTCGGTCGAACACGATCTGCCCGCGATGGGTCTGGCGGCCTGCACCGCCCCAGACCAGACCGGTTGCGTCATCAGCTATTCCAGCTTTGCCGAACCGGCCGATCCCGAAATCGTGCTCGAAGCCTATCGCAGGCGCCCCGGACTGGACGGCCAGCGCAAGGGCGCGCAGCCGGTGCTGTGCGTCAACCCGCTGACCGGGCGCGCCAGCACCGATGCCCCCGCCAGTGCCAATCCGGGCACACTGCACCCTACCGCCAAGCTCGACGATGGAACGCTGGTTGCCAGCGCGGTTCCGGCGCGGTGCGACAAGGCAACGGGCCTGCTGATGATCGGCGATCCGCCCGATCTGGGGCCGTTCGTGCTGCCCGGCAACAATTACCACATCTATGACATCCCGCTGTTCTGGGCCAGCCTGCGCGCCGACGTGGCGCGGCGTGCGGCGGCGTGGAGCGGCGCAAAGGCCACCGCCAGCCAGGGCGCGAAACCGCAATGATCACGGCATCGGTCCCCGAAATACGCGAGGCCCTGCCCAAAGGCGTGCCGCTGATCGGACTGGACACGGGCACCAAGACCATCGGCATCGCGCTGTGCGATCCGGGCTGGCGCTTTGCTACCGCCGGGCAGACCATCCGGCGCACGAAGTTTGCCGCGGACAAGGCGCAGATCGCGGCACTGATCGCCCAGCGCGGGGTGCGCGGCATGGTTGTCGGCCTGCCGCTCAACATGGACGGGTCGGAAAGCCCCCGCTCGCAGGGCGCGCGGGCAATGGCCCGCAACCTTGAGGATCTGGGCCTGCCGATCCTGCTGTGGGACGAACGCTGGACAACGCAGGCCGCCGAACGCGCGATGATCGAACAGGACTTCAGCCGGGCCAAGCGCGCGCAACGCATCGATTCGCATGCCGCCGCGCTGATCCTGCAGGGCGCGATCGACGCGCTGGTGGGCAGCGCGTTCTAACCGCTCCGTTAAACTGCTTGTAATGGCCGCGCTGTCCATGCAGTGATCGGGGAATGGAAAGCACCAGCAACGCGAACGGCCAGCCTTCGTCGATCCCGCCCGAAACGGCTTTCGATCCGGCACGAATCGGTTCGCTGATCAACCGCCATGGCCACAACGGGTTCATCGGCATGGAGTATCGCACCCACGGGGAAAACTGGGTGGAACTGGCCATGCCGTGGCGCGCCGACCTGGTGGGGGATGCAGAAACCAGTGTGCTGGCGTCCGGGCCGATCATCAGCCTGCTGGACATTGCCACTTCGATGTCGGTGTGGGTCTTGCGCAAGGCGTTCCGGCCGCAGGTCACGCTCGATTTGCGGGTGGACTATGTCCGTGCCGCAACGCCCGGCAAGACCGTGATCGCGTGGGCGGAATGTTACCGGCTGAAACGGTCGATGGCCTTCGTGCGCGGCTTTGCCCACGATGGCGACAGCACCGATCCGGTGGCCCATGCGGCCGGGATCTTCATCCAGGTGGAAAGCGACGACTGGGCGCGCGCAAGGGAGAACGCGTGATGAGCGAGGATGCCATTGCCCGCCTTTCCGCCAAACTGCCGCCCTATGCGCGAACCATGGGCATGCGGCTGGACCGGCTGGACAACGGCGTGCCGGTCCTGGCCATGGAGTTTGTCGAACATGCAGTCGGGCGGCCCGGCTACCTGCACGGCGGCGCCATTGCCGGGATGCTGGAAATCGCCGCGATCATGGCACTGCATGCCGATCTGGCGGCACAGGATCTCGACATGCGGTTCAAGCCGGTGAACATCTCGGTGGAATACCTGCGCGGCGGCATTCCGCTGGAAACCTTTGCCCAGGCCGAAGTGATCCGCGCCGGTCGGCGCATCGCCAATGTCCATGCCGAAGCCTGGCAGGGTTCGCGCGACAAGCCGCTGGCCAGTTGCTGGATGAACTTCCTGCTATCGCCCCGCCAACGGGCCGAAACGCCCTGACGCAGGGTCAATCCTCCACGACCTTGAGCAGGCGGCGCTCCAGCGGGGAAAGCACGCCTGCCAGATCATGCCCGCGCTTGAGCACTTGCCCGGCTTCCCCGAACAAGGCCCACATGCCTTGCCGCCCGCGCATGGCGGGGCGCTTTTCGATCCGCACCGTGGGGCGTTCCGCAGTCCGGCGGAACGCGGCAAAGCTTGCCGCGTCCTTGCCGAAATCCATCGCGTAATCCCGCCACAGACCCGCCGCTACCATGCGCCCGTAAAGGTCGAGGATGCGCAGCAGTTCCGGCCGGTCGAACGCCACCTGCGCCGCCGCGCGGGCATGCGGAAAGGGAACGATCGTGCCGGAAGGCCCGGCATCGGGACCGTTCACGCTCAGGTGCGGGTCCTGCGCGAAGGCGCGGTGGTAGCCGCCTTGCCCCCCGCATCGGCGGCCTGCGCCGCGAGCAGGGCCGCGACCTGGGCCTTCAGTTCGGCCACTTCGGCTTCAAGGTCGTCCACCCGGCTGCCACCACCGCGCGCCGTCCCGTCCGGCTCGCACGGTTCCTTGCATGGCGTGCCGTAGGGTATGAACTCCTTGAGCCAGGTTTCCGCCGGAACCAGCGTGGACCGCGCCTTGAGGCCGATCATCGTCGCTCCTTCGGGCACATCGTCGGTCACCACGGCATTCGCACCGACGCGGGCACGCGGGCCGATGGTGATCGGGCCGAGGATCTGCGCGCCCGAACCGATGATCGCATTATCGCACAAGGTCGGGTGGCGTTTGCCGGGAATGCCGTTCGCCGGGTTTGTCCCACCGAGCGTAACGCATTGGTAAATGGTGACGTTATCCCCGATTTCGGCAGTTTCCCCGATCACCGTAAAGCCGTGGTCGATAAACAGGTGCTTGCCGATCTTCGCGCCGGGATGAATGTCGATCGCGGTCACGAACCGGGCGAAATGGTTGATCGCGCGGGCCAGGAAGAACAGCTCCGCTTCGAACAGCCAGTGCGCCACGCGGTGAAAACCGACTGCCCAAAGCCCCGGATAAAGCAGGATTTCCCAGCGCGAACGCGGCGCCGGGTCGCGGGCGCGGATGGATTCCAGATAGGCGACAAGGCCGTTCAGCATGCCCCGATACTCTCTCTTTCAGCCGTTCAAAGCAAGCGCGGCTGGTATTCCCCGGATTGCCCCGCGCCAGACCGTTCATCCAGCGCGTCGCGTACCAGCGATATGGTGACGGGTGCTTTACGCTCAAGAGAGAGCCGGTCAATAGTTTCGATCAGCAACTCTATTTCCGCATGGCTGCGTTCGATCCGGGGCAGCAGATAGGCCAGCGCCGCATCGCCCAGCACCAGCCCGCGCTGCGTTGCATGGGCCTGCACCAGCCCGGCAACCAGCGTATCATCGGGCGGCCCGATCTCGATCAGCAGCGCCGCGCCCAGCCGCGATGCCAGATCGGGCAAGGCAATCGGCCAGTCTCCCGGCGCGCGGTTGCTGACCAGCAGCAACGGACGCCCCTGTGCCTGCGCGCGGTTCCAGCGGTGAAAGAGATCCGCTTCGTCCATGCGGTCGGCATCGTCCAGCGCATCGCCTGTGCCGCTTTCGGCAAACCAGCGGGCCAGCAGGCTTTTGCCCGAACGCGGCGGGCCGGCCAGAACGGCGGCGCGGAACGGCCAGTCCTGCGCCGCACGCAGGGCACTGACCACGCCATCGAGCGAAGGGCCAAGCACCACGGACTGTGCGCCGCGCGCGGCATTGAGAGGCAAGGCGATCTGCGACATCACGGACATTATAGGCACCAATCCGCGATTTGCCGATTACCGGCGGATCGAAAGCGCATCCGCCCCCACGGTCACCCGCCAGCCCTGCGCGCGCAGCGCCGCGGCCAGCGCATCGAGATCCCCGGCATAGGTCACGCGCATGACCGATGTGCCGCCGATGGCGATCGAGGTGGACACCGCGCTGCGCACCCCGGCAATGCCGCGCATCGCCGCCATGCCGGCATCGACATCGGTGGCATCGGCGGTGGCGAACTGCACCGTATAGGTCGCGGTTGCCGCAGGAGCCGCGCTGGCCGATGCGCTTGGCCCGGCCTGCGGTGTGCCGGATGGCTGCGCGGCGGGCAGCGGGCCTTGTTCGGCCACGATCTTTTCGATCAGCACCGGATCGACCACGGGCGCCATGTTCAGCGTCGGATCGGGCTTGAGCAGACCGGCGGCAAGCGCCTGGGTGAACAGTGTGTCCAGCCTGACGATGGCCGCATCCAGCATGCGCGGCACATCGGCTTCGTCTTTGGCGGAAAGCGTGAAGCTGCCGATGAAGCGGTTGTCGGGGCCATAACGCGCGGTGAACGTGCCCCGCACCGGGCCGCCGGGGTATTCCCGTTCCAGCCGGGCCATGGGCATGATGACGTCGGCGGCGCCGAACTCGTCCAGAATCATCCGCCACCAGTTGCGGCTGCGGCGGTCAAGCTGGCCTGCGGTCAGCAGCAGCGAATCGGACCCTGCCCCGACCGGGCGGACATAATCTATCGCGCTGTTGGCAGTGCGGTATTCCGCCCACGCCTTCTGCCATGGCGTGCGCGTTTCAAAGACCGTGGCGACCCCGCCCTGATAGAGCACGGGGATCACCAGCATCGGCGCCGAACGCGCCCGCGCGCCGGTCATGCCCAGCCGTTCGCCGGTCCGGGCGCGGTCGAAGATCACGCCAAGCGTGGCGATGTAGCGGCGCGGGCCAATCTGTTCGCGTTCGACCACCACCGCCGAAACCATCGATTCGATGGTCGCGTCGTCCAGCTTCGGGGCACTGCCGCGCCCGCCGCCGCCGCTGGTTTCCCACAGCTTTTCCCATGCCTTGCGCTGCGCTTCGCGCCAGCCGTTGGTGCGCGCATCCTCGGCATTGTCGCCGGTGGCGTTGACCGCGATGCCGCGCACTTCGAAATCGCCGTTGCTGGCGATCGGCGGGATGCCACGGTCGCCTTCGATCTGGGCGACAAGCGCGGCACCGCCCAGCCCGGCCAGAAGGGCAAGGCCGATAATCAGGGACTTGCGGTGTTTCGCAGGTTCAAAAGGCAGGCGCAACGCGACCAAGGGAACTCCAATCCGTCTCCGACCCAAGCCGTCTTGTGAACGCCTTGCCGGAAAAAGGGCCTGATGCAACCCGCATCCGGTCATCGTCATGGCCCGAAACGATGCCTTCGCATGATTTTCCGACCGAACTTGCCCGCTATTGCCCAAAGGCAAGTGGAAATCCAAGCAGGAAAGCTATAAGCGCCCAGCGCATGAGCGATCAGGACAACAAGCCGCAGAGCTACAGCTACGAACAGGCAGGCGTGAACATCGCCGCCGGCAACGCGCTGGTCAAGGCCATCGGCCCGCTGGCCAGGGCAACCGCCCGCCCCGGCGCGGACGCCGAACTGGGTGGGTTCGGCGGGTTCTTCGATCTCAAGGCGGCGGGGTACAAGGATCCCCTGCTGGTCGCGGGCAACGATGGCGTGGGCACCAAGGTAAAGCTGGCCATCGACCATGACCGCCATGACCGCATCGGTATCGACCTTGTTGCCATGTGCGTGAACGATCTGATCGTGCAGGGGGCTGAGCCCCTGTTCTTCCTCGATTATTTCGCCACCGGCCGCCTCGACAACGGCGTTGCGGAACGCGTCGTTGCCGGCATTGCGGAAGGGTGCAGGATCGCAGGCTGCGCGCTGATCGGGGGGGAAACCGCCGAAATGCCCGGCATGTATGCGGCGGGCGACTACGATCTGGCCGGATTCTGCGTGGGCGCGGTGGAGCGCGGCGAACAGTTGACCGGCGATCGCGTGGCGGCGGGTGACGTGCTGCTGGGCCTTGCCTCGTCCGGCGTGCACTCCAACGGCTATTCGCTGGTGCGCCGCCTTGCCGCGGACAAGGGCTGGAAGATGGACCGTCCCGCGCTGTTCGACAACGAACGGCTGCTGATCGACCACCTGATCGAACCGACGCGTATCTATGTAAAGACGCTGCTGCCGTTCATTCGCGGCGCCAATGGCAAGCCGGGGCGGATCAACGCCCTGGCCCACATCACCGGCGGCGGCCTTCTTGAAAACGTGCCGCGCGTGCTGCCTGCGGGCCTGCATGCCCGGATCGACGCCGATAGCTGGGAACAGAGCCGCCTGATGGCGTTCCTCCAGGCGCAGGGCAACATCGAACCCGCTGAAATGGCCCGCACCTTCAACTGCGGGATCGGCATGGTGCTGGCCGTACCGCCCGCCGATGCCGATGCGCTGGCCGCAGACCTGACCACGGCGGGCGAAACGGTCTACCGCATCGGCGAAATCGTGGAGGGCGAAAAGGGCTGCACCGTCACCGGCAGCGCCGAAACCTGGTCCGCGCGGCAGGCGTGGGAAGCGACCCACCTTGGCTGATCGGGCGAAAGTCGCCGTTTTCATATCGGGCAGCGGCACCAACATGGCCGCCCTGCTCTACGCTTCGCGCGCGGATGACTGTCCCTATGAAGTGGTGCTGGTCCTGTCCAACAACCCCGAAGCGTCGGGGCTGAAGCTGGCGCAGGCCGAAGGGGTGGCAACCTTCTGCCTGCCGCACAAGGGCATGGCGCGCGCCGATCACGACGCGGCGATGGAAGCGCAGGTCGTGGCGGCGGGCGCAGAGGTCATCGCACTGGCCGGATACATGCGCATCCTCAGCCCGGAGTTCGTCGGGCGATGGGAAGGGCGGATGCTCAACATCCATCCCTCGCTGCTGCCGAAATACAAGGGCCTGCACACCCACGAACGCGCCATCGCAGCGGGAGATTCGCACGGCGGCTGCACTGTTCACCTGGTGACCGCCGAACTCGACGACGGTCCGGTGCTGGGCCAGATCCCGGTGGCGATCCTCCCCGGCGACAGCGCCGAAACGCTGGCCGCGCGGGTGCTGTTTGCCGAACACCAGCTCTATTCGCGGGTGCTGGCGCGCTTCGTCCTGCGCAGCCGCGATCCGGCATGGCTGCTCGACCGCTGCCGCGCGCTGATGGCGGCGCTGCCCGATGTCGAGGAACGCGAAAGCCACGGCGCGCCGGGGTGGCGCGTGGGCGGCAAGTATTTCGCCTATTTCAACGATCAGCACCACGGCACGCCGCACATCTCGCTGCTGGTCAAGACCAGCGGGCAGGATGAACTGGCGGCGCTGGTGGAAGCCGACCCGGAGATGTGGCACCGCCCGGCCTATTACGGCGCGAGCGGCTGGGCCGGGCTGATCCTGAACCGGCCGGACGTGGACTGGGACCACGTTGCCGAATGGCTGCGGCGGAGCTGGATCGCCGTTGCCCCGCGCCGCCTTGCGGCCATGTTCGACTTCTGACCGCGCTGTGGGCGCCCTGCGGCAGGCCATGCCGCTGCAAGGGCGCTTCAGGTACGTTTAGGGGACGTTCAGGGCACTGTGCCAATCCGGGGTCAGATCTGGCTGAAATGCACCTCCGGCCGGCTTTCGCGCGTGCCGCGATAGCGCACCGAAGGATCACTCGCATCCGCCGCGATCACCACGAAATCATCATGCACTTCAACCAGTTCGCCAGCAAAGGGCATACCCTCGAACATGGCATCGCCGATCACGCGATAGCTGACCGTATCGCCGACCTTGAAGGTTGCGGCATCGAAATTGAACTCGAAGGGGCAATTGTCCCCGCCCATGCCTTGCATCGTCGAATCTCCCGTTTCGCGTCCCATAGCAAAACGGGACGCGCGAATGAACCATTGGCCGAATTGAGGATCAGGCGGCGCAAAAGCAAGAGGGCCGGAGCATCGCTGCCCCGGCCCCCTGGATTATCTGCTCCGTTGGAATGGCATCAGCCGACGATTTCTTCGGGCTTGAAGAAATAGGCGATTTCGATCGCCGCGTTTTCGTCCGAATCCGAACCGTGAACCGTGTTGGCTTCGATCGATTCGGCCAGTTCCTTGCGGATCGTGCCCGGTTCGGCATTGGCCGGGTTGGTGGCGCCCATGATATCGCGGTTGCGCTGCATCGCGTTTTCGCCTTCGAGCACCTGCACGACCACCGGGCCGGAGATCATGAACTCGACCAGATCGTTGAAGAACGGGCGTTCGCGGTGCACGGCGTAGAAGCCTTCGGCCTGTTCGCGGCTCATGTGGATGCGCTTGGACGCAACGACGCGCAGGCCCGCTTCTTCCAGCATCTTGGTGACCGCACCGGTCAGGTTGCGACGCGTGGCGTCAGGCTTGATGATCGAAAAAGTGCGGGTAACCGCCATGGGACGTTCCTTGCAATCGGTGGAATACGGATTGGGCGCGCCCGTAGCGGGGTTTGGCGCATGCTGCAAGGCAGGTCGGGGCCATGCCTGCACTATCCCTGCACCCTACGCCCTTCCTGCGGCTCCGGCGCGTTGCGGAATGGTGGCGATCAGCATGACGATGGCAATCGCCAGCACCGCCGATGCACCGCCACGGCTCAGTTCCAGCCCGCCTGCAGCCACCGGCTTGTCGAGGAAATCGCCAACTGCCGCGCCGAGCGGGCGGGTCAGCACGAAAGCGGCCCAGAACAGCGCGACGTGGCTGACCGACGCGCGAAAATAGGCAATGGCGATCACCGCCAGCAACCCGCCGAAAATCGCCGCCGCGCCAAGATAGCCAAGCGAACTGTCCGCCACCCAATCGCCCAGCGCCGTGCCCAGCGTCTGCGAGAAGGTGATCGTCGTCCAATAGTACAGTTCGGCGCGCGGCTCGTGCACCGACGACACCGAAACGCTGCCCATCGCCTTGTACCACCACAGCAGCGCGCCAAGCACCGCGCCGAGCAGCAGCAGCGATCCGCCGGGATAGCCGATGCCAAGCGAGCGCGTGGCGAAATCGGCCAGGGTCGTGCCCGCCGTGGTCGAGGCGATGATGGCGGCCCAATAGACGAAGGGATGAAAGCGCACCGCGCGGATCTGCGCCCAGACCAGCAGCGCCAGAACCACCCCGAACACCGCCGTGCTCGCCAGATACCCGAAACGGAACGACATGCTCAGCGTGTCGCCTGCGGTTTCGCCAAAAGTGGTTGCCAGCACCTTGATGATCCAGAAACCCAGCGTCACCGCAGGCACCTTGGTAAGCGCATCGTCGTGGCGCGATTGCGCCGATCGGGACATGTCCATGAAAGCTCCATCTGCCCGGCCCGCAGCGGGGCGGTTGGTTGGCGGGCCTAGCCATGGCAATGGCGGCAGGCCATATGCGGGTGCTGAACCGGGGTGGTTTGGACAATTGCGCAAGGCCGGATGACCGAGATGAACATGCCTTTCCGGGGTCATCCCCGCCGCGCACTGGCGCTGTCCGTCGCGTGCCTTGTGATCCAGAGCGCCGCCGCGCTCTATTTCATCGTCGATGGCGTGGACGATGTGCTGGGCCAGTTGAGCGGCCATCCAACGCTTGCCGCTTTCATGGGCGCCTTCATGGAATGTCTGGTGGCGCTGGCGCTGCTATTGGCGGTTGGCGTCAGCGCGCACCAGTTGCGGCAATCGCTGGACCGGGCGCGCCGCCAGGATGCCGCGCTGCACGTAGCGCGCGGTACGCTGGCCGATCTGCTTGAAGCCAGATTTGCCGACTGGAAGCTTTCCGCATCCGAAGCCGAAGTGGCGCTGTTCACGCTCAAGGGCTGCACCATCGGGGAAATCGCGCGGATGCGCAAAACCGCCGAAGGCACGGTGCGGTCGCAATTGAGCCAAGTCTACGCCAAATCCGGCCTGTCGAGCCAGTCGATGCTCATCGCCCATTTCATAGAGGAACTGGTCTGAGCGCAGGCGGGCAATCGGCGCGGGCTGGCGTTACGGCCCCTCTTTCCACTTGCCCTGTTCCTGCCGCCAGTAGCGGCGCTCCACGCCTTCACGCGTGCCCAGCATCCGCCAGCAGCCACGGGCATCGTCGATGCGGCCCGGCGGAAACAGGTAGAACACCCGGTCAAACGCCCCCTCGCGCCAGACACCATCGGCCAGCGCCATGAAGCGCGCACCGTTCACCGGGTCCGGCGTGGACGAAAGCACGATCGGCTGGCGCGCGGCGTGCGGATCGGCGGCATGGCCGTTGGCCAGAAAGCTGTCCGGCAGGCGCGTCCACAGCGCATCGCCGGCGCGGGCAAGCTGGGCGGAATCACCGGACACCACCAGCAACCGTTCGCCCGCCGCCAGCGTCCGTTGCGCGATCAGCGGCAGCACCTGTTCGGCAGGATCGCTGGTGAGCTGGTAGAAATCGACGCGCATCAGGCCGCCTTCCCCTTTCTGCTGCGGCAACGGTCGGAACAGTATTTCACGCTGTCCCAGTCCCGCTCCCACTTCTTGCGCCACGCGAAGGGCAGACCGCAGGCGGCGCAGATCTTCGTCGGCAGATCAGCCTTGCGCCGCATGCGGGGCATGGACGGTCAGCCTTCCAGCACGCTGCGCACATACTGATCGAGCAGCCGCACGCCATAGCCGGTCGCGCCCTTGTCCCACGTCTGGCCGGGCTTGTCGGCCCAGACCATGCCCGCGATATCGAGATGCGCCCACGCCACGCCCTTGTCGATGAAGCGTTGCAGGAACTGCGCGGCGGTGATCGACCCGCCATAACGCGGGCCGACGTTCTTCATGTCGGCAATCGGGCTGTCGATCAGCTTGTCATAGGCCGGGCCAAGCGGAAAACGCCACAGCTTGTCGCCGCTGGCCGCGCCCGCGGCATCGAGGTTGGCGGCCAGCGTATCGTCATTGGCGAACATGCCGCCATATTCGTGGCCAAGCGAAATGATCATCGCCCCGGTCAGCGTCGCCAGATCGACAATCGCGGCAGGGGAATATTCCTTCTGCACCCAGGTCAGCGCGTCGCACAGCACCAGACGCCCTTCGGCATCGGTATTGATGACCTCGATCGTCTGCCCTGACATCGAGGTGACAACATCGCCAGGGCGCTGCGCATTGCCGTCGGGCATGTTTTCCACCAGCCCGCACACGCCGATCACGTCGGCGCGCGCCTTGCGCCGGGCCAGCGCCAGCATCACGCCAGCCACCGCACCTGCGCCGCCCATGTCCCACTTCATGTCTTCCATCCCGGCGGCCGGCTTGATCGAAATCCCGCCGGTATCGAAGGTCACGCCCTTGCCGACAAACACCGTGGGCCTGGCCACCGTGGCCCCCTTCCAGCGCATCGCCAGCAGTTTGGGTTCGCGCACCGACCCTTGCGCCACGCCGAGCAGCGCGCCCATGCCGAGCGCGGCCATTTCATCGCGGCCCAGCACGACGATTTCGATCCCGGTGCCCTCCATCCGTTCGCGCACGCGGGCAACGAAGCTTTCGGGGTAAAGCACGTTGGCAGGTTCAGCCACCAGTTCACGCGTCAGTTCGACGCCATCGGCAAGGGCGCTGGCCGCTTCCCATGCTGCGGCGGTGCCTTCCGGCGCGCCGACCGCAATCACTTCGGCCAGCGACGGCTTCTGTTCTTCGTTCAGCCGGGTGCGGTAGACATCGTGCCGCCAGCCGCGCAGCCGCACCCCCAGCAGGACAGCGGCGGCCTGATCGCCATCGAGTCCGCTTCCGGCAAAATCAATCGCCAGCGCGGTTTCACCCGACGTGAGGTAGCGCGCGGTGAGCGCGGCCCCGGCCTTTTCCAGCGCAGCCTGCCGTTCAGCGCCGTCCGCCTTGCCCGTACCGACCAGCGCCAGCCGGGTAACGCCGCCATTTGCGGCAACGAACGCTTCGAACACCTGCCCGGTCTTTCCGGTGAAACGCGCGGCAGCAGCCCCTTCGCGCACCACCGGATCCAGCGCGGCGGGCAGCGCATCTTGCGCCACCAGCCGTGCGATCAGGCGGGGAAGCGGGGCATCGCTGGTGCGGAAAACGACCTTCATTCGGAAACTCCTGTCGGAAAGGCATCACGCTTCGGCGCAGATTGGCCGGGGCGGAAAATGTGCAATTGCAGTTAGGGCGCGCCGGTGCGATAGGCAACCCATGCAACCCGCCCGGCGGCCGCTGTGCCAAGCCTTTGACCCATGCTTGCGCCCGGCGCGCACCGCCCTGAGGGCCACGACAGTGGCCTCGGTGCTTGTCGCTGCCGTGTTCGCGGCTCCCGGTGCCTTCGCCAGCAGCGGCGCAGACGATGCCGCCGAGGCCCGGCTGGCCGAAACCGCTCTGGTCAAGGCCCAGCCTTCCGAAGCCCTTCCCGCCGACGCTGCCACTGCCCCGGCCGAAGATGACCTTGTCCGCTTTGAAGCCGACACGGTGCAGTATGACAGCGATGCCGAAACGGTGCGCGCGCAGGGCAATGTCGTGCTGCGCCACACCGACCAGACCGTGCGTGCCGATGCGCTGACCTGGGACCGCAACAGCGGACAGATCGTGGCCACCGGCAACATCCGCATGGTCGATGACGACGGCAATATCGTCTATACCGACAAGGTCGAATTGACCGACGCGTTCAAGGCCGGGGCGATCGAGGATCTGCTGGTCGTGCTGCGCACCGGCGGGCGACTGGCGGCAAAGACCGGCACCCGCGATGCCGATGGCAACATGACGCTGGAACAGGTCGCCTACAGCGGCTGTGCGGTGGAAGACGCAAAGGGCTGCCCGCGCAAGCCGAGCTGGGAAGTGACCGCGGCGCGCGTCTATTTCGATGCCAAGGAGCGCCGGGTAAAGTATTACGGCGCAACGCTGCGCATGTTCGGGCTGCCGTTGCTGCCCCTGCCGGGGCTTGGCCACACATCGGATTTCCGTGCGGAAACCGGGCTGCTGATCCCCGACTTCCGGCTGAGCGCATCGAACGGTGCGGAGATATCGGAAACCTGGTACTGGCGCATTGCCGACAACCGCGACCTTGCCCTGACCGGGTCGTTCTTTACCCAGTCGCTGCCGATGCTGACCGCCAAGTACCGGCACCTGACCGATCTTGGCGCTTTCCAGATCACCGGCTACGCCACGCGCAGCTCGCGCATTCCGGTGGGCGGCGTGGCGGCGGCACAGCGGCAATCCTGGCGCGGGTATATCGAATCGAACGGCAAGCTGCAGTTTTCGGAAAACTGGAGCCTGACCGGCAACGGGCGGCTGGCGTCGGACCGCACCTTCCTGCGCCGTTACGATATCAGCCGCGATGACCGGCTGCGTTCGTCGCTCAATCTCGAACGGATCGACGCCGACAGCTATCTGAGCATTGCCGGTTGGGTCACGCAGACGGTGCGCGTCAACGATCCGCAGGGCATGGTGCCGCTGGCCCTGCCCGCCATCGACTATCGCCGCCGCATGACCATCGACGGCGTGCCGGGCCGCTTCGAACTCGCCGCCAACAGTCTGGCGATCCTGCGCACCGCCGGGCAGGACAGCCAGCGCGCCTTTGCCCGCGCGCAATGGGATCTGCGCACGATCACCGGCCTGGGACAGGAAGTGACGCTGACCGGGCTGGTGCGCGGCGATGTCTATCACAGCGCCGAAAACGCGCTGACCAGCACGGCGATCTATCGCGGCCAGCCCGGCTGGCAGGCGCGCGGTATCGCCACCGCCGCGCTTGACGTGAAGTGGCCGTTCGTCGGCGGATTGCTGGGCGGCACGCAAGTGCTGACGCCGCGCGTGCAGGTGGTGGCAACGCCGGGCGTGCGCAACTTCGAAATCCCCAACGAGGATTCGCGCTCGGTCGATCTGGAAGACATCAACCTCTTCGCGCTCAGCCGCTTCCCCGGTTATGACCGGGTCGAGGACGGCGTGCGCTTCACGTATGGCTTCGACTGGCAGTTTCAGCGGCCGGGGCTGCGCATCACTTCGACACTGGGGCAAAGCTACCGGCTGTCGAACCAGAACTCGATCCTGCCCGAAGGCACCGGCCTGACCCGCCGGACCTCTGACTTCGTCGGGCGCACCACGGTCCGGTTCGGGGATATCGTCAAGCTGACGCACCGCTACCGGCTGGACAAGAACAGCTTTGCCCTGCGCCGCAACGAGTTCGACGCGACGCTGGGCAACCACCGCCGGTACATCGAAGCGGGCTATCTGCGGCTCAACCGCAACATCACCACCACGTTCGAGGATCTGCAGGACCGCGAAGAGCTGCGCATCGCCGCGCGCACGCCGATCACCGGCCAGTTCTCGGTCTTCGGGTCGGCCATCGTCAACCTCACCGACCGCAACGAAGACCCTACGCTGCAGTCCGACGGGTTCCAGATCCTGCGCCACCGGCTGGGCGTGGCATGGACCGACGATTGCCTTGACCTCGCCTTCACCTGGCGGCGCGATTATGTGAACATCGGGGATGCGCAGCGGGGCAACTCGTTCCAGATCTCGCTTTCGCTCAAGAACCTTGGGGTCAAGTGACGCACAGCGCGCGGCTGCACGGCGGCGCACTCTTGCCCTTTTGCCTGCGATAGGCCACTCAGCCTGCGTTAAGCCGCATGCGGCCAGGAAGCCACGACAGACGAAGGCCGCCCGATCGGGTGCCAGTTCGACAGGACCGATTCAGCAACCATGATCTCCAAGCCGATGATTTCCCGCAAAGCCACTCTTCGCTCCGTGGGCGCCAGCGCGCTGGCGTTCGGGGCACTGGCCTGCGCCGCCACGCCGGTTCTGGCGCAAGGCGCCAATGCTCCGCTCAACATTCCGGCCAACCCGGTGATGCTGGGCAAGAACGATCCGAACGTGCGCCGCGCCACCGCGATCATCAACGGCGAAATCGTGACCGGCACCGATGTCGAACAGCGTCTCGCGCTCATCATCTCGGCCAATGGCGGCAAGATCGACGCCGAGGAAAAGGAGCGCCTGCGCATGCAGGTGCTGCGCAACCTGATCGACGAAACCTTGCAGATCCAGGAAGCCAAGGCATCCGAAGTTCCGGCCGACGATGCGCAAGTCGATGCCACCTACGACCGCGTGGCGACGCAGAACTTCGGCCAGACGCCCGAAGCGATGGAAGCCTATCTGACGCGGATCGGCTCGTCCGCTGCCTCGCTCAAGCGGCAGATCCGCGGTGAACTGGCATGGCAGAACCTGCTGCGCCGCAACGTCCAGCCTTTCGTGAACATCTCCGAAGGCGAAGTGAACGAAATGATGCAGCGGCTCGAAGCATCGAAGGGTGCCGACGAATACCGCATCGGGGAAATCTTCCTGTCGGCAACCGATGAAAACAAGGCGCAGGTCTTTGCCAACGCGCAGAAGATCATCGAACAGCTCAAGGAAGGCGGCAGCTTCGTTGCCTATGCCCGCCAGTTCTCCGAAGCATCGACCGCCGCCGTCGGCGGCGATCTGGGCTGGATCAAGCTGGCCCAGTTGCCGACCGAACTGGCCGCGGCCGCCGCAACGATGGCGCCCGGCCAGCTCGTCGGGCCGGTCGAAATCCGTGGCGGGTTTTCGCTGCTCTACCTGATCGACAAGCGCCAGGTGCTGACCGCCGACCCGCGCGATGCGCTGCTCAGCCTCAAGCAGATTTCGATCGAGTTTCCCAAGGGCACATCGAACGAAACGGCGACCAGCCGCGCCGCCACCTTCGCCAGCGCGGTCAAGGCGATGAAGGGCTGCGGCGATGCCGATGGTGCTGCCGCCAAGATCGGCGCGACCGTGGTCGCCAACGACCAGATCCGCGCGCGCGACCTGCCCGGCCCCTTGCAGGAAGCCTTGCTGAGCCTCGACGTCGGGCAGACCACGCCACCGTTCGGTTCGATCGACGAAGGCGTGCGCGTGCTGATGCTGTGCGGGCGTGACGATCCGCAAGTGGCCAGCGGCCCCAACTTCGACCAGCTCATGGCACAGATCGAGGACGATCGCGTCAACAAGCGCGCGCAGACCTATCTGCGCGATCTGCGGCGCGATGCGGTGATCGAATACAACTGATCCGCCACCCGCTTGCGCCTTCGTACCACCTCGCGCCAGCCTTGCTGGCGTTGCGCAGCGAAGGCGGTTCCCACCGTGCACTTGCGGGTCTAATGCGGTCGGCATGACGTTTGGCAAACCCCTGGCGCTTTCGATCGGCGACCCTGCGGGCGTCGGCCCCGAACTGGCCGCTGCGGCATGGGCCGTGCGCGAAGCGGAAGGACTTGCCCCGTTTTTCGTTGCGGGATCGGCCAGCGCGATTGCGGCAGCCGCGCGCGAACGCGGGCTGGATGTCCCCCTCCGCGCCATTGCCGGACCGAACGAAGCCTGCGACTGCTTTGCCGATGCACTGCCCGTGCTTGACCTTGGCTCGCTTGATTACACCCCCGGTAGACCCGACGAAAATGGCGCCGCGCTCGCCATGCAGGCGCTGGTCACCGCAACCGGTCTTGTCCGATCCGGCACGGCAGGGGCGCTCGTCACCGGCCCGGTAGCCAAGGCCCGTCTGGCGGCGGTCGGCTTCCGTTATCCGGGGCAGACGGAATATGTCGCGCAAGCCTGTGGCATTTCGCCCGAAAATGCGGTGATGATGCTGGCCGGGCCTTCGCTCAGGGTCGTGCCGATTACCGTCCATGTGCCGCTGCGCGCCGTGCCGGACCTGCTCACCACAGAACTGATCCGCAACCGCGCCGCCATCGCCGCAACCGCACTGGCGCGTGATTACGGCATAGCCGATCCACGACTGGCCGTGGCCGGGCTGAACCCTCACGCAGGGGAGGATGGCCGCATGGGTGATGAGGATGCCGCCATCGTCGCCCCGGCCGTGGCGCTGCTGCGCGCCGCGGGTATTGATACGCAAGGCCCCCTGCCGCCCGACACGATGTTCCACGCCGAAGCGCGCGACCGCTATGACGTGGCGATCTGCATGTACCACGATCAGGCACTGATCCCGCTCAAGGCGCTGGATTTCGATGCCGGGGTCAATGTCACGCTGGGCCTGCCGATCGTGCGCACGTCGCCCGATCACGGCACCGCCTTTGCCATCGCCGGCACCGGCGCGGCGCGGGTCGGCCCGACTCTGGCCGCCATCCGCATGGCCGCCCAATGCGCCGCACGGCGGCAGGGAACCCCGCCACGATGACCAATCTTCCCCCGCTGCGCGATGTGGTCAACCGCCACGGGCTGATCGCCACCAAGGCGCTGGGTCAGAACTTCCTGTTCGACGAACAGCTTCTCGGCCGGATCGCCAGCGTGCCGGGCCGGTTGCGCGGGCAGAACGTGCTGGAGATCGGACCCGGCCCCGGCGGGCTGACCCGCGCCCTGCTGCGCGCCGGGGCAAACGTGACCGCTATCGAAATGGACCGGCGCTGCCTGCCCGCGCTGGCCGAACTGGCAGAAGCCTTTCCCGGCCAGTTGACCGTAGTGGAAGGCGATGCCACCAGAATCGCCCCGGAAACGCTGTTCGAAGGCCCGTGGCACGTGGCGGCGAACCTGCCCTACAATGTCGGCACGATGCTCTTCACCGGCTGGCTTTCCGGTCAGGCGTGGCCGCCGGGTTGGCAATCGCTGACGTTGATGTTCCAGCTTGAAGTGGCCGAACGCATCGTCGCGCGGCCGGGCAGCGATGCCTATGGTCGCCTTGCCGTGCTGGCACAGTGGCGCGCAACCCCGCGCATTGCCATGAAGGTGCACCGCAGCGCCTTCACCCCCCCGCCCAAGGTCATGTCGGCGATCGTCCATGTCGAACCCGCAGCCATGCCGGACGGGGTTTCGGCGCGTATGCTGGAGCGGGTGACCGAAGCGGCCTTTGGCCAGCGCCGCAAAATGCTGCGCCAGTCGCTCAAAGGGCTGCCCGGTGCGCTCGATGCGCTCGAAACGCTGGGCATCGACAGCCAGCGGCGCGCCGAAACGCTGGACGTGGCAGAGTTCGTGGCGATTGCCAGAGTACTGACGAAGTAGGGCGAGCGCAGCGTCCCTTGTACACGATGGGGCGAAACCGCCCTGATCCGCGCCAGACCGACGGAACGCAGCACACGATCCGCGCGTTGGTGTCCCGAACGGGTACATGGCAGCGGGTTGACCGACTGTCGCCCTGACTTACAGTGAAGAACCGGTTAACCAGTCATAATCCAGCAATCATTGGATTGGCACGAAGGTTGCTGGGAAGGTCGGAGATAAGAAGGATAATCCCCCCGGATGCTGCGCAAGATCGGTCGCCTGTTCGTGATAAAGACCCGCTTCGAAGCGTATGCGGTGATCTTTGCGCTGGCGCTCGGCGCGGTCGAACGCGGCAAGGCGTACCTCGATCTTTACCCTGGCAACAGCGGCAAACTGCTGTTCCTGGCGGCGACCGGCGCGGTTTTTCTCGCGGGCGCCAAGATTCTTGATGCGTTGCGCATGGAGAGGGAAAAAGCGGCGGCGAAGGCATCGCCGCACCGTTGAAACAACGCACGCCGAAAAGCATGGAAACGGGCGCCGCATGAGAACGGTCGGGCATGAGAACGGTGGGGCGATTCTGTTGCTAGGCTCGCCCCCAGCCCCCGGTTTCCGATTCTGTTACCCGGTTCGGTCCGAACCGTGCTTTCGCTTTGTAAGATCAGGCCGTTAGGCCGTCAGGTTACGCTGCGAGAGCAAGTGCTTCGTTGTCGTTGGCACTTGTGAGTTTTGAGCCTTGAACGGGTTACTCAGCCCGGGCGAAAACAACGCTTTTCAATACACGTCGATCCTAGTTCGGCCCCATCAACACCCTTGCGACAACAAGGCCCGGCACCATGGGAAGCCCCATGAACCGGTAGTGATGGTGGAGCCGCCGGGTACCGCCCCCGGGTCCGCTGCATCTATTGCACGCTGCAGTTTATCACCATAGCCGGTCGAAACCGGCACGACCCATATAGGCGCGGCGCGGCAAAAGAAAAGGGGCGGGAATGGCCCCGCCCCTTTCCGCGATGCTGCACTTGCCCCTTCCCGCCACAACAGCGGCAAGGGGCGGCGACAAGCGTCAGCCCCTGGCCTTGAGCGCATCCCGGATTTCGGCCAGCAGTTCGACCTCGGTCGGGCCAGCGGGCGTTTCATCGGCCGGCTTTTCGGTCATCCGGTTGACCGCCTTGACGATCAGGAAAATAATGAAGGCCACGATCAGGAAGTTGACCGCCTGGGTGATGAAATCACCATAGCCGATCATCGGCACCCCCGCCGCCTTGAGATCGGCATAGCTTGCCGCATCGCCCTTGAAATCGGCCGGAACATCGCCAAGCCGGACAAAGTAGCGCGAAAAGTCGGTGCCGCCGCTTATCCAGCCGACGACCGGCATGATGACGCTTTCAGTCAGCGAGGTGACGATCTTGCCGAAAGCGCCGCCGATGATCACGCCAACGGCAAGATCAAGCACGTTGCCACGCGCGATGAATGTCTTGAACTCGCCCAGTATGCTCACGATCGCGTCCCCCGCATGGTTGTGCGTTTTTCCAGATGGCTGGTTGCCACCCCAAGGCCCGGACGACAAGCCGCAATAGAATGCAATATGGACTTGCCCTTGAACCGCCGGGCCAGGGCGCTATCTCTGGCGCATGCCGATCCGCGCCTGCGGGTCTACAACAAGGGTATCCGTTCGATGGCCGTTTCCCGGTTCAGCCAGATCGCTTTCGCTACCGCCGCCGCTGCCAGCCTTTCGGCCTGCGGCATCAACTCCGTGCCGACCGCCGAAGAAGAAGCCAAGGCGCGCTGGGCAGACGTGGAAAGCTCCTACCAGCGCCGCGCCGATCTTGTGCCGAACCTTGTCGCCACGGCAAAGGGTGCGGCGGCATCGGAAACGCAGATCCTGACCAACGTCACCAATGCCCGCGCCGCCGCCACCTCGATCAACATCACCACCGACGATCTGTCGAACCCGGCGGAGTTCGAGAAGTTCCAGAATGCGCAAAATCAACTGACCCAGGCGCTGGGCCAGTTGCGCACGGTCGTGGAAAACTACCCGCAACTGCAAAGCCAGGCCCGCTTTGCCGATCTGATGGTCCAGCTTGAAGGGACAGAGAACCGCATCAATGTGGCGCGCACGCGCTACAACGAAGCGGTACAGGCCTACAACACCACCATCCGCACCTTCCCCGATGCCATCGGCGCAAAGCTGATCCACGGCGCCAAGCCGATGGTGCCGTTCAAGGCGGCAGCGGGCGCGGAAACCGCGCCGACGGTCAACTTCGACATGAACGCCCCGGCACCCGCAGCATCGGGCCAGTGACATGACCCGCCCGCTGCGGGCAACGCTGAACGCCCTGGCGCTGCTGTGGCTGGTGCTGGCCACGGCGGCAGCGCAGGCGGCCCTGCCCGCGCGCCCCGCCGGGCCAGTGCTCGATCAGGCCGGTGTCATCCCCGATGCGCAGGAAGCCGCGCTCGACCAGCGGCTGACGGCCTATACCGCGCAGACTGGCCGCGCGATCATCGTCGCCACGGTCGCCTCGCTCGATGGCATGGATGTAACCGACTACGCCCAGCAGCTTGCCGAAGCGTGGGACATCGGCGGCGCAAAGACCGAACAGGGCGTGCTGTTCCTGATTGCCCCGGCGGACCGCAAGATGCGCATCCACACCGCGCGCGGCGTGCAGGAACGCCTGCCCGATGTGCTGGCGGGGCGCATCCTGCGCGATGACGTGGCTCCCCGCTTCAAGGCGCAGGACTATGCTGGCGGGATCGCGGCGGGTGTCGACCAGATCATCGCCCAGCTCGACCGTGATCCGGCCGATGCCAGGGCGATTGCCGAAGCCGCGCAGGCCGCGCAACGCCAGGGCCAGTCAAGCGATGACACGATCGGCAGTGCGATCTTCTGGGTCGTGATGATCGTCATCTTCATTTCGCTGTTCGGGCGGCGCAGCCAGCGGTACGGCCAGCGCCGCAGCGGCATCGACCCCGGCATCGTGCTGTGGGGCATCAGCGAAATTGCCCGCAACGCATCGGACAGCCGCCACTCCGGCAGTTGGGGCGGCGGATCGGGGTGGAGCAGCGGGGACAGCGGTGGCTTTGGCGGTTTTGGCGGCGGGGGCGGCGGGTTTGACGGCGGCGGCGCTTCAGGAGACTGGTGATGGCCACGCTTGGAAGACAACACCCTGTGCTGACGCCCGCCGATCACCAGCTGGTTTCCGATGCGGTTTCCGCCGCCGAAGCGGACAGCGCAGGCGAAATTGTCACGATCATAACCCCCCGGTCCGACAGTTACCACGATGTTGCCCTGGCGTGGGCGGCGCTGGCCACGTTCATCGCGCTCGTGGCGCTGGAACTGGGCACGGGCTTTTACCTGCCGCTGGTTGAGCGCGTGCTGGGCCTTTGGGCCTTCGAATGGACACCGCGCGCCGTGTTCAGCCTGGCGCTGGCCGTGGCGACGATGAAGTTCGGCGCAGTCTACCTGCTGATGCGGTTTACCCCGCTGGGACTGTGGCTGACCCCGCGCCGCGTGCGCAACGCCCGCGTGCGCGAACGGGCGCTGACCTGCTTTCGCATCGGAGCGGAAAGCCGCACGTCCGGCCATACCGGCGTGCTGATCTACCTCAGCCTTGCCGAACACCGCGCCGAAATCATTGCCGATGCCGCCATCGCTGCCAAGGTGGCCCCCGAAACATGGGGCCATGCGATGAAGGCCATGCTGGACCCCTTGCGCAAGGGCGAAATCGCCCAGGGCATGGCCGCTGCCGTGGCGGAAGTGGGCCAGGTCCTTGCCCTGCACTTCCCGCGCGCGCAGGACGATATCAACGAACTGCCCGATCGCCTGATCGAGGTATGACGCAGGACATGCGATGAGCCTTGAAGACGAATACCGCGATCATCCCGAAGAGGTGCGCTGGGCAGGCCGCTTCATCGCCGCCAGGACGCGCGGCCGCTGGGAATACGTTTCGCGCACGCGCAACATCAAGGCGGCGGTGATCCTGGCGATAGACGATGGCCATGTCATCCTTGTCGAACAATTCCGCGTGCCGCTGGGCCGCCCCTGCATCGAACTGCCCGCCGGGCTGATTGGCGATGAAGCCGGGTCCGAGCGTGAAGATGCCGCCACTGCGGCGATGCGCGAACTGGAAGAGGAAACCGGCTACCGCGCCGGGCGCATGGAATCGCTGGGCGAGTTCCATTCCTCGCCCGGCATGGTCACCGAAGCCTTCACGCTGTTCCGGGCGCATGACCTGACGCGGGTTTCCGAAGGCGGCGGCGTAGATGGCGAAGGGATCACTGTCCACCGTGTCGCCCTTTCGCATATCGCGGCTTTCGTGGCGGCACGCCGCGCCGAAGGCATGGCGATAGACACCCGCATGCTGATGCTGCTGGCACCGCGAATCCTGCCCTGACCAACCGCGCCTGCGCGCAGATGCCGTGATTCTGCGCAAGAACGCTCAGGCGGGCATCCGGCGATGCCGATCGCGGCTTTGCCAGCGTCGCGGATACAATTTTTTTCGGCGGCGCAGGGCAAGCATGCCGTAGCGGCAGCGCGGCAAACGCCGCATTTCCGGGGGTTTCACCCCCTTCCCACCCCGTTCGGGTTGCACTAGCACTATGGGAAAGAACAAGGCCCGCCCCAGCGCGGCGGGCACAATTGAGAGGAAACTGCAACCGCATGGTCGATAGGGTCGATCCTTCCAGCCTGGGCTTCGAACCGGACCGGCTTGATCGCATCGGTGCGTTTCTGGACCAATCCTATATCGCCGCTGGCAAGCTTCCCGGCGTGGACGTGCTGGTGGCGCGCGATGGCCACGCGGTTTACCGCCACACCGGCGGAGTGGCACGCGCCGATGGCACACTGGTGGCCGGCGACACGATCTACCGCCTCGCTTCGATGACCAAGCCGGTCACGTCGGTGGCCTTCATGATGCTGCTGGAGGAAGGCAGGGTGGCGCTGGACGATCCGGTTACAACGGTCGTCCCCGAATTCGCCCGGCTTGGCGTCTATACCGGCGGCGGTGGGGAAGCCGCCTTCGCCCCGCCACGCCCGGCAGCGCAGATGCGCATGATCGACCTGATCACGCACCAATCGGGCCTGACGTATGGCATCCAGAACCGCACCAACGTCGACGCCGCCTACCGCAAGGGCAGGCTGGACGGCCACGCCAGCCTGCCCGGCAACGATCACTTCATCGCCGAACTGGCAAAGCTGCCGCTGGAGTTCGATCCGGGACAGGGCTGGAACTATTCGGTCGGCACCGATGTGCTCGGCGTCATCGTGGCGCGGCTTGCGGGGATGAGCCTTGGGCAGTTCTTCAAGACCCGTATTTTCGATCCGCTCGGCATGGTCGATACCGCGTTTTTCTGCCCGCCGGACAAGGCCCATCGCCTGGCCGATGGCTGGGCCTATCAGGAAGGCGCAGCCCCTGTCCTGCTCGACCCTGCGGTGAAATCGGGGGCCTTGCGCGAACCGCGTTTTGAAAGCGGGGGCAGCGGGCTGGTTTCCACGACGGCGGACTATCACCGCTTCTGCCGCATGCTGGCGGGGCGCGGCGCCGCCGATGGCGTGCGCATTCTTTCGCCCAAGACGCTGGACCTGATGACCGCCAACCATCTGCCCGGCGGGGCCGATCTGACGCAGGTTTCGCGCGCCTTGTTCAGCGAAGCGCACAATGCAGGCGCCGGGTTCGGCCTCGGCTTTGGCGTCACGATAGACCCCGCAAGGGCGCTCGTCCCCGGATCGGCCGGAGAGTTCTACTGGGGCGGGATCTATTCGACCGCCTTCTTCGTCGATCCGGTGGAGAAGCTGCACATGGTGTTCATGACGCAATTGTGCCCTTCGTCCACCTACCCCGTCCGCCGCCAGCTCAAGACATTGATCTATGGCGCTCTGGCCACCAGCCGCGCCTGATCCATAGCAGGAGAAACCGCATGTTCGATCCCATTCCCGGCGCTGCCGAACATATCGCCACCGCGCGCAAGCGCGCCGCAACCGTCGATGATATCCCCGCCGACACGGCGCTTTTGCCGATTGCCCGTGTCGGCGTGATCGGCGCAGGCACGATGGGCGGCGGCATCACGATGAACTTCCTGACTGCGGGCATCCCGGTAACGATTGTGGAAATGACGCAGGAGGCGCTCGACCGTGGCGTGGCCACGATGGAACGCAACTACGCCGCCACGGTCAAGCGCGGCAAGATGGAGGCGGCGCAGGCACAAGCCGCGATGGCCCTGCTCACCCCCACGCTGGATTTCAACGCGCTGGCGGACGCCGACCTGGTGATCGAAGCCGTCTATGAAAGCATGGATGTGAAGAAGGACGTGTTCGCGCGGCTTGACGCCATAGCCCGGCCCGGCGCGATCCTGGCCAGCAACACCAGCTATCTGGACATCAACGAAATCGCCAGCGCCACGCAGCGCCCGGAATCGGTGCTGGGGATGCACTTCTTTTCCCCCGCAAACGTGATGAAACTGCTCGAAGTGGTACGCGGCGCCGCGACCGGAGCCGCCCCGCTGGCCACCGCGATGGCGCTGTCGGTGCGGATCGGCAAGGTTCCGGTGGTGTCCGGCGTGTGCCACGGGTTCATCGGCAACCGCATGCTCAGCCAGCGCCAGGCCCAGGCCCATGCGCTGATCATGGAAGGCGCGAACTACTGGGATGTCGACAACGCCCTGCTGGAGTTCGGCTTTCCCATGGGACCATGGCAGATGGCCGATCTTGCCGGGCTGGACATTGGCTGGCACCGCGACCCCGCCCGGATCGAAACGCTGCGCGATGCCCTGTGCGCGATCGGCCGCTGGGGCCAGAAGACCGGCAAGGGCTTCTACGACTATGACGCCAACCGCCAGCGCACCCCGTCGGACGAGGTCAAGGCGATCATTGCCGATTTCGCCCGCAAGGAAGGCAAGCCGCAACGCACGATCGACAATCAGGAGATCCGCGAGCGTCTGCTCTACCCGATGATCAGCGAAGGTGCGTTGATCCTGGCCGAAGGCATATCGCAGCGGGCGAGCGATATCGATACCGTCTGGCTGAACGGTTACGGCTGGCCCGCGTGGAGCGGCGGGCCGATGTTCTGGGCCGATCACATCAGGCTGGACACGGTTGTTGCCGGGCTGACCCGACACGGGCTGCCGGTTGCACCGCTGCTGGCGAGCAAGGCATCCGCCGGGGAAACATTCAACGCCTGACATTCTTTCAAGGAGCACGGACCATGCGTGACGCCGTAATCGTATCAGCCGCACGTACCCCGATCGGGCGCGCCTACAAGGGCGCCTTCAACGCCACGCCCGGCGCAACGCTTGGCGCACTGTCGCTGCAGGCCGCCGTCGCACGTGCCGGGATCGACCCAGCCGAAGTGGACGACGTACTGTGGGGCGCGGCGCTGCAACAGGGCGCGCAGGCTGGCAACATCGCCCGTCAGGTCGCGCTGCGCGCCGGCCTTCCGGTAACCACATCGGGCATGAGCATGGACCGCCAGTGCTCGTCCGGGTTGATGACCATCGCTACCGCGGCCAAGCAGGTGGTGATCGACCGGATGGACGTGGTGGCCGCAGGCGGGCAGGAATCGATCAGCCTTGTCCAGACCAAGGAAATGCGTTTCGCCCCGGACAAAAGCCTGATGGCCATGCACAAGGCGATCTACATGCCGATGCTGCAGACCGCCGAAATCGTTGGCCAGCGGTACGGCATCAGCCGCGAAGCGTGCGACGCCTATGCCCTGCAATCGCAGCAGCGCACCGCCGCAGCGCAAGCGGCGGGCCGGTTCGATGACGAAATCGTGCCCTGCGACGCCACCATGGGCGTGCAGAACAAGGAAACGGGGGAAATCACCTTCCAGGACGTGCATCTGGCAAAGGACGAAGGCAACCGGCCTTCGACCACGCTGGAAAGCCTTGCCGGCCTGAAGCCTGTGGTCGAAGGCGGCATCGTTACCGCCGGCAACGCCAGCCAGCTTTCCGATGGATCGGCCGCCGTGGTGGTGATGGAAGCTGCACTGGCCGCGAAAAAGGGGCTTGCCCCGCTGGGCCGCTATCTTGGCATGGCGGTCGCCGGGACCGAGCCGGACGAAATGGGCATCGGCCCGGTCTTTGCGATCCCCAAGCTGCTCTCACGCTTTGGCCTGAAGATGGACGATATCGGACTGTGGGAATTGAACGAAGCCTTTGCCGTTCAAGTGCTCTACTGCCGTGACCGGCTGGGCATTCCCGACGATCTTCTGAACGTCAACGGCGGTTCGATTTCCATCGGCCACCCCTATGGCATGACCGGCGCGCGCTGCACCGCCCACGCCCTGATCGAAGGCAAGCGCCGCGGGGCAAAGCATGTTGTCGTCACGATGTGCGTGGGCGGCGGCATGGGCGCTGCCGGGCTGTTCGAAGTTCTCTAGGCCTGCGGCGTTTCCGCCCCTGCCTCGGCCTTGCCGGGCGCGGGGGCAAAGCCGTTCAGACCCAGCCACCACTGCACGGCGATGATCCCGCCCTTGGCCGGTTGGAGCAGCGCGATCAGCAGCGTGACTGCCATGACCGCCACGATGGTCATCATCGCCCAGGCAGGCAGCGCGGTGTGCAGGCCCAGCGCGATAATGACCGGGGCCATGATATGGCCAGTCAGCAGGATCGAGACGTAGGGCGGAAAATCATCGGCCCCGTGCAGCGTCCAGTTCTGGCTGCACAGGCGGCACCGGTCCACCGGCTTGAGAAAGCGCGCGAAAAGATGCGCGCACCCACAGCGAGGGCACTGGCCGCGTATGCCGCGCCACAGTGCCGCACCAGCCGATTGTGGCAAGGTGGATCGGGCAATGGGCAGCGCGCCAAGCGGCATCGGCAGTTTCCTATTTGGCGAAGGGGTTCTTCGGGCTGCGCAAAGTCAGGCGGATCGGCACCGCATCGAACCCAAGTTCACGGCGGATGCCGTTGACCAGATAGCGCCGATAGCTTTCCGGCAACTGGTCAAGCCGCGTACCGAACAGCACGAAGCCCGGCGGGCGGGTCTTGGCCTGGGTAATATAGCGCAGCTTGATGCGGCGGCCGCCTGGCGCAGGTGGGGGATTGGCGGCAAGGGCATCGTCGAACCAGCGGTTGAGCGCCGCCGTGGGCACACGCTTGGACCATGCTTCGCGGATCTTGAACGCGGCGGTCAGGAGTTCGTCCAGCCCCTTGCCGGTGCGCCCTGAGATCGCCAGCAGCGGCACCCCGCGCACTTGTGCAAGGCCATCTTCGAGCGCCGCGCGGATGCCCTGGAACAGGCCGGAGGGGTCTTCGGCAATGTCCCACTTGTTGATCGCAATCATCAGCGCCCGGCCTTCTTCGAGCACCATCGACGCGATCTTGAGATCCTGATGTTCGAGCCCGCGCGTGGCATCGAGCACCAGCACGACCACTTCGGCAAAATCAATCGCATGACGCGCATCGGCGACCGACATCTTTTCCAGCTTGTCAGTCACTTGCGCCTTCTTGCGCATCCCCGCGGTATCGATCAGCCGGACAGGGCGATAGCCTTCGCGCTCCGGGTCGAACCATTGCCAGTCGATGGCAATCGAATCGCGGGTGATCCCGGCTTCCGGCCCGGTCAGCAGGCGATCTTCGCCGAGCAGCTTGTTGATCAGCGTGGATTTGCCTGCGTTGGGGCGGCCGACGATCGCCAGCTTGAGGACCGATTCGGGATCGAACTCCTCTTCGTCATCGGCGCTTTCCGCTTCATCCAGTGCGTCGGCTTCGGCCTGCTTGGGTTCGAGCAGCGGACGCAGCGCCTCGAACAGATCGGCGAGGCCCTGACCATGCTCGGCAGAAAAGGCCACCGGCTCCCCGAAGCCAAGCGAAAAGGCCTCATACAGACCGGGATCGCCCGCCCGGCCTTCGGCCTTGTTGGCCATCAGCACAATGGGCACCGTGCTTTGCCGCAGATAACGGGCGATTTCCTCGTCCAGCGGGGTCACCCCGGCGCGCGCGTCGATCACGAACAGCGCCACGTCGGCCCCCACCAGCGAGGCTTCGGTCTGCTGGCGCATCCGCCCCGGCAGCGTTGCGGGGTCGAGATCCTCCCACCCGGCGGTATCGACGATGGTGAAGTCCAGCCCCAGCAATGTCGCATCACCAAAACGGCGGTCGCGCGTGACGCCGGGCTGGTCGTCAACCAGTGCCAGTTTCTTGCCCACCAGCCGGTTGAACAAGGTGGACTTGCCCACATTGGGGCGTCCGATGATGATAACCTGAGGGCGCATGGTGTTCCCGTGGCTGTTCCCGCGCACGAACGCAAGTCCGGCTTTAAGTCCGTTGGTTTGATTAGCCCGGTGTTAACCACTCGTAGAAGGATCACTCTAACCCATCCGGCAGATAATTGCCGGAATGACGGAAAAAACTTGCCACCTTGCCGTTCTGTGCGGCCTAGCCTTGTGGGGCAGCACTGCGACCGCGGCAGAACTGAGCGATTCCGCCAGCCGTGCGGCGCTCGACCCCGCCGGTGAAAACGCCCTGCCCTATCTGCAATGCGTACCCTACGCACGCCAGGTCAGCGGCATCCAGATCCATGGCGATGCCCTGACATGGTGGGACAAGGCCGAAGGCCGCTATGCCAGAGGCAAGCGCCCGATGCCCGGTGCGGTGATGAGCTTCCGCCCCTATGGAAGCATGCAACTGGGCCATGTCGCCGCGGTCAGCCGCGTTATCGATTCGCGCACCGTGCTGCTGCGCCATGCCAACTGGTCACCCATCGACGGCCGCCGTGGCCAGATCGAAGACAATGTCCGCGCGGTGGACGTCTCTCCCGATAACGACTGGAGCCAGGTCCGCGTGTGGTATGCACCGATTGGCGGGCTTGGCACCACGGCCTGGCCGGTCAACGGTTTCATCTATCCCGAAAAGCCGGGACGCCTGACGGTGCTGGCATCGGCTGGCAACACCACCGCGAGGACGGTGCCGCTCAAGGCGCAGGCAACGCAGACCCCGCAATCGCGCATCGGCGCAGATTTCCTGAAAGGCGTGCGCCCGGAAGTGGATGCACGGGCCGCGCAATCGCGGCGGTTCCTGGCAAGCAGCTATGCCGTGCCCAAGCCGTCCGCCCCGCGCACGTCACGCACAGACCCGGCCTTTGCCGACGACCCGATTGGCCGGATCATCGCCGCAAAAACGCGCTGACGCCGTTTTCCCCCACCGGTTCTGCAATATGGCATCGTTAAAAAAGGCCCCCGCCTGAGCAGGGGCCCGATCACCACGTATCAGAGCGCCTTGATGATGGCCGAGAAGTCCAGCCCGGCGTTGCCCGCATCGGCAAAGGCGGCATAAAGCTCTTCAGCCCGTGCCCCCATCGGCACTTGCGCTCCGGCATCCTTCGCCGCCGCCATGGCCAGCTTGAGATCCTTGAGCATCAGTGCCGTGGCAAAGCCGCCCTGGTAATCATTGTCCGCCGGGGTCTGCGGCCCCACGCCGGGCACCGGGCAATAGGAGGTCATCGACCAGCACTGGCCCGATGCCTTCGACGAGATATCGTAGAAGGTCTGCAGGTCCAGCCCCAGCTTTTCAGCCATGGCGAAAGTTTCGCACGTCGCCACCATCGAGGCGCCAAGCAGCATGTTGTTGCAGATCTTCGCGGCCTGTCCGGCGCCGCTCGCCCCGGCATAGATCACCGCCTTGCCCATCGCGCCAAGGATCGGTTCCGACCGGGCGAAAGCATCGTCCGGGCCGCCGACCATGAAGGTCAGCGTTCCCCCATTGGCCGCCGCGATCCCGCCGGAAACCGGCGCATCGACCATGGCATAGCCCGCCGCCTGAGCGAGCGCAGCCACTTCGCGAGCAGTTGCCACGTCAATCGTCGAGCAATCGAGCAGCAGCGCCGATGTCGGCGCGTGGCCGATCACATCGGCGGTATAGACCGACTTCATGATCGCGCCATTGGGCAGCATCGAAACGACCGCGTCAGCGCCCTGCACCGCTTCCTTGACCGAGGTATAGGTGGTGCAGCCGTTTTCACGCGCCCGTTCCAGCGCCGCTTCGGCAAGGTCGAAGGCGTGCACGTCGTGTCCCGCCTTGACCAGATTCGCAGCCATGCCGCCGCCCATGTTGCCAAGGCCGATAAATGCGATCTTCATGGTCTTATCGTCCTTTCCATACGCCGGGGCGCTTTTCGATGAAGGCCTTCATGCCTTCGGCCTTGTCCTCGGTGGCGGTAAGCACCTGGAACACGCGCCGTTCGAACAGCAGCCCCTGATCGAGCGTGGTTTCAAAAGCGGCGTTGACCATTTCCTTGTTGGCGATGGCGGCCATCGGCGGCATCGCGGCAATGGTTTCGGCGGTCTTGAGCGCATCGGCCAGCAGATCGGCCAGCGGCACCACGCGGGTAACAAGGCCCGACCGTTCCGCTTCCGCAGCATCCATCATGCGCCCGGTCAGGCACATGTCCATCGCCTTGGCCTTGCCGACCGCGCGGGTAAGGCGCTGCGATCCGCCCATGCCTGGCGCAACGCCAAGCTTGATTTCCGGCTGACCGAACTTGGCGTTTTCCGATGCAATGATGAAATCGGCCATCATCGCCAGTTCGCAACCGCCGCCAAGGGCAAACCCGTTGACCGCCGCAATCCAAGGCTTGCGCGTGGCCTTGACCAGATCGCTCGTCCACTTCGAGAAGAAGTCTTCGTTGTAGAAATCGGCCGCCGGCTTGTCGGCCATTTCCTTGATGTCAGCACCAGCGGCAAAGGCCTTTTCGCCCGAACCGGTCAGCACCGCGCACCGCTGCGAAGGGTCTGCCTCGTAAGCGGCAAACGCCACGATCAGGTCGGCCAGCACTTGCGAATTGAGCGCGTTGAGTGCCTGCGGGCGGTTGAGCGTGACAAGCGTGACAGCGCCCCTGGTTTCAACCAGGATCGTTTCATAGGTCATAGCGGTTTCCATTCGTCGGCAGCGCCCAGCGGCGCGAAGATGGCATCGAGAAGTGCGTCGGTAACGCCTTCCGGTGTGGCGGGCGACCACTTGGGCGCATTGTCCTTGTCCACGATGACCGCGCGCACGCCTTCGGCAAAATCGGGCAGCGTCAGCACGCGGGCACTGATCCGGTATTCCATCGCCATGTTCGCGGCGAAATCGGGCAGCGTCAGGCTGGTCGCCAGTTGGCGCAGCGCGACCTTGCAGGTCTGCGGGCTTTTGGTGGCCAGCGTATCCAGCGTCGCCTGCGCGAAATCCGATCCGTCTGCGGCAAGGGCTGCAAGCACGTCCTCGTACCGGTCGGACGCGAACAGGCGTTCGATGTCCTGCGCGTGCGCGGCAATCTTCGGCTGCGGCGGAACGCCCGACAATTCGCGCAGGATCGCCGGAATCGCGGCCGGATCGGCAGCGATGCGGGCTTTCGCTTCGGCCAGATTGGCCGCTGGCAGATAATGCGTGGCAAGCCCGGCCCAGACGCATTCGGCACCGTCAAGCCGTGCCCCGGTCAGCGCCAGGTACTGCCCCATCCGCCCCTTGAGGCGCGAAAGGTACCAACCGCCGCCAACATCGGGAAACAGGCCGATGCCGGTTTCCGGCATGGCAAGGCGCGTGTTCTCGGTAGCGACGCGATACGTCGCCGGGCCGGAAATGCCCACACCGCCGCCCATCGTGATCCCGTCCATGAAGGCAACCACGGGCTTGCCATAGGTCATGATCAGATGGTTGAGCTGGTATTCGTCGTGGAAGAACGTGCGGCCCATCGCACCGCCATCGTTCAGGGCCGAATGCCGCAACAGGTTGATGTCGCCACCAGAGCAGAACCCGCGCGAAAGCTTGGGATCGCCGTCAGCCGGAAGGGCATGGTCGATAATCACTGCCTGCACCGCATCATCGTTGCGCCAGCCCAGCATCGCCGCGGTCATCGCGTGGACCATCGGCAGGGTCAGCGCGTGAATCGCCTTGGGCCGGTTGAGCGAAAGCACCCCCGCCGCGCCATCGACGCGGACGATCAGTTCGCTGGTCTGTTCCGCGCTCACTTGAGCAGATCCCGTCCGACGATCATCTTCATCACCTCGTTGGTGCCCTCCAGGATGCGGTGCACGCGCAGATCGCGCCAGAAGCGTTCGATCGGGTAATCGCGCAAGTAGCCGTATCCGCCGAACAGTTGCAGCGCACGGTCCACCACCGACGATCCGGTATCGGTCGCCAGACGCTTGGCCATCGCGGAAAAACGCGTCTTGTCGTGCGTGCCTTGCGTGACCTTTGCCGCCGCAAGATAGAGCAGCGCGCGCGCCGCTTCCAGTTCGGTGGCCATGTCCGCCAGGGTGAACTGCGTGTTCTGGAACTCCGCGATAGAGCGGCCAAACTGCTTGCGGTCCTTGACGTACTGCACCGCTTCATCAAGGCAACGTTGCGCCCCGCCAAGCGAACAGGCCCCGATGTTCAACCGCCCGCCGTCAAGCCCGGCCATGGCGATCTTGAAGCCATCGCCTTCTTCGCCGACGCGGTTCGCCACGGGGACGCGCGCATCCTCGAAGATGACCTGCGCGGTCGGGCTGGCGTTCCAGCCAAGCTTCTTTTCCGGTGCACCGAAGCTGACGCCGGGGGTGTCCTTGTCGATCACCAGACAGGTAATGCCTTTTGGCCCGTTATCGCCGGTGCGCACCATCACGACATAGACATCGTTCACGCCGCCGCCGGAAATGAACTGCTTGGTGCCGTTGAGCACGTAGTCATCGCCATCGCGGCGGGCCGTGGTCTTGAGCGCCGCGGCATCCGAGCCCGAACCCGGTTCGGTCAGGCAATAGCTGGCCATGCGATCCATGGTCACGAGATCGGGCAGGTAACGCCCCTTGAGCTCGTCACCGCCATAGCAATCGATCATCCACGCGGCCATGTTGTGGATCGAGATGAACGAACTCGTCGTCGGGCAGCCATAGGCCATGGCTTCCATGATCAGGGCGGATTCAAGCCTCCCCAGCCCGATGCCCTCCGATGCTTCGCTGACATAGATCGCGCCGAACCCCAGTTCGGCCGCTGCCTTGACCGTTTCGCGCGGAAACTCGTGGTCCTCGTCCCACTGGGCGGCAAACGGGGTGATCGCGTCAGCGGTAAAACGCTGCGCCATTTCCTGAATGGCAAGCTGGTCGTCGGTAAGTGCGAACTGATCGGTCATGGTTGCCCTGTAAATCCTGTCTGTCCTGCCTTGCCGCTAAGCTGCAAAGGCGGCTGCGTCCAGCGGCTTCCCCCTTTGGGCATGCACGTGCCCCCCCGGACGCCGATGGCATCCGGGGGTATTCACCGCATCATGCCATCAGGCAAGCTTGGCGATCACGTCGCCGAACAGCTCTTCGTCGCTGGGCAGAACCTTGGGCGTTGCCAGCGGCTTGGAAACCCAGGTTTCGTTGATGAGGTCGCGCCAGGTGATGTTGTTGTTGGTGCCGTTGCCGCCCCAGCTTCCGCAGCCGAGCGAGAAGGTCTGGCGCATGCCGTTCCACAGGTTGCCGCTGTTCGACGCCGACTGCGGCTGGTTGACCATGACACGGCTGGTGCGCGTGCCGTTTGCCAGCTTCATGATGTTGGCATCGGACTGCGAATAGATGCCGCAGCTGTGGCCCTGCCCCTGATAGGACTGGATCTGGTTGGTCAGCGCGATGGCCTCGTCGATGTCCTTGGCGCGGTAAAGCGCCATGGTGACGGTCATCTTCTCGCCCGAAAACGGATGGTCGGGGCCGGTGCCGGTTTCGGGCACGATGAAGAACAGCTTGCCTTCGGGCAGGCCGAACCCGGCCATGCCGGCAATCTTTTCGGCGGGCTGCGCCACGACGTTGGCGTTGATGTGGCCATCGACCCAGATCACGTTCTGCAGGAGCTGCTTTTCCTCCGGCGTCACGATGTAACCGCCCTGATGCTGCAGCTTTTCCAGCATCTGGTCGTAGATCGCGTCGAGCAGGATCACGCTGTTGTCCGACGAGCACGAAGCGGCAAGGTCGAGCGTCTTGGAAATGCGGATCTTTTCGGCAGCATCGTCAAGATCGGCAGTATCGTCCACGGTGATCACCGCGTTGCCCACGCCCACGCCCAGCGCAGGCGTGCCCGACGAATAGGCGGCCTTGACCATCGGCGAACCGCCGGTGGCCAGCACGCGGTCGCACTGGCGCATAAGTTCGTTGGTCTTTTCGACCGAAGGGATGTCGATGCTCAGCACCAGATCGGCAGGCGCGCCCATCTTGACGATGGCTTCGCGCATCAGGTCGCAGATCATCTTGTTGGTCAGCTTGGCGCGCGGGTGCGGCGCGACGATGATCGAGTTGCGGCCCTTCACGGCGGAAATGGCCTTGATGACCGGGGTCGCTTCGGGATTGGTCGACGGCGAAAGCGCGCCGATCACGCCAACCGGCTTGGCAATCTTGACAATGTTGCGCACGGGGTCTTCTTCCAGCACGCCAACCGACTTGTCGTTGATGATGTCGTAAAGCGTCGCGCGGGTCTTGCGGAAGATCTTGAGGTACTTGCCGTCGTAGTTGCCAAGCTGCGTCTCCTCGACGGTGTGCTGGGCAATCTTTTCGGCAATGTCTTCGCGCGCCACGGCCCAGACCATCGCGCGGATCAGGGCATCGACCTGTTCCTGCGTATAGTCGGCGATCTGCGCCTGCGCAGCGCGCGAGCGGGCCACCAGCGCGGCAATCTCGATCGCTTCGGGCGACTTGAGGGTGGGTTCAGCAACAGCCATGGTGAATCCTTCGCGTTTCAGGAACGGGCGCCCGCCTGCCACAGAAGGCACGGCAAAACGCCCAGATCCTCTCGTTTACGTTATGACGCGTGCCTGCACCCTCTCACGTTTGCAGGCAAGCCCACTTCATGCAATGCTGACCTGCAAAATTGCAGTCAAACGGCGTGCAACACGGTCAGGACAGGCAAAATGGCCATCAACTGGAACGATCTGCAGGATTTTCTGATGATCGCACGCACAGGTCAACTGGCGCGTGCCGCAGCGCAATCGGGCGTGGACGCCACCACGATGGGACGGCGCCTGCGGCGGCTGGAAGCCCGGCTGGGGCAGACTCTGTTCGAACAGACGCGCCAGGGCCAGGTGCTGACCGAAGCAGGCGAACGCATGCTGGAAGAAGTAGAGGCGATGGAACTCGCCGCACGCCGCATTAGCGAGAACACCGAATCCGGGCTTGGCCCCGGCGGCCTGCTGCGCGTGAGTCTTTCCGAAGGCTTCGGCACGTGGCTGGTGGCGGCGCACTTGCGCAGCTTCACGGAAAAACACCCGCGCCTGATGTTCGACCTTGTCGCGTCAAGCGGGTTCCTCAGCCCGTCCAAACGCGAAGCCGATCTGGCCGTCACCCTGTCGCGCCCAAGGGCCGGGCCGGTCATTGCCGGGAAACTTTCGGACTATGCGCTGCGCCTCTACGCGTCGGCCGACTACCTCGAACGCCATGGCACGCCGAACACCCCCGCCGACCTTGCCAGCGGCCACCCGCTCGTGGGGTACATTCCCGATCTGCTCTATGCGCCGGAACTGCGGTATCTGGCGGAAATCGAACCGAACCTTTCGGCGACTCTGCGCTCGTCCTCGATCAACGCGCAGCACCGCATGATCGCTGCGGGCGCGGGAATCGGGGTACTACCGTGCTTCATCGGCGATTCCGACCGGACGCTGGTGCCGATCCTGCCTGACCAGCGGATCACACGCTCGTTCTGGCTGGTCACGCACAAGGACACGCACAACCTTGCCAGGGTGCGCGCCTTCAAGGACTGGCTGACCGCACTGGTGGCCAGGGAGCGCGGCCGCCTTTTGCCGCGCTAACCGCTGCCAGCAGAGCCGCAGAATTGCGGTCGGACCGGCTCAGGCCTTGGCGACTGGCGCGCCCTCGCCCAGATCCTCGAACCAGGCTTCGACCGGACCCGTCAGCTTGATGGTCAGCGGGTTGCCCTTGCGGTCCATGCTTTTGCCTGCCTGCACGCGCACCCAGCCTTCGGAGATCGAATATTCCTCGACATTGTGGCGCACCACGCCCTTGAAGCGGATCCCCACGCCGCGCTGCAGCTTTTCGGCATCGAAATGCGGGCTGCGCGGATTGATGGCCAGCCGGTCGGGCGGCACGTCAGGCCCCGAAGCAGCAGGCGCTGCGGCGGGAGCAGTTTCGAGCGGGGTCGTTTCATCGGTCATGGCACGCGCAATTATCTTGATCGCCCCACTTGTCAATCACCGCCCGCCGTCGTAATGGCCCGCGCCTGACAACCGTCAGACGCCCGGCAGACGGCAAGACCGCCTGCCCCGGCGGGCGCGTAGCTCAGTGGTAGAGCACACCCTTCACACGGGTGGGGTCGCAGGTTCAATCCCTGCCGCGCCCACCATCTTCGGATGGCATCCTTCCTCCCCATAATGCCCGAAACGCGCCATTAGCTTGATCCGGGTCAATACCCTGGCGCTGCAACGTGCTATTGTCGCCGGACCGGAAGAGGAGAGAGGCATGTTCAGGATCAATGTTGGCGGGATCGACCGCGTGTTGCGCATCGTCGTGGGGCTTGGGCTGCTGGCGCTGGTCTTTGTCGGGCCGAAGACGCCGTGGGGCCTCATCGGCATCGTGCCGCTGATGACCGGTTCGCTGCGCATGTGCCCGCTTTATTCGCTGATCGGGGTCAACACCTGCCCGATGCGCAAATAGGCGTCCCTCCGGGTTGCCTAGCGGGGATCAAGGCGGCATAGCCGCGCCATGCACGACATCCGCCTGATCCGCGAAAACCCTGCCGCGTTTGATGCTGCCCTCGCCCGGCGCGGGGTTGAGGCTGCTGCGGCCTCGATCCTCGATCTCGACACCCGCCGCCGCGAGATTGCCACGCGGATGCAGGACGTGCAGGCGCGCCGCAACGAAGCGTCGAAGGCGATCGGTGCCGCCATGGGCAAGGGCGATACCGCCACGGCCGAGGCGCTGAAGGCCGAAGTGGCGGCGCTCAAGACCGAACTGCCCGCGCTGGAGGACGAGGAGCGCCAGGTCAGCGCGCTTCAGAATGCCGCGCTTTCCGCGATCCCCAACCTGCCCGATCCCGCCGCGCCCGATGGCGCGGACGAAGCGGACAACGTCGAGGTCAGCCGCTGGGGCACGCCGCGCAGCTTTGCGTTCACCCCGCGCGAACATGCCGATATCGGCCCGCCGCTGGGGCTCGATTTTGAAACCGGCGCGCTGATTTCGGGCGCGCGGTTCACGTTTCTCAAGGGGCAGATGGCCCGCCTGCACCGCGCGCTGGCGCAGTTCATGCTCGACCGCCAGACCGGGCAGAACGGCTACATGGAATGCATCCCGCCCTTGCTGGTCAAGGACGAAGCGGTGTTCGGCACCGGCCAGTTGCCCAAGTTTGCCGAAGACCTCTTCCGCACCACCGACCGCCGCTGGCTGATCCCCACCGCCGAAGTCAGCCTGACCAACGCCGTACAGGGCCAGATCCTGGCCGATGCGGCACTGCCGCTGCGGATGACGGCGCTGACCCCGTGCTTCCGTTCCGAAGCGGGCGCGGCGGGGCGCGACACGCGCGGCTTCATCCGCCAGCACCAGTTCGAAAAGGTGGAGCTTGTCTCGATCGTCCGGCCGGAGGATTCGGAAGCCGAACACGAACGCATGACCGCCTGCGCGGAAGGGGTGCTGCAGGCGCTCGACTTGCCCTATCGCAAGATGAAGCTGTGCACCGGTGACATGGGTTTTACCGCCAGACTGACCTACGATCTTGAAGTGTGGCTGCCGGGACAAGCCGCCTACCGCGAGATTTCGTCGTGTTCCAACTGCGGCGATTTCCAGGCGCGGCGGATGAACGCGCGCTATCGCCCGGATGGCGCAAAAGGGACCGAGTTCGTCCACACGCTCAACGGGTCGGGTCTTGCCGTTGGCCGCACGCTGGTGGCGGTGCTGGAAAACTACCAGGAGAACGACGGGTCGGTGACCGTACCCGACGTGCTGCACCACTACATGGGCGGGGTCACGCGCCTCGTGCCGCAGGACTGATGCGGAGCGCACCCGCCGCGCTCCTGATCGGCGTGATGGCCGCAGCGCCGCTGTGCGCCCAGCCGCAAGCCCGGCCCGCCGCACAGCGCGGAATGATCGTGGCCTGGACTTATACCGTCCAGCCCGGTGATACCTTTGCCGAAATCGCGCGGCGCTGGGGCGTGGACATGGTGGCGCTGGGCGAGGCCAACGGCATCCCCAGCCCTTACGTGATCCGCGTCGGACAAGTGCTGCGTCGGCCGGAAGCCGGCGGCGCCCCGCGCGGACGCACCACCCCGGCGGCGCGGCCAACGCCCCTTCCCCCGCCATCGCCCCCGGCATCAGCAACACCGGCGCCATCGCCGTCCCCGACCGCAAGCCCGACGCCCACCCCCGCCGCAACGCCGCGCCCGGCACCCACGCTGCGCCCGCCGCTGCCAGCGCGCCCGCCCCGGCCTGCGCGGGAATCCGATGCACCGCGCATCCAGTGGCCGACCGAAGGCGCGGTAGTGACGCATTTCGGGGAACGCGTATCGGGCATCCCCACCAACGGGATCGACCTGACCGCGCATTACGGCACCAAGGTCCGCGCCGCGGCAGCGGGTACGGTGCTCTACGCCGGGAAGGAGCCGGAACGCTTTGGCCAGTTGATCCTGATAGATCACGGCGGCGGCTGGGTAACCGCCTATGCCTATCTCGGCACGATGACCGTCAAGGAAGGCGACAAGGTTACCGCGCGCGAACGCATCGCGCTGGTGGGCAAGAGCGGTGAGGCGACCCGCCCGACCGTCCATTTCGAACTGCGCCGCAACAACGTGCCGCGCGATCCCGAACTTTACCTGCCGTCCCGGCTGTGATGGGCCTGATGCGTCCATCGGCCAGTAGCGGAACCAGCGGCGGCAAGGCCCGCCGCCGCCCTGAACGGTTGCTGCGCCGTGCGGTGAAAGTGCCGGTCTGGGCCGACGCCGGGCTGCGGCTGGGCGGGGCGCTGGCGCTGGTCATGGTGGTGGTGCTGGTCCACTGGTTCGACCGCGACGGATTGAAGGACACCCACGACGGGCACATCAGCTTTCTCGACGTGGTCTATTTCACCATGATCTCGATCACCACCACCGGCTTTGGCGATATCGCACCGGTCAGCGACCGGGCGCGGCTGGTTGAAGCGGTGATCGTCACGCCGATCCGGCTGGCGGTGATCTTCATTTTCGTGGGCACGGCCTACAACTTCATCATCAAGCATAGCTTGGAAAGGTGGCGCATGGCGCAGATCCAGAAGAACCTCAGGGAGCACATTGTCGTGCTCGGCTTTGGCATATCGGGGTCCGAGGCAGTGTCCGAACTGGTCGCACGCGGTACCGATCCGCAATGCATCGTGGTGATCGACCGCGACGAGGAACGGCTCGATTCCGCCGCCGCGCTGGGCTGCAACGTGATGAGCGGCGATGCCACGCGCGACGCCACGCTGATGGATGTACACATCCACCAGGCCAGCGCCGTGCTGGTTTCCGCGGGACGCGATGATACCTCGATCCTGATAACGCTTACCGCGCGCCACTTGGCGCCCGACGTGCCGATCAGCACCGTTGTCCGCGCGGCCGACAACGAAGTGCTGGCACGGCAGGCAGGCGCCAGCACGGTAATCAATCCGGTGCGCTTTACCGGACTGCTGCTGGCGGGATCGGCGCATGGCCTGCACGTGGCCGATTACCTGGGCGATCTGGCATCCATCGAAGGGCGGGTGCAACTGGTCGAACGCCCGGTCCGCCCCGAAGAGATCGGCCAGCCGCTGCGCTCGCTGTCCGGCGGTGGGCAGGGCCTGCGCGTCTACCGCGACGGGGTGGCGCTGGGCTTCTGGGAAGAAGGCGCAAACACCTTGCGCAAGGGCGATATCATCGTCGAAATCGTGCCCACGACCGAAGGCTGAACCGCCCGCGCGATCATGCCATGAGCTTGAACGCCAGCCCCATGGTGAGATAGGCGACAAGCCAGAACCCGCCGTCGATCAGGGCAAGCCGGGTGCAGATGCGCTGGTGCGTATAGCTGATCCACAGCGACGGGATGACAAAGGCGATCGCCAGCCCGCCCGACATCATGAAATAGAGCCACCACTTCACCGCCAGCGTTTCTGCCCCCACCCGCGCGAACATGTGACCCATCATGGCGGCGGTGACGAACAGCAGCGCAGCGGTGATTGCAGCGGTGCGCGCGGGCGATGTGCGGATGCCAAGCCCGCCCGGCCCGACTGCTTCCAGCCGCGCCCGGCCGAACAGCGGCCCGTACCACAGCGTCGAAACGCCAAGGGCGCACAAAGCGGCCACAACAACGGCAATCCAGTTGACCGGACCCATTTCAATCCTTCAGTTGCGCGCCCCCGATTGGGACGAAACGTACCGTGACCGGTCCCGCTTGGCAATCGGGTGCGCCGCCCGGTGCAGCAGGCATCACGGGCAGGCGTGACGGCGGGGCAATTTTGGCCTATGGGCCGCGCCACGATGGCAAGCCAGACACCCCCGATCACGATCCCCGACGCGCCCAGAGTGGGCATGGTCAGCCTTGGCTGCCCCAAGGCGCTGGTGGATTCCGAACGCATCCTGACCCGGCTGCGCGCCGATGGCTATGCGATGAGCGCCGACTATGCCGGGGCCGACGTGGTGCTGGTCAACACCTGCGGCTTCCTGGATTCGGCCAAGGAGGAAAGCCTTGCCGCAATTGGCGAGGCAATGGCCGAAAACGGCCGCGTGATCGTGACGGGATGCATGGGCAACGAAGCCGAAGCGATCCGCGCGCGTTTTCCGCAAGTGCTGGCAGTAACCGGCGCACATCAATACGAGGCGGTGGTCGAAGCGGTGCACGAAGCCGCCCCGCCCAGCCAGGGACCGTACATCGACCTTATCCCGCAGGCCGATCCGGGCGACGTGAAGCTGACCCCGCGCCATTACAGCTATCTCAAGATTTCCGAAGGCTGCAACCACGCCTGCGCCTTCTGCATCATCCCTTCGCTGCGCGGCAAGCTGGCCAGCCGCCGCATCGACGCGGTGCTGCGCGAAGCGGAAAAGCTGGTCGCTGCGGGCACCCGCGAACTGCTGGTCATCAGCCAGGACACATCGGCCTATGGCGTCGATGTGAAGCATGAGGAACGCCTGTGGCAGGGCAACCCCGTGCGCACGCACATGACCGATCTGGCCCGCGAACTGGGGCGGCTGCGCACGCCCGACGGGCAGACCCCGTGGGTGCGGCTGCACTATGTCTATCCCTATCCGCATGTCGACGCGGTCATCCCGCTGATGGCGCAGGGGCTGGTCACCCCCTATCTCGACATTCCGTTCCAGCACGCCAGCCCCGCCGTGCTGCGCGCAATGAAGCGCCCGGCAAACGAGGCCAAGGTGCTCGACCGCATCCGCGCATGGCGCGAAATCTGCCCGGACATTGTGATCCGTTCCAGCTTCGTCGTCGGTTTCCCCGGCGAAACCGAGGCGGATTTCCAGTACCTGCTCGACTGGCTCGATGAAGCGCAGCTTGATCGCGTCGGGGCGTTCCGGTTCGAACCGGTTGAAGGCGCAGCAGCAAACGCCCTGCCCGGCCAGGTGCCCGAAGCGGTCAAGGAGGAACGCTACGCTCGCCTGATGGAAAAGACCGAGGCGATCAGCGCGGCCAAGCTCGCCGCCAGGGTTGGCCGCACGATCCGCGTGATCGTGGATGAAGTGGGCGAACCCGACGAAGACGGCGATGTCGGGGCCACCGCACGCAGCCAGGCCGATGCCCCGGAAATCGACGGCGCAGTCTATCTGCGCAACGTGCCCGCCACGCTCCGGTCCGGCGATTTTGCCGATGTGCTGGTCGAAGATGCCGATGCCCACGACCTGTACGGCGTGATCGTCGGCTGAAACGCGGCCCGGATCGCGGGGCCGGGCGGCTTCACCCCGCCACGGGACGCAAGGTCCAGTGGCTGACGCCCCATTCGCGCCCGCCGCGATGGCCGAACAACCCGGCGGTGGCGAGGTAGAACAACCGCCAGCGCCGCATCCACAGCGCCGTATCCGGCCCATAGACGCCGCGCAGCACTGGCTCGATCTCTGCCCGGCGGGCATCGAACAACGCCAGCCAGTCGAGCGCGGTGCGCTGGTAATGCGTGCCATCCCAGCGCCATTCGCCTTCCACTTCGAACAGATCGGCGAACTGGCGGATCAGGGTGTGGCTGGGCATGATACCACCGGTGAAGAAGTACTGCGCGATCCAGCTCGACTTATCCGCCGTGTCGAAACGGTAGGGATGGCGTTCGTGGCTGAAGACGTGGAGGAACAGGCGTCCGTCCGGGCGCAGCCAGTCGCGCACGCGGCCAAGCAGCAATCGCCAGTTGGCCATGTGTTCGAACATTTCCACCGACACGACCCGGTCATACCGGTCCGGCGCGACGAAAGTGTTCATGTCGGCGGTCAGCACGGTCAGGTTGGTGATGCCGCGCTGCGCCGCCATGGCGCGAATATGATCGCCTTGCGGGCGCGAATTGGACACGGCGGTGATTCGCGCCGCCGGAAAGCGCGCGGCCATGAACAGGCTCAAAGAACCCCAGCCGCAACCCAGTTCAAGGATGTCCTGCCCATCAGCCAGCCCGGCGTGGGCAACGGTCGCCTCCAGCGCGGCCTCTTCCGCCTCGTCCAGCGTTTCAGTGCCTGTTGGGTAAAGGCAGCACGAATACTTGGCATGGCGGCCAAGGCTCAGCGCGAAAAAGCGCGGCGGCAGTTCGTAATGCTGGGCGTTGGCGGCATCGACATGTTCGGCCAGCGGGCGCTGTGCCATCCACGCGGCGAACCCGGCGTCGTCCGGCCGGTCGCGGTAAAGCGCGCGGCGGCGCTTGCCGCAGAGGAAATCCACGCCCGCAGCGGTAACCGCATCGGGCAGGGGCGCGCGTTCGACAAGGGCAATCGCAGGGGCAAGCATGGACATTTCACCAGTCTAGCCACCGGGGTGTGATTTGTGTCAAGCTGCCATCACGGGAACGCTCTACAATCGTGCAAGTCAGGGTAGGACGCCACATCAGTCCGTCATCAGGGGGGTTTTCCGTGTCGACACGCCACAATGGCGCGCTTGATATCGCTGTGGTGGGGAGCGGGATTTCCGGCCTCTCTGCGGCATGGCTGCTTTCGCAGCGCCACAAGGTAACCGTTTTCGAAGCGGCCGACCGGCTGGGCGGGCACAGCAACACGGTGGAGGCAGGCGGCGTGCCGGTCGATACCGGGTTCATCGTGTTCAACGAACGCACCTATCCCAACCTGATCGCGTTGCTGCGCCATCTTGATGTGCCGACACAGCGCACGGTGATGAGCTTTGCCGTCTCGCTCGACCGCGGGCGGCTGGAATATGCGGGCGACCTGCGCGGGCTGTTTGCCCAGCGGCGCAACCTAGTCTCGCCGCGCTTCTGGTCGATGCTGCGCGACCTTGCCCGCTTCTACAAGGCCGCGCCGCGCGATCTGCCGCTGATGGGCGATCAGGGTCTGGGATCGTATCTGGATGGGCTGGGCTGCGGCGCGGCCTTCCGCGACGATCACCTCTATCCAATGGCCGCCGCGATCTGGTCGACCCCGGTCAAGGACATCCCCTTCCACCCCGCCGCCGCCTTCGTGCGCTTCTTCGAAAACCACGGGCTGCTGCAATTCCGCGAACGGCCCGTATGGCAGACCGTGGTCGGCGGCAGCCGCGAATACGTGCAGCGGATCAGCGCCCCCTTTGCCGATCGCGTGCGCCTGTCATCGCCGGTGCACAAGGTACGCCGCCTGCCCGATGGCATCGCGCTCGACGCAGGAAGAGGCTGGGAACGTTTCGACCAGGTGGTGATCGCAGCCCACGCCGATCAGGCGCTGGCAATGCTTGACGATCCCGACGCGGAAGAGCGCGCCCTGCTCGGCGCGTTTCCCTATCGCCGCAACGAAGCAGTGCTCCATTCCGATGCGGCGCTGATGCCTCGGCGGCGCAAGGTGTGGTCGGCGTGGAACTACGCCGCGCAGCGCGACGCCACGCACCAAGAACTGTCGGTCACCTACTGGATGAACCGCCTGCAGAACCTGCCCGGCGACCTGCCGCTGTTCGTCACGCTCAACCCGCTGACCGAACCCGATCCCGCGCTGGTCCATCGCCGCGATATCTACCACCATCCGGTGTTCGATGCCGCGGCAGGTGCGGCTCAGGGCCGGTTGTGGTCGCTTCAGGGACGGCGCAACACGTGGTTCTGCGGCGCGTGGTTCGGCGCCGGATTCCATGAAGACGGGCTTCAGGCCGGGCTTGCCGTGGCCGAACAACTGGGCGACGTGCGCCGCCCGTGGACGGTGGAAAACGAATCCGGCCGTATCCACGTTACCCACCGCGCACGGGTGGCCGAACCGGCATGACCGCCGCCGGGGCGCTTTATGCGGGGCACGTCCTGCACCGCCGTCTGCGCCCCCGCGCCCACGCGCTCCGCTACCGCGTGCTGCACATGCTGATCGACATCGACCGGGCTGGCGAACTGGCCGGCAGCTTGCGCCTGTTTTCGCACAACCGCTTTGGCCTGTTCGCCTTTCATGACCGCGATCACGGTGCGGGCGATGGCACGCCTTTGCGCGTCCATGCGGAAAACCTGCTGCGCGCCGCCGGGATCGTGCCCGATGGCGGGGCGATCCGCCTGCTGATGATGCCGCGCCTGCTGGGCTATGCCTTCAACCCGCTGTCCACGTGGTTCTGCCACGGGCGCGATGGCGGCTTGCGCGCGGTGATCTATGAAGTGTCCAACACCTTTGGCGAACGTCACAGCTATGTCATCGCGGCCGATCCCGGTGCGGCGGTCGTGCGCCAGTCCGCGCCGAAGCGGTTTCACGTATCGCCGTTTCTGCCGATGGACATGGCCTATGCCTTTCGCGTGGTTCCCCCCGCAGAAAAGCTGGCCATCGGCATTGCCGTTTCGGACAGCCAGGGCCTGGTCCTGTCCGCGATCCACACCGCGCAGCGGCGGGAATTGAGCGATCCCGCGCTGCTGCGCGCGGCGCTCGCCTATCCGCTGGTCACGCTGAAGGTCACCGTGGGCATCCACTGGGAGGCGCTGAAACTCTGGATCAAGCGCGTGCCGCTGTTCCGCAAGCCGCCGCCGCCCGTCAGCCCTCTGACCGTGGGCGCGTGACCCGCAAGACCTGCCGCATCAAAGCCAGCCGATGCTGCGGAAGCGTAGCCACAGCCCGCCGCAGATCGCCACCATCGCGCCCAGCACGATGAAATAGCCATAGTGCCAGCGCAGTTCGGGGAAATAATCGAAGTTCATGCCATAAATGCCCGCTATTGCTGTCGGCACTGCCAGAATGGCCGCCCACGCCGCCAGCGCCCGCGTCATTTCCCCCTGCCGGTGCTGTTCAAGCAGGCTTGCGGTTTCCACGATCGCGGCCAGCGTTTCCTTCAACCCGCGCATGCGCGCCATCGCACGGCGAACGTGATCGAGCACATCGCGGAACCAGATCCGCGACGAAGGGTCGATGCACGGCAGTTCGGCCTCGACCAGCCGCTGGCACATCTCCTCCATCGGCCCGATCACCCGTTCGAACCGGCGCAACTGGCGGCGCAGGCGGAAAATACGGCGGATCGTATCCTGTTCGGGAAAGGCGTCGATGGCTGCCTCCTCCATCTGCTGCGCCACTTCATCAAGCGTATCGAGCAGCGGAAGATAACCATCGACGATGAAATCGAGCACCGCATGCAGGACATAGTCGGGGCCTTCGGCCAGCCGTTCGGGGTGCTGTTCCAGATGCTGGCGCAAATCGGCATGGGCACGATGATTGCCCGACCGCACGCTGACCAGGAAACCGGGGCCGACGAACAGCGCGGTCTGTCCAAAGGCAATGGTATCGCCATCGACCATTTCGGTGGTGCGCGCCACCACGAACAGGGTCTGGCCATAGACTTCGACCTTGGGCAACTGGTGCGGATTGAGCGCATCTTCCACCGCCAGCGGATGCAGACCGTACTGGCGGCGCACCCGGTCGATTTCGGCAAGATCGGGTTCGCACAACCCGATCCAGTCGAAACAATCGGTGCCAGGGGCTTGCACCGGCACGCCATCCAGAACAAGGCTGCCCTGCTGCGGGATTCCCTGGCAATAGCGGCGGGCTGCGATCACGGTCATCGTGCACTCGTGGCAAATGACAGTGGCGCTGGCAATCGGGCAATAGCGGGTTTACATTTGTGTCAATAAAGCAGGTCATCCGGTTCCACCGGCCACTGCACCGACCGGAGAGGGATTGCATGGGCGCACAACCATCCAGCACCATGGCCGGCAGCCGCAATGCTGCGGTGCTGCCAGACGTCGACGTTCTGATCGTCGGCGCCGGGATTTCCGGCATTGGCATGGCGGCGCACATGGGCATGGCGTGCCCCGACCGCAGCTATGCAATCGTCGACCGGCGGCAGCAGATCGGCGGCACGTGGGATCTGTTCCGCTATCCCGGCGTGCGGTCGGATTCGGACATGCACACGCTGGGCTTCGCGTTCGAACCGTGGCGGCACGACAAGTCCATCGCCGAAGGCGCCTCGATCCTCGAATACCTCAACCGCATTGCCGACGAACGCGGCATCCGCCGCCACATCCGCTTTGGCCGCAAGGTGCTCAGCGCCGATTTCGACAGCGCGACCGCGCTATGGGCTGTGACGATGCAGGACGATGACGGCCAGCGCAGCCGCATGACCGCACGCTGGCTCTATCTCGGCGCGGGCTACTACGATTACGACCAGCCGCACGCCGTGACGTTTGCCGGGCAGGACGATTTTGCCGGGCAGATCGTCCACCCGCAGTTCTGGCCGCAAGGGCTGGACTATGCCGGAAAGCGCGTCGTGGTGATCGGATCGGGCGCAACCGCAGTAACCCTCGTCCCCGCGATGGCGAAGTCCGCCGCCCACGTCACCATGCTGCAACGCACGCCGACCTGGTACATCGCCCGCCCGGCGGAGGACCGCATCGCCAATACGCTGCGCCGCTTCCTGCCTGCACGGATCGCCTACCGCATTACCCGGTTCAAGAACGTGCACATGCAGCACATGCTGTTCACCCGCGCGCGCAGCCAGCCGGCCAAGATCGCCGCCTGGCTTACCGCGCAGGTAAAGGCGCAACTGGGCGACAAGTACGATGCCAAGGCCTTCACCCCGCCCTATGGCCCCTGGGACCAGCGCCTGTGCCTGGTGCCCGATGGCGACCTGTTCGATGCCATCAAGGCGGGCACTGCCAGCGTCGTGACCGACCATGTCGAACACTTTGACGCCGCAGGCATTACGCTGCGTTCGGGCAGGCATCTCGATGCCGATGTAATCGTGACCGCCACCGGCCTGAAACTGCAGATCGCAGGCAAGATCGCGGTCAGCGTGGACGGGGTACCGGTCGATTTCGCCGACCATTACTATTACAAGGGGACGATGTTTTCGAACCTGCCCAACCTTGCGGTAGTGTTCGGCTATCTCAACGCATCGTGGACGCTGCGCGCGGATATCAACGCGCAATACGTGTGCAAGGTACTCAACGCCATGAAGGCGGCGGGTGCAGACATGGCCGTGCCGCGCCTTTCGCCGCGCCACCCGCTTGAAGACGATGACGTTTACGACTTCTCCTCCGGCTACATCCAGCGCGAACGCCACCGCATGCCCAAAAGCGCGACGGACATGCGCTGGCGGCTCAATCAGGATTACCTGCAAGACCGGGTGTGGATGCGCGATGATCCGGTGGAGGACGGCGTACTGCAATTGAGCAAGGCGCGCGGTCCTGACCCAGCAGTGCAGCATTTGCCCGAAGTGACAGGGCAGAGCGCGCAATAGCCCTTTTGCCGATCCGGTGCTTGGAGTATCGCTTGCCCTTGATGACTGACGAATCCCGCATCTGGACCGCCGCGCTTGTTGTCGTGGGGGACGAAATCCTGTCCGGCCGCACGCAGGACAAGAACATCGCGCAGATCGCCACATGGCTGGGCGTTCAGGGTATCCGGCTGCGCGAGGTACGCGTCGTTCCCGATGACATGGCCGCAATCATCGAAGCGGTAAACGCGCTGCGGGTCCGCAACGATTACCTGTTCACCACCGGCGGCATCGGCCCCACGCACGATGACATCACTGTTGATGCGGTAGCCGCGGCGCTGGGCGTGGAGGTCGTGATCCACCCCAGGGCACGGGCCATTCTCGAAGCCTATTACGAACCGCGCGGCGGCTTGAACGAAGCGCGCCTGCGCATGGCGCGCGTGCCCGATGGCGCAGACCTGATCGAAAATCGGGTTTCCGGCGCGCCCGGCATCCGCGTGGACAACGTTTTCCTGATGGCGGGCGTGCCGGGTATCACCGCGCAGATGCTGGATGGACTGACCGGCCAGCTCGAAGGCGGCCTGCCGCTGCTATCGGCTACGGTCGGGTGCTGGGTCGCCGAAAGCGAGATCGCCGATCTGCTCAGCGATACCGAACGCAACCACGAAGCCTGCCAGATCGGCAGCTATCCCTTTTTCCGCGAAGGCAGGACGGGGGCGAACTTCGTGATCCGTTCTGTCAATGAAGCAAGCCTCAACGCCTGCACAACCGCACTGGAACAGGCGCTTGCCGCCATGGGGCGCCCGCCCGTTCCGGGGGGCATCTGATGCTTTCACGGCGCGCCTTCGCGCTGCTGCCGCTGGCGGCACTGCTGGTTGGCGCCACGCCTGCCAGAAAGCGCGCACCCGCCCCGCCGCCCGCATACCCCGCGCCGCCAACCGCCCCGTTGCCCGATACGGTGCGCGTGGCGCTCGACACCGATGCAGGGGCGATCGTGGTGGAACTGGACGTGAAACGTGCGCCCGTCAGCGCCACCAACTTCGTCCGCTATGCCCAGACCCGGCGTTTCGACGGCACGGTGTTCTATCGTGCCATGCACCTTGCCTGGGGCGAACAGCCCAACGGGTTGATCCAGGCAGGCACGCGCAACGATCCGCAGCGCAACCTTCCGCCGATTGCCCATGAACGGACCGACCAGACCGGCATCCTGCACAAGGCAGGCACGCTTTCGATGGCGCGCTATGCCCCCGGCACGGCCACTGGCGATTTCTCGATCATGGTGTCCGACCAGCCCGGCCTTGATGCCCAGCCCGATTCCGCCGACCCCGAAGCCAGGGCCGGATACGCCGCCTTCGGCCATGTAATTGAAGGCATGGACGTGGTCCGGGCGATCTTCGCCGCCCCGATATCGGAAACCGAAGGCGAAGGGTTCATGCGCGGGCAGATGCTGGCCCAGCCGGTAACGATCCGCACCGCGCGGGTGTTACCTCAACCGGCGACCGCACCAACACCTGCGCCCGCCGCCGTCGCTGGCCCCTGACATGCGGCCCGGCGGCCTTGCCGCGCTGGCTGCGCTGGCCATCGCTGGCTGCGCCGCCCCTGCCCTTCCCCGCTTCGAAGCCGTGCTCGCCGCCAACGACAGCGCCACCGCCGCGCTGGGGCAGTGGTGCGCCACGCAGGGCATTGCCAACCCGCCAGAAATCCGCGCGCTGGCCGATCCCGACGCACGCCTTGCCCCTTCGCCTGCTGTCCGCGCGATGCTGGGCGTGGGGGCGGATGAACCGATCGGCTATCGCCATGTGCGGCTGGCTTGCGGCCATACCGTGCTTTCGGTGGCGCACAACTGGTACGTTCCGGCACGGCTGACCGCGCAAATGAACCATGTGCTGGGCACCACGCAGACGCCGTTCGGAAAAGTCGTCGCCCCGCTTGGGTTCCACCGCGAACGGCTGGGGGAACGGCGGGGCGCGATGGCGCAATGTCCCGTCGGAACAGTCCTGTCGCATCGCGCCTTGCTGCGCCTGCCCGATGGGCGCGCGATCAGCCTTGTGGTGGAATGCTATACCCGCGCTAACATCAGGGCCGCTGGCTGACGGTCCAGTCCATCGCCGCTTCGGCATAGGCTTCCAGTTCGCGCCAGTGCCGGTCCCAGCCGGGGCCGCGCTTTTCCGGGGGGATCACGGCTTCCACCTGCTGGCGGGCGGCGGTGACCGGGTTCTGCGGCACGGGGGTTTCGCTCATGCCCCGCTCCTAGGCGCAAAGCGGAACGAAAAAAAGAGGCCGGGAAGGTTTCCCTCCCCGGCCTTCTTTTTCAAGCCGTGCGGCAGGCTGGATCAGCCGCCGTGCACCTGGGCAACGTCGATCTTCAGACCGGGGCCCATCGACGACGACAAGCCGACCTTGCGCAGGTACTTGCCCTTTGCGCCAGCCGGCTTGGCCTTGACGATCGCATCGACGAAGGCGTCGAAGTTGGCACGCAGGGCTTCGTCCGAGAACGAAAGCTTGCCGATGCCGCCGTGGATGATCCCGGCCTTTTCAACGCGGAACTCGATCTGGCCACCCTTGGCAGCCTTGACCGCTTCGGCCACGTTCGGCGTGACCGTGCCCAGCTTCGGGTTCGGCATCAGGCCCTTGGGACCAAGCACCTTGCCGAGACGGCCGACGATGCCCATCATGTCGGGCGTGGCGATCACGCGACCGTAGTCGAGATTGCCGTTCTGCATGTCTTCAAGCAGGTCTTCGGCGCCAACCTTGTCCGCACCGGCGGCCAGGGCTGCTTCGGCCTTGTCGCCACGGGCGAACACGGCAACCTTCACGTCCTTGCCCGTGCCCGAAGGCAGGGTCACCATGCCGCGAACCATCTGGTCGGCGTGGCGCGGATCGACGCCGAGGTTCAGCGAGACTTCCAGCGTCTGGTCGAACTTGGCGCTCTTGAGATCCTTGAGCATGGCGATGGCTTCATCGACGCCATAGAGCTTCTGGTTGTCGCCCAGCTGTTCGGCCAAGGCCTTCTGCTTCTTGGTCAGGTTTGCCATGGTCTCAGCCCTCCACCACGGTGAGGCCCATCGCGCGTGCGGAGCCTTCAATGATCTTCGTTGCGGCTTCGATATCGTTCGCGTTCAGGTCCTTCATCTTGGCCTGGGCGATTTCCGCCAGTTGCGCGCGCGTGATCGTGCCGGCCGAAGCCTTGCCCGGCGTCTTGGAACCGGACTTGATGCCCACGGCCTTCTTGATGAAGAACGTGGCGGGCGGGGTCTTGGTAACGAACGTGAACGAACGGTCGGCGTAGACGGTGATCACGGTCGGCAGGGGCGTGCCCTTTTCCACTTCCTGCGTGGCAGCGTTGAACTGCTTGCAGAACTCCATGATGTTCACGCCACGCTGGCCCAGTGCCGGGCCGATCGGCGGAGCGGGCTTCGCTTCGCCGGCTGCAACCTGCAGCTTGATATAGCCTTCAATCTTCTTGGCCACGATGGGCCTCCTTTCTTCCTGTCAGTCCGGCACGGGCCGGGCTTCAGAGTAAGCGGTCAGCGAAGGCGAACCTTCTCCCGCACGGATCTGCAAGGGTGATTCCCCCCGCAGGGAAGCGCGCCGTTAGCGTGAACGGCCCGCAAATGCAACATTGCCTGCGCTCGCCCAGCGACGGGCCTGCACCGGTCAGCGAACCAGTTCGACTTCCTCGAAGCCCAGTTCCACCGGAGTGGCCCGGCCGAAGATCGAAACCGAGACCTTCACGCGGCTCTTGTCGAAATCCAGTTCCTCGACAATGCCATTGAACGAGGCGAACGGCCCGGCGTTGACCTTGACCGAATCCCCGATTTCGTAATCGACCACCACGCTCTTGCGCGGTTCGGCAGCGGCCTGTTCGCGCGCACCGAAATACCGTGCGGCTTCCTTGTCGGAAATCGGCTGCGGCTTGTTGTTGGTGCCGAGGAACCCGGTAACCTTCGGGGTATTCTTGACGAGGTGGTAGATATCGTCGTTCATCGCCAGCTTGGCCAGCACATAGCCGGGCATGAACTTGCGTTCGACCTGAACCTTCTTGCCGCGCTTGACTTCGGTCACGGTTTCGGTCGGCACTTCAACCGCTTCGACAAGCTGTGACAGGCCGATGCGTTCGGCTTCGGCGATGATCGCATCGCGCACCTTGTTTTCGAAACCGGAATAGGCGTGAATGATGTACCAGCGGGCCATAAGTCTCTTTCGGTCCTGCAGAAAAGCGGTGGGCGACGATCAGGCGAGCGACAGCAGAAACTGCACGATCTTGCCGAACAGCGTGTCGATGCCGAGGAAGAACACGGCCAGGATCAGCATCATGATGCCAACGAAGATGGCGGTCGTGGTGGTTTCCTGCCGCGTCGGCCAGACAACCTTGCGGGCTTCCGCCTTCACCTGGTTGAAGAATTCGCCGGGGGTGGTCTTGGCCATCGCTAAACGCCTTGCTGACGTGCGGCATGAGCGCCGCACCGGGAAATCGTGCCTTCCGCCTAGGGGTCATCGCCGCCCCGGACAGGTCCGGGAGGGGCAGGCGATTCTCCGATGTCGGAATTGCCGGGTATTTAGGCCGGTGTTCGCCGATTGGCAAGACCTGCGCCGTGCAGGCCGCATCGCGCCGTATCGGCAGGATGTAAAAACCGGGCACGGAAAGTGGATTCGCGGTGGCGCAACGCGCGCGAAAGGCATAGCCTTGACGCGTTCTCACGCATACCAGACGCATGAGACGCAAACTGGGGGCGGGCGCAGGGCGTACCGCCCCGTTTTTCTGGGCCTGTTTCTTCTGGCCCGTGTTTCTTCTGAAAAGGCCCGATAACGCCAGTGGCGTCTGGCAGGAGTGGAGGGACTCGAACCCCCGGCCCTCGGTTTTGGAGACCGATGCTCTACCAACTGAGCTACACTCCTGTGCCCGGCTGGCCCCTTAGAGCCTTGGCGCAGGGTATGCAACCGGCCCGAACACATTCCTGCGCATTATCCGAAACAGACGTCGCGCGCCGGTCCAAAATCTGCAAGACATGCAAAAGCATGGCCCGCAACGAACCGCACGTGATCCCGCCCGAATTACTGCTCAAGGCCTATCGTGCGGGCATTTTTCCGATGGCGGACAGCCGCGACGATCCCGAAATCTTCTGGGTCGAACCGCGGATGCGCGCGATCCTGCCGCTTGACGGTTTCCACCTTTCGCGCTCGCTTGCACGTACCTTGCGGCGCGATCGCTTTACCGTGAGCTGCAACGCCGCGTTCGAAGCGGTGATCGACGCTTGCGCCGCCCCGCGCCCGGACGCGCAGGAAAGCTGGATCAGCGGGCGCATCCGCGAAAGCTATATCGGACTGCACCAGCGCGGCCACGCCCATTCGATCGAATGCTGGCGCGAGGGGCGGCTGGTCGGCGGCCTGTATGGCGTAGGCTTTGCCCGCGTCTTCTGCGGCGAATCCATGTTCAGCCGCGAAGCCGACGCATCAAAAGTGGCGCTGGCCTGGCTGGTGGCCGCGATGCGCCGGGTCGGCGCAGAACTGCTCGATTGCCAGTTCACCACCGCGCATCTGGCATCGCTGGGGGCGGTGGAAATCCCGCAGGAAACCTACCTGCAATTGCTGGCGCAGGCGCAGCGTGGCTATTCGGCAGATGAACTGTCCGCCGCGCGCGCGCTGGCCGAAGCGGTTGGCGATGGGCCGGGCGCGGCGGCCGATGCCGCAGGAGGATTGGCAGTACCAGCCGGGTTTGCCGCGCTGCGGGCGGAATCGCGCGGCGTCTCCTCACCCGGAAAAGTCATCGCGCAGTCCTTGACCCAGACATCGTAGACCGGGTGTTCAACAACGTTGAGCGCAGGGGCATTGCGGAACAGCCAGCCCGAAAAAACCTTGCGCCACGAAAGCTTTTCCGCGGTCGTCGCGCGTTCCTCGACAAACAACTGAACGAATGCGCCCGTTTCCGAAGGGCTTTCCCACGGTGCGGTCTTTTCGCAGGTCGCCAGCTTGACGATAGCGTTGCCGACACGACGCGATTCGCCGCTTTTCAGGACAATGTCCTGGGTGATGTTGTTGCGCTTGTTGAGCAGGCCGATCGTGGCCACGCGATCCTTTACCGGGGTGCCGAACGCGCTTTCGGTAACAGCCCCGCCGGTTGCATCCACCGCAGGACCGCTTTGCGTTGCTTCGGGCGGCGGCGGCGGCCCTTCGGACCCCTTTTCGCACCCGGCAAGGAATACCACCGGGACCAGCGCAGCGACCCACCAAGGCGGCGGCGCCACCGGGCCGGACAACGGCCCTTCACCCGGCGACTGCCGCCAAAGCATCAGGCTTCCGGCGACCAGGCTTCGTAATCGCCGGTGGCAGGCGCACGCTTGCCGCCGCGCTCCAGCGCCCCTTGCGGGCGGTAGGCAGCGGCTGTGCCGGTGGCATTGGGGGTATAATCGACTTCCCAGATGCGGGCGGGCGGCAGGTTGCTTTCGGGCACGCCGTCAAAGCTGCCATGCAGCCAGCCATGCCATTCCGAAGGCACCCGGCTGGCATCGTTGGCGCCATTGTAGATCACCCAGCGCCGTTCGCGCCCGGCAAAGGGGTGACCCTTGGGATAGGGCTTTTTCGCACGGTAGTACGTGTTGCCCTGCGCGTCGGTGCCAACGACTTCGCCGGTAAGCGCGCTGTGGAGCATGGTGGTGACGGTAGCGCCGTTCCACCAGGTGAAGATCTTGCCAAGGATGCTCATGGTCGCTGCGCTTAGCCTTTCACGAGGGGAGTCGGCAAGCGCAGAGATGCCTTGCCGCGCCACATTACCAGTCAACCTTGTCGCCAGCCGCAATTCCCAGCCGCTGGGCCAGCCCGCCGTTGATTTCCAGCACCGCAACCGTGACCCCCGCCGCCGGCAACGGCGTTTCGTCGTAAGGGACCGCGTTGGCCGCGATGTTGAGAATGCGCCGATCCTTGCCGATGTAGATGATATCGAGCGGGATGACCGTGTTGCGCATCCAGAACGATGACACATCGGGCGGATTGCGCAGGAAGATCATGCCTTCGTCATCGCCCAGCGTCGTGCGGAACATCAGCCCGCGCGCCTGTTCCGCGCTGCTGCGAGCCAGTTCGGAACGGAACACATGTGCGCCGTTCCCGCTGGTGATGCTCACCGGGATGACCGGCAGTCCCGATACCGGGTGAACCTTCGGTGTTGCGCTTTCGGTTGCGGTGCGTGTCCCGGCGTCGGCCGCGCCGGGCGAACAGCCCGCCAGCAACGCCAGCGCCAGCAGCGCGCCCGCCCTAATCCCGGTGTTCGTCATCGTCTTCATCGACCCATTCTTCCAGCGCCTGTCGGGAACGCGCATCGACCACCTTGCGCGCATGTTCAAGGGGGTGTCCGGCACGCAGCATCGCCGCTACCTGCTTTTCGCGCAAGGCCGGGTCGATCCGTGCGCGCGGCGCATCGTCGTCCGCGTCCGCAGCGCCACTGGCGAACGGCCCGAACCGCCGCTTGCGCGCCATGACAACGGCCGCCTTGCGCGCGGCATGGCCGCCCCCGCGCGCTTCTTCGCGCAAGGGAGCGGCAATGCCCGCCGCGCCCAGCGCCTGATCGATCCGCCGCGCGCCGTAGCCCCGCCGCAACAGACCCTGCGCCTTTTCGCGCGCATAGGCCTCATCGTCAACATAACCCGCGCACACGAACCGGTCGACCAGCGCGGCGATATCGGGCGCATCCTGCCCATCGGCCCACCCGCGTTCGCGCAGCTTGCGGCGCAGGTAATCCCCCAGCTTGCCCGCACTGGTGGCGAAACGGGCAACATAAGCCAGCGCCAGATCGTTAAGCCGCGCAGCGTCCAGCGGCACCGGCGGGCGGCGTTCGCGGCGCGTATGAGGCCGTTCGGCGGAGGGCGAGTCTGGGGGATAAGCGGCCATTCGCCACATTCGTGCCACAGTCTGCGTTAAATGAGAACGTCCGTCCCGTGTCGTGGTTGTCTTGCCGTCATGGAACAGTCATGGGCCATTCACCTGCGGACGGGGAATACAGGTCTGCTGGCAGATAGTATAACACACCGGGGTATCGCATGACCGTTCTGGACGCTGACGCCAACAAGGCGGCGCTCGTTCCCACACCCAATGTCGATGTGCAGCCGCGGCGCTATGCCGATTTCGATACGTTCTGCGATGCGCTCGATTATGCCGCGAAGGGCGTGCTCGGCTTCAACTTCCACGATCCGCGCGGCAACCTCGCACGGCCCTACCCTTATGCCGAACTGCGCGAAGATGCGCTGCTGGCCGCGCGCAAGCTGATCGGCATGGGCATCGCACCGGGGGACCGTGTGGCGCTGGTGGCCGAAACCGGCCCCGATTTCGCGGCCCTGTTCTGCGGCGCGATGTATGCCGGGGCATGGCCCGTGCCGCTCCCACTGCCGACCAGCTTCGGCGGCAAGGAAAACTATATCGAACAGCTTTCGGTGCAGCTCGGCAGCTCCGATCCGCAAATGCTGGTCTATCCCGATGAAATCGCCGAAATGGCCGGTGCCGCCGCCGCACGCCAGGGCTGCAAGGGGCTTTCGTGGACACAGTTCCACGCTGGCGAAGCAGCGCATACCGCGCTGCCCGTGCCCGATCCCGATGCGATCAGTTATCTGCAATATTCCAGCGGATCGACCCGCTTCCCGCACGGTGTGGCGGTGACGCATCGCGCGCTGATGGCCAACCTGGCAGGCCATTCGCACGGCATGAAGATTGCCGATCCCGACCGGGCGATATCGTGGCTGCCGTGGTATCACGACATGGGGCTGGTAGGCTGTTTCCTGTCGCCAATCGCAAACGGCGTGTCCGTCGATTACCTCAAGACCGAAGATTTCGCGCGCCGCCCGCTGGCCTGGCTGGACCTGATCAGCCGCAACACCGGCACGACGCTCTCCTATTCCCCGACGTTCGGGTATGACATCTGCGCCCGGCGCATCTCCAGCCAGACCAACGTGGCCGAACGCTTCGACCTTTCCCGCTGGCGCGTGGCCGGCAACGGCGCCGACATGATCCGGCCCGATGTGATGCAGAACTTCGTGAACGCCTTTGCCGACGCCGGATTCCGTGCCGATGCGTTCCTGCCAAGCTATGGTCTTGCCGAGGCGACGCTGGGCGTGACGATCATGCCGCCGGGCGAAGGCATTCGCGTGGAACTGGTCGAGGAAGAACGCCTTTCCGGCTCGCCGCGCGACCTTTCGCGCCCGGCGCGCTACCGGGCCATTGTCAACTGCGGTGTGCCGGTGCGCGGCATGGAACTGGCCATCCGCGGCGAAAACGGCAAGGAACTGGCCCATCACCACATCGGCAAGGTCTGGTGTCGCGGATCGTCGGTCATGCATTCCTACTTCCGCGATCCCGAAGCAACCGATGCCTGCATGGTCGATGGCTGGCTGGACACTGGCGACATGGGATACGTCGATGAAAAGGGTTACCTGTTCATCGTCGGCCGCGCCAAGGACATGATCATCATCAACGGCAAGAACCACTGGCCGCAGGATATCGAATGGGCGGTGGAACAGCTCCCCGGCTTCCACCAAGGCGATATTGCGGCGTTTTCGGTCGAAACCGAAAACGGCGAAGAAGCCCCCGCCGTGCTGGTGCATTGCCGTGTGTCCGATCCGGTCGAACGGATCCGCCTGCGTGACCAGATCCGCGACAAGGTTCGTTCAATCACGGGCATGAACTGCGTAGTCGAACTGGTTCCCCCGCGCACCCTGCCCCGCACCAGTTCGGGCAAGCTGTCCCGCGCCAAGGCCAAGAAGCTCTACCTCAACGGAGAGATCGCGCCCTATCCGCTGGCGGCGTAAGGCCACTGCCGGAAAGACGCGTGTACGCACGCGTCAAAATACCGGCTCTTGAAAAGGCAGGCTCTGCTCAATTTGCTTGACGGCCCACCGCTCTTGCGATTCCCTTGTTGCGGGAAAAGAGGAGAGGGACCGATGGCAACAGCCAGGTTCGTGCCAAAGGAGCATCCGCAGGAACTGGCGGGTGTCGTCGTCGGCTGGAAGCACCGCGTCTTTGCGCGCAACATTCACCTGACCGTGCAGTCGACGGAACGCGGGCTTGGCCCGGCCTCGATCGACCGCCACGATCTGCTGATGACGCGCAATCAGGCGCTGCTTCTGGCTAACGACCTGCTGCGGCTGTCGGGACAAGAATTGCCGATCAGGCGCCGCCGCGGATGGCTGGCGCGCCTCTTCGGATGGTTCTGACGCGCCCGTATCCCCGCACTCAGGCCGGAAGGCCCGCCATCAGCCGATCACATCGGCTTCTTGAGATAGGCGATAACCGCTGCGCGTTCTTCGGCATTGGGTACGCCCGCAAACGCCATCGACGTGCCCGGAACGACCGCCGAGGGCTTCGTCAGCCACTTGTCCAGCGTCGCCTCGTCCCACTTGAGATTGGCCTTCTTCATCGCCGCAGAGTACTTGAACGTGGCCACTGAACCGGACTTGCGCCCGATAACGCCTTCAAGGTGCGGGCCCATCTTGAACCCGGACTTGGCGGTTACCGCATGGCAGGCCACGCAGCGCATGAATACCTTCTTGCCGAGCACCGGATCGCCCTTTGCCGGAGCCGCAAGAGCGACCCCCGAAAGTGCGGCACCAACCAGACCAAACGCTACGATTGCACCCGAAAACCTGTTCATCAATCAACCCTGCCCTGTTCGAACCACACCATCCGGCGCGTGCCGGAACTCGTCCAACCTTGCGGCTACGGGCTTTATCGCGGCTGAACGGAACAAGGCCAGCGCAAACAAGGGTTGATGGCAAAAAGGGTGGCGCAGGTGCGCCACCCGACCCAATCATTCCATTTCGAGGATGATCGCGTCCACCGCCAGGCTATCGCCAGCCTTGGCGTTGACCACCTTGACTTTGCCAGCCTTTTCGGCGCGCAGGATGTTTTCCATCTTCATTGCCTCGACCACGGCCAGCGGTTGCCCCGCCTCCACAGTGTCGCCCTCGCCTACGTTGAGCGAAACGAGCAGCCCTGGCATCGGGCAGATCAGGAACTTCGAAAGATCCGGCGGGATCTTTTCGATCATGTGGTCTGCATAAGCCGCAACATGCGCGGGCAGAACCCGGACATCATGGATAGCTCCGCGCGTGGTCAGCTTGAAGCCCATGCGGGTGCCTTCGACCTTTACCGAAAGAGGCGCGCCGTCGATCTCGCAATGCACCATCCGGTCGCCCGGCGTATATTCCAGAGCCAGTTCAATCGGCTTGCCGTCAACCGTCACCTCGTCTTCGTCGAGCGTGACGGCATACGTCTGCCCGGCGATCTTCACGGCCCATTCGGCGGGCGGATCCAGCTCATCGCCAAGCTGGTTGTCCACCCGGCGTGCGCGGTCGGACCGGGCCGTGGCAAGAAACGCGGCCAGCGCCGCGAGCGTCTGCTTGAGATCATCAGACGTAGCCGCACCGTGGAAGCCTTCAGGGTATTCCTCGGCAATGAAACCGGTGGTCAGTTCGCCCGAACGGAAACGCGGATGCTGCATGATCGCGTTGACGAAGTCGATGTTGTGGCCCAGCCCTTCGATTTCAAAGGCATCGAGGGCGGCGATCTGCTTGTCGGCCGCTTCATCGCGGGTCTTGCCCCACGTGACCAGCTTGGCGATCATCGGGTCGTAGAACATCGACACTTCGCCGCCTTCGTACACGCCATCGTCGACGCGCACACCGTCAAGCCCGCGGCGACCATTGGCCTCGCCATCGTCCTGCCAGCCCGGAACCGGCGGATTGTAGCGCACGAGACGCCCGGTCGATGGCAGAAAGCCGCGGTAGGGGTCTTCGGCGTAGACGCGGTTTTCAATCGCCCAGCCATCGATCGTTATGTCGTCCTGCGTCATGGCCAGCTTTTCGCCATAGGCCACGCGGATCATCTGCTCGACCAGGTCGATGCCGGTGATTGCTTCGGTCACCGGGTGTTCCACCTGCAGGCGGGTGTTCATTTCCAGGAAGTAGAAGCTTTCGCCCGTCGGGTCTGCGCCGGAAACGATAAGTTCCACGGTACCTGCCGAATAATAGCCCACCGCGCGGGCGAGTGCGACGCACTGTTCGCCCATGGCCTTGCGCATCTTCGGGGTGACAAAGGGCGACGGGGCTTCTTCCACCACCTTCTGGTGGCGGCGCTGGATCGAGCATTCACGTTCGTTCAGGTAGAGAATGTTGCCATGCTTGTCGCCCAGGATCTGGATTTCGATGTGGCGCGGGTTGAGAATGAACTTCTCGATGAACACGCGGTCGTCGCCGAACGAGTTCAGCCCCTCACGCTTTGTCGCCTCGAAGCCTTCGCGCACGTCCTTCTCGTTGTAGGCAAGGCGCATGCCCTTGCCGCCACCGCCGGCCGAAGCCTTCATCATCACTGGATAGCCGATCTCGTCCGAGATGCGCACGGCATGCTCGGTATCCTCGATCTCGCCCACGAAACCGGGCACGACGTTGACCCCCGCCTCCTTGGCGAGCTTCTTGGACTCGATCTTGTCGCCCATGGCGGCAATCGCGCCGACCGGCGGCCCGATGAATGCGATGTTCTCTGCCGCGAGCGCCTCGGCAAACGAGGTGCGCTCGGACAGGAAGCCATAGCCCGGATGCACGGCCTCCGCGCCGGTCTGCTTGGCTGCGGCAATGATCTTGTCTGCGATCAGATAGGACTGCGCAGCAGGCGCCGGACCGATATGCACCGCTTCATCCGCCATCTGCACAAACGGCGCGCGGGCATCGGCATCGGAATAAACGGCGACGGTCTGGATACCCATCCGGCGCGCGGTCTTGATGACGCGGCAGGCAATTTCGCCACGGTTGGCGATGAGGATTTTCTTGAACATCAGATCACCTATTTAGAAATTACGTACCAGAGGCTCACCACAAGCGAGCTCGCCCCCAATGTAAAATTCAACCAGAACAACTTCAGCGGTTCGGTTTGTCGATGACTGCTGCCACCATCAGAACCCTGCAACACGTTGGTGAGGAGGGCTTGTGCCAATTTCAGGCCCATGAATATCGACCACACCCAAGCGACAATCCGCCAAGAATCCAGCTCGCTTCCTGTCATGCGACCGACCGCATCAATTGACCGTCACGCTGAACTTGTTTCAGCGCCCATCTCTCCGCACGAACGGACATCGCCGGACCACACATGGATGCTGAAACAAGTTCAGCATGACGAGGTGCTGCAAATGGAAGGGATGCTGCAGAAACGGCACCATCTCCGTCACCCTGAACTTGTTTCAGGGTCCAGCTTTCCGCAAACACGGAGCCATGCGCGATGAGCGGCAACCTTGCGTCTACATCCTCGCCAGCCAGCCGCGCGGCACGCTCTACATCGGCGTTACGTCCAACCTTGTCGGCAGGCTGTGGCAGCACCGTGAAGGCGTGATTCCCGGCTTCACCAGCCAGTACGCCGTCTACCGCCTCGTTTACTTCGAGCAGTTCGACGAAATGATCCCCGCCATCGCCCGCGAGAAGCAACTCAAGCGCTGGCACCGGCAGTGGAAGATCAACCTGATCGAAAGCGCGAACCCGGACTGGCACAACCTTGCACCGGGGCTGGGCCTTGGCCCGATCGTTCCGCGCACGCCGAGGGATGGACCCTGAAACAAGTTCAGGGTGACGACCATCCATAAGGCAAGGCGTAGCTGCCAAGATCACACCAGCTCCAGCGCCTGCGCCAGATCAGCAACAATGTCGTCGACATGCTCAATCCCCACCGAGACACGCACCGTGTCCGGCCCGGCGCCTGCGGCAACCAGTTCTTCTTCGCCCAACTGGCTGTGCGTGGTCGAAGCCGGGTGGATGATCAGCGAGCGGGTATCGCCGATGTTGGCAAGGTGACTGAACAGCTTGACCGACTGGACCAGCTTCACGCCAGCCTCGTAGCCGCCCTTCACACCGAAGGTGAATACCGCGCCGCCCTTGCCGCCAAGGTATTGCCTGGCCAGCTGGTGATAGGGATCTTCCGGCAGGCCGGCATAGCTGACCCACGCCACCTTGGGATGGCTGCGCAGCCACTGCGCCAGATGCAGCGCGTTGGCGCAATGCCGCTCGACCCGCAACGCCAGCGTTTCCATGCCGGTCAGCGTCAGGAAAGCATTCATCGGGGCCATCGAAGGCCCAAGATCGCGCAGGCCCAGCACACGACAGCCGATGATGAACGCAATCGGCCCGACCGGCTTCAGCGCCTCGGTCAGAATCGCACCGTGGTAGCTGGGATTGGGCTGGGTCAGCGAAGGGAACTTGTCGCTTGCCGCCCAGTCGAACCGGCCCGCATCCACGATCAACCCGCCGATCGAATTGCCGTGGCCGTTGAGAAACTTGGTGCACGAGTGGACGACAATGTCCGCGCCATGTTCGATCGGGCGGCACAGCGCGGGGCTGGCCATCGTGTTGTCGACGATCAGCGGGACGCCTGCGGCATGGGCAACATCGGCAATTGCGGCGATATCCTGCACCACGCCGCCGGGGTTGGCGAGGCTTTCGATGAAAACACCGCGCGTCTTGTCGGTGATGGCGGCGGCAACCGCAGCGGGATCGTCGGCATCGACGAACACCGCTTTCCAGCCAAACTTGGCAAAACCATGCGCAAACTGGTTGAGCGTGCCGCCGTAGAGCTTCTTTGCCGCCACGATCTCGCAGCCCGGCTCCATCAGGGTGTGGAACACGATGAACTGCGCGGCATGCCCCGATGCCACCCCCAGCGCACCCACGCCCCCTTCCAGCGCCGCGATCTTGGCTTCCAGCGCAGCGTTGGTCGGGTTCATGATGCGCGTGTAGATGTTGCCGAACTCGGCCAGCGAGAACAGGTTTGCCGCGTGCTCGGCACTGTCGAACACGTAGCTGGCCGTCTGGTAGATCGGCGTGATGCGCGCCTTGGTCGTCGGGTCCGGCTCGCACCCGGCGTGCACGGTCAGCGTTTCAAGCTTCTGCGTCATCGCAAATCTCCCATCGACCCCAAAAATCGCGCGATCAGGCGGCGTCTATCTCGCTGCCCAGCGGCGGCATGTTGTGGCCCAGCAGACGCAGCATGTCGGCCGCGGCCTCGACCACGTTGGTGCCCGGCCCGTAGATGCCCTGCACCCCGGCTTCGCGCAGGAAATCGTAGTCCTGCGGCGGGATGACCCCGCCTGCCACGACCTTGATATCCGCGCGGCCCGCTGCCTTGAGAAGGCCGATCAGTTCGGGGATCAGCGTTTTGTGGCCTGCCGCGAGCGAGGAAGCGCCAATCGCGTCCACGTCCTTTTCCAGCGCCAGCCTGGCCGCTTCTTCCGGGGTCTGGAACAATGGTCCGCTGGTCACGTCGAAGCCCATGTCGCCAAATGCCGAAGCGATCACGTTGGCCCCGCGATCATGGCCATCCTGGCCCATCTTGGCGACGAGCATACGGGGCGCACGGCCCAGACGGCGCGTCACGGCTTCGACACCGTCGAGCACCTGGGCATAACGGCTGTCACCCGCGTAGGCGGCGCCGTAGACGCCCTTGACCGGCGTCGGGAACGTGCCGTGGCGACCGAACACGACTTCCATCGCGTCCGAAATCTCGCCCAGCGTGGCGCGGTGGCGCGCGGCTTCGACCGCCAGCTCCAGCAGGTTGCCGCCGGTCTTGGCGCCTTCGGTCAAGGCGTTCAGCGCAGCGCGGCACTTCGTTTCGTCGCGGTTCTCGCGCACCCACTTGAGCCGGGCGATCTGGCCCTGGCGCACCTTGTCGTTGTCAACTTCCAGCGTTTCCAGCAGGTCTTCGTTGGCAAGGCGGTACTTGTTGACGCCAACGATCACGTCTTCGCCACGGTCGACGCGCGCCTGCCGTCCGGCGGCAGCTTCCTCGATCATCGCCTTGGGCCAGCCCGCCGCCACGGCCTTGGCCATGCCGCCTTCGCTTTCGACCCGCTCGATGATCTCCCAAGCCTTGTCGACCAGTTCCTGCGTCAGGCTTTCGATGTAGTACGACCCGCCGAGCGGATCGACCACGTTGCACATGCCCGTTTCTTCCTGAATCACGATCTGGGTGTTGCGCGCGATGCGGGCCGAAAAATCGGTCGGCAACGCAATGGCTTCGTCCAGCGCGTTGGTGTGGAGCGATTGCGTGCCGCCCAGCATCGCGGCCATGGCCTCGATCGTGGTGCGGATCACGTTGTTGTAGGGATCCTGCTCCTGCAACGACACGCCCGATGTCTGGCAATGGGTGCGCAGCATCTTGCTGCGTTCGTCCTTTGCGCCCAGCTTGGTCATCACGCGGTGCCACAGCACGCGGGCAGCGCGCAGCTTGGCCACTTCCATGAAGAAGTTCATGCCGATGGCGAAGAAGAACGAAAGGCGGCCCGCGAACTTGTCGATATCAAGGCCGCTGGCCACGCCGTATTTCACGTATTCCATGCCATCGGCGATGGTGAAGGCCAGTTCCTGAACCTGCGTCGCCCCGGCTTCCTGCATGTGGTAGCCGGAAATCGAAATGCTGTTGAACTTGGGCATTTCACGGCTGGTGTAGCCGAAGATGTCCGAGATGATCCGCATCGAGGGTTCGGGCGGGTAGATGTACGTGTTGCGGACCATGAACTCCTTGAGGATGTCGTTCTGGATGGTCCCGTCGAGCAGCTTGCGATCGACGCCCTGCTCTTCCCCGGCCACGATGAAGAAGGCGAGGATCGGAATGACCGCACCGTTCATGGTCATCGACACCGACATCTGGTCAAGCGGGATGCCGTCGAACAGGATCTTCATGTCTTCAACGCTGTCGATCGCCACGCCAGCCTTGCCGACATCGCCCACCACGCGCGGGTGATCGGAATCGTAGCCACGGTGCGTGGCAAGGTCGAAGGCGACCGACAGGCCCTTCTGGCCCGCGGCCAGATTGCGGCGGTAGAAGGCGTTCGATTCCTCGGCGGTGGAAAAGCCCGCGTACTGGCGGATCGTCCAGGGCCGTCCGGCGTACATCGACGCACGAACGCCGCGCGTGAACGGCGCAAAGCCCGGCAGGCCCGGATCGGTAGTCACGTCCTCGGCCGTATAGAGCGGTTTGACCGTGATCCCTTCCGGGGTCTGCCAGTTCAGATCCTTGCCCTTGACTTCCTTGCTTGCGGCGGCCTGCCAGTCGGCCAGTGTCTTGTCGGTCATTTTCGTGTCCCCATGCCCTCTGCCCGATCGGAGCGAGGGCCAAAAAATCAGTGCGCCTCTTTCGGCGTTTCCATGATCTCGGTCAGTTGCCCGCCCATGTCTTTGGGGTGGACGAAGAAGATCAAAGTGCCGTGCGCGCCGATGCGCGGCTCGCCCAGCACCCGCTTGCCCTGCGCTTCGAACCAGGCCTTGGCGGCATGGATATCGGGCACTTCGTAGCAAAGGTGGTGCTGGCCGCCGAGCGGGTTGGCCGCCAGCCACTTGCCCACGGCGCTGTCGGGGCTGGTCGGCTGGATCAGCTCGATCTGCGTGCCAGCCGTACCGTTCTCGCCCGGCGTGTTGACGAAGCACACCCGCACCTGCTGGCTTTCCAGCACGAAGGGTTCGGTAATGTCCTCAGCCCCCATCACATCGCGGTAGAACGCGATAGAGGCATCGATATCCGGCGTGGCAACGCCGACGTGGTTGAGACGGCCCAGCTTCATAGTGTTCAGACCCTTTCGACGACCATGGCAATGCCCTGACCGCCGCCGATGCACATCGTGATGAGGCCATAACGGCCGCCGATGCGCTGAAGTTCGTAGATGGTCTTGACGGTCAGGATCGCGCCGGTGCCGCCAATGGGGTGACCCAGCGATATGCCCGACCCGTTCGGATTGGTCTTGGCCGGATCGAAGCCCAGTTCCTTGGCCACGCCGCAGGCCTGCGCGGCAAACGCCTCGTTCGCCTCGATCACGTCCATCTGGTCCAGCGTCAACCCGGCGCGCGCCAGTGCGATCGGCACGGCGTTTACCGGGCCAAGGCCCATCAGTTCGGGTTCAAGCCCGGCGTGGCCCCACGCCAGAATCCGCGCCATCGGCTTCAACCCGTGTTCGGCAACCGCCTTGCCACTTGCCAGCACCACTGCCCCGGCGCCATCGTTCAGGCCCGAAGCGTTGCCTGCGGTAACGGTGCCGTCCTTCTTGAACACCGGCTTCAGGCCAGCAAGGCCTTCGGCGGTGGTATCGCCGCGCACGTGCTCGTCGGTGTCGAACACCACGGTGCCCTTGCGCGTCTTGATCTCGACCGGAACGATCTGGTCCTTGAAATAGCCGTTGGCGATGGCAGCAGCGGCGCGCTGCTGGCTCTGAACGGCCAGCGCATCCTGCTCCTCACGCGAGATCGAGCACCGCTGCGCCACGTTCTCGGCAGTGATGCCCATGTGGAAGCCCTCGAACGGATCGTGCAGCGCGCCCAGCATCGCGTCTTCGAACACCAGGTTGCCCATCTTCACGCCATTGCGCCCGGCACTGGTCATGTGAGGCGCGTTCGACATCGATTCGGCACCGGCGCCAATCGACACGTCATACTCGCCCAGCGCGATGCCCTGCGCTGCCGAAACGATTGCCTGCAGGCCCGAACCGCACAGGCGGTTGACGTTCATCGCAGGGGCGCTGATCGGCACGCCGGCGTTCACCGCGGCAACACGGCTGACATAGGCATCCTTGGGCTGGGTGGACACGACCGTGCCGACCACCACGTTCTGGACCTTGTCGGCCGCGATACCGGCGCGCTCGATCGCCGCCTTCATCACGATGGTGCCAAGCTCCGCCGGACGCAGCGACGCGAGGCTGCCACCGAACGAACCGATAGCGGTGCGCGCACCCGATACGATGTAAATGTCGTTCATAAAAAGGTTCCCAAAATATCAGCGCATCACAGCGGAATGTTGTCGTGCTTCTTCCACGGGTTTTCCAGGCTCTTGTTGCGCAGCTTGCGCAGGCCCAGCGCCACGCGGCGGCGGGTGGAATGGGGATTGATCACTTCATCGACAAAGCCCTTGCTGGCCGCGACGAAGGGATTGGCAAAACGGTCTTCGTATTCTTTGGTCTTTTCCGCGATTTCTTCGGCCGAAAGCCCGCGGAAGATGATTTCCACGGCCCCCTTGGCACCCATCACCGCGATTTCAGCGGTCGGCCAGGCATAGTTCAGGTCGCCCCGAAGGTGCTTCGAGGCCATCACGTCATAGGCCCCGCCATAAGCCTTGCGGGTGATGATCGTGATCTTGGGAACAGTAGCTTCTGCATAGGCGAACAGGAGCTTGGCGCCGTGCTTGATGATGCCGTTGTGTTCCTGCGCGGTGCCGGGAAGGAAGCCGGGCACGTCGACGAAGGTCACGATCGGGATGTTGAACGCATCGCAGAAGCGCACGAACCGCGCTGCCTTCTTCGACGAGTTGATGTCCAGCACCCCGGCCAGCACCATCGGCTGGTTGGCCACGACACCCACGGTGCGCCCTTCGACCCGGCCGAACCCGCAGATGATGTTACCCGCATGCTTTGGCTGGACTTCGAAGAAATCGCCTTCGTCCAGCGTCTTGCGGATCACTTCGTGCATGTCATAGGGCTGCGCCGCCGATGCCGGAATGATGCTGTCGAGGCTGTATTCCATCCGGTCGTAAGGATCGGAGGTGGGCCGTTCGGGCACATCGTGGCGGTTGGACAGCGGCAGGTAATCGAAGAAGTCGCGCGCCGCCAGAAGCGCCTCGATATCGTTTTCAAGCGCCAGATCCGCGACCGATGTCTTGGTGGTATGCGTGATCGCACCGCCAAGTTCTTCCTGCGTCACGATCTCGTTCGTCACGGTCTTGACCACGTCCGGGCCGGTGACGAACATGTAGGAGCTGTCCTTAACCATGAAGATGAAGTCGGTCATCGCGGGGGAATAGACCGCCCCGCCCGCGCACGGCCCCATGATCAGGCTGATCTGCGGCACCACGCCCGATGCCAGCACGTTGCGCTGGAACACTTCAGCATAGCCGCCAAGCGATGCCACACCTTCCTGAATGCGCGCCCCGCCCGAATCGTTAAGGCCGATCACCGGCGCGCCGACTTTCAGCGCCATGTCCATGATCTTGCATATCTTCTGCGCATGACGTTCGGAAAGCGATCCGCCGAACACGGTGAAGTCCTGGCTGAACACGAACACCAGACGGCCGTTGATCGTGCCCGATCCGGTTACCACGCCATCGCCGGGGATGATCTGGTCCTGCATGCCGAAATCGGTGCAGTTGTGTTCGACATACATGTCGACTTCTTCGAAGCTGCCTTCGTCGAGCAGCACCTTGATCCGTTCGCGCGCGGTCAGCTTGCCCTTGGCGTGCTGTGCATCGATACGCTTCTGCCCGCCACCCAGCCGCGCGGCGGCCCGGCGCTTTTCCATTTCGGCAATATTGGCTGACATCGTTGAAACCCTCGCGGCAATTGCAAAAATCAGGACCGTGCGATGCGACAGCGCGATTGCCAAGTCCACTGTAATTCTGCAAACTTGCGAATACTTTTTTTGCAAATCGGGACCATGATATGGCCAGACGCCGCCTGTTTGCGGGAGAACCGCTAAAGGCCCTGCGCGTTGCGCGCAAGCTGCGCCAGGGGCAAATGGCCGCCCTTCTGGGGATCAGCGCCTCCTACCTTTCGCAGATCGAGAGCGACGACCGCCCGCTCACCCCGGCGCTGGCGGAGCGGCTACGCACCGCCTTCCCGATCGACTGGCAGGATTTCGAGGACAACCGGGTGGAGCCTGTCCTCGCCGCGCTGCGCGATGCCGCTGCCGACCCGCTGCTGACGCCCGCCCTGCCCGCCGATCAGGCCGAACGCGTGGCCGAACAGTATCCGGCTTTCGCCCAGGCCTTTGCCGAACTGTGGGAACAGCACCGCCGGTCGGTGCAGCGGCTGGAGATCATTGACGAGGCACTGGGATCGGACAGCGTATCGGGGGGCCGCCTGCCGTGGGAGGAAGTGCGCGACTGGTTCCACCAGGCCAACAACTATGTCGACAGCATCGACCGCGCCGCCGAACGGCTGGCGCTGCGCCTTGCCGGAACCGGTGTTTCCCCGACGCGCAGCCAGATGGCGGGCTGGCTGGACCGCAATGGCATTGCGGTGGAATACGCCAGCGGCGGCACCCTGCGCCGCTTCGATCCGGTGGCGCGGCGGCTGACGCTGGACCCGGACCAGCCGGTGGAAAGCGGGCGCTTCCAGATGGCCTACCAGCTCGCCGCGCTGGCGCTGCGCGATGAAATTGCGGCGATTGTCGAACAGGCAACGCTGCAATCCGCGGCCGCGCGCCAGTTGCTGACCGTCGGGCTGGGCAACTATGCCGCTGGCGCGCTGATCATGCCCTATGAATGGTTCCGCGCCCGCGCGCGCGATCTGCGCCACGATATCGACCAGTTGCGCCGCACATTCGGCACCAGCTTCGAACAGACCTGCCACCGCCTGTCCACGCTGCAACGCCCGCAGGCACGCGGCATTCCGATGTTCTTCTGCCGGGTGGACATGGCGGGCAACATCACCAAGCGCCATTCCGCCACCCGCCTGCAGTTCGCCCGCTTCGGCGGCGCCTGCCCGCTGTGGGTGGTGCACGAAGCGGTGGCCATTCCCGATCGCATCCACGTGCAGGCCGCGCAGATGCCCGATGGCGTGCGCTATGTCTCCATCGCCAAGGGGCTGGTCAAACCCAGCAGCAGCTATCACCGCCCGCCACGCCGCTATGCCGTGGCGCTGGGCTGCGAAGCGGCGCTGGCCGACGAGTTCATCTATGCCGACGGGCTGAACCTTGCCCGGCCCGAAACAGTCACCCGCATCGGGGTGTCCTGCCGCATCTGCCCGCGCGACGCCTGCGACCAGCGCGCCTTTCCCCCCAGCGACCGCGCCATCGCAGTCGACCCCCACACCCGCGATCTGGTGCCGTACGGGATCATTGATCTTTAGAGTGCTCCCGATTCAAAACGCCGTCGCGTTTTCCATCGGGGGGTCGCTGCGGTGGGCGGCGGCATGGGCTTCTGCGGCTTTGAGCACGCGCATCATGTTGCCGCTGGCGAGTTTTTCGAGTGCCGCCTGCGTCCAGCCACGGCGGGCCAGTTCGGTGAACAGCGCGGGGTAGGCTGCGGCATCCTCCAGCCCGGCAACCGTGCTGTCCACCCCGTCCAGATCGCCGCCAAGGCCAACAGCACCGACGCCCGCGATTCGTGCGATATGGTCGATATGATCGGCCACGTCGGTCACGCTGCCGCGCGGGGCGGGGCAGGCCCTGTCCCACACGGCCAGCGCGGCTTCGGCGGCGGCGGGGTTGCCGCGGTGCAGCGCCTTGAGCCGGGCCTGTTCGCCATCGCGCGCGGCGGCGTGCTGGCGGGCGGCCTCGACCACATAGGGCGGATAGAAATTGACCATGACGATGCCGCCCGCTGCGCCGATCGCGCGCAGAAGATCGTCGGGCACGTTGCGGGCGTGGCCGTTGATCGCGCGGGCGTTGGAATGGCTGACGATCACCGGCGGGCCGCCCAGCGCCAGCGTATCGGCCATCGTCGCGTCGCTGACGTGGGCCAGATCCACCAGCATGCCAATGCGCTGCATTTCGCGCACTACCTGTTCGCCAAACGCGGTCAGCCCATCGTGCGCGGGGGCATCGGTGGCGCTATCGGCCCAGGCCGTGTTGCGAAAGTGCGTCAGCGTCATGTAGCGCGCGCCAAGGGCGTACATCTGGCGCAGCACCGCCAGCGATCCGCCAATGGAATGGCCCCCTTCCATGCCGATCAGCGAAGCCACGCGGCCCGCCTTCCATGCGGCTTCGATACAGCCGCTGTCGGTGCACAACTGCAGCCGTGCGGGGTATTGCGCGATCAGGCGGCGGGTCACGTCGATCTGTTCAAGCGTGGCCTGCACCGCCTGTGGTTCGGGCAGATCGGCAGAAACATAGACCGACCAGAACTGCGCCCCGACCTTTCCGGTCCGCAGCCGCGCCAGATCGGTCATCATCGCGGGCGTGCCGGTGGCTGCATCGGCGGTGCCGGTAGTGTCGTTGAAGTCAAAGCCTGCAAGGATGTTCTGGCGGCGCATCCGCAACTGTTCGGGCACATCGTTATGGCCATCCCAGACCGGCGCGGCGCGCAGGGCGGCTGCGGCAACCGCTTCGGGCGCGACGGGCGGTGCGGCCAGCACCGGCGCTGTGGCCAGCAATACAGTGCAGAGCAGGGCAATGGTAACGGGAGCAGCGGCTTTCATGCAGTGGGCTTTCGGCAAAGGCGGCAGGACCGGGCGCCAGCAGCCTATCCTCGCCGCTTGCCGCTGCATGTTCAAGCCAGGGTGCAACAAAGGCGCTGCCCACGCTGGCGTGGCAGTTCCTTGCCGTTCACCCCGGCTTGCGCAAGCCCGCCACCAGCGCGGCCGCCAGCACGGACCCAGCCGCCATGGCAAGTGAAACGCCCAACAGGTCCAGCCCGCCCTGCGCGAACAATACTCCTGCCAGCACCGGCGATACCGCCGCGCCGATACGCCCCGCGCCAATGGCAAAACCGGTTCCGGTCGCGCGGACATGCGCCGGAAAGCCCGCGGCAAACAGGGCGTAGAACCCGACCATCGCGGCGTTGGTCGTGGCGCCGGTCAACAGCACGGCAATCTTCCATCCGGCCAGGCTGTCACGCCCCAGACCGAACGCGGCCACCGCCGCCGATCCGGCCAGCAGCATCGCCACGGTCGGCCACTTCAGCCCGAAACGGCGCATGGCAAGGCCGAACATCCCGCCGCCCATTGCCCCGCCGATGTTCGCCCAGACCAGCACGCCCGCGGCCTGCGCCTGCGAATAGCCCAGATCCGCCACGATCTTGGGCGACCACTTGAGCACGTAATAGAACGTCAGCCCATGGCACAGAAAGCCCAGCGTCAGCAGGACCGTCGCGCGCCGCAAATCGGGGCGGAAGATGGTCAACAGGCCCGGTTGCTGCTCTTCCGCGACCACGGGCGGTAACGTTGCGGCCTGCGGCAGACCCAGCGTGCGCAACGAAGCATTGGCACGCTCCAGCGCATTACCCGTGCGGCGCGCGCAATGATATTCAGGGGTTTCGGGCACAAACAGTGCGATAAGCGGCACGAACGCCGCAGTGGCGAACACACCAAAGGCGAACACCGCGCGCCAGCCCGCCCCGTCCAGCAGAAGCCCGGCCACCGTACCGCCAATCGTCGCCCCGACCGGATAGCCGATGACCATCAATGCCAGCGCCACCGAACGGGCCTTGAGGCTGGAAAGTTCCGCCGTCACCGCGTTGATCGCCGCCAGCATCCCGCCAATGCCCAGCCCGGTCAGCAGCCGCCAGAAGCTCAGCCCGGCGGGCGATGCCGCGGTGGTCGCCAGCGCCATCCCGGCGGTCATTACCAGCAGGCAGCCCAGAATCGTGCGCCGTCGCCCGAACCTGTCCGCTGCGCCGCCGAGCAGGACCGAGCCAACGCCCATTCCGACCAGCTCCATCGCCAGCACCACGCCCAGCGCATCGCGCCCGATGTGCCACTCACGCGCGATCCCCGGCGCGGCAAAGGCACTGGCCAGAACATCGAACCCGTCGATCGCGTTGAGCGCGACCATAAGCCCCACGGCAAGCCACTGGCGCGGCCGCATCGGCGTCTGTTCGATCACCTCGCGCGGCGTCCGCTTCATCGCGGACCGATCCGTTGCGCAGCGCGCGGCTCCATCGCCCATCACGCCTGAAAGCGGGCCAGCAAGTCGGTCAGCACTTGCACTTCACGCGGCGAAAAGCGCCGCCGCGCCCACGCTTCGTGGCGGGCGATTGCTATCCGGGCGCGGGCCAGCATGGCCTCGCCCTCCGCCTCAAGATGGAGTGCCTGCTTGCGTCCGTCCGTTGCCGAACGGTCCCGCCGCACGAAGGTCCGTGCCTGCAGCCGGTTGACGATGGCCATCATCGTCGCCCGGTCCATGTTCAGGCGCCGGGCGAGATCGGTCTGCGCGATGCCGGGGTGATCGTTCACCAGCCAAAGCACGGACAGTTGCTGCTGCGTCAGTTCAAGATCGGCAAACGTATCGGTGAAGTGGCGCAGCGCGGTGCCATGGGCCAGCCGCAACTGGAAGGTCAGGTTGCCGTCAATAGGGCCAACACCGCCAGCGTCCCCATCCGCAAGGGATGCCGCATCCGCTGACGGGTCGCTGGCGCTGCCGCTGGTCACATCACCGGCCTTTGCCATGGGCCCAGCCACGCGGCCATGCAGTCAGCCCGGTTCACCCCGCCACATCGCCCAGCGCGGCAAGAAACGCACCAATGTTGCCGTCGGTCAGCCCGGCAATGTTGATCCGTCCCGATCCGGCCATGTAGACGCCATGCCGTTCGCGGATCGCCAGTATCTGTTCGGGCTTGAGCGGCAGCATCGAAAACAGCCCGTTCTGGATGCCCAGTGGCGCCATGCTGATCGCCCCGACCTGGCCGGCAGCCGCCAGACGATCGCGGACCGAACGCATGCGGTCACGCATTTCGTCGAGTTCGGCCAGCCACAGCGCGGTAAGATCTGCGTCCTCAAGAATCAGGCGCACGGCGGCCGCGCCATGGTCAGGCGGCATGGACCACGATGCGCGGGCGATCGTCGCGCCATTGGCCATGGCGTTGGCCAGTGCGCCTGCATCCGCCGTAACGGCATAGAATGCGCCGACACGATCGCGGTAGAGGCCGAAGTTCTTGTCGCATGAATAGGCGACCAGCGCCTCAGGCACCGCTGCCAGCACCGCGCGCAAGCCGTAGGCATCGTCTTCCATCCCCGCACCGAGGCCCTGATAGGCAAGGTCGAGAATGGGCAGAACCTGCCGCTGCGCCAGCAACGGCGCAATCTCGTCCCACTGCGCAGGCGTGTAATCCACGCCGGTCGGGTTGTGGCAGCACCCGTGCAGCAGCACCGCATCGCCCGGCCCGGCAGCGGCCAGCACGGCCTTGAGCGCATCAAGATCGGCGAAACCGTCGGCGGTCATATGGCCGAAAGTGACAAGTTCGACGCCGACTGCCGCGATGATCTGCGCATGGTTGGGCCACGAGGGCGTGCCCATGATTATGCGCTTCACGCCCGCCCGCTTGGCAACTTCAACCGCCAGCCGCACCGCGCCGGTGCCGCCGGGAGCCTGCATGCCTTCCACCTTCAACCGGTCGAAATCGCGGCCGAAGACATAGGGAATCAGCGCGTGGACAAAGCCCATGTCGCCTTCCGGGCCAAGATAGGCCTTGGAGCCTTGGGTTTCGAGCAGCCTGGCTTCGGCGGCCTTGATCGCCTTGAACACCGGCGTCGCCCCATCGGCAGTGCGATAAACGCCCACGCCCAGATCGATCTTGTCCGCGCGCGGATCGGCATTGTGCAGCTTGATCAGGGCAAGCAGGGCGTCGGCAGGCTGGGAGGCAAGATTTTCGAGCATGGTCGCGGCCTTCGTGTTGGGGGTGCGATGCGCGGCGGTGCCATGCCGCCGGTTTGCCGCCGGGGCAAGCCCTGCATTGCAATTATAGCGGACGAAATATCAGATTCCGACCTTCCCCCTGCCCGCAGGTGCGCCCTTCAGAACGGAAACCAGTTCTGCTTGCGGGAAAACTTCATGTACCCGCCGTTCACGCCCAGGCGCAGCCCGGCCCCGGACCGCACCGGAATCAGCACGATATCGCCTTTGCGCATGTAGCTGACGTGAAAGCCGCCCACGAGGTAGGCCTGCCCTTCGCCCGCCGGGAACCGCTTGTACACATCTTCAGTGTCGTAAAGATTGTAGACGAGCACGAACGTGCTGGCCGCGTTAGCGCCCGCATCGAACCCGATCGAAGGCCCCGTCCAGTAGACCGGGCGTTCGCCCTCCACCTTGTGGTGCAGGGTACCCGATCCATAGCGCAAGCCGAACACCAGCGCCCCGCCACCTTCCCGGCCGACGATATAGCCGTTGGGCTTGCCCTGCTTCTTGAGCAGGTCCCTGATCAGATCTGCAAGACCGGCCGCGCCTTTGCCGAAAACGCCCTCTGCCGCGCCAATCAGGTCGTCCTCCTGATAAGCCGCCGTAGATGACGCGGCAGCAACCGGGGCAACCCCTCCTTCTGCGGGTGGCGGCGTATAGGGCTGGCCAGGTGCCGGATAGGTTGCGTAATCCGCCCCGGCGCCAGTCGCTGGGGCAGCCGCGCCCTCAGCCGGAAGCGCCGGGATCGTACCGGCTTCGGCACCGGCAGGCACCGCAACCGGGGCGGCAGGCTGCGTACCGACCGATCCGTTGGAAAGGTCGGCGTCTATGGCCGCGTTGGGGTCAATCGTTTCCACCTGCGCCATGGCACTGCCACTGGCCAACAGGCCGCTTGCCAGCAACCAGGCCGCGACCATCGCCATGGCACGCGCTCGGAACTTCGACTGGATATACTTCATGCGCATCTGTCCCATCACCCAGTCACATTGCCCGGCACAAATCCGGTGCGTGCAACTGCCACGGCTATCAGAATCGAAGGCTGGCGGCACGACAATGAACGGGCGATGAGTCGAGTCAGAAACACGCCCAAGCGCACCAAGCCAACGTTCATCGCAGCATGGCGCGGCCCAAAACACGCTGCGCGGCGGCAGTCTGGCGCCAGCATCTTTTTCCCCGATCAGCCCCTTGCCGCCCCCCGCAACCCCCGCTATAGCGCCGCCTCGCCGCTGCGATCCGGAGACGTGGGTGAGTGGCTGAAACCAACGGTTTGCTAAACCGTCGTACTGGTAAATCCGGTACCGAGGGTTCGAATCCCTCCGTCTCCGCCACTTTTTCAACAAAATCAATGGTTTAGCAGGCCCAAGCGGCTCCCGGCCAACATCCCGGCCACCATTGATGGCGGCATCGCCCCGGCTATTCGGCCTATTTCGTGATGCCTAGATCGGCTCGCATGGCTTCTTTCAAATTTTCGTGGGCTTGGTTTCGGCCTTCGCGATCGTCATTGGTTTCGACGATACGACGGATTGCCCGGCGCACAGGTTCAGGCCCGACCAACTCGCACCGCATTTGCCAGTACGCGAATGCCTTCGCCGCTTCGTCCGTCCCTTCGACGGCGGCGCGGTGATAGGCTTCAAGCAATCCGACGTATGCCTTTTGCTTTTCCTGAAAGCTGCGTTCGTCTTCCTTCGATCGCTGCCCAAGCCATGCGGTGATGAAGGCAGTTACGACGGAACCAAGGCCGAAGGCAGCGATAAGCGGGACAAGTTCCTTCATGCCCACAGGTTAGGGTCCGGACCCAATAACTGGATTCCCACGGTGATCAGATTGTGATTCAGTGCCTCGGCGAGGAGGCGCTGATATGTCTGATTTCTTTTGGTTTTCCGATGCGCAGTGGGCTCGGATCGAGCCGC
>JBHSCB010000004.1:0-183036 GCA_042650965.1 Novosphingobium lubricantis | reverse complement strand
CGAGGTGAAGGGCTTCTTCGCGGTGCACCGCGCCGAAGGCACCCACGCGGGCGGCATCCACATCGAGATGACCGGGCAGGACGTGACCGAATGCGTCGGCGGGGCCGTGGCGATCACCCACGAAGGGCTGGCCGACCGCTACCACACCCACTGCGACCCGCGCCTCAACGCCGCGCAGTCCATCGAACTCGCCTTCCTTCTCGCCGAAGCCCTCAACGCCGAACGCGAAACCGCAAAGGCCCGCGCCGCCTGATCCCCAGCGCAACGCCGGGATCGGGTACGTACAGGGCAGCGGGCGGTCTACCGTTCGTGCTGCGCCGCCAGGGCAATACCGGCAAGGTTCTGCGCCCGTTTGATCCAGCGGATGCGTGCCGGGGCATTACCCGCAGCCAGCGCGCCGAAGCGGGCAAGATGCGCCTTGTCGTTTGCCGTGCGGGCAGGGGCCGTGCCGGTGGCCTGCGCGATGATGTTGCGACTGTCACCCAGCAGTTCGAACGTTGCAGCGCCGGTGGCCTGCGCCACTTCCAGCGCGTGGATCAGCGCCAGCCATTCGGCATCGCCATTGCTGCCGTGGCCCAGATCGCTGCGCATGTACGTCTGCCCGCGCACCACGGCCGCCACTTCGATGGGGCCGGGGTTGGGGCGGCACCCGCCATCAAAATAGACCTTAAGCCTGCGCGCTGCGGTCATCGCGTTCACGTTCCGGCGTTTTGCGCAAAGTGCCATGCACTGTCGGCGAGCGCATAGACGCGTTCGGCCATCGCGGTTGCGTGGGCGCTTGACGCGGTGCCCTGGATCACCCGCTGCTTGATCCCCTGAACGATGCTGGCAAGGCGGAAGAAGTTGAACGCCAGATACCAGTTCATGTCGGGAATCACGGCGCGGCCGGTCTTTTCGCAATAGCGTGCGACGATCTCTTCCAGTTCGGGGATCCCCAGCGCAGCGCGGTCCAGATCCTGCACCCCAGACCGTGCTTCGTTGTCGGTCACCCAGGCCATGCAAAGGTACGTGAAATCGGCCAGCGGGTCGCCCAGCGTCGAAAGCTCCCAATCCAGCACTGCCGCCACCTGCGGCCCATCGGGCGCAAAGATCAGGTTGTCGATGCGGTAATCGCCATGCACCACGCTGGTGCGGGTCTGTTCGGGCAGGGTCGTCGGAAGCCACGCGATCAGGCGTTCCATGGCGGGCATCGTTTCGGTTTCCGCCAGCCGGTATTGCCGTGTCCAGCGATCAACCTGCCGCCCGAAGTAGTTGCCCGGCTTCCCGTAGCTCGCAAGCCCTGCGGCGGCCACATCGACGCCGTGCAGCGCCGCCAGCGTATCGACCATGGCGAGATAGGTCGCGCGCCGTTCCTCAGGCGTCGCGCCGGGCATTGCCCCATCCCAGATCGTGCGCCCCTCGACACAGCCCATCACGTAGAACCACGACCCGATCACCGCATCGTCGGTGCACAGGCCAAGCTGCGGGGCGACCGGGAACCCGGTTTGCGCCAGCGCGGCCTGCACGGCATATTCCCGGTCAACCGCATGGGCCGATGGCAGCAGCTTGCCGAATGGCTTGCGGCGCAGGACATAGGGACCGGACGGGCAATCGATGCGATAGGTCGGGTTCGATTGCCCGCCCTTGAACCTGGCGATTGTCAGCGGCCCGGCAAAGCCTGCCACGTTTGCTTCGAACCAGCGGGTGAGGGCGGCTTCGTCCAGCCGGTCGGCACCGTCGGCGGGAACCGTACCGGTAAACGCGGTCTGAGCGTCGATCGGTTCGGTCACTGATCGAACACGATGACCGAACGCGCGGTGTGGCCTTGCCGCATCTTGTCGAACCCTTCGTTGATCTGCCCCAGCGGGATGCGTTCGGCAATGATGGTATCGAGATCGAGCAGCCCGCGCATGTAGAAATCGACCAGTCGCGGCAGGTCCACCGGGAAGTGGTTACGCCCCATCAGCGCGCCTTGCAGCTTCTTGTCGGCCAGCAGGTCGAGCGCGGACAGGCCAACCTTGTGGTTCAGTGGCATCATGCCAAGGATCGTGGCGGTGCCCCCACGGCGCAGCGATGCTACGGCGAGATCGCCTGACGCCGGACGGCCCACCGCTTCGATGGCATGGTCCACGCCGCCCCTGGTCAGTTCGGCAATCTGCTTGGCGGTATCGGGACCGGCGTCGAAAGCATCGGTCGCGCCAAGCTTCATCGCAAGGGCGCGTTTTTCGGGCACCGGATCCACCGCGATGATCCGCCCTGCGCCTGCGATCTTTGCGGCGTTGACCGTGGCAAGGCCCACCCCGCCACAGCCGATGACCGCCACGGTTTCGCCCGGCGTGACCTTGCAGGCGTTGAACACGGTGCCCGCGCCCGTGGTCACGGCACAGCCGATCACCGCCGCGCGGTCCAGCGGCATGTCCGGGGTAATGGCAACGCAGGCGTGTTCGTGCACCAGCATCTGTTCGGCAAAGGCGGAGATGTTGAGCAACTGGTGCACCGGGCTGCCATCGTCGGTCCGGGTCAGGCGCGGCGTGGTGCCGGATTTGCGCCGGGTATCGCCGCCAAGGCACAGCGACATGCGGCCCGTCACGCAGAACTCGCAATGGCCGCAGAACGCGGAGATGCAGGTTACCACTGCGTCCCCGACCTTCACCGTGCGCACTTCCGATCCCACGGCCTCCACGATCCCCGCCGCTTCGTGGCCCGGCACCGCTGGAAGCGGGTGCGGATAGGCGCCGTCGATGAAGTGCAGGTCCGAATGGCAAAGCCCGCACGCCACGGTGCGGATCAGCACTTCGTGGGGGCCGGGTTTGGCTATGGCAAGATCATGGAACTGCAGCGGGCTGCCGGGTTCGACAAGGACGGCGGCTTTCATGGTGCTCTCCAGCAGGATCGGGAAAGGGACAGATCAGCGGGCCACGCCGACATCGCCGGAGCTGAGGCTCGCGTCGGCGGGCGGCATTTCGGCGTGACGGGCAAACTCGATGCGGGCAATTGCGCGGGCGTGCACTTCGTCGGGACCATCGGCAAGGCGCAGGGTGCGCATGTGGGCATAGGCCATGGCAAGGCCGAAATCGTCCGATACCCCGCCGCCGCCGTGCGCCTGAATGGCATCGTCAAGAATGCGCAGCGCCATGGCGGGCGCCTGGACCTTGATCATGGCAATTTCAAGCGCGGCGGCCTTGTTGCCCACCTTGTCCATCATGTCCGCTGCCTTGAGGCAGAGCAGACGGGTCATGTCGATGTCGATGCGCGCGCGGGCGATGCGTTCTTCCCAGACAGACTGTTCGGATATGCGCTTGCCGAAGGCGACACGGATTTGCAGCCGCCGCGCCATGCGGGCCAGCGCCTCTTCAGCAACGCCGATCGTGCGCATGCAGTGGTGGATGCGGCCCGGCCCCAGCCGCCCTTGCGCAATTTCGAACCCGCGCCCTTCGCCCAGCAGCACGTTGGCGGCAGGGATACGCACGTTGTCGAGCGCGATTTCCATGTGGCCGTGGGGGGCATCGTCATAGCCGAAGACCGGCAGGGGCCGCACGATAGTCACGCCCGGCGCGTCGAGTGGCATCAGCACCATCGACTGCTGCTGGTGCCGCCGTGCCGCGAAATCGGTCTTGCCCATGACGATGGCCACCTTGCAGCGCGGATCGCCGGCCCCCGATGACCACCACTTGCGCCCGTTGATGACGTATTCATCGCCTTCGCGGCGAATGGATGTTTCGATGTTCGTGGCATCCGACGATGCGACCTGCGGTTCGGTCATCAGGAAGGCAGAGCGGATTTCGCCGTTCATCAGCGGGCGCAGCCACTGCTCCTTCTGTTCCAGCGTGCCATAGCGGTGGAACACTTCCATGTTGCCGGTATCGGGGGCAGAGCAGTTGAACACTTCGCTGGCCCAGCCGATCCGGCCCATCTCTTCGGCGCACAGCGCGTATTCGAGGTTGGTCAGGCCCGGCCCGTCGAACACGAACGAATCCTCGACGTGATGATGGCCGCTGTTGCGCGGCGGCATGAACAGGTTCCACAGCCCGGCGGCTTTGGCCCTGGCCTTTTCCTGTTCGATGGTCTGGATCACCTTCCACCGCTCACCCGTGGCGCATTCCGCCTTGTATTCGCCGTCGCGCGGGCGGACGTGGTCTTCGATGAACTGGCGCACCCGGTCGCGCCAGTATTTCTGGCGATCGGTCGGTTCGAAATCCATAACCCTCTCCTTGGCCTGCCACGCAGTGTCCATCGCGCCAGCGCCGATTTCAAGCAGAAATTAATTGAGTAGTTAAATTGTGGTCATTGCCATGCCGGTGCCGGGAATCGCACGCCTGGCCGGGGCTTCCAACCCGTTGGTTCCTTATGTATCAGCTTACGCGCCGCGTCCCCTCGGTCAATTGCTGCGAGGGTGACGCTACGGCATCCCGGCGTTGGTATGCGCCTGCCCCAAAGACTGCAAATCCGCGCTTGCCAGCCGCCCTCCACTCGCTTTAACCTTTCGATTAAGAGAGGAGCTTTGCAATGTCGGATCTGGAAGGTTTCCGTCAGGACATCCGTGCCTGGCTGGCGGCAAACTGCCCGCCGGAAATGCGCGAGCCGGTACGCGACGAAGCGGACGTATGCTGGGGCGGGCGCAACTTCAGCTTCAAGAACGCAGCGCAAAAGGCATGGCTCGAAGCCTGCGTGGCCAAGGGGTATACCGTGCCAGACTGGCCAGTGGCCTATGGCGGCGCGGGCATGACCCCGGCGCAGGCCAAGATCTGGCGCGAGGAATGCGCGCGCATCGGCGCACGGCCCCCGCTGTCGAGCTTCGGTATCTGGATGCTTGGCCCGGCGTTGCTCAAGTTCGGCACCGAAGAGCAGAAGGTCCACTACCTTGGCCAGATCGCGCGCGGCGAAATCCGCTGGTGCCAGGGCTATTCCGAACCGGGATCGGGATCGGACCTCGTCTCGCTCCAGACTTATGGCGAGACGGTCAGCGATCCGGTGAGCGGCGATCATTGGGTGGTCAACGGCCAGAAGATATGGACATCCTATGCCGACAAGGCCGACTGGATCTTCTGCCTTGTGCGTACGGACAAGACCAACAAGTATCAGGGTATCAGCTTCCTGCTGTTCGACATGACCACGCCGGGCGTGACGACCAGACCGATCAAGCTGATCAGCGGCAATTCGCCGTTCTGCGAAACCTTTTTCGATAACGTAAAGGTGCCCCGCCACCAGATCGTGGGCGAGGTGAACCGGGGCTGGGATGTCGCCAAGTATCTGCTGGGGCATGAGCGTGAAATGATTTCGGGCGCAGGCGGGGGCGACCGGCTCAGCGCCATTGGCGCGGTCGTGGCACGCAACGGTCTGGACGATCCGCTGCTGCGCGCCGACCTTGCCATGTTCGATGTCGATGCGCTGGCCTTTGCCGCGATGAGCGAGAAGTTCCTTGATGAAGCCAAGGTCGGGCGCGCCCATCCGGCACAACCCAACATGATGAAATACGCCGGGACCGAACTCAACAAGCGCCGCCACGAATTGTTGATGGCCGCAGGCGGCGCGACCGCGCTGGAGTGGGAGAGCGAGCGCACCAGTGGCGGCACGCCCGCGCGAAGCTGGCTGCGCACCAAGGCCAATTCGATCGAGGGCGGCACCAGCGAAGTGATGCTGAACGTCATCGCCAAGCGCATTCTCGATCTGCCGGGCGCGTAAGGTTTTGGCCCTCACCCTTGAAAGGGCGAGGGTTGCGAGAGGATACAAGGATGCCGTTGTACCATACCGACGATCAGGCAATGCTGGCCGATACCGTCACAGGCTTCATGGCCGATGAAGGCGCGATCAAGCAGCAGTTGCGCCATTTCCGCGATGCGAATTGCCAGGATGGCTTTGGCCATGCCCTGTGGAAGCAGTTTGCGGAAATGGGCCTGACCGGCATGCTTGCTGCCGAATCCGATGGCGGGCTTGGCATGGGCCATGTCGAAGCGGGAATCGTGCTGCGCGAAATCGGCCGCAACCTGACACCTTCGCCATTCCTGACGACTTCGGTCATGGGCGTGACCGCGCTTTCGGGGGGGTCCGACGATCTGCGCGGGCGCTGGCTGCCCGGCGTGATCGCAGGGGAAAGCGTTCTGGCCGTGGCCATTGACGAAGGCCCCCGGCACCGGCCCGAAAGCATTGCCCTGCGCGCCGAACGGGCGGGCAACGGCTTTCGCCTTCAGGGGCGCAAGACGTTCGTGGTGCAGGGGGCGTCGGCCGATGCGATCGTCGTTGCGGCGCGCACATCCGGCGGCGATTCCGATCGTGACGGGGTCACCCTGTTTGCCGTGCCCAGGGATGCCGATGGCATTGCGCATGAAAACGTCCGGCTGGTTGACAGCGCGATGGCCAGCACCGTCACGTTCGATAACGTTGTTCTCGATGGCGATTGCGTGATCGGGGACGTGGATGGCGGCAGGGCGCTGCTCGACAAGGTTCTGGCCGCCGGGCGGGTCGGGGCCGCAGCGGAATTGACCGGCGTGGGGCAGGGCGCGTTTGCCCTGACCACCGGCTATCTCAAGACGCGCAAGCAGTTCGGCAAGCTGATCGGGGAGTTCCAGGCGCTGCAACACCGCGCAGCGCAACTCTACGCCGAGCTCGAAATTGCCGATGCCGCAGTGATCAAGGCCCAGCAATTGCTGGATGGCGGTTCGGAAAAGGCGGAACTGATGACCTCGGTCGCCAAGGCGAAGGCGGCGATGGCCTGCAACCTTGCCGTGCGCGAAGGCGTGCAGATGCACGGCGGCGTGGGGATGACCGACGAATACGACATCGGCCTGTACATGAAGCGCGACCGGTCGCTGGCGGAGTTCATGGGGGACAGGTACTATCACGCCGAACGGGTCGCCCGGCTCAGCGGTTATTGAGAGGCACTGCGATGGATTTTGCCAGCCTGTTCAGTCTGGAAGGCCGTGTGGCGGTGGTGACCGGCGGTTCGCGCGGGATCGGGGCGATGATTGCCGAAGGCTTCATCGCGGCCGGGTGCGCGCGGGTCTACATCACCGCGCGCAAGGCCGCAGCGGTGCAGGAAACCGCCGAACGGCTGGGCGAACGCTGCATTGCCCTGCCCGGCGATATTTCCACCCTTGGCGGGATTGACCAACTGGTGGCCGACCTATCCGCGCGGGAGGAAAAGCTCGACATTCTTGTCAACAACGCGGGCGTGGCGTGGGGTGCCAGCTTCGAGGATTTTCCCGAAGCGGGCTGGGACAAGGTCATGGACCTCAACGTCAAGACCACCTTCTTCCTCACGCAGAAACTTCACGGCCTGCTCAAGGCCGCGGCCTGCGAGGATCGCCCCGCCAAGGTCATCAACATTGCCTCGATCGACGGGATGCGGCCCAATCCCTGGGAAACCTACAGCTATCAGGCGTCGAAAGCGGCGGTCATTCACCTGACCCGGCGCATGGCGGCGCGGCTGATCCAGGACCGGATCGTGACCAGTTGCATCTGCCCCGGCGCGTTTCCTTCGGCGATGAACCGGGCGGCGGCAAAAAAGCCGGAAGAATCGGCACGCAACATCCCGTCCGGGCGGGTCGGCAAGATCGAGGACATGGCCGGCGGCGCGATCTTTCTGGCCAGCCGTGCGGGCGATTACGTGGTCGGCACGGCGCTGCCGATTGACGGCGGGATCGTCAACGGCTGGGTGCCGGACAATGCGGTCGATCCCAGCGGAGAGTAAACCGGCACCCTGCGCCGGTCCGGCGAAACGCCGTCAGGCCTGCATCAGCCCGCGCACGAAGTCGATCAGCCCCGTCTGACGAGTGCGCCGCATGCGTTCGGCGGCCAGAATCTCGCTCACCTTGGCAAAGCAGCTTTCGACATCGTCGTTTACCACGACGTAGTCATACCCGTCCCAGTGGCTGATTTCGGCCTGTGCACGGGCCATGCGGGCGGCAATAACATCGGCTGCGTCCGTGCCGCGTCCGGTCAGGCGGCGGTGCAGTTCCGCAAGGCTGGGCGGCAGGATGAACACGCGCACGACATCGGCCTGCGCCTTTTGATAAAGCTGCTGGGTGCCCTGCCAGTCGATGTCGAACAGCACGTCTCCCCCCGCCTTGAGCCGGTTGCGGATGTGCGCCTTGGGCGTGCCATAGCTGTTGCCGAAAACGGTCGCCCATTCGTAGAACTCGCCCGCGTGCACCATGCGGTCGAACTCGGCCTGATCGACGAAGAAGTAGTCCGTCCCGTCCACTTCGCCCGGCCGCATCGGCCGTGTGGTGACCGAAACCGACATGGCGATTTCGGCATCTTCGCTCAGCAACTTGCGCGCGATGGTCGTCTTGCCCGCGCCCGATGGCGAAGACAGGATGAACATCAGCCCCCGGCGTTGCAGGCTGTCCTTGCGGTCCTGTGCGGGGCCGGTCTGGCTGGGTGACGGGGTGGTGACCATGGGGGCTAGTGGCGCATCGGCGCGCGCATGGTCAAGTGCGGATCAATCGCCTTCGCCGCGTTCGGCCTGATCGGCAAGGTCTGCGTTGCCCTGTGCGGCAGCCTTGCGGGCGCGGCGACGGTCGTAGAGCGTCTTGGCGACAAGCCCGCCGCCGATCACGATCGCACCGGGCACGGACCGGGTTGCGGTGCGCGCCAGCGCGGTGCCGACCAGCGTCTGCATCATCGTGCGGCCCTTGATGATGCGCTTGGCCTTGTCCGGTCCCAGCCGCGTGCCAAGCAGGCCCTTTTCCACGCCGCGGCGCAGCAGCAGGCTGCCGGTGCGCAGCGCAAGGTCGGCGATGATCAGGTTGGTCATCGGGTTGGCGCTGGGGCCGGGGACTTTCTTGACCACTGCGCGTGCAGCCTTGGCCGCCGCCTTGCCGGGGCGGGGGATGCTCTTGCCGTTTCCCGTTTTCTTGCTGAAAGCCATGCCCACCTCTGAACGCCGGGCGCGTGGCCCTACTTCTTCTTGCCGAAATCGACGGTCACGACATTCGAACCGTCTTCATTGCGTTCAACGCCGGATTGATCGCCCAGTTCCGGCGAATCGTTTTCCGCCGGTTCCACGGGTTCGGCTTCTTCATCGACAACCGCCTGGAACTGCAGGCCGAAATCCACAGCCGGATCGACGAACGCCGTGATCGCGGAAAACGGGATCAGCAGGATCGACGGGATCTGGTTGAACGAAAGACCGACGCTGAAGCGGTCGTCTTCCACCTTGAGATCCCAGAACTTGTTCTGCAACACGATGGTCATTTCATCGGGGAAGCGTTCGCGCAGCCGCTGCGGGATATCCACGCCGGGCGCCCCGGTCTTGAACGTGATGTAGAAGTGGTGCGGCCCCGGCAGGTATCCGCCCGAAGCAGCGACCTGGCCCAGAACGCGCCCGACCACGGCGCGCAACGCTTCCTGCACGATTTCGTCGTAGGGGATCAGGCTGTCGGGTGCATCGCTCATGGCTTAGACAACTGGCCTTGGCAGGCGCGCGGGTCAAGTGGGCACGGTCATTGATTCTCATGTTGATGGGCGTATAGGCGCGTCCATGCGCACCGGATCGATCACGCGAAAGACCGAGGAAACCGCCATTGACGTGGCGGTAAACCTCGATGGCACCGGCACCTATCAGGTGGACACGGGAATCGGCTTTCTCGATCACATGATCGAACAGTTCAGCCGCCATTCGCTGATCGACATCACCTGCCGGGTGAAGGGCGATCTCCACGTCGATCAGCACCACACCACCGAAGACAGCGCCATCGCGCTGGGGCAGGCGATTGCACAGGCGCTGGGCGACAAGAAGGGCATCACCCGCTACGGCCACACCTATTCCCCGATGGACGAGGCACTGAGCCGCGTCGCGCTGGATATTTCCGGCCGCCCGGTACTGGTGTGGAAGGCGGCGTTCACGCAACCCCGGCTGGGCGAAATGGACACCGAACTGTTCGAGCACTGGTTTGCCTCGATCGCGCAGGCGGCTGGCATCACGCTGCACATCGAAAGCCTCTACGGGTCCAACAACCACCACATCATCGAAGGCATCTTCAAGGGATTCGCCCGCGCGATGCGCCAGGCGGTGGCGATCGACGCGCGCAAGGCCGACGCCGTGCCATCGACCAAGGGCATCCTCGGTGGCTGAGAAGCTGGCGCTGGTCGATTTCGGCGCAGGCAACCTGCGCTCGGTCGCCAATGCCCTGAAGGCGGCCGGAGCCGAAGGCGTGGTCGTCACCGCCGATCCTTCCGTTGTGCGCACGGCCGATCGTATCGTTCTGCCCGGTGTCGGGGCGTTTCGCGCGTGCGCAAGTGCGCTTTGCGGCGTTTCAGGTCTGGTTGAGGCCATGGCCGAGCGCGTGCTTGTCGGCGGGGCGCCGTTCCTTGGCATCTGTGTGGGCATGCAACTCCTGGCCGACCGCGGGGTAGAGCATGGCGTGACGCAGGGTCTGGGCTGGATCGGCGGCGAAGTGCGCGTGATCGAACCGGCCGATCCTTCGGTCAAGGTGCCGCACATGGGCTGGAACGATGTCGCGCCGATGCCGCACACCGGCGGGGCCGAACTGATCGTGCCGGGTGAGGCGTATTTTCTCCATTCCTACCACTTCGTGCCCGATCAGGGCGCCGATGTCGCGGCCTTGAGCGATCATGGCGGCGGCATCGTGGCCGCCGTAGCGCGCGACAATATCCTGGGCGTGCAGTTCCACCCGGAAAAGAGCCAGGCTTACGGCCTTGCCCTGCTCGCCCGTTTTCTTGACTGGAAGCCCTGACGCCATGATCGTATTTCCGGCCATCGACCTCAAGGGCGGGCAGGTCGTCCGCCTCGCCGAAGGGGATATGGACCGCGCCACCGTCTATGGTGACAACCCCGCCCATCAGGCCGCGCTCTTCGCGCAGGCCGGATCGCAGTTCCTCCATGTCGTGGATCTCGACGGCTCGTTCGCGGGCCGGGCCGAAAACCGCGAGGCTGTCGAGCGTATTCTCAAGGCCTTCACCGGCCATGTCCAGCTTGGCGGCGGTATCCGAACGCGCGCGGCAGTGGCGGGCTGGTTCGACCTTGGCGTTGCGCGGGTGGTGATGGGCACCGCCGCGCTGAAAGATCCCCAGTTCGTCAAGGACATGGCCAGGGAGTTTCCCGGCGGCATCGTTGTGGCGGTGGATGCGCGCGATGGCATGGTGGCAACCGAAGGCTGGGCCGATGTGTCCGACGTGGCGGTGGTCGATCTGGCCCGCCGGTTCGAGGATGCGGGCGTTGCCAGCCTGCTGTTCACCGACATTGGCCGCGATGGTCTGCTTAAAGGCGTGAACATCGAGGCCACCGTGGAACTGGCGCGCCGGGTGGACATTCCGGTGATCGCCAGTGGCGGGGTCAAGGGGCTGGACGATATCCGCATGCTCAAGATTCATGAACCGGACGGCATCGAAGGAGTCATCACTGGCCGGGCGCTGTTCGAAGGACGGCTCGATCTTGCCGCCGCCATCGCCATGGCGGAGGCCTGAACCATGACCGTCCGCGTCCGTGTCATTCCCTGTCTCGACGTGGCCGAGGGGCGCGTGGTCAAGGGCGTGAACTTCGTCGATCTGCGCGATGCGGGTGATCCGGTGGAACAGGCTCGTGCCTATGACAAGGCCGGGGCGGACGAACTGTGTTTCCTTGATATATCCGCCACGCACGAAGGGCGCGGCACGCTGCTTGATGTCGTGGCCCGCACGGCGGAGGTCTGCTTCATGCCGCTGACGGTCGGCGGCGGGGTGCGCGCGGTCGAAGACGCACGTGCGCTGCTCCTGGCCGGGGCCGACAAGGTTGCGGTCAATTCCGCCGCGGTCGTCCGGCCAGAACTGGTGCGCGACATTGCCGAACGCTTCGGCTCGCAATGCGTGGTCGGATCGGTTGATGCGCGGCGCATCGGGCCGGGGAAATGGGAAATCTTCACCCATGGTGGCCGCAAGGCGACCGGGATCGACGCGCTGGCCCATGCCGTGAACCTCGCCACGCTGGGCGCGGGCGAACTGCTGGTCACCTCGATGGACGGCGATGGCACCAAGGCTGGCTATGACCTGGAACTGACGCGGATGATTGCCGATGCCGTGCCAGTGCCCGTGATTGCCAGTGGGGGGGTGGGCACGCTCGACCATCTTGTGCAGGGCGTTACCCAAGGGCACGCCAGCGCGGTTCTGGCGGCGTCGATCTTCCACTTCGGCACATATTCCATCGCCGATGCGCACGCGGCGCTGCGCGCGGCGGGATTGCCCGCGCGCGCCTGAACAACCGCGCACTACCGCTTGCCGCAGAGTCCCGAATTGGGTCAGTAACATCCTGATATAAGGGGTTTTACGGAATCGGGCTGTCTGGCAATGCTGGAACGCAAACCGTTCAGACAGGTACCGTTTTCGTGAAGCGATTGTTCACAAGTCTTCTTGCCGCCATCGCCTGCGCCACCCCGGCGCTCGCGCAAAGCGGTGGCACGTCGATTCCGGAACCGACCAACGCCGCACTGCTGGGGCTTGGCATCGTCGGCCTGATCGTGGGGCGGCAGGTGGCAAAACGCCGCGATTGATTGCAAAGCGGGCGGATCGGTCGCGCGCGGGGTTGACCGCGCGCGGGACGGGCTTCATGCCGCAACCCATGGAACACGGTGAAATCCTTGCCCGGCTGGAAGCCACGATCGCGCATCGCCGCGCTGGCGATCCTGAGGCCAGCTATGTCGCCCGCCTGAACGCCAGGGGCATCGCCAAGATTGCCCAGAAAGTGGGCGAAGAGGGTACGGAAACAGTCATCGCGGCGCTAACCGGATCGCACGATGATCTGGTGGGCGAAGCGGCAGACCTTGTGTTCCACCTGATGGTGCTGCTGTCCGCCAGGGACGTGCCGCTGGCCGATGTGCTGGCCGAACTTGCCCGGCGCGAAGGGACATCGGGCATCGTTGAAAAGGCAGGCAGAAAGAGCTGACCATGGCAGTCGACGCGACTCAACCCTATGACGAGCAGAACATTTTTGCGAAGATCCTGCGCGGCGAAATCCCCAATCGCACCGTGTATGAAGACGATTTCGCCCTCGCTTTCCACGATATCAACCCGCAGGCACCGTTGCACGTGCTGGTGATCCCCAAGGGCGCCTATGTGTGCTGGGACGATTTTTCCGCCCGTGCGAGTGAGGCCGAAATCGCCGGGTTCGTGCGTGCTGTAGGCAAGGTTGCGCGCGATCTGGGGCTGGTCGCCCCCGGATACCGCCTGCTGGCCAATACCGGGGTCGACAGCCATCAGGAAGTGCCGCACTTGCACGTCCACCTTTTTGCCGGAAAGCCGCTTGGCCCCATGCTGATGGGGTGAACAGCCCTTGCCCAACGACTCGTCGCAAGGGTAGGGTCGCCGCGCATGCCGTTGCCCCTTCCACCTTCCGGCCAGTTCGATGGCCAGCAGCACCTCTATCCGGTCCGCGTCTACTTTGAAGACACGGACCTTTCGGGCGTGGTCTATCATGCCAATTACCTGCGGTGGTTCGAACGCGCGCGTTCGGACATGCTGCGCCTGCTGGGCATAGACCAGCGTGCCGCACACGAGGCGGGCGAGGGTGCCTATGCCGTCAGCGCCATGGATCTGCGCTATCTGCGCCCGGCCCGGCTGGACGATGCGGTGACGGTGGTAAGCCATGTTTCGGAACTTTCCCCGGCAACATGCCGCATCGTGCAGCGCGCGTTCAGGGAAGAGACGCTTTTGTGCCACGCGCAGGTGCGCGTTGCCTTTGTTGCCCCCAATGGCCGCCCGCGCCGCCAGCCGCGCGCCTGGGTGGCTGCATTTCAACCTGTCGTTTCCAGTCTTGAAGGACCGATCCCAGCATGACGCTTCTCTTGCTCGCCAATGGCGTTTCCTTCGCGCCGACCACGCTCAACCCCGTCCAGTTGTTCCTCGATGCCGATTATGTCGTCCAGGCGGTCATGGCCGGGCTGGTGCTGGCCAGTATCTGGGTGTGGGCGATCATCATCGGCTTTTCGCTGAAGATGGGCAGCGTCCAGCGTGGTTGCACGCAGTACGAACGCGAGTTCTGGGAAGCGCGCGACATCGACCAGTTCCAGAAGGACAACAAGGGCCGCGATCTGCCCTCGGCGCGCATCGTCAACGCGGCGCTGGCCGAATGGCGCCGCTCCACGTCAGGCAAGACGATCGACCGTGAAGGCACACGCCAGCGTCTGTCCAGCGCGCTTGACGGCGCGGTCGTGGCGGAGACGGACGGGCTGGCCAGCAGGCTCAACTTCCTTGCCACGGTCGGTTCGGTCGCGCCGTTCGTCGGGCTGTTCGGTACGGTCTGGGGGATCATGGACAGCTTCTTCAACATCGGCGCGCAGCAGAACTCGTCGCTTGCCGTGGTCGCTCCCGGCATTTCCGAAGCCCTGTTCGCTACGGCCATCGGTCTGTTTGCGGCGATCCCGGCTGTGATCGCGTACAACCGCTTCTCGCACCGCGTGAACCGCTTCGAAACGCGGCTCTACCGGTTTGCCGACCGGTTTCACGCATCGCTCAGCCGCGAACTGGAGGTCTGAGCCGTGGCCATGTCCCTTGGCGGCGGAGGCACCGGCCGCACACGGCGGGGCCGCAACGGCCGCGCGGCGATGAGCGAGATCAACGTGACGCCGCTGGTGGACGTCATGCTGGTGCTGCTGATCATCTTCATGGTCACTGCCCCGATGCTGGCGGCTGGCGTGCCGGTGGACCTGCCCGACAGCAAGGCCGATCCTCTGGACCAGGAACAGGACCAGATCACGGTTTCGCTCGACGCGCGCGGCACCGTCTACCTTGACGATGCGGAACTTGCGCCCGGCGAATTGACCGACCGGCTGGCCGGGTTGCAGCGCGGCGCCAAGCCGCCGCTGGTGACCCTTCGCGCCGACCGCGCGCTCGACTGGGGGCGCGTGGCCGCGGTGATGGGCGAACTGAACGCCGCCGGGTTCAAGTCGATCTCGCTGGTCACCAACAGTTCATCTGCCTCGCAATAGGCCCCCGGCAATGCGCGATCCCACGGCAGGCGGAATGACACGGCAGGAAGGGGCGGGGCTGGCCATTGCGGCGGCAGCCCATGTGGCCATCGTTGCTGTGCTTGTGCTTTCACCGCCGGGCAAGACGGTGCAGCCACCGCCGGAGCGGATGGAAGTGACGTTCGCCAACGACATTGCCGAACGCTCGACCTCGCCCGATCCAGCGGCGCAGGCTGCCCCCGATATTGCCCCTGAACTGGGTGAACCGCAGCCCGAACCCATGGCGGACCCGCTGCCGGAACCGCCCGCGCCCGTTCCACCGCCGCCTGCACCAAAGCCGCAGCTCGCGCCGCCAAAACCGGCCCCGAAGCCGCAGGCGAAGCCAGTGCCGCCCAAGCCGCAGCCCAAACCGGCGCCACCCAAGCCCGCGCCGCCGAAACCGGCTCCACCCAAACCGGCGCCACCGAAAGCTTCTCCCGCCAAGGCACCGCCAAAGGCAGCGCCCGCCGATGCCAGTCCGCGCCGCCGTCCCGATGCGCCCAGCGGTGGCAGCCGGATCGGTTCGGACTTTCTGAAAGGGATTCCCGGCTCCACCGCGCCCGGCACGGCCAAAAGCCCGCCTGCCGCGACCATCGGGCCGGAAGTGCGCTCTTCGCTGGCCAGTGCCATCTCGCGCCAGATCAAGCCGCACTGGGCCGCCCCGCAAGGCGTCGATGCCGACAAGCTGGTGACGATCCTGGCATGGGATCTCAACGCCGACGGCACGCTGGCCGGGCGCCCGCGTGTTGTCGACCAGCAGGGGATCACCCCTGCGAACGAGGCGCAGGCCCAGCGCCATGCCGAACAGGCGATCCGCGCGGTGCAGCTTGCCGCGCCGTTCGATTTGCCCGAACCCTATTATGCAGGCTGGAAGCGTGTGTCCGCCTTCCGCTTTGACAGGAAGTTGTCCCAATGAAGATCCGCCATCTGTTGCTGCTTGCCGGTTTCCTTGCCACGCCAGCGATCCTTGCCGCACAGCAGGCAAGCCTGCCCGGTTCCGCCGCGCCGACTGCGGTCGCCACCGACGATGAGGGCGGGCTGACCGGATCGGTTTCGGACGAGAACGAGTGGCAGGATCTGGGCATCGCCATCCCTGCCTTTGCCACGAGCGCAGTGGTGCCGACTGCCGCAGAAGGCGGCAATACCGAGGCGCTGGGCCGCAACGTGGCGCGGGTGGTTTTCAACGATCTGAAGAACAACGGCCTGTTCAAGCCGGTCGGGCCTGATGCGCTGCCCGTGGTTGGTTTCCCGCAGGTCGCCGCGCCGACATTCGATACCTGGCGCGGACGGTCGGCGGAAATGCTGGTGCAGGGCTTCGTGCGGGCCAACGACGATGGGCGGCTGACGGTGGGCTGCTATCTCTATGACGTGGCACTGGGCAGCGAACTGGCGCGGCAGGGCTATGTCGTGCGACCTGACGAATGGCGCCGCGCTGCACACAAGTGCGCCGACATGGTCTATTCGCGTCTGTCTGGCGAAAGCCCGTTCTTCGACAGCAAGATCGCCTATATCGCGGAAACGGGACCGAAGGACCGGCGGCGCAAGCAACTGGCGATCATGGATTCAGACGGCGCGAATCACCGCTTCATCACCAATGGCCAGTCCACCGCGCTGACGCCGCGCTATTCGCCCGATTACAGCCAGATCGTGTACCTGAGCTATCTGAACGGCGCGCCGCGGATCTACATCTACAACATCGGCACCGGGCAGCAGAAGCTGGTTACCTCCAGCACCAATCCCACCTTTTCCCCGCGCTGGTCGCCCGATGGCAGGTTCATCCTCTATTCGATGGCGATCGCCGGCAACACCGACATCTACCGGGTATCGGTGAACGGCGGCCCATCGACCAAGCTGACCGATTCGCCGGGGCTGGACGTAGGCGGTTCCTATTCGCCCGATGGCAGCAAGATCGTGTTCGAAAGCGATCGGTCGGGATCGCAGCAACTTTATGTGATGAATGCCGATGGCTCCAACCAGCGGCGCATCAGCTTTTTCGGTGGCCGCGCCGCCACGCCCGAATGGTCGCCGCGCGGGGACCAGATCGCCTTTACGCACATGGCGGGCAATTTCCGCATTGCCGTGACGGACCCGTCTGGCCGGAACATGCGCTTCCTGACCGATAGCTGGCAGGACGAGGCGCCGACATGGTCGCCCAATGGCCGGATCGTGCAGTTCTTCCGCACCGAACGCGGAAGCGGGCGCACCGGAATCTGGCAGGTTGACCTGACAGGGCGGAACGAGCGGAAACTGAATACGCCCGTCGATGGTTCTGACCCTGCGTGGGGACCAGTTCTGCCCTGATCCCCGCTTGCGAAAGGGTGGCGCAGATCACTTGCCAACCGCCTTGCGCAAATGCACCATGCGACCTGTACAGGTCCGTTTCCTCCCGTGGTTTCCAAAGGAGAATCTCATGTCCCGCCCGCTGATGATTGCCGGTCTTGCTGCTATGACGCTTGGCCTTGGCGCCTGCGCATCCAAGCCGAAGGAACTGCCGCCGGAACCCGGCGCCACTACCAGCCAGACGACACCTGCACCCTATACCCCATCGGGTCCGGTGCCGGGCAGCCAGGCGGATTTTCTGGCGTCGGTCCTGTCCGATACGATCAATTTCGATACCGACCGCTATAACATCGACGCTGCCGATCAGGGCGTGCTGCAAAGCCAGGCGCAATGGCTGGCGCGTTATCCTGCCAAGGCGATCACCATCGAAGGGCATTGCGACGAACGCGGCACCCGCGATTACAATATCGCGCTGGGTGAACGCCGCGCCAATGCGGCCAAGAACTATCTGGTCAGCCTTGGTGTCAGTCCGGGCCGCATAACCACGGTCAGCTACGGCAAGGAACGTCCTATTGCGCTGGGTTCGGATGAACAATCGTGGGCGCGCAACCGCCGCGCCGTGACGGTTACCGTCAACTGATCCACGGTTGAGCGGATCGGCTGGACAGGATGGCCCGGACCGCACAGTCCGGGCCATGCCTGTTTCTGCCCTCCGCGCATCTTGACGTTTGAGCAAAGGTTTGGCTTGGCTGCGGCATGGCGCGCTCTACACGATCGAATGACTGGGGCTTCCCCCGCTGGCGCGGGTACGAAGCCGGGCGCGATGCCGCCCAGGTGCGCCTGTGCGACCGGGCAGGGTGTGATGAAAAGGGTGAATGCCCTGCGCCAAAATCGCCCAACAACCCGGATCGCTGGTATTTCTGCCCCAAGCATGCAGCCGAATACAATGCCGGTTGGAACTACTTCGAAGGGCTGGACAAGGAAGAGGCTGAACGCCGCGAGGCGGAAGAGCGCGGGGATACCTCCGGTTACCGGCAATCGGCATGGGAAGCATGGGGTGGTGCGGGCGACGGCACCCGCAGCCGCGACGAACTGCGCGCGCTGGACCTGCTGGGGCTTGACCCCGATGCCGATTTCGATGCGGTCAAAAAGGCCTGGCGCAGCAAGGCCAAGGAAGTGCACCCCGATGTGCGTCCGGGCGACAAGGACGCCGCCGAACAGTTCCAGAAGCTGCAACTGGCCTACGAAGTGCTACGCGCCGGGGAGGAACGGCGCGAGTGGAAGGGCTGATCCTCAACCCAGCTCTTCATCGAGCAGGGCCATGACACGGGCCTGATCGGGGAAGCCTTCGGCGATCCAGCGCGCTTCGACCGCGCGGAGCAGGCGGGCGACTTCCGGCCCCGCGGTAATTCCACGCGCGACGATCTGCCCGCCTTTGAGCGGCAGCGTCGGCACATTCCAGCCATCGAGCGGGTCCGGCGCCATTCCCGCCAGCAGCAGGCGGTCGCGCGCTTCGTCGATGCCGATGCGGTAGGCAAGGGCATGCGGATTGGCTACTGCGTCGCCACGCCCGGCTGCGGTGGCAAGGCGCTTGCGCTGCGCAAGCGAGAGGCGCAGCCGGGCCGCGACCTGTTCTGTCAGTTGTGGATCAGGTGGCAGCAGTGCGGCAAGACGCCGCACGGCCTCGCCTTTGACGCCGAGCGCAGCTTCGTGGGCGCACAACGATTCCAGTGCCGCAATGCCTGCACCGCCCGCTTCCGGCAGAACCTGCTCCAGAACGCCCAGTTCTGCCATGCGGCGCACCGTCGGCGCCGGGGCGGGCAGGGACAGAAGGTGCAGCAGTTCCCAGCAGACACGCTCGCGCGACAGGCCCTTCATGCCCGGCGCCAGTTCGGCCACTGCGCGTTCCGCTGCATTGTCCGCCGGTTGCGATCCGAACCGCGCCTGAAAACGGAAATAGCGCAGGATGCGCAGGTAATCTTCGCGGATACGCTGGCGAGCATCGCCGATGAAGCGCACTTTCCGCGCGGCAAGGTCCGCCAGCCCACCGTGGTAATCGAACACTTCCAGCGTGCGCGGATCGGCATAGAGCGCATTGATGGTGAAATCGCGCCTGGCCGCATCGTCGCGCCATTCGTTGGAAAAAGCCACCGTGGCGCGGCGGCCGTCGGTGGAAACGTCTCGGCGCAGCGTGGTGATTTCGACCGGGCCTTGCGCCAGAACGGCGGTGACTGTGCCATGCGCTATACCGGTGGGCACGGTTTTGATTCCTGCCGCAGCCAGCCGGTTCATGACTCGGTCCGGGAGCAGGCTGGTGGCCATGTCGACGTCCTTGGCATCAAGACCCAGCATCGTGTCGCGCACGGCCCCGCCGACCCAGCGGCACAACCCTTCGCCGGCAGGGTCTAGGGCGCTGACAAGTGCGGCCAGATCGGCGCGCGCGGTCCATTCGGCAGGCGGCAGGCGTTCAGTCATGCCAATGTATCCGTTTGGAAAGGTTGGAAATGATCGCTGCCGTCACACCCCAGATGCGGTGCTGACGCCACATGATCTCGATATAGCTGCCGCTGCGCCCGTTCCATTCCGCTGCCTTGCGAGCGTGGTTGGCGGGATCGAGCACGAAGCCCAGTGGCGGTTCAAACCAGTCAGCCACTTCGGCAGCATTGGGCATGATGGGCAGGTCGGGCGGGATCAGGGCCAGTACTGGCGTGATGTCATACCCGGAACCGGTGCGGAACCGGTCGGTTTCGCCGATTACCGTCACATCGCTGGCGTTGATGCCCAATTCCTCGTTCGCTTCGCGCAGCGCCGCTTCGACGGCCGTTTCCCCCGCGTCGATCTTGCCGCCGGGAAAGGCTGCCTGACCAGGGTGCGCGCGCATGTGCGACGGGCGGTGGATCAACAGTACGCCCGGCCCTTCGCCATGGTCTGTGCGATCGGTGACGGCGATCAGGACAGCCGCAGGGCGCAAGGCTTCTTCGGGCAAGGGCCGCCAGTCTTCGTAGAGGTCACGCGCCGGCGTGCGGTGGCCTTCGTCGAACAGCCGTGTCAGCCGTCCGAGCAAGGTCATGCCTGCGGTACCAGCGCGAAGCGGGCGCCCATGCTTTCCACCGCGAGCGGATCGTCGCCGCGCTCCAGCGCATGGGCGATCAACTGGCCATAGGTGCTGCGGTTCAGGCGGGCTTCGGTGCGGTGCCGCACGGCGAGGTAGAACGCCGGGACGTCTGCGGTGCCGCCCACGCGCATCGGATGGTCCGGTCCGCATATAACCAGATCGTCGGTATTCAGGCGGAACGCCAGCACCCACGCGCCATCGGCATCGCGCTTGGTTTCCATGTCGGTGGCGATGAAGGCTGCATCCTCAACGGCGATTGCCAGCTTCTGGACCGGAGTGACCAGCCAGTGCTGCCCCGCGTCATCGCGTATCAGCAGCGAGGCAAAGGCGCGGACCATGGCCGGGCGGGTTATCAGGCCACCCTGGTGATACCAGCGGCCGTCTGCTGCGATGCGCATTTCGGAATCGCCCACTTCCTGCGGCGCCCACTGGTCAAGTGGCGGCAGCTTGCGCGCGGCAACCTGCGCCGCCAGTTCGGGAAGGCTCAGCGCGGCAAGTTCGGGCGGCGGAACATAAGGCATCGTCCGCCGATGCCAGATCGGATCAGCGCCGCCAAGGCCCCAACATGCCCTCTTGCGGCAGAACCGCAGGATTGGCGGTGCGGCACAGCAGGCGGCGCTGGTCGAACGGGCCGGGCAATTGCCAGCCGCCAGTGTGGGCGTTGGAAAAGCCGAAGAAGCGTTCGTAGTATTCCGGATCGCCGATCATCACCTGCGGCAGGGGCGCGCGCGGGTCGATTCCGGTGAGTGCGGCGGTCATCAGCGCCTGACCATAACCCAGCCCTTGCAGGTGGGGCAGGACGGCCACCGGCCCGACCATGATCATCGGGTGTGCGCGGCCTTGCGGATCAGTCAGGCCCACCGGCCAGCACTGGATCGTACCAGCCAGCATCTCGTCATCGTCGAGCGCGGCGAACGACAGGTTACCCAGGGCTTCCATGCCTTCGCGCACCTTGTAGGCAGTGCGGTTGCGACGTTCGGGTTCGAAGGCCTGATCGAGCAAATCTTCGACCAGGACTGGATCGACATCGGCCAGCGGGATGATCTTGCCCAAATGCGGCGCCCTTGCATCTATCGCGCCGAAGGATTCGGCAGTGAAGCGCGCCGATAGCCGGGGTGGACACGCGCCGCAAGGCGATGCGCTCAGCTCTCGGCAAAGGTGAACGGTTCGGCGGCGCGGCGATAGTCGTCAGGCAGGATCTTTCGCCCGATCGGCGGTTCGGAACGGGCCGTGCATTGCGCGCGGTGGCACAGGCGGCACGCGACCCCGATTGGTGTAGCGGCGGTTGCGTGCGGGTCCGCTCCGGCAGCATGAATCAGACGCGGTGCGTGCTCTGCCGCGCAGGCAAGCGCGATGGCACGCGTGGTGCGCGGCCGGTCAAACCCGCCGCCACCGGATTCCACGGTTCGTGCAAGCGAGAAGAACCGCTGCCCGTCCGGCAGCTCCAGCCATTGGGTGGTTATCTGCCCTGGCGTGCGGAAGGTATCGTGCACGTTCCACAGCGGGCAGCTACCGCCATGTGCGGCAAAGGGAAAACCCGCGCCATCGAGCCGCTTGGAGACATTGCCCGCACTGTCCACGCGGATGAAGAAAAATGGCACGCGTTCATGGCCCGGCCGGTTCAGCGTGGTCAGGCGGTGCGCCACCTGTTCGAAGCTGGTGCCGAACAGCCCGGCCAGCGCCTCGATATCATAGCGGCGGGCATCGACCGCGCGGGCAAAGCGGTCATACGGCATCAGGAGAGCCGCAGCGGCATAACTGGCAAGCGCACGCCGCACGAGCTGCGCGGCAGTATCGCTGGCAAAGCTTTCCCCGCGGATCACGGCGGCGATTTCCGGGCGCAGGATCGTATAGGCAATGTGCTGCGCCAGTTGCCACGCCCGGCCGGACGCGGGCAGGGTATCGTCGATCAGCAACTGTTCGTTGTGGCGATCATAGCGGCGGATCGCGTCCATCATCACGTCGGGCGGCATGAACCGCACGCGCACGCCCTGTGTCTTTAGCCAGGCCTGCGCACCGCCTGCCTTTTCGATCTCGGCGGCAAGCTCCTCTGCGCGCGAATCGATGGTGGCAAAATAGTTGCGCCGCGCGGCAACAAACCGCCGTGCTTCGCCGACCGGGTCGCTCGCGCTCATCCCCGGCGCGGCGCTGCGCTGTTCGGCCAGCGCCTGCTGTTCGCGCTGCCATGCGCCGTACAGCCGCAGCAACGCCTCGGTTACCCCCGGAAAGCTGGCGGCAACGTCGGCCACTTCCAGCGGTGGCAGGTCGATGTCGGCAAAGATCGGGTCGCGCAGCGAATCGGCCAGCCGCCGGGCATAGTCATCGCGTTCGTCCGCCGCGAGATCTGCCATGTCGAGTTTGTAGGCCCGCGCCAGCCGCAGCAGCAGGTCTGCCGTAAGCGGGCGCTGGTTGCGTTCGATCAGGGCGATGTAGCTGGGGGAGATGCCGAGTTCATCAGCCATGGCCTGCTGGGTCAGGCCCAGTTCGCGCCGCAGCCGCTTGAGCCGGGGGCCGAGATAGAGCGGTCTTGAAGCCATGGCGGAAGCCCTTGTAACGCGCTGTGTACGTTCTGCACAACTTTACAAGCATATTCTGTAAAGTTTGACAATATGACGTGGTGCACTGTTCCGCAATGCAGCAGGCGAGCCTATCGCAGCGGCAGACGAAGATCACGCCGATTACAAGGATTCGCCCCAATGACGTACCAGCAGACGATTGCAGAGGCCGGCAAGGCCATCGCCCCCTTCGGACAGACCTGGGATGGTATCGAACCGGCTTCGGTTGCCCGCATGCGCCTGCAGAACCGTTTTCTGACCGGGATCGACATTGCGCGCTACACCGCCAGGATCATGCGCCGCGACATGGAAGCGTACGACGCCAACCCGGCAAACTACACCCAGTCGCTGGGGTGCTGGCACGGGTTCATCGGCCAGCAGAAGATGATTTCCATCAAGAAGCATTTCGGCACCACCAAGGGCCGTTACCTGTACCTTTCGGGCTGGATGGTCGCGGCGCTGCGCAGCGAGTTCGGTCCGCTGCCCGACCAGTCGATGCATGAAAAGACCAGCGTGGCCGATCTGATCGCGGAACTCTACACGTTCCTCAAGCAGGCTGATGCGCGCGAACTGGGCATGCTGTTCCGCGAACTCGATGCTGCCAAGGCGGCTGGCGATGCGGTCAACACCCACCGCCTGCTGCACAAGATCGACGAGTTCGAAACCCACGTCGTTCCGATCATTGCCGACATCGACGCCGGGTTCGGCAACGCCGAGGCCACGTATCTTCTGGCCAAGAAGTTTATCGAAGCGGGTGCCTGCTGCATCCAGATCGAAAACCAGGTTTCGGATGAAAAGCAGTGCGGCCACCAGGACGGCAAGGTTACCGTCCCGCACGAAGACTTCCTCGCCAAGATCCGCGCCATCCGTTACGCTTTCATGGAACTTGGCGTTGAAGACGGCGTGATCGTTGCGCGCACCGACTCGCTCGGCGCCGGTCTGACCAAGCAGATTGCCTATACCCGCACCAAGGGCGACCTTGGCGATCAGTACAATGCGTTCCTCGATTGCGAGGAAGTCGATCCGGCCAACCTTGGCCATGGTGACGTGCTGATCAACCGCGATGGCAAGCTGATGCGTCCCAAGCGCCTGCCTTCGAACCTTTACCAGTTCCGTCCGGGAACCGGCGAGGACCGTTGCGTGCTCGATTGCATCACCAGCCTGCAGAACGGCGCGGATTTGCTGTGGATCGAAACCGAAAAGCCGCACATCGGCCAGATCGGTGGCATGGTCAGCCGCATCCGCGAAGTCATTCCCAACGCCAAGCTGGTCTATAACAACAGCCCGTCGTTCAACTGGACGCTGAACTTCCGCCAGCAGGTGTTCGACGCCTGGGAAGCCGAAGGCCGCGACATGAGCGCCTATGACCGTGCGAAGCTGATGAGCGTGGACTATGACGACAGCGAACTGGGCGCAGAAGCCGACGAGCGTATCCGCACGTTCCAGCGCGATGCAGCGGCGCAGGCCGGGATTTTCCACCACCTGATCACCCTGCCGACCTATCACACGGCTGCGCTGAGCACGGATAATCTCGCCAAGGAATACTTCGGCGACCAGGCTATGCTTGGCTACGTCAAGGGCGTCCAGCGTCAGGAAATCCGCCAGGGTATCGCTTGCGTGAAGCATCAGAACATGTCCGGTTCGGACATTGGTGACGACCACAAGGAATACTTCGCCGGTGAAGCCGCGCTCAAGGCCGGTGGCGCTGCCAACACCATGAACCAGTTCGCCGCCTGAGGCTGCTGGAAGACCATTTGCTGCAAAAGGCAGACAAATCTCGCGGCAATCATGCCACGAAGATCCAAGGAGACTGACAATGGCTGAACCTGCTCGTGCCCGTGCGGTCCTCTCGACCGAGGACTTCAAGCTGATCCGCGAGGCTGTGCTGCACTATCTCAAGGTGATCGAAGACCAGCCGGAATCGGTGAAGTTCTCGCACCTTTACCACCGGCTTGGCAGCGCCATGGGGCGCTGACCGCCCGGCCTGCCTGAACGGTTCTTTCCTGGGGAGGAAAGCCCGGCCCGTCGCATCCCGGTATCCGGGGCGCGGCGGGCCATCTTGTTGGTGCCGGGGCACGTTTGAAGGCGCGATTTTTGTGCCTGATTTTGCCCGGTTCCGCCACGGCGCTTACGATTGGCTAATGATTGACCGGTATTGGTCCGGGTGTGACCAGCCACACCGAAATACCCTTGGGACCAGCGCCCGCCGATCTCCCTGTCCGGGCAATATTGGGGCTGGACGATCCCATCGAGGGCGATTGGGGCCGGTTGCGCGGCTTGCAGTTTTCCAGTGTAGCCAGGCTGGCGGTTGTCCGTGCCGTTGTGCATGCCGTGGCCGCGATGCTGGCCGTTCATCTGTTTATCGGGCATGTGCACTTTGCACTGCTTGCGGGCTGGCTGGTCACGGCCGGCGCGGCAGTTTTTTCCGCGACCCGGTTTGAACGGAGCCTTGCAACGGCCGATCGTCGCCGCGTTTCCCGTCAGGAAACACGGAGGCAGGCGCTGGGTGCTTTGAGTGTTGCTCTGCCGTGGGCCGTGCCGATGATGGCACTTGCGCTTTTCGATCTGCCGGTGGACCCGATGGCGCTGTGGTCCATTCTGGCGTTGTTGGTGGTAGCCACGGCGGTGACGTATGCGGCCATGCCGATGGGCACCCTGCTTTTTGCGGGGATAGTCGGCCTTTCCTCTGTGCCGGCATTCCTGCGCGCGGCCGATCCCGCAGCGGCCGCAGTGGTGGTCGCGTTCATGGCCATCGTCCTGTCTGGCGCGGTTGCCGCGGCGCGGATGTTTCTGGCCACCCGGCTGGCCGAAGCAGGGGCCGCGGAAAAGAGCGAAGTCGTGTCGCTGCTGCTGCGCGAGTTCGAAGAAGGCGATGCGGACTGGCTTTGGCAGGTCGATGCCAACCGCCGTATCCGCTCGGCAAGCCCGCGTCTGGCTTTTGCGCTTGGCGAAGACCCGGAGGATCTCGACGGTAAACCGCTGATCCAGCTCATCGCCGGGCCTGCCTGGGAAACGGGGCATTTCCACTCCAGCCTCCACGATCTGGCCGAACGGCTCAAGCGACGGGAGAGTTTCTCCAACCTGCTGGTGCGCGTCACACTGCGTGGCAGCCATCGCTGGTGGGAACTTTCGGCATCGCCCAAAGTCGACGACAACGGCAACTTCATCGGTTTTCGCGGCGTCGGGTCCGACGTGACCGAACAGCGCGAAAGTGCGGAAAAGATTGCCTACCTTGCCCGGTACGATACGCTGACCGGCCTGCCCAACCGCATGATGCTGACCGAGGCGCTGGGCGAGGCGCTGGCTTTCGGCGAACGCTGGCGGACGAACTGCGCGTTCATGATGATCGACCTCGACCGGTTCAAGGCGGTCAACGATACGCTGGGGCATCCGATCGGTGACCAGTTGCTGGCGATGGTGTCCGATCGTCTGCGCCGCATCATGCGCGATGGCGAAGTGTGCGGGCGCCTGGGCGGGGACGAGTTTGCCGTGGTGCTGCGCGACGTCAAGGATTCCTCACGCCTTGAAGAACTGACCGCAGCGATCATTGCGCAGCTTTCGCGCCCCTACGAAGTTGAACACCATACCCTTTTCGTCGGCGCCAGCGTGGGGTCGGCAATCGGGCCGCGCGATGGCCGCACGGTGGAAACGCTGCTGCGCAACGCCGACCTTGCCCTGTACCGCGCGAAGGATGAAGGCGGCGGGCGCCATCATACCTACGAGCCATCACTGCATGCCCACGCCGAAGAGCGGCGCAAGCTGGAGTTCTCGCTCCGTCATGCGCTGGAACGCAACGAGTTCTCGCTGATGTTCCAGCCGGTTGTTGATGCGATCGACGAAAGCGTGGTCAGTTTCGAGGCCCTGCTGCGCTGGACAAACGAAGAGCATGGGTTCGTCAGTCCGGCCAAGTTCATACCCCTGGCCGAGGACACCCGGCTGATCGTGCCGATCGGCGAATGGGTGCTGCGCAGCGCATGCCAGGAGGCGATGAACTGGCCTGCCAACGTCAAGATCGCGGTCAACGTTTCGGGCGAACAGTTGCTGGACCCCTACTTCCCGGAAACGGTCGTCAGCGCGCTGTCCGCCACTGGTCTGCCGCCGCACCGGCTTGAGATCGAAGTGACCGAAAGCATCTTCGTGCGCGATGGCACGACCGCGCAGATGACGCTGGAGAACCTGATGGGCATCGGTTGCGGCGTGGCGCTGGATGATTTCGGCACCGGCTATTCCTCGCTCGGCTACCTGCGGCGGATGCGTTTTTCGACGATCAAGGTCGACCGCAGTTTCGTTCAGGGCGCGGCGAAGGACAACCCGGAAAGCCTGGCGATTGTCCGCGCTGTGGTTGCCATGGCTGATAGTCTGGAAATGTCGACCACTGCCGAAGGCGTCGAAACCGAGGCCGAACTGGACGTTATCCGGCGGTTGGGCTGCAAGAAGATACAGGGCTACTACTTCGGCCGCCCGATGAGCGCGACCGATGCCCAGGCCATGTTCGCCAAACAACGGTTCGAGCGCGTCAGCGCGGGCTGACGCGCACCAAAGCCGCGCTAAGGCCGATCAGGCGGAAACCAGCCCGCGCACCACGCTGGCGAACAAGGCGCGACCGTCCGACCCGCCGTGTGCGGGTTCGATCATGCGTTCCGGGTGCGGCATCATGCCCAGCACGTTGCCGCGCTCACCCAGCACGCCGGCGATATCGCGCGCGGACCCGTTGACGGGTTCGGCATAGCGGAAGGCAACGCGTCCTTCGCTTTCGAGCCGGTCCAGCGTGGCTGCATCGGCAAAGTAGTTGCCATCGTGATGCGCCACCGGGATCACGATTTCCTGCCCGGCATCGTAGCCTGCGGTGAACAGCGACTGGTTATTCGCCACGGTCAGCTTGGCGTCGCGGCAGACGAAGCGGATGCCCGCGTTGCGCATCAGTGCGCCCGGTAGCAGGCCCGCTTCGGTCAGTACCTGAAACCCGTTGCACACGCCCAGCACCGCCACGCCCCGCTCTGCCGCGCGAACGACCGCGCGCATGACCGGCGAACGCGCCGCCATCGCCCCGGACCGCAGATAGTCGCCATAGGAGAAACCGCCGGGAAGGGCGATGAAATCCACGCCTTCGGGCAAATCGGCATCGCCGTGCCACACGCGATGGACCGTGCCGCCGCAGATCTGCTCGATCGCCACGGCCATGTCGCGGTCGCAATTGGAGCCGGGGAAGGTGATGACAGCGGAAGTAAAGCCCATGGCCGGGTATCCTTAGCTCAGGCGGCTTTTTCGATGCGGTAGTTTTCGATCACCATGTTGGCGAGCAGCTTGCGGCACATGTCGTCAAGCGTCGCGTCCGACGTGCCGTCGGCCACGTCAAGCTCAATCACCCGTCCCGCGCGCACATCGTTGACCCCGGCAAAGCCCAGCCCTTCGAGCGAGTGGTGAATGGCACGGCCCTGTGGGTCGAGCACGCCGTTCTTGAGGGTGACAATGACGCGGACCTTCATCGGGCGGCCTTTCGCAACTGGCGTTTGAGAATCTTCGCGCGGCCTATGCAACCGCGCGCCGCGAAGGGCAAGGCGTGAGTGAAACCCTCCGGGCCATTGGGCTCGCGTTACCGAGGGTAAACGGTCCAGAACAGGAGTTGCCGGAAGGCCTTTTCCGGCGTTGTCCTTGATTCCTGCGCGCGATTCGCCAGCGGGGCTGGCTGGGCGCGAATCGCGTTACGTCTGGTCTGGCGCCGATCGAGCCTTCAGGAAAATGCCGGTGGCGGGACACCGCGCACCGGCAGGGCGCAATTACTTCTTGCCGCGCAGTTTCCGGTGGGCGCCAAGGTCGAACACTTCGCTCGGTCCGCCATCGTTTTCCAGCAGGCCAAGCCGCCGCGCCACTTCCTGATAGGCTTCCTCTTCGCCGCCAAGATCGCGGCGGAAGCGGTCCTTGTCGAGCTTTTCGCCGGTGGTCATGTCCCACAGGCGGCAACCGTCGGGGCTGATTTCATCGGCCAGGATCACGCGGCTGTAATCGCCATCCCAAATCCGTCCGAACTCAAGCTTGAAGTCCACCAGGCTGATGTTGATTGCCGCGAACATTCCGCACAGGAAATCGTTCACCCGGATTGCCATTGAGGAGATGTCCTGCATTTCCTCGTTCGATGCCCAGCCAAAGCATGCGATGTGCTCTTCCGCGATCAGCGGATCGCCCAGCGCATCGTCCTTGTAGTAGTATTCGATCAGGGTGTGCGGCAGTGGCTCCCCTTCCTCGATGCCAAGGCGCTTGGAGATGGACCCGGCTGCAATATTGCGTACGACCACTTCAATCGGGATGATTTCAGCCTGCCGGACAAGCTGTTCGCGCATGTTCAGGCGGCGGATGAAGTGCGTGGGAATGCCGATATGCGCCAGCCGGGTGAACACATATTCGCTGATGCGGTTGTTGATTACGCCCTTGCCGTTGATCGTGCCGCGCTTCTGCGCGTTGAACGCGGTGGCATCGTCCTTGAAATACTGGATCAGGGTGCCCGGTTCGGGGCCTTCGTAAAGAATCTTGGCCTTGCCTTCGTAGATCTGGCGGCGACGGGACATCATGACGCTTCCTGCACGATTGCCGGGGCAACGCACCCCGGCCGGAATAAGAAACCCCGGCAGACGAGGGAGTCGCGCTTGCGACTTCATCGCTTATGCCGGGGCATTTCCCTGCCCCATAAGCGAAAATCCGCCCAAGCGCAATTCATGGTGCGCCGAACGGGTGCCACAGCGCCACGGCGGGCATGGCAAAATGCCGCAATGGCTGGACTTTTCGTCACGTAACGTGTTTTCTGGGGGAAGGGACAGGATCGAGATCGGCTGGGCACGGGGGCTTTCCCCGTGATCGAGGTGTGGAATCCCGTGGTGCAACCATCTGTCCTGTTTGTCTGTCTCGGCAATATCTGCCGCTCGCCGCTTGCCGAAGCAGCTTTGCGGGCGCGTGCCGTGCAAGCAGGCGTGGCGATCACCATCGATTCGGCCGGTACTGGCAACTGGCATGTCGGACGCCCGCCGGACCCGCGCGCGCAGGCCGTGGCGCTGGCACACGGGCTGGACATCTCTGCCTACCGTGCGCGGCAGGTAAAGGCGCAGGACTTCGCCAGTTTCGGCCATATCTTCGCGCTCGACCAGCAGAACCTCAAGACCCTGCGCGCCATTGCTCCGGCCCGCCATAATGCCCAAGTGCAATTGCTTATGGATATCGTGCCGGGGCGCAAGGGTATGGCCGTGATCGACCCGTATTATGGCGACGAGGACGATTTCGAGCAGGCCTGGTACGATGTGGACCAAGCCGCACAACACATAGTCGAGCGGTTCATGCGGTGACTGTGGATCAGGGAATGTGGTGCCCGGGGACGGATTCGAACCGCCGACACGCGGATTTTCAATCCGCTGCTCTACCAACTGAGCTACCCGGGCATCGCTTCGTCAACCGGCCTCAAGCGGGCGTGGCGACGATTTGGAAGCGCGCCTATGGCGAAGCGGGGCAGGCTTGGCAAGCCCCCAATTTGCCGTTTCGCGTTCAGTCCTGTTCATCCACATCGGCAGGCGGGCCGGGCAGGGCATAGCCATCATCCAGCCACCGCACGAGGTCGCGGTCGCGGCAGCGAGTGGAGCAGAACGGCGTGTGCGCTTCCGAACGCGGCTTGCCGCACATCGGGCAGCGCCGCACCGGGCGGGTTGCATCAACCGAGGAAGGGTCGCGGGTCATTGCGCGATCGCTTGCGCAAAACCGCCGCCAAGGGCAAGTGCGGGATCGGCCTTGCGGCGCACGGCGCGGCCCGTCCGGCGGGCAAGTTCGGCTTCCCATTCGGGGCTTATTGCATCCAGCACGCGCGGATTGGCGCTCAACAGCAAAAGACCTGGTTCGGCAACGCGCTCTGCCTGGCGCAACAGCACCCGCGCCGCAGCGGCGGCGGGCTGGCGCGCCATCAGCGCGACGAGCGAGGGGCGTTCAAGCCGGGAGACGAGCTGGACGAAGCCGAAACCGTTCATCCCGGTGCGTTCGCCCTGCCAGTCGATCAGCGCATTGGCCAGCGCCTTGTCGATCATCTGGCGATCAGCCTTGTCGGCCATGGTCGGAAAATCAATGCCGACTGACCCGCCGATGTCGAGCCGGTGCAGCGCATCGGCAATCGCGGCGACGGCGGCGAGCGCCAGCTTGACCGGCGGCAGCGCGCCGTCGATGTCGATCAGGGTCATCGCCGGGGTCGGGCTGACGATGATCGACCCGCCGGGGAAGGCGATTTCGCCGGTCTGTGCCTGCTCCACCAGTTCATCCCAGCCGTGGCGGGAAAAGTCGTTGGCGGTCGTTGGCAACGCGCGCAGGCGTGCGCCGGTGGCTTCGATTTCCGCGCGCAGCGTCGGTGCCGGGCGGAGCGTTTCACCGGGGGCGGGGCGGGCGACCGGCAGCTTGTGACGCCCGCGTTCCAGAATGGCGGCGCGGGTCACCCGCACGGTCAGGCGCACGCCCTCGGTCGCTTCGCGCGGGAGCTGGTCGATCAGGGCTTCGCGCGCTGCGCCCTCTGCCAGATCGAGGCGGACGAGGCCGCGGCGTGTCCCGCCGTGGCGCTTGATAAGCTGCGCTTCGCTGACCAGTCCTGGGCGCAGGGGATCCCCCCACCCGATGCGGGCCGACAGGATGCGCCCGCCCGACACGAAGATCGCGCGCTCTTCACCGATACCGGCTTCGTAGAGCCATTCAGCCGCCATGCACTGGCTTTCCGGTATGGCCGATGATTCCGGCGGCCAGAAGCACGCGGCGTGTTTCGAACAGCGGCAGCCCGACAACGCCGGAATGGCTGCCCGACAGCCACAGGCACAGCCCTTCGGCGCTGCCCTGAATGGCATAGCCGCCCGCTTTGCCCTGCCATTCGCCGCTGGCGATGTAGGCGTCGATTTCGGCATCCGAAAGGCGTTTGAAGCGGACGATGGTTTCGGACAAGGCTTCGCGCAGCCGCCCGTCGGGAGAAAGCACGGCGATTGCGGAATAGACGCGGTGCCGACGTCCGGACAGCAGCGCAAGGCACTGCCGCGCGGTGGCTTCGTCTTCCGCTTTGGGCAGGATGCGCAGCCCGGCGCCCACAACCGTATCTCCCGCCAGGATTACTGCGCCGGGAGCAAGTGCCGCCGCGGCGCGTGCCTTTTGCGCGGCAAGACGCACGGCGTGCGCACGCGGACGCTCGGCTTTGAGCGGGGTTTCATCGATATCGGTGGCGATCACGCGGGCTGGGACGATGCCCAGCCGGGACAGCAGTTCAAGCCGACGCGGGCTGGCCGATGCCAGCACCAGTTCAGGGGAAGATGCGGAGCGCAGTGCGCCGTCCGCCATCAGAAGCCGCCGGGACCGCCGCGACCGGGCATGAAGCGATAGGTGATGCGACCCTTGGTCAGATCGTAAGGGGTGAGTTCGACCAGCACTTCATCGCCTACCAGCACGCGGATGCGGTTCTTGCGCATCTTGCCAGCGGTATGGCCGAGGATTTCATGATCGTTTTCAAGACGGACGCGGAACATGGCGTTGGGCAGGAGTTCTACCACCTGGCCGCGCATCTCGAGGAGTTCTTCTTTCGCCATCGGCGGGTTCGGATGCCTTTATTCTGGTCCGGTGCAAGGAATGCTCCGGCGTTATCGTACCGAGCATGGGCGCACCGGACACGGAAAAAACCTTTGCGTGCGCCGCGCCCATAGCCGTGTGCGGGTGAAAAGGAAAGGGGGTGCGCCAACTGGCCCGGCGTTTCCATCGCCGGAGGGGTGCGTCCCGTTCCGCAGGCATCGTAGCGGCCTGTCGGGCCTTTTGTCCATCGTGCGCCGCCATTCAGGATGCTGCAATGCGACAAAGTGATACGAATTGCGCATTGCCCGGAAAGCCCGCGCTGGCACATTGCGTCAGTACAGCGTGATGCAGCGGCATCCGGTCGTTTTATCAAGGGTTTGCAACTGTGAAGTGGAATGCGGCAACATCGCTGGCGGCCTTGGCCTTTTGCCTCGTCGCGCTCAGCCCTGCTGCAGCGCAGGATGCCACTGTCGGGACCAGCGATGTCATGGATGAAGCATCGCGCGGCGAAAGCGATACCCGCGATGAGAGAAAAGGCGAGGGGCAAGACGGCGGGATCGACGGCGTGGCTGCCGTTCCAGGCCAGATTCTGGTCGTGGCGACGCGGATCAAGGGGCAGGTCGATAGCAGCCAGCCACCGATCGCCGTTCTGGATGAAGCCTCAATTGCCTCTTACGGGGCGGGATCGTTACAGGAATTGCTGGCTGCGCTTGCGCCGCAGACCGGGTCGGGGCGCGGGCGGGGCGATGGTGCTCCGGTCGTCCTGCTCAACGGGCAGCGCATTTCGGGCTTCCGCGAATTACGCAATTTCCCCACTGAGGCGATCCGCCGGGTCGAGGTGCTGCCTGAAGAAGTCGCGCTGCGGTATGGCTACCGGGCCGATCAGCGGGTGGTCAATTTCATCCTCAAGGACACCTTCACCAGCCTTGTTTCTGATACCGAACTGCGGTTGCCTTCGGGTGGGGGCTTCAGCGAATGGGAGCAGGAACTCACGCTGACGAAGATCGCAGGCGGCAACCGCATCAACATTGCCGGCCGGGTGGACGATGCCAGCCCGCTGACCGAAGCCGAACGGGGCATCCGCCAGCCGGTGTCGGGCCGCGTTGTTTCCGGCGATCCCGACCCGGCGCGTTTCCGCACCCTTATTGCCGATACCAAATCTGCACGGCTCAACGCCACGCTGGCCCGGTCGCTGGGCGACGGAGCGGGCCTGAGTGCAAACCTGCTGATCCAGCGCGACGATTCGCGCAGCCTCAACGGCCTGAATGCGGTATCCTTGCGCGATGGGACGGGTGTCTTTGCGCGGACCACGCTGACGCCGCAGCCGCTGACCACCCGCCGCCGGACAAGCACGATTCAGGGCGGTGCGGCGCTCAACCAGCCGCTGGGCAACTGGTTGCTGGCGCTGACCGCCGATGCCGGGCATGTCGAAACGCGCAGCCGGATCGACGCACGCGCCAATCTTTCCGCCCTGCAACCGGCGGTCGATGCCGGGTTGCTCTCCGCCACCGGCGCTTTGCTGCCTGGCCTGATCGGCGGAACCCCGGCTGATACCGCGCTGTCAAAGCGCGATGCCCTGACCAGCCTTGCAACATTCAGCGGGCGTCCGTTGCGCCTGCCCGGCGGGGATGTGTCGGTCACCGCAAAGGCCGGGTTTGATTACGCGGGGATTGAAAGCAGCGACAGCCGCTCCGCCTTAGGGACAGTCACCTTGCGGCGTGGCGATGCGCAGGCGGGTTTCAATATCGACATCCCGCTTACCAGCCGCAAGGAAGCGTTTGGCGCAGGTATCGGCAACGTTTCGGTCAACGCCAATGCCGAAGTCCACCGCCTTTCTGACTTCGGCACGCTCTACAACTGGGGTGGCGGGCTGACATGGTCGCCGGTCGAGCGGCTGACCCTGCAGGCAAGCTATGTGGCGGCGGAAAAGGCCCCTTCGCTGACCGACCTTGGGGCGCCGACCACGATCACCCAGAATGTGGCGATCTTCGATTTTGCGCGCGGCGAAACGGTGCTGGCGACGGTCATTTCCGGCGGGAATCCGGCGCTCCTGCGCGAAAGCCAGCGCGACTGGAAGTTTTCCGCCAACTGGAAAGTGCCATTCCTTGCCAACGCGACGTATGTGGCCGAATACTTTCGCAACCGCTCTACCAACACGACCAATGCCTTTCCGCTGCTGACGGCGGAGGTGGAATCAGCCTTTGCCGGGCGCGTGGTGCGCGATGCGGCGGGGCGGATCGTTTCGGTCGATCAAAGCGCGGTTACCTTTGCCGAGGAGCAGGGCACACGGCTGCGCCATGGCCTGAACATTTCCGGCAGCTTCGGCAAACCCCTGCCCGAAGCGCAGCAGCAGCGGCTGTGGGCGGGCAGGCCTGGTGGCGGCGGTCCGGCCAGAGCGGAAGGTGGTGCCCCGCGCGGCGGTTTTGGCCGTGGTTTCGGACCCGGCGGTGATGGCCGGGGGCGCTGGAACCTGTCCGTATTCCATACTCTTCGCTTCACGCAATCGGTGCAGATTGCCTCAGGCGGAGCTGTACTGAACCTGCTGGACGGTGCTGCGGTCAGCGGCAACGTCGCGCGCCATGCGGTCGAACTGGAGGGTGGCGGCTTTTATCGCGGTGTGGGGCTGCGGGTGAACGCTGACTATGCGGGCGGTTCCCGCATCGACGCGAGCGGATTGCCGGGTTCTACTACCCTGCGCTTTGCACCTATCGCCACATTCAACCTGCGCCTTTTTGCCGATCTGGGACGGATGGAAAAGCTTGTTGCCAAAGCGCCGGTTTTGAAGGGTACGCGCATTTCCTTTTCGGTGGACAACCTGTTCAACGCCCAGCAGCGGGTGACCGATGCCACCGGCACCGTGCCGCTGCGCTACAGCCCCGGCTATCTCGATCCGCGGGGGCGGGTTTTTGAAATAGACATTCGCAAGCAATTCTGACCTTCGCCGTGCCGGTAGTGTAAGGGGATGGTCAACCGTGGCTGTCACGCCCGGCGAGCATGACGACGAGCCGCTGCACGCTTGATCGCAGTTCCTCGATGTCATCGCTTGTGCGCCCCCCGGCGATCGTGGCGGGCACATGCAGCGCCGCTTCGCGCAAAGCCCGTCCTTGTGGCGTCAGGCCGATGATGACCCTGCGTTCATCAGCCGGATCGCGGGTGCGCGTTACGTGGCCTGCTGCTTCCATCCGTTTCAGCAAGGGGGTCAGTGTTCCGCTGTCGAGGTGGAGGCGCGCGCCCAGCGCGCCGACCGTCTGCGGTTCCTGTTCCCATAGCACCAGCATTACCAGATATTGTGGGTAGGTAAGCCCAAGCGGCCGCAGCACCGGGCCGTAAAGCCGGTTCAGCAGGTTGGTGGCGGCATAGAGCGGAAAACACACCTGCCGGTCCAGCAGCAGAGGGTCGTCGTGTTCGCTACCAGCCGCCACCGCCATGTTACTGCGTGCTCACGTTGATCTGGACGGCGACGTTGCCCCTGACCGCGTTCGAATAGGGGCAAACCGCGTGGGCGGCCTGAACGATCTCTTCGGCGCGGGCCTGATCCAGTCCGGCGATTGTCACATCGAGCGTTACCGCCAGATTGAAACGGCCCTGATCGTTGCTCACCAAGCCAACCTCTCCGACCACTGCGATGGCATCGTCTTTCACCTGGTCCGTGTGGCCACGGGTTACGTGAATGACGGCATTTTCAAAGCAGGCGGCGTACCCTGCGGCGAACAGTTGTTCGGGATTGGTCGCGCCACCTTTGCCACCCAGTTCCTTGGGCATTGCCAAAGGCAAGTCAAGGATACCGTCATCGCTCCTGACAGTGCCCTGACGGCCACCGATGGCGGTAACTCTGGTCGTGTAGAGATGCTTCATCGTCTGCTCCTTCAATTCGAGTTACGCACAATTATATTGTGCACAATATAATGCAATGAGTCTTTGGAGCAGTCGTGCAATCATTTCGAAAACGGGTGGGAACGCTATCGAGAGCCTTGGTGCTGTAGCGCGGTCAGACTTTGCCTTCGACCCAGGCGCGGACACCTTCGCGCATGCGTTCGCGTTCGGCGTCGTCGTGGCTGTCGGCGACGTGGCGCAGCGCGACAACGCTGGACAATGGCAGGTGTTCATCGAACATCAGGCCGCACCGGCCATACCGAACCCAGCGGATTGTCCCGAACGCTTCGATCGTTTCGCACTGGAGAATCCCCGAAGCGCCGATGGACGGGGGTTGTTCCGGCAGGATCAGGGCCGCGCCAGATACCGAAAGGTCTTCCAGTATGCACCGGACAACCCCGGTCAGCAGGGTCAGGCGCGCCGGCAGGTGCAGTCGCACGCGGGCGTTACCTCTACGTGGTGCGGGTGTTGCGCGGCTGGCGCGATCCGGCAATGGCGAAGGCTTCCAGATCATTGGCCCTGCATGCACGGCGCATCGCTAAGACACGGCGAAGCCGGGCATCGGGGAAAACACGCAGGGGTTCTCCGATGCCCAGCGTGTGCGAGGCGCCGCAAAGGGGGATGAGGGGGCGAACGGCACCGGGGAAACCACCCCATCGCCCATTGCGCCGCGCGCATCAGCGACTATCTGCTGGTGCGGCCATGGCCCGCAAGCCCGACACTCCGCCCGATCGCGATACGCAGCGTTTCCATGAGGATCGCGCCTCCGACACCGTGCGCGGCGCGGATCAGCCCGATATCGAACGTGGCGTGGCGGTGATCCGCGATACGGTCAACACGCTGCGCCCCAAGCCCGGCGTCTATCGCATGCAGGATGCCAGGGGCGATGTGCTCTATGTGGGCAAGGCGCGCGCGCTGAAGAACCGTGTGGCGAACTACACCCAGGTTGATCGCCTGCCCAACCGCCTGCGACGCATGGTCAGCCAGACGCGCAGCATGACCATCGTGACGACCAATTCAGAAGCCGAGGCGCTGCTGCTTGAGGCCCAACTGATCAAGCGGTTTCGCCCACCCTACAACGTGCTGTTGCGCGATGACAAATCGTTCCCGTTCATCCTCCTGCGGGCCGATCATGCCTTCCCGCGCATCCAGAAGCATCGCGGCGCGCGCAAGGCCAAGGGCAACTATTACGGACCCTTCGCCAGCGCGGGCAGCGTCAACACCACGATCAACGCGCTGCAGAAGCTTTTTCTTTTGCGCAGTTGCAACGACGGGTTCTTTTCGCGGCGCGACCGACCGTGCCTGCTTTACCAGATCCGGCGCTGTTCGGCGCCGTGCGTCGGCCGGATCGAAGAGGCCGAATATGGCGAGCTGGTGCGCCAGGCGCGGGAGTTCCTTGGCGGGAAATCCGGCGCGGTACAGCGCGAGATCGAAGCGCAGATGCAGCAGGCGGCAGAGGCGCTGGACTTCGAACGCGCGGCCATGCTGCGTGACCGCTTGCGCGCGGCCACCTTCATTCAGGGCAGTCAGGCGATCAATGCCGAAGGCGTTGGCAATGCCGATGTGTTTGCCATGGCGGTTTCGCGCGGACAGGTGGCGGTGCAGGCGTTCTTCATTCGCGGCGGGCAGAACTGGGGCCATCGCGCGTTCTTTCCCAGCCATACCGACGGCTTGGACGAAGCCGAGGTGATGACCGCCTTTCTCGCCCAGTTCTATGAAGAAGTGCCCCCGGCGCGCCTGATCCTGCTGGACCGTGAACTGCCCGAAGCGGCGCTGCTGGCAGAGGCGCTGGCCGAATCGGCGGGCGGCAGGGTGGAAATCTCGGTGCCCCAGCGCGGCGACCGGCGGCGGCTGATGGAGCAGGCGCAGCGCAATGCGGTCGAGGCCCTGGAACGGCGCATGGCCGAAAGCGGCACGCGGGCCAGGGTGATGCGGGAACTGGCGGAGTTCCTTGAACTTCCCGAAGTGCCGCAGCGGATCGAGGTTTACGACAACAGCCATATCCAGGGCACCAATGCCTTGGGCGCAATGATCGTTGCCGGACCGGAAGGCTTCATCAAGAGCCAGTACCGCAAGTGGAACATCAAGACGGCGCGCACGGACGATGATTTTGGCATGATGCGCGAAGTGATGACTCGCCGTTTCGGTCGGTTGGCCCAGGATGGCGGACATGACGACGATGCCGGCCGCGCCGAAGGCACATGGCCCGACCTTGTGCTGATCGACGGCGGCAAGGGGCAGATGAGCGCGGTCCGCGATGCCTTGGGCGAACTGGGGATCGAGGATGTGCCGCTGATTGCCATCGCCAAGGGGCCGCATCACGGACGCGAAGGCCGCGAAGTGTTTCATTTCCCCGACGGGCGCGAAAAGACTCTCCCGGTCAATTCCCCGGTGCTGTTCCATTTGCAGAACATGCGCGACGAAGTGCACCGCTTTGCCATCGGTGCGCATCGCGCCAAACGCAGCCGCGGGATCACCGCCAGCCCGCTTGACGAAATCCCCGGCATCGGCCCGGCGCGCAAGCGGGCTCTGCTGCTGCATTTCGGAACGGCCGGGAAAGTGCGCGCGGCCAGTCTGGAAGATTTGCAGCGCGCGCCCGGCGTCAGCGCAGCGGTGGCGCAGACCGTCTACGATTTCTATCACCCCGGCGGGTAGCGCGATGCAACCGCCCGATGATGCTGCCGGGTTCAGTCCGGGCCGGGATCTTTAGGCGTGATCCGCCGGATCAGCCCTTCCTGCGCGACGCTGGCGACGAGACGGCCATCGGCGGCATAGATGCTGCCGCGATTGAAGCCACGGGCGCGCCCGGCCCACGGGCTATCGCAGGCATAGAGCAGCCATTCGTCGGCGCGGAAGTCGTCATGGAACCATAGGGCATGGTCAAGGCTGACGCCCATGAGGTGGCCGCTTCCCCAGTTCAGGTCATGGGGCAGGATTGATGTCGACAGGAGCATCATGTCGCTGGCGTAGGCCAGTACGGCGCGGTGCGTGCGCGGCTCGTCCGGCAGCGATGCCACGCAGCGAAACCAGAAGCGGGCAACCGGATCGCGCGCGCTGCCACCCAGCGAGCGCGGCAGTTCCAGCGGGCGCAGTTCGATCGGGCGCGCCTGTTCCATCAGCGCCCTTCGGGCTTCGGGAACACGTTCGGCGAACCGGCGGCGCAGATCCAGATCGCTGGCAAGCCCTTCCGGCCCGGCAACCTTGGGCATCGGATCGGCGTGGGCCACGCCTTCTTCGCGCCGGTGAAAGGACACCGCCATGTTCAGGATCGGCTTGCCCAACTGGCTCGCCACCACGCGGCGGTTGGAAAAGCTGCCACCGTCCAGGTCGCGCTCTACCTTGAAGTCGATTTCGTGATCCTCGCTCCCGCCGCGCAGGAAATAGGCGTGGAGCGAATGGACCGGGCGATCATCAGGGACGGTGCGTTCTGCGCTGGCGAGCGCCTGGCCGATCACCTGTCCGCCGAATACGCGGCCCACGCCGCCGATCTTGCGCCGCCCGGCAAACCGGTCGCCACCATGGTCGGTCACGTCGAGCAGGGTCAGCAAGCTGTCGACGAGTTCGCGCGGTGTGGGGTCTTTGGCTTCGGTCATGCGCTGGCGATGAACTGCCGCGCCGTATGCGTCAACGCTGGTGTGCGGACAAGCCCTACCGCAGGCCGCGTGCCTTGGCATAGACGCGCCACGCCAACGCCTTTGCGCGGTTGCGCGCTGGCCAGCGGCGCGGGGCGGAAGGACTAAGGCCAGCCTTGCGCAGCAGCCCGTTGAAGGCGCGCGCATCCGCTTCGGCAAAGCTCCATTCGGACCGCCAGGTGATCGACAACGACACCGAAGGGGCGGGGCCGTTGGTGACGAAGTGCGGCGCCATGACCGGGACGAACAGGGCATCGCCCGGCGCTAGCGGCCATTTGGTGCCGCCATCGCGCAAACCTTCGTTCCAGAACAGTTCGCGCCCGCCTCCGGTGTGATAGCTTTCGTGCGTCTCGTCCGGGGCAAAGCGCGCATCGCCCGCCGGGAACATCGTCATCACCTTGGAGCCGGTGATCTGTAGCAGGATGTTGTGTTCGGGATCGAAATGATAGGGTGTGACACCACCGGGGCTGGTTACGAAAATGAACCCTTGCGGTTTCAGCATTGCCCCTGAACGGGCCTCTATGGTTGGCAGCAGTTCGCCCAGCAGGCCCATCAGCAGATCGCGGTAAACAGGAACCTGTTCGATGTTCTTCAGCGCGGCCCAACTGCCTGTCGTGGCGATGTTGCGGATCGTGTCGCCAATGCCGATGCCGTTGCCGGGCGCTTTTTCCCCGTTCAGCCCAATCGGCAGGTTGGCGCGATTGTATTCCACGCTGGTGTCTGGCAGCGCCTCTGCCATCGCGGCAAGCGCGTCGAATTGCAGCAGGGGATGGTTGCGCAGGGTGTGCGCCAGCTTGTGCGGCATTTCCGGGTAGGATGCGGCGAAGGCCGCGCGCGCGGCGGAATCGAACGTTTCCAGCGGAACGGACATTGCGGGCGTTTGCTTCAGGAAATGGGAGGACTGATCGTTCATCACACGATTCCGGTTGGGTTGCGGCCCAGTTCGCGGGCCACCATCTGGTTGAACAGAGCCTGCCGGACAGATCCGCCAAGCCCAACGGAAATGCGCCCGATGGCGCGGCGTTCGGTCCACAGGCTGTCGATCATCGGGTGATCGGGAGCTGCGCAGCTATCGCACCACGCAATGCCATCACGGAGCAGCAGCGCCAGATTTTCCCGTTGCAACAGCACGCCGGGGGAAAACCGCGCCCAGGATTCATCGAAAGCGGTCTTGAACGAGAAACTGCCCGGCGGCGTGAGGAAGTTTGCCAGCATCGCAATAGGGCGACCATCGAGAGCGAGCGTCAGCCGTTCCAGCTTTCCCAATCGTGCCGCCTGCATCAGAGCATTGCGAAACAGTGCCGCGGTTTCCGGGGCGCAGGCCATTGCGCTTCCGGCGCGGCCTTTCCATCCGGCGCGTTCAAGCACGAGGAAATCCTCGATCCACGTTGTTATGCCGTACGCGTCGTCGCGGCGCTCGAAAGTCAGGTCGCCAAGTTCGGCCAGACGCGCGTGCTGGCGGCGCAGTTCCTTGCGCTTCTTGCCGGTCAGCGCCGCTTCAAGATAGGCATCGGGCGAAAGCGCGGAATGCAGCAGCGCCCGCTCTTCGCGCATCACCAGCGCCGCAGTGCGGCCTTGCATCGCGGCCAGTTCGTTCAGTGCCGTGGTCAGCCGATGATCGAGCGGCATGGCCGGAAGGTGCAGAAAGAGTGCGCTGCGTGCCGTGCGATCCAGCAGCGCCAGTGCCGCCGCCCAGAACGCCGTTTCGTATCCTGCGCGTACCAGCGGCGCGCCTAGGAACGCATTGGCATGAAGCCACGGGGCCAGATGCGGCAGGGGCCAGCGACCATAACGCCGCACGCTGGCCAGCGGCATCAGTCCGATCAGCGTATCCCCGCTTTCGACCACCAGCAGCCTTGCCTCCCCGTCCGGGTCGAATGCGTGCAGCGCAGACAGCAGGTACCACGGTTCGAAAAACGGATTGGGGGTGGATGCCGTTTCAGCAAGCGCCTGCCAACGCATCGTGGCGGCAGGACTGTCCCATTCCCGCCACGCGCAGATCCGCGCAAACGCGGAGCGCCGCTGCGCGTCCGGTCTTGCCGAAATGGAACGGGGAAAGTGCGGCGCGTTCAAGGGTGATGTCTCCGCCTGAACCTCTACGCCAAAGGGCCGAAGACTCTGTTAACATTGCAGCAAAAGAGAAACCCCGCGCAGATTGCTCCGCGCGGGGTTTCCAGCGTCTGGCGGGGTGGTTTGGAGGCGCGACCCCGCCCGGAATCAGCCTGCTGCGTGGCTGGCCAGTGCAGCCAGCAGCAGCAATGCGACGATATTGGTGATCTTGATCATCGGGTTAACGGCAGGGCCGGCGGTGTCCTTGTAGGGATCGCCCACCGTGTCGCCAGTAACCGCAGCCTTGTGGGCTTCGGAACCCTTGCCGCCGTGGTTGCCGTCTTCAATGTACTTCTTGGCGTTATCCCATGCGCCTCCACCCGATGTCATCGAAATGGCAACGAACAGCCCGCCGACGATCACGCCCAGAAGCAGTGCGCCCAGCGCGGCAAAGCCGTTGGCTTGCCCCGCGACGGCCGCGATCACGAAATAGACCGCGATCGGCGCGAGCACCGGCAGCAGCGAAGGCACGATCATTTCCTTGATCGCCGCCTTCGTCACAAGGTCCACGGTACGGGCATAGTCCGGCTTCGATGTGCCCGCCATGATCCCCGGATTGTCGCGGAACTGGTTGCGCACATCCAGCACCACATCGCCTGCTGCGCGACCCACTGCGGTCATGCCCATTGCGCCGAACAGATACGGCAGCAGCGCGCCGAGCAGCAGCCCGACGATGACATAGGGGTTTTCGAGGCTGAAGCTGACCGCGAGGTTCGGGAAGAACTCCCGCAAGTCGGTGGTGTAGGCGGCGAACAGGACCAGCGCGGCAAGCCCTGCCGATCCGATGGCATAGCCCTTGGTCACGGCCTTGGTGGTGTTGCCGACCGCGTCAAGGGCATCGGTCTTTTCACGCACCGAATCGTCCAGACCGGCCATTTCGGCAATGCCGCCTGCGTTGTCGGTCACCGGGCCGTAGGCGTCGAGCGCCACGACCATTCCCGCCAGCGCCAGCATCGCCGTTGCGGCATAGGCAATGCCGATCAGCCCGGCGAGCTGGTAAGCACCGATGATACCTGCGCAGATCACCAGCGTGGGCATCGCCGTCGATTCAAGGCTGATGGCCAACCCTTGAATGACATTGGTGCCGTGGCCGGTTTCCGACGATTTGGCGATGGAGCGGACCGGGCGATAGTTGGTGCCGGTGTAATATTCGGTGATCCAGATGATCAGCCCGGTGATGACCAGGCCGAGCAGCGAACAGTAGAACAGCGTGCGCCCGGTGAAGGTCACCGTATCGTTCAGAATCGTATAGCTCATCGGGTTTTCCATGCCGCCAAGGGCATAGGAAATGGCCCACCAGATCGCCCCGACCGAAAGCACGGCGGTGACCAGGAAGCCCTTGTACATCGCACCCATGATGTTGTTCGAAGAGCCGAGTTTGACGAAATAGGTGCCGATGATCGAGGTGACGATGCACACGCCGCCGATCAGCAGCGGCAAGGCCATCATCGCCCCCAGCCCATCGCCCAGCCCCTTGAGAAGGAGCGCGGTCAGCACCATCGTGGCGCCGACGGTCACCACATAGGTTTCGAACAGGTCGGCGGCCATGCCGGCGCAATCGCCCACGTTGTCGCCTACATTGTCGGCAATGACGGCGGGGTTGCGCGGATCGTCTTCGGGGATGCCTGCTTCCACCTTGCCGACAAGGTCAGCGCCGACATCGGCCGCCTTGGTGAAGATGCCGCCGCCCAGACGGGCGAAGATCGAGATCAGCGAAGCGCCGAACGCCAGCGCGACGAGGCCGTCGACCACCGTGCGATCATCGCCGCCCACGGTATAGCCCGCGATGGCGGTCAGGTAGTGGTAGAACACCGCGATGGCCAGCAGGGCGAGGCCCGCCACCAGCATCCCGGTGATTGCCCCGGCCCGGAACGCCAGCGTCAATCCCTGTTGCAGCCCGGTTTGCGCGGCTGCTGCCGTGCGTACGTTCGAGCGGACCGAGATGTTCATCCCGATAAAGCCCGCTACGCCCGAAAGCACCGCACCGATGACAAAGCCGGTGGCTGAAATCGCACCCAGCGTTGCGGCGATGATGATCGCCACGACCACGCCGACCAGCGCAATCGTTGTGTATTGGCGCTTGAGATAGGCCTGCGCACCTTCCTGAATGGCGGCGGCAATTTCCTGCATCCTGGCATTGCCGGCCGGTGCGCCCAGCACCTGGCGACTGGTTACGAAGCCGTAAACCACGGCAAGCAACCCAAGCAGTATCGATAATACGACTAGGTTCACGTTGACATCCCCCTTTATGCACGGTGCCACGTGTGGCCCGTAACCCGTCGACCGCGGGCGATCGGGGAGGCTAACCGTTTATTTGCCGCCCGCAAGCCCTTGCTTGCGGCAAATCAAGACCTGTTAACCATGCATATACCCCAGCCGACCGTGTGGCACCGCACCATCGAGCAGGAGCGGACGCCCGCTATGCACGATTGCATGCCCGATACGGAACGCCGGAACCGGCGGGCTGACACCGGCAGGCAGGGTGAAAAGAAGCTCATAGTCATCGCCCCACCGCATTGCGTCATCGCGGCGCGATAAGTGCACGCCGTGGTGGAACGGGATTGCTCCGCTTTCGATGGACAAGGTGACGCCGCTTGCCTGCGCAAGGCGCGCAGCATCAATCAGCAGGCCGTCCGAGACATCCATCATTGCGCTGGCCAGCGGCGCAAGCGCGATTCCTTCCGCCAGCCGGGGGACCGGGCGGCGAAACGCGGTGCTGTCCGCCGCCGTGCCATCGCGCAGCGCCTCGTATCCCAGCATAGCCCCGCCCACAGGCCCGGTCAGCCACAGCCCGTCCCCCGGTTGCGCGCCCGCCCGTGATGGCGGCGGGGTGTGTGTGGCGCGTCCCAGCGCAGTCAGACCAAGGCTGCGCGGGCCGGTGGCGGCAACCGTATCGCCGCCCAGCAGCGCCACGTCGAAGGCAGCTAGCGCATCGGCCAGTCCTGCGATGAAGCGCCTGTCATCGTCGGCGTCGCCAAGCGTGAAGCCAAGCAGCACGCCGACCGGCGCAGCGCCCTTCGCCGCGAGGTCCGAGAGGTTGGTGGCGACAAGCTTCCACGCCACGTCGGCCATGTCCTGCCCCGGTAGCCAGTGCACGCCTTCCACCATCATGTCGTGTGTCAAAACCAGCGCGCCAGACGTGGCGCCAGTGCCGGTCAGGTCCAGTACAGCGCAATCGTCTGCCAGGCCGCGTGCTGCGGGATGGGGGGCCAGCGCGCGCAGCGCAGCGATGAAATCGGCTTCCTTGTTCACGTCATCGTCTATGCGGGCATGGACCTGCCGCGACAAGTCTGCTTGACCAAGCCTGCCCTTGAACTTAGCCGTTTGATTAACGTCAAACGGTTGAGGAGTCGAAAGCATGGCCACGGCTTATATCGTCGAGGCGGTCCGCACCGCTGGCGGCAAACGTGGGGGCCGGCTGTCCGGAATCCACCCCGTCGATCTGGCGGCGCGCAGTCTTGATGCAGTCCTTGCCCGGTCAGGGATTGATCCTGCTGCCGTCGAGGACGTGATCATGGGGTGTGTCGGGCAGGGCGGCGAACAGTCGTTTCAGGTCGGTCGTAACGCTGCTCTGGCGTCGCACCTGTTGCCGCAATCGACACCGGCTGTTTCGATCGATCGGCAGTGCGGATCGTCGCAACAGGCGATCCATTTTGCCGCGCAGGCCGTGATGTCGGGGACGCAGGATGTTGTCATCGCCGCGGGCGTGGAAAGCATGTCGCGCGTGCCGATGGGCAGCACGGGATCGCTCTACATGAAGGAAGGGCTTGGCAGCTACAAATCGCCGGGGCTGGAGGAAAAGTATCCAGGCATCCTGTTCTCGCAATTCACCGGGGCAGAGATGATCGTCAGGAAACACGGATTTTCCAAGGACATGCTGGATCAGTTCGCGCTGGAAAGCCATCAAAAGGCTATCGCTGCCACCAACGCCCAGGCTTTTGCCAACGAGATTGTCGGGATAGAGATCGCTACCCCCGATGGTCCGGCGATCCATACCGTGGATGAAGGCATCCGCTTTGACGCAACCTTGGAAAGTATTTCCGGCGTCAAGCTGCTCAGCCCGGACGGGGCGCTGACTGCGGCCAGTTCCAGCCAGATATGTGATGGGTCCAGCGCCGTGCTGGTCGTATCCGAAACGGCGCTGAAGGAGCATGGGCTGGTGCCCCTGGCGCGGATTCACAACCTGACGGTGACCGCAGGCGATCCGGTGATCATGCTGGAAGAACCATTGTTCGCCACCGACCGGGCGCTACAACGCGCGGGCGTGAAAATGGCCGACATCGACCTTTACGAAGTGAACGAGGCCTTTGCATCGGTGCCGCTGGCGTGGCTGCGCCATACCGGTGCAGACCCGTCGAAGCTGAACGTCAACGGCGGCGCAATCGCGCTTGGGCATCCGCTTGGCGCTTCGGGCACCAAGCTTATGGCAACGCTGATCCACGCGCTGCGGGCGCGGGGCGGGAAATACGGGCTGCAGACCATGTGCGAAGGCGGTGGCGTTGCCAACGTCACCATCATCGAGGCGCTTTGAACGCGCGAATTACGGAAGAGGACCGATCCCATGAATCTTGATGAAACCGTTGCTGCGGTGGTTACCGGCGGGGCTTCCGGGCTTGGCGAGGCGACCGCCCGCGCGTTGGCCGCCAAGGGCGTGAAGGTTGCCATTTTCGATTTGCAGCGGGAGAAAGGCGAGGCCGTAGCCGCGGCTATCGGCGGGGTATTCTGCGAAGTCAACGTGACCAGCGATGAAAGCGTCGATGCCGGGTTCGCCAGGGCACGTGCGGCGCACGGGCAGGAGCGCGTGCTGGTCAATTGTGCCGGAACCGCAAACGCGATCAAGACGGCCAGTCGATCGAAGGATACCGGGGAGATCAAGCACTTCCCGCTCGATGCGTTCAACTGGATCATCCAGATCAACCTGGTCGGCACGTTCCGGTGCATCGCCAAGTCGGCGGCGGGGATGCTGACGCTCGACCCGTGCAACGCCGATGGCGAACGCGGGGCGATCGTCAACACGGCAAGCGCGGCGGCTGAGGATGGCCAGGTCGGCCAGGCGGCCTATTCCGCATCGAAAGGCGGGATCGTGGGCATGACTCTGCCGATAGCGCGCGACCTGATGACCGAAGGTATCCGCATCAACACGATCCTGCCCGGCATCTTCAATACGCCGTTGATGCAGGCTGCGCCCGATGCGGTGAAGGATGTGCTGGCGGCTTCGGTGCCGTTCCCCAAACGGTTCGGCAATCCTGAAGAATATGCGCGGCTGGCGTTGTGCATGATCGAAACCGGCTATTTCAACGGTGAAGACGTGCGCCTTGACGGGGCGATCCGCATGCCGCCGCGCTGACGCGGCCCGGCCAAAATCGGTGGGCCGCGCTACCCATGGCGCGCCGGTTCCGATATGGCGGCATTGAATACGGCAGATGGCGCCGGTGATGGATGGGTGAGTGCGGTCGAGATGAAAGCAAGTACGGGCAAGGCAGAAGACGTCGAAGTATCCGGCGCGCGGGAGTTACTCCTGCAAACGGCTTCGACCATCATGCGTGAAGGCGATGTCGTCGATATTTCGCTTTCGGAGCTGAGCTTGCGGTCCGGGCTTAACTCGGCGCTCGTGAAATATTACTTTGGGAACAAGGCGGGACTGCTCAAGGCCCTGCTGGATCGGGACATGGCGACCGTCGTCAAATCGGTCGAAGCCTTGCTGGCCAAGGATGATATGGCCCCGGACGCCAAGCTGCGCCTGCATATTTCACGATGCATCGATACGTACTATGCCTACCCCTATCTCAACCGTCTGCTGATGCGGCTGGTACGCGAAAGCGACGATGCCGAAGCAGGGCGCATTGCGGACCAGTATCTCCAGCCGCTGCAACGGGCCTACCAGCGGTTTATCGGCGACGGCGTGAAAGCGGGGCTGTTCCGGCCGATTGATCCCAAGCTGTTCTACTTCACGCTGACCGGTGCGGCAGACCGGTTCTTTTCGGCGCGGCTGGTGCTCAAGCACTGCTTTGAAGAAGATGCGCTGACCGAGGAACTGCGCGACCATTACCGCGAACACACCATCGCGCTGGTGATGGCGGGGATCAAGGCGCCATGAATCAGCACCGCCGGTCGCGGAAAGCAAGGCGCGCAGTGCGGTAAAGAAATTGTCGTCTGGCGTGAATCTGTGAAAGGAACTATCGGTACGCTTGTCACTTGCTGATATTTTGTTTCAGTGCGCCGTGCCAACTCTTGCACGGCACGCCGATTTTATGTGATGCCATGCTATGCCCGGAACGATTTCACGCCTTACCCAGTTCATGCCATATCGCATGGCGATAACCTCCAATGCGGTCAGCGGCCTGATTGCCGGCCAGTACCGCAGCGAGTTCGGGCTCAAGATCCCCGAATGGCGGATCATGGCAGTGCTGGGGGACGCCGGGCCGCTTACACAGCGCGATCTGGTCCGTGCAACCTTGATGGACAAGGTGGCAGTCAACCGCGCGTGCAAGGTTCTGGAAGAGCGCGATCTGGTGCAGCGCAGCCCCAACCAGCTCGATGGGCGCTCGCACCATCTCGAACTGACGCATCAGGGGCTTGATCTCTATGGCAAGATCTGGCCGCAGGCGGTGGAGGCGTATGAGCGGATATTCGCCGCCATTACCCCGCGCGAGCAAGAAAAGCTGCGCGCGATTCTCGACAAGCTGTTACAGGCTGTCCGCACTCTGGAAAGCGTGGAAAAGTGAAGCTTGCATCGCTTCCGCAGGGGCGTGATGGCCGCCTGATCGTGGTCTCGGACGATCTGGCGTGGTACGCCGATGCCGATCACATCGTCCCGACGATGCAGGGTCTGCTTGATGAATGGGACAGGTTCTATCCGCGGCTGGAAGTGCTGGCGATCGAACTTGCGCACGAGGCTATCCCGCGCAAGCGGTTTCATGAACGCGAAGCATCCGCTCCGCTGCCACGGGCGTTCCAGTGGGTTGATGGCAGTGCCTATGTCAACCATGTAGAACTGGTGCGCAAGGCGCGCGGGGCGGAACTGCCGCAAAGCTTCTGGACCGATCCGCTGATGTACCAGGGCGGCAGCGACGACTTGCGGGGTGGCCGTGACCCGATCCTGCTCGCGGATGTGGCGTGGGGCGCCGATTTCGAGGCGGAGATCGTCGTGGTGACCGGTGATGTGCCGCAGGGCGTAACGCCCGAAGCGGCGCTCGGTTACATCCGGCTGGTCGGGCTGGTCAACGACGTGTCCTTGCGCAATCTCATTCCCGGCGAACTGGCCAAGGGGTTCGGCTTTGTCCAGTCCAAGCCGGCGAGTCATTTTTCGCCGGTCTTTGTTACGCCTTCCGCGCTTGGCGATGCGTGGCGCGGGGGCCGGTTGGACCATACGCTGATGGTCGATTTCAACGGCGCGCCGTTCGGGCGGATTGCTGCCGGGGAAGAATGCACGTTCGGATTTGGCGATCTGATCGCCCATCTGGCGCGCACCCGCCGCATCGGGGCTGGATCAATTATCGGATCGGGGACCGTTTCCAACCGTGATCCTGATGGGTCGCCCGGCCGCCCGGTAGCGCAAGGTGGGAGGGGCTATGCGTGCATCGCCGAACAACGCATGGTCGAAACCATCGCCACGGGTGCGCCTTCCACGCCATTTCTCAGCCACGGCGATACCGTGCGGATCGAAATGCGCGATGCGCGCGGCCGCAGCATTTTCGGCGCTATCGACCAGACCGTAAGCCCGCTCTGACTGTCGCAATCCTGTAGCACAAAGACCCCGGCAGGTTTGCGTACCTGCCGGGGTCTTGTTTTTGTGCGATGCGGTGTTCAGCCGGTGGGCTTCTTGTTGATCAGGGTATCGCTGATGGAACAGGCCGCCGGGCCAAGGATGACGATGAACAGCACCGGCAGAATGAACAGGATCAGCGGAATGGTCATGATCGCAGGCAGGCGTGCGGCCTTTTCTTCAGCGCGCATCATGCGTTCGTTGCGGAACTCGGCCGAAAGTACGCGCAAGGCCGATGCCAGCGGCGTACCATAGCGTTCGGTCTGGATCATCGTCGTCACCACGCCACGGACCGATTCCAGATCGACACGATAGGCCAGGTTTTCGAAGGCGTGACGGCGCTCGGTAAGGAACGAAAGTTCGATCGCGGTCAGCGCAAACTCGTCGCCCAGTTCGGCGTAGGCACGCCCCAGTTCACGGGCGACGCGGTTGAAGGCAGCGTCGACCGTAAGCCCTGCCTCGGCACAGATGACGAGCAGATCGAGCGCATCCGGCAGGCCCTTTCGGATCGCCACGGTCCGCTTGGAAATCAGGTTCTGCAGGAAGATGTCCGGGCCTTTGTAGCCACCGACCAGAAATGCCGAGAAACCGAACATGCGCTTGAGCGGTCCCCAATCGGCAAACATGTCCGACCAGTAGAACAGGAGCGCACCGAGCAGGCCGAACACGATCGGGCCGATCAGGCGCCCAAGGATGACCGCGACCGCCCATTCCTTCTTGCGGATGCCGCCCTGCGCCAGCTTCTGCTGGATAACCGCAAGCTGGCTGTCCTGCAGCACCTTGAGCGATTCAAGGAAGCCGCGAATCTGGTCGGTCGTCTGGTTGCGGCGCACGATGCTGGTGCGCTTGCGGGCGGTGGCGGTAACGATGCCCGCCTTGAGCTGTTCGCGCCGTTCGTTCAGCGCCTTGACCCGCTTGGCCATCGGATCGCGGACGGTGACTGCGGCATAGATCGCCAGCATCACCGCCAGCGCGGCCACAGCGGCAAGGATCGAACCGATGAGGTAGACATCGAAACCGAGAAGGGTCGGTCCGGGCGGGGAATTGATCATGTTCGCCTGTTCCTTGTCGCTCAGATTTCGAAGCTGACCATCTTGGCCATGATGAACGCGCCGATGCCCAGCCAGGTCAGCCCGCCAAGCCCGGCGATGATCAGGCGATCATCGACAAAGAACTGGCTGAGGTAATCGGGGTTGATCGAATAGATCAGGGCAAAGACGATAAAGGGCAGCGAGCCGACGATATAGGCTGATGCCTTCGATTCCGAACTCATCGCCTTGATCTTGAGCTTCATCTGCGAACGCTTGCGCAGCACGTCGGAAAGATTGGCCAGCGTTTCGGCAAGGTTGCCGCCGGTTTCGCGCTGGATCGCCAGGGTGATGCAGAAGAAGTTGAACTCCGGCAGGTTCAGCCTGTCGGCAGTTTCCTGAAGCGCGTCTTCCATCGTCCGGCCAACCTTGATGCGGTCGGTCACCATCTTGAACTCCTGGCCGACAGGGCCGGGCAGTTCGGCGGCGACGACGCCCAGCGTTTCGGTAACCGGAAGGCCGGAGCGCAGGCCGCGCACCAGCAGGTCAAGCGCATCGGGCAGGCGGGCGATGAAGTTTTCGGCGCGCTTGTTGATCGCACGCCCCACCAGCATGTGCGGGATGCCGCCGCCGACCATGACCCCGGCACCGATCGCCAGCAGAACCGCGCCGGTCTTGAGCAGCAACCCGATCATCACGACAGCCGCAAGGCCGCCACTGACGTACAGGTACTGCGAGACGGTCCACCCCTTGCCGGTGCGATGCAGGCGCAGTGCGAGCGCCTCCATCCGCGAGCCGGAACCGGCCAGCTTCATGGTCGTGGGTTTGCGTTGGGCGACGGTCTTGCGGTATTGCGCTTCGACCTTGTCGTTGGCGTTGTCCGAATGGCGGAAGCGGACCGACTGCAGGCGGCGGCTTCCTTCTTTCGAAACGGATGGCCCCGCGAACGCCGCATAGCCAAGCACCATGGCCAGCATCAGGCCAAGGGCCATCACAATCAGCTGCACGGTGCTTGTCATCGCTTCTGCCTTCCTGTCACTTCAACCGCCCGGTCTGCGGACGGATAGTCCCGGCGCCGGTCAGGCGCTCTGGTCCGCTGCCGCTTTGGTCTTGGCTTTGGGGGCCAGCATCTTCTTGAGGTCGAGCTTGCCGAGCAGCGATGCCTTGCGCGCGTCGCGCCCGGTGTCGGCAGCGGTTTCCCCGGATTCATCGACCGATCCCGCCACGACCTGGGCAAGGTCGCGCATCACCACTCCGGCCTTGGATGCCCGGTTCACGGCCACGAAGGTCTGGCCGAGCTTGGCTGCGTTCGATGCACCCTTGATGTCGTAAGGGATCATGAAGTTGATCTTGCGTTCGATCGACGCTTCGAAATCCGCCTTGCTGATTTCGTTCGCGCCGGGCTGAATCTTGTTTGCCACGATGATCGGCCGGGCGTGCGTGGCATTGGTCTTCAGCCAGGACAGCAGGCGGATCGCATCACGCGCACCGGCCAGGGTCAGTTCCGTTGCCAGCACGACCACGTTCACGTCGGTCAGCAGGTGTGGGAAGTTGATCAGCATGTTGCGCGGCATGTCGATCACGGTCATCTCGAACGCGTGCCGGAACTCTTCCTCAAGCTGCACGAACGCGCTGCCATCGGTCATCAGGGGCGCGTTGATCGGCGCCTCTGCGGAGAGGATGGCAAGGTTATCGTTGGCGCGGATCATCGCACGTTCAATGAACAGCCCGTCGATGCGGCTGGGGTTGTCGATCGCGTCGGTAAGGCCGCGCCCCGGCTCAAGGTCAAGCGTCAGCGCGCCCGTGCCAAAGTGCACGTCAAGATCGAGCAGCGCGGTCGGCAGTTTGTGTTCGGTGCTGAACAGCCACGCCAGCGATGTCGCCAGCGTCGATGCCCCGACCCCTCCGCGCGTGCCGACCACGGCAGTTGCGACATGGCGCTTTGCGCTGGCTGGGTCGTGGTTCTTGGGCGCGGTGAAGATGGTCTGTGCCTGCACCATGGCATCGCGGATCTGGCCGGGGTTCAGCGGCTTGAGCAGATAGTCCTGGATGCCCGATGCCACGAGATCGCGGTAGAGGCGCACGTCGTTGACCTGCCCCACGGCGATCACAACGGTGCCCGGTTCGCACACTTCGGCCAGCGCGTTGATGTCGTTCAGCGGATCGCCGCTTTCCGACAGGTCCACCATCAGGATATTGGGGCTGGCGGTGATCGACAGCGACTGGATCGCGTTGCGCAGGCCGCCGCGGTGGCACTTCTCCGGCGCCCAGCCCATGTCCACGGTTGCCGAGCGCAGGATGTCGAGCGAGGCTTCGTCGCACATGAACGCGGCAAAGGCGTCGCGGTTTGCGTTTTTCGAGCTCATGGTATCAGTTCCCTCCGCTACCGCCGCCGCCGGAATTGGACGTCTTGTTGGTCTTCAACCCGCCTTCGCCCGTGGGCCTGGCCGAGCGGAAGCTGTCGATGGCCTTGGTGCCGCTCATCACGACCGTTTCGCCCGACCCGGCAGCGCCTTTGACCAGATGCTCCTTGTCCGCGACCATCGCGGCAAGGTTGCTGTTTGTCGCGCAGCCGAAGTTGGAGCTGGTGCGGTTGCTCATCGAAAAGTCCGACTTGGCTGACCAGTCAGGGCAGCCGGGCACGCTTGCGGTGGTCCGGCTCACGACGACGCGGGCCGACCCTGCGGCGACGTAGCCGGGGGTGATGGGGGCAGGGCCATCGGCCATCATGCCCCAGCGACCGGCAATGGCATCGACCGATGCCAGCGTGGCTTTCGACTGCAGCGGGTCGTCGATGGCGATCTTGTCGCCATACTTCAGGCCCAGGCTTTCGAACCAGTCGGCCAGGCGCCGCTGTTCGGACAGGGCAAGCCCACCGCCAGGCAGGGTTTCGACATCGAAGACATAGCTGTTGCGTTCGACCACCGGCTGGTGGACCGAGTTGAGCATGCGGTTGTCCGGCACGCCCGCACAGCCTGCGACGGCGACGGCGAGCGAGAGGACAAGCGCACCGGAAGTGCTGCGGATAAGGTTGTTGCGCATGGCGTGTCCCTTTCTCACTGGATGCTGAAGCCGGGAGCGGCGGTGGCGACCTTCTTGTCGCTGCGGCGATCACGGGTCTGTTGCGGAGCCGCCGGGGTGTCCAGCGCGCCTACCTTGGGGCCGTTTTCCACTGTGCCGTTCTTTTCGGTCGGTACCGGGCGGCTGCCGCCCGTCACGCCATCGTTCTCCATGTTGCCGAACAGGCGCTGTAGATCGTTCGGGCTCTGGAAGCCGTCGGTAGGCAGCTTGATATCGGCAGCGTTAACCGGATTGACCAGATATGGAGTAACAATGATAACCAGTTCGGTTTCACCCTTGCGATAGCGGGTGGACCGGAACAGCGATCCCAGGATCGGCACATCGCCAACGCCGGGCATCTTGGTCAGCGCGTTCTGCGCCGAATTGCTGAGCAGGCCCGCGATCATGAACGACTGGCCGGAGCCAAGCTCTACCGTCGTTTCGGCACGGCGCACGGTCAGCGCCGGGATTTCCACGCTGTCGAGCTTGAGCGCGCCGGTGCTGGACAGTTCCGACACTTCCGGGCGGACCCGGATCGAGATGCGGCCATTGGCCAGCACGGTCGGCGTATAGGCCAGGCTGACCCCGTACCGCTTGTATTCGATCGCGGTGGCGCCAAGGCCCTGCGAAATCGGGATCGGATATTCGCCGCCCGCCAGGAAATCGGCGGTTTCGCCGGAGATCGCGGTCAGGTTCGGTTCCGACAGGGTGGTGACAAGGCCGAGCGTTTCGCCGGCATCAAGCGCGCCGAGCAGGTCAAGGCCAAGGAACTTGCCCATTCCGGCAATCGTCGTGCCGGTGCTGGTGGCCGAAACGGCCGAACCGGGCGCCCTGACGATGCCGCTGGGGTTGGTCGGGCTGACAGCCGTCGGGTCGAAGGCAAAGCCGGACGTCGCGCTGACGCCGACACCGAACGGAAGGCCACGGTCGGTTGCAACGGTCGAACCGACCGAACGGCCCTGGCCGATGCCGAACTTGAAGCCGCCGGTGCCGTCGATGCTGGTCAGGTTCACGCCGAGATCGCGCACCAGCGAACGGCTCACTTCGGCAAACTTGACATGCAGGCTGACCTGCAAAGGCGTCGCCATCTTGAGACGGCTGATGACATTGGTCTTGTCGCCAACAAAGGCTTTCACCAGCCGTTCGGCTTCCGCCGCATCTTCCGGCGCGGCAACAGTACCGGTCAGCAGCACGGTGCCGTTCATCGTGGCCACCTTGACGCGGGCTTCGGGCATGGCCAGCCCCAGCATCTGGTCGATGGTGTCGAGGTTGTTGCCGACCCGGATATTGGCCGACCATACCACATCGCCCTTGGCGTTGCTGGCGTAAACCGTTGTTTCCCCGCCAGCCTTGCCGAACACATAGAGCTGGCTGGCAGATTTGACCTGAACATCGGCGATGTCGTCATCGGCCACGAACACGTCGGTCATGCGCCCCGGCACGGTGATCAGTTCGCCGCGGCCGATGGAAAGCGTGACGGTGCGTGCCGGGCTGCTCACGCTCTGGGCGTGAAGCGTTGCGGTAACCGGCGCCAGGGCCAGCGGCAGCGCGATCATCGCGGCCGTGACAAGCGAGGTGGAAAGGCGGCGTTTCATGGTGCGGTCCTTCGCAAGCGGAATGAGGCGCTCGATGGTCATGATCAGTTGCCTCCCAGTGCGACGTCTTCGGTCTTCTTGCCGCGGGTCACGCGGATGACCGGGCCGGTCTTGGCTGCGCTGTCGCTGCTGCCGAACCGTGAAGACTGGGCGTACTGCTGCGGCGCGCCATAGTTCGCGCCAGGGCTGCGGCGTTCGGGCATGGTCTTGCGCTGGAAGCGCGACACATCACCGCCGGTCACGAAGCTGGTGTTGTTGCCACCTTCGATCGGGCGAGCCATCGCCTGCTTGAGCAGGGCTTCTTCCTGCTGCTTGCTGGCGCCAGCCGGGATCTTCACGGTGCCCGAAGCAAGCGCCTGTTCCAGTTCCGCCGAATTGTCGGCGAGCGAGCGCAGCGACAGGCTGATCGTGCCGATGGTCTGCGCCACGGCGATCTTTTCGGCCATCTTGGGCGTGACTTCGAGCGTGACCGTGCTGAACGTGCGGACGCGGGTCTTGCCTTCGACCATTTCCTGCTCGGTCGACTGGTCGGTGGCGAGCACGCGGACGTTCTTGAGGATCGTTTCGGAGGCCTTGAGCGGGCTGCCTTCGCCACCCTTGACCGTCTGGGTCAGGACAAGGTCGATGTGATCGCCTGGGAACACGAAGCCGCCAACACCGGTACGGGCAGAAACCGGGATGGTCACGGCGCGCATCCCTGCGCCAAGGGCGGCAGCAAGGAAGCCGCGGTCGCCCGGCGCCACAAGGTTGCCCTTGGTGACCGGTTCACCGGCGGTGATCGGGTTGCGGACGACCGTGCCGACCATCTTCTGCAGATCCGCTTCGCCTTCGACGAAGTAGGCGTCCTGCACCAGATCCTTGGGCCAGGGCTGGAAGTTGAGGGAATCGACCGTGATGATCGTGCCGACCGGCAGCGCGCGCTGCGCCACCAGCACCTTCGGCCCCATCGGCACCTTCGAGGCCGCTTCGGCCTGAGGTGTGGATGCACCGACGAACAGGCTCCTTGCCGCAAAGGCCGTGCCGATCGCAACGATCAGCGCCCCTACCAGCAGCATCAGCTTCCTCTTGTCCATGGCTTACGTGTCCCGCCCAGTGAAAAGTGTTCAGAAGTCAAAAACGGTGGACGCCGGAAAAATTGCGACCTGTCCGTCTGTCTCGTGCAAAATGGTTAACATTTACGTCAGCATCATCAACTTGCTGAAAATGAAGCAGAAATGATATTCCAGCCGCTTTCCAGCATCGGTGCCAGGGTGATCAGGCCAGCACAGGCAATCGCCACCCCGTAAGGAATCTTGGCATCGCGCCGCCGAGTCACGGTGTAGTGCCAGGCCGCCGTCACGATGGTCAGCACCCCGCCCAGCAGCGACATGAACAGCAGCAGCTTGAGATAGGCCATCGGTGCGATCCACAGCGCCAGCGCGGCAAGCAGCTTCACATCCCCGCCGCCCATCAGCTTGAGCGCGAACAGCCCGGCAAGGCAGACGAATACGGCCAGCGCCAGGCCAAGCTGGATCGCCACCCCCGGCCACAGCGGCACGCCCGCCGCCCACCAGTATGCCGGTGCGGCAAGCGCGATGGCCGCATTGAGCCAGTTGTCGATCTGACGGCGACGGATATCGGTAAAGGCGGCAACCAGCAGCGCGATTGCCAATGCCCCGACCAATCCGTAAACGATGATGTTCCCCTGCATGCCGTGACGCATACGGGACAATCACTTACCAAACGGTAACCAAACCTTGGCGCACGCTTGCGCCGTTGGAGAAGAAGCGGGATGCCCTTGGCCAGCAAGGTTCCTGCCGGGACGGTGCCCGGCACGCATGATCCGGATACCGTGATGGACCTGGCCGGCATGCCGCAGATCGACCCGCCGACCATCCCTGCTGCGGCGCGGGAATCGTTCTGGTCGGCGCCTGACGGGCAGCGGGTGCGCCGCATCGACTGGGCTGGCGGCGGCGGTGAAAGGGCTGATGGCGATGGTCCGCGCGGATCCTTGCTGTTCCTGCCTGGGCGCGGTGATTTTTATGAAAAGTATCTGGAATCGCTTGATTACTGGCACAGTGAAGGCTGGCGTGTAACCGCGCTGGACTGGCGCGGACAGGCCGGGTCGGGGCGTTTGGGTGCGGACCCTTCGACCGGGCATGTGGCCGACTATCGCATCTGGTTGGATGACCTTGCGGCGTTCTGGTCCGCATGGGTGCGTGATACGCCGCCTCCGCATGTCATCGTCGGCCATTCCATGGGTGGGCATCTGGTGCTGCGGGCTGTGGCGGAAGGGCTGATTGACCCGGTTGCCGTTGTGCTCAGCGCGCCGATGCTCGGCTTTCTGACGCCAGGACCGAACTGGCTGCTGCACCGGGTGGCGCAGGTGATGTGCCGATTCGGGAACCCGGAACGCCCGGCATGGACGATCAGCGAAAAGCCCGGCTCAACCATCGCATCGCGGGCGTCGCTGCTGACGCATGACGAGGCGCGTTACGCCGAAGAAGCGCGCTGGAAGGCACACCGCCCCTTCCTGGGCATGGGACCGGGAAGCTGGCGCTGGGTCGAACGCGGCTATGCCTCGATGCTGGCGATGGACGCGCCAGGCGTGCTTGAGGCAATAGACAAGCCGGTGCTCCTGCTCGCCGCGCGGCATGACGGGCTGGTATCCTGGCGTGCGATCGAACGTGCGGCCCGCCGCCTCCCGCGCGCACAACTTGTCACTTTCGGGCGCGAGGCGCGCCATGAACTGCTGCGCGAAGTCGATCCCGTACGTGACCGAGTGCTGGCGACGATCGACGATTTCCTCGACCGGCTGGCTCCGCAAGAAGCGCATGGGCCAGAATCGCGGAAGGCTGTGCCATGAACGGCATGGCCGGGCAGTTCGATGTGGCGATCATCGGCGCAGGCATCGCCGGGGCCAGCCTTGCCGCCGAATGCGCTCCGCATGCGCGCGTGCTGCTGGTCGAGGCGGAAGATGCACCGGGCTATCACACGACCGGGCGATCCGCGGCGTTCTGGGAAGAGACTTATGGCGGTCCGGGGGTTTTTCCGCTGACCATGGCATCCGGGCCGTTCCTGCGCGAAGGCGGATACCTTTCGCCGCGCGGGGCGCTGAACATCGGCCGCGCGCAGGATCGGGCAAAGGTGGAAGCGTTTGTCGAGCGGTTCAGCGCGCTTGGCGCGACACTGCACCTTCAGGACCGGGCCGCGCTCGAACGGCGGGTGCCGGGGTTGCGCAAGGATTGGGTGATTGGCGCGTGGGAGCCTGCCTGCGCGGACATCGACGTGGCTGGGTTGCATCAGCATTATCTTGCCGCGTCCCGCCGCACCGGCACCGTGCTGCGCGTGCGGGCGCGGGTGGACGCCATCGAACGCGAGGGGGTAAATTGGCGCATCGGCTGGGATGGCGGCGAAGCGTGCGCCTCGATACTGGCCAATGCTGCGGGCGCCTGGGCCGATTCCGTCGCCATGCGGGCAGGCGCGGCACCGCTTGGCATAGCGCCGCTGCGCCGGACCATCGTGCAGTTGCGCACCGATCCTGTGCCGGATGAATCCTTGCCGCTGACGTTGGGCATCAACGAAGATTTCTACTTCAAGCCGCAGGGCGGGCGCCTGTGGCTTTCGCCGCATGACGAGATTCCCGATGTGGCCGGGGATGCAGCGCCCGAAGAGCTGGATGTGGCCATCGCCATTGACCGCTTCGAACAGGTCGTGGACTGGAAGATCGCGGCGCTGGAAAGGCGCTGGGCCGGGCTGCGCTCGTTCGCGCCGGATCGCTTGCCGGTTTACGGATTCGACGCGATGGTGCCCGCCCTGTTCTGGTTTGCCGGGCAGGGCGGGTTCGGCATCCAGACTGCCCCGGCGGCGGCACGTCTGGCGGCGCAACTGCTGCTTGGCCTGCCGCGCGATGCCATGACTGCATCCATTGATGCAGCAGTTTATGATCCGGCGCGCTTTTCTACTGGCGTCATGGCGCGGGCGTGATAGCGTTCGGTCTTGTCGATGACATGGCCGGGAGACTGCGATGGCGCACCGTTTCGAAATCCGCAAGAACAAGGCGGGCGAGTTTGTCGCCTATTTTTGCTACAACAAGGAAACGATGTTCTGGACCGAAGGGTACACGACCAAGGCCAGCGCCAAGGCGGCAATCGAATCGATCAGGAAGAACGGCCCTGAGGCTGAACTGGTCGATACAACGGTCGAATAGAAGAGGCGGCTGACAGTCTGCCAGTTCAGGCGGCCAGCGCGGCGTCGCTGGCCAGCCTGTCTACCCGTTCGTTTTCGGGGTGGCCGTCGTGCCCTTTGACCCAGACCCATTCGATCTGGTGCGGGCGCGCCGCGTCGAGCAGCGCGCGCCATAGGTCTTCATTCTTTACGGCCTTGTTGCCCGCCGTTTTCCAGCCCTTTTTCTGCCAGCCGAACACCCATTTGGTGATCCCGTCGAGCACGTATTTGCTGTCGGTATGCAGCGTGACCCGGCAGGGCTGCTTCAGGGCTTCCAGCGCGCGGATCGCGGCCATCATTTCCATCCGGTTGTTGGTGGTCTCCTTTTCGGACCCGGCCATTTCCCGTTCGTGTTCGCCCATCCGCAGCAAAGCGCCCCAGCCGCCCTTGCCGGGGTTGCCCTTGCATGCGCCGTCGGTGAAGATCTGGACGTGCTTCATGCAAAAACGTCCGGGTTTGCCGCATAGAATTGCAGCCGCCGGGCGAACGCCATCGGATCCTTGCGCGTCACCAGCGCATCGGCCGGAGTGTTCAGCCAGTCATAGGCGCGGGTGGCGGTAAAGCGCAGCGCCGCGCCTTGCGCCAGCAACGGCAGCGCCGCCCGCTCTGCGGCCAACAGCGGGCGCACGCTCTCGTATCCTTCGAGCAGCGCGGCGGAAAGATCGGCCCGGAACGTCTGCCCGCTTGCGTCAAAACACCACGCCGCGTGGGTTACCGCCACGTCATAAGCTGTCAGGTCGTTGCAGGCGAAATAGAAGTCGATCAGGCCGGTAACCGTATCGCCCAGCATCAGTACGTTGTCGGGAAACAGATCGGCATGGATCACCGAACGCGGCAGGTCGGTTGGCCATGCGGCGGCGACGCGCGGGAGGTTTTCGTTCACGAGCGCGGCCAGCGCCGGATCGATGCGGGCAAGGCCATCTTCGCCACAGGCTGCGAACAGGCGCTGCCATTCGGCAAGCCCCATCCCATTCGCACGCTGCCCGGTAAAATCCGCAGCGGCGGCATGCATCCCGGCTAGCGCGGCGCCCACGGCGCGGGCCTGCCCGATGGTCGGATCGCCGACCGAGATACCGGGCAGGAACTCGATCAACGCCAGCGCCTTCTGTTCACCCCTGGCATTGGTCCAGGTGCGGTAGAGCGCGCCTGCACGGTCATGGATCGTGCGGGGCACCGGGCAGCCGCGCGCCGCCAGATGGTCCAGAAGCGAAAGGAAATAAGGCAGGTCGTCCAGTTCGATACGGAACTCGTACATCGTGAGGATGAACCGCGCGCCGGCACCATCGCGGCCGGTCGTTTCGACCAGCCAGTTGCTGTTCGATACGCCCTCGGCGATGCCCTTTGCCGAAACCACGTCGCCCACGTCGAACTGCGCGATCAGCGCGGCCATCTCTTCCGCGCCGAGGTGGGTGTATACCGCCATTGTCTCGTTCTTTCAGTCGGTAAGCTGGCGGGGCAGCTTGAACACCATCTTCTCTTCGGCGGTGGTCACCGTCTCTTCCGAGACGGTGCGCAACCGGCCGATGTGCTGCACCACTTCGCGGACCAGCACTTCGGGTGCGGATGCCCCGGCGGTCAGGCCCAGCGTAGTTACGCCCTCAAGCCAGTCCGGTTCGATTTCGCTGGCACGCTGGATCAGCCGCGCGCGCGTGCCCAGGCGTTCGGCCACTTCGACGAGCCGCAGCGAGTTGGAACTGTTCGGTGCGCCGATCACCAGCAGCAGATCACATTCCTGCGCGATAGCCTTGACCGCGGCCTGCCGGTTCGAGGTGGCATAGCAGATGTCTTCGGCCCGCGGCCCGACGACTTGCGGAAAGCGGCTGCGCAGCGCGGCGATGATCTCGGCGGTATCGTCGACCGAAAGCGTTGTCTGGGTCAGGAAGGCCAGCGGCTGGTCGGCGGGAAAGTCCAGCGCGGCAACGTCGTCCACCGTTTCGACCAGCGTGATCGTGCCCTGCGGCACCTGGCCCATCGTGCCGATCACTTCGGGATGCCCCTTGTGCCCGACAAACAGGATATGCCGCCCGGCTTCAACTTGCCGTTCCGCCTGGCGATGCACCTTGCTGACCAGCGGGCAGGTAGCGTCAAGCCAGTCCAGCCCGCGCGCGGTGGCGTTGGCGGGCACGACCTTGGGCACGCCATGGGCGGAAAACACCACGGATGCGCCATCGGGCACCTGGTCCAGCTCTTCGACGAAGATCGCGCCCTTGGCCTTCAGCCCATCGACGACGTAGCGGTTGTGGACGATTTCGTGGCGCACATAGACCGGCGCGCCATAGCGTTCGATCGCGCGTTCCACGATCTCGATCGCGCGGTCTACCCCGGCGCAGAAGCCGCGCGGCGCGGCGATCAGCAGGCGCAGCGCATCGGTGCTTTGCGGGACGGTGTCTGCCGCCACGGCAGCGGCGGGATCTGGCAAGCTGGCGTTCATGCCGCTGCCCTTAGCAGCAAGCGCCACCGCCCGCCATTGCCGAAAGTATCTGTGGTGGGTAGAGAGTGGCCGCAAACGGGGCGTCGTGTCCCTGAATCAATGCCTGAACACATATCGTGGCCTTGCGATCACAAGCGCCATGGTAACACCTTGGCCTGATCGGCAGGCCAGACTGCAAGGATAGAATGCCCATGACCGCATCCGCCCGCCGCCCTCTCCTGTCCTGGGCAACCGTGGGCGTCCCGCTGGTTGCGGCGCTGGCGCTGTCGGGCTGTGGCGGCAAGCGTGGCGAACTGGTGGTGGACGATGCCGTTGGCGTAACCGCATTGCGTGATCCGTGCCCGCGCGTCGGCGTGCCCGACTATACCGGGGACGTAACCCTGTTCACTGCGCCGGGGCGGACCGATTCGGCCAGCATCGACGTGGAAGCGACAATCACCAACGTGCGTGCGCAGTGCAGCGGCGACAACAAGCTTTATTCGGTCGCCACATTCGATGTGCTGGCGCGCCGCACCGACCCGCGCGGCGCACGCCGGGTTGAACTGCCCTATTTCTCGACCGTCATGCGCGGCGGTAACGTGGTTGTGGCCAAGCGCGTGGGCAAGATCGTGATCGACTTTGCCGATGGACAGAGCCGGGCCTCGGCGCGGGCGCAGGGCGCCGCCTATGTCGACCGGGCAGAGGCTTCGTTGCCCGAAGAGATCGTGAAGCGCATTTCGCGCAAGCGCCGCGCCGGTGATGCGGACGCTGCGACCGACCCGCTCTCGCAGCCGGACGTCAAGGCCGCGCTGGCCCGCGCCACGTTCGAACTGCTCGTGGGCTTTCAGCTTACCGACGCGCAGTTGCAGTACAACGTACGCCGTTAAGCGCGGCAGGGCGGGGCTGAGGCGGCGCACACGCGGCGCCCCTTTCGCTTTCGCGCCACATCCGCTAACCGCGCGGCCATGACTGATGGCCAGATGAACCTTCATGCCGACTTCGTTCGGGTAATCGACGCTGCGCTCGATGCGCTGGAATCGGCGGGCACGCTCCCCGGCGGGCTGGCGCGCGGTGCGGTGACGTGCGAACCGCCGCGCGACCCGGCGCATGGCGACCTTTCGACCAATGCCGCAATGGTGCTGGCCAAGCCCGCCGGAACGAACCCGCGCGCGCTGGCCGCTGCGCTGGTAGCCGAACTGGAACGCGAACCGCGCGTCGTTTCCGCAGAGATCGCGGGACCGGGTTTCATCAACCTGCGGCTGACCGATGATGCGTGGCGCGGCGAACTGGCGCTGATCGCGGTGGCCGGGGCGGACTATGGCCGCTCCACCATGGGCGGCGGCAAGGTCGTCAACGTCGAATATGTCTCTGCCAATCCCACCGGGCCGATGCACATGGGCCATTGCCGGGGTGCGGTGGTGGGCGATGCCCTGGCTGATCTGCTGGCCTACAGCGGGCACAAGGTCATCAAGGAATACTACGTCAACGATGCCGGAGCGCAGGTCGATGTGCTCGCCCGGTCAGTCCACCTGCGTTACCGCGAGGCGCTGGGCGAAGATGTCGGCGCGATCCCCGAAGGGCTTTATCCCGGCGATTACCTTGTGCCGGTGGGCAAGGCGCTGGCCGCCGAGTTTGGCGATGCTTATGCCGCCGCGCCGGAATCGGAATGGCTGATCGCTTTCCGCAGCCGCGCCGTTGCGGCGATGATGGACATGATCCGCGCCGATCTTGCCTCGCTGGGCATCCATCACGATGTTTTTTCGTCCGAAGCGGAGCTTCAGGCATCGGGCAAGGTCGATGCGGCGGAAAAGTGGCTGCGCGACCATGATCTGGTCTATGACGGGCTGCTGGAAGCTCCAAAGGGCAAGACTCTGGAAGATTGGGAAGCGGTGGAACTGCCGCTGTTCCGATCAACGAAGTTCGGTGACGACCAGGACCGGCCGATCCGAAAATCGAACGGGGCGTGGACCTATTTCGGCGCGGACCTCGCCTACCATTTCCAGAAGGCGCAGGCGGCCGATGCTCTGGTCGATATCTGGGGCGCGGACCATGCCGGTACGGTGAAACGCATCAAGGCGGCAGTGGCTGCCCTGACCAGCGCCGAAGGCGGACCGCCCAAGCCGTTCGAAATCAAGCTGGTGCAGATGGTGCAGTTGCTGCGCGATGGCCAGCCGGTGAAAATGTCCAAGCGTGCCGGGAACTTCGTGACCCTGGCCGATGTGGTAGAGGAAGTCGGCAAGGATGTGGTGCGCTTCACCATGCTGACCCGCAAGCCCGATGCCCAGATGGACTTCGACTTTGCCAAGGTGGTCGAAGCCAGCAAGGACAACCCGGTGTTCTACGTGCAGTATGCCCATGCCCGCATCTGCCGGAACATCAGCAAGGGCGCAGAGGTTGGCCACGCGCCCGCAGGTGATGATCTGGGGCTGCTGGGCGAGGAAGAACTGGCGCTGGTCAAGCTGGCGGCGCAGTTCCCGCGCATCGTCGAAGCGGCAGCCGTCGCGCGCGAACCGCACCGGATCGCCTTTTTCCTCCACGATCTCGCCTCGGCGTTTCACTCCTACTACAATCTCGGCAACGACCGGCCCGAAAAGCGGTTCATTGTGGCACATGACTCCGCAATGACCGCAGCCCGTCTTTTCCTTGCCGCGCAAATCGGGCAGGTAATCAAGAATGGCCTTGCCTTGCTGGGGGTTGAGGCCGCGCAAGAGCTTTGATGCGATGGTTAACGGCTGATCCGGCACCAGCGCAGGCACGTACCGCATTTGTAAAACGGGGCAGGGACACGAGATGAACGGCGAAAACGACCAGAATGGCTGGGAAGGCCAAAGCCCGAACAAGCCGTTTGATGTGGCCGCCGAACTTGGCGATTCCGCACGCGATGCGGCGGAAAATGCTGCGGAAGCGGCCAAGGGCGCGTTCGACCAGGTGACCGATGCAGCCGGTGATGCCGCCGGTGCTGTCGGCACGGCCTTGGGGGCACAGTTTGGCGGGTTCGCCGAAGATAGCGAAAGCGATCGTGCTTCGCCGGGCGATGAACGTCTTGCGCTGGGCGATGAACAGAGCCTGCCCTGGCTCGAAAGCGCCGACGATATCGACCTCGAAGATGAAGATGGCGGCACCGGGCGGCTCATCATGCTGGCGCTGATGGGCCTTATCGTTCTGGCCGCGCTAATCGGCGGCGTCATGTGGGCAACCCGCAAGGGCAGCGGCCCGGCCGATGCCGATGGCAGCCTGATCGAAGCCAGCAAGCAGCCCTACAAGGTTGCGCCCAGCGATCCGGGCGGCAAGACCTTTGCCGGAACCGGCGATTCCAGCTTCAAGGTCAGCGATGGCAAGAAGCCTGCCGCCACGCTCGCCGGATCGGCGGCGCCGAAACTGGCGGCTTCGCCATCGGCCAATGCGGCGGGGGCTTCTGCTGCACCGGCCGCAGGTGGCGTGGGTGTGCAGGTCGGCGCCTTCTCGTCGAACGCTTCGGCAGAGGCGGCGTGGGGCAAGCTTTCGGGCATGCACGAAGCTCTCAAGGGGCTGCCGCACCGGGTAATCGAAGGCAAGGCCGATATCGGCACGGTCTATCGCCTGCAGGCCGTTGCGGGGGATGCTGCTGCGGCAAACGCGCTGTGCCAGCGGCTTACCGCTGGCGGCCTCAAGTGCCAGGTCAAACGCTGATCGAAGGCGTTCTGCGGCAAGGCACGGGCGATGTGATACCGGAGGGGCGGTAAGACCCGCCTTTTCCCCGGCAATCGCCCGGCCGGGCCTTGCAAAGTGGGCGAGATTTGACGATTCTGCGCCCCATGGTTCCGGCAATCTTCGGGCTTTCCGGCCTGACCCTGACAGACGATGAACGCGCCTTTTTCCGCGATGCCGATCCGGCGGGATACATCCTGTTCGGGCGCAACGTGGAAAGCCGTGAACAGGTGCGCGCGCTGACCGACGATCTGCGCGCCCTGCATGGCCGGTCGCGCACCTTCATCTGCATTGATCAGGAAGGCGGGCGCGTCGCGCGGATGAAGCCGCCGGTCTGGGCCGCTTATCCCCCCGGCGCCAGTTTCGACCGGCTCTACGATACCGCGCCCGCCAGCGCGATAGAGGCGGCGCGCGCTAATGCCCATGCGCTGGGGCTGGATCTGGCGCAGGCGGGGATCAGTGTCGATTGCCTCCCGCTGCTCGATGTGCGTCAACCCGGTGCGCATGACGTGATCGGCGACCGTGCGCTGGGCACCGAACCGCTGCGCGTTGCGGCGCTGGGTCGTGCCACGCTCGACGGGCTTGCCCGCGCCGGGGTTGCGGGCGTGGTCAAGCACATGCCGGGGCATGGCCGCTCGATGGTGGACAGCCACAAGGAGACGCCGCTCGTCACCGCCTCGGCGCAGGAACTGGAGACGGACCTTGCCCCGTTTCGTGCGCTGCGCGATGCGCCCATCGCCATGACCGGGCACTTGCGCTTTGCCGCATGGGATGCCGAAAACCCCGCCACCCATTCCGCGTTCGTGGTGCAGGAGATCATCCGCAAGGCGATCGGCTTCGATGGCCTTCTGCTGACCGACGATCTGGATATGGAGGCGCTGGGCGGTTCGGTGCCGGATCGTGCCGCGCGGGCGCAGGCGGCGGGCTGCGACATCGCGCTGAATTGCTGGGCCAAGATGGACGACATGATCGGCATCGCCACGGCGCTCACCCCGATGAGCGTGCTGACCGCTGCGCGGCTGGAGCGTGCGCTGGCGCCGACTGCGGCCTTCGATGGTCCGGCGGACCTTTCCGGGCAACATGCCTTGCTGGCCACGCGCGACCGGCTGCTGGAACTGGCGTGATGGACCGGCCCGCCGCATCGCCGACGTTTTTGGAAACGGACGATGCGTGGAATGGGGTGGCGAGCGCGCCGGACGATGATTCGGCGCTCTATCTGGAGCTTGACGGGTGGGAGGGGCCGCTCGACCTGCTGCTCGAACTGGCGCGGCGGCAGAAGGTGGATCTGCGCCGGATTTCCATCCTTGATCTGGTCGACCAGTACCTTGGCTACATCGACAAGGCTGAGGCGCTGAAGCTGGAACTGGCGGCGGACTATCTGGTGATGGCGGCGTGGCTCGCCTACCTCAAGTCCCTGCTGCTCCTGCCGCGCGATCCCGATGTCCAGCCCGGCCCCGAAGAACTGGCGCTCAAGCTGCAACTGCGGTTGCAACGGCTTGGGGCCATGCGCGAAGCGGGCGCGCGGCTGATGGCGCGTGATCGGGTCGGGCGCGATGTCTTCGTTCGCGGCGCACCCGAAGGGTTGCGGGTGGATCGCAAGGCCTTGTGGAAGTGCGATATCTTTGCGCTGATGCAGGCCTATGGCGCAATCCGCCACCGCAACCGGCCGGTCGTCCATATGGTCCGCGACCGGGCGGTGATGACTCTCGATGCGGCGCTGGCGCGGGTGTCGCGGATGCTGGGCGTGGCGCTGGAATGGACGGATCTGCGCGCCTTCCTGCCGCTTGATGCCGATCCGGCGCTGCGCAAATCGGCGCTGGCGTCGAGCTTTCTCGCCGCGCTCGAACTGGCCAAGCAGGGGCGGGCGGAAATTGCCCAGGACGCGGCGTTCGGGCCGCTGATGCTGCGTGCGGTGCAGGCATGACCGGGCCTGACGATCTGGCCCGCGCGGTAGAGGCGACCTTGTTCGCCGCCGAAAATCCCCTGACGGAACAGGAGCTTTCCGCCCATCTTGGGGGTGTCGACCTGAAACGCACCTTGGCGGACCTGAGCGACACCTACGCGCACCGGGGCATCCATCTGGTGGAGCGGGGCGGGCGCTGGCACTTCCAGACTGCGCCGGATCTCGCCCACCTGCTACGCCGCGAAAAGGAAGAGCCGAAACGCCTCTCGCGCGCGGCGACCGAGGCGCTGGCGATCATCGCCTATCACGAACCCGTCAGCCGTGCCGAGATCGAAGCGATTCGCGGCGTGCAGACCGCCAAGGGGACGCTGGACGTGCTTCTTGAAGCGGGCTGGGTGCGGATCGCCGGGCGGCGCGAGGTGCCGGGGCGGCCGACGATCTATGCCACTACCCCGGCATTCCTCAGCCATTTCGGCCTGCAATCGCGCCGTGATCTGCCGGGAATCGAGGAATTGCGCGCCGCCGGGCTGCTGGACCCGGTCGATGAGGCGTTTGCCGTCTTGACGGGCGGCGGGGATGACGACACGGGGGCGCAAGCGGCCGAGGCGCGCGCCACCTTTGTCGGGGACGACGACGGCGACGGCGCGGATTGACTGGCGGAACCGGGCGCAAGCCCCTATCTTGGGGGCAAAGGAGTAAGTGACATGGGTGGTCTTTCCCTTCCGCACCTGATCGTGCTGGCGCTGGTTGTGCTGGTCCTGTTCGGCCGTGGCCGCATTTCCGAAATGATGGGCGATTTCGGCAAGGGTATCAAAAGCTTCAAGCAAGGCATGAGCGACGAGGAAAACAAGCCCGTGCCCCCGCCGCCCGCGCAGCTCCAGCAACAGGCGCCGCCGCCTCCGGCCCCCGCCGCCACGGCGCAGCCGACGACGACCGATCAGGCCCAGTAATCCGGCCAAGCAATCCGGCCAAGCAATCCGGCCCAGTAATCCGGCCAAGCAATCCGGCCCGATCATCTGGCCCAACAATCCTGCGCGCCAGGCTGGCCCTCGCGCCACAAGGACGAAAACCCCGTGTTCGATATCGGCGCATCCGAACTGCTGGTGCTGGTCATCGTGGCGATTGTCGTGATCGGCCCGAAGGACTTGCCGCTTGCCCTGCGCACCGCTGGTCGCTGGGTTGCCAAGATGCGCAGCGTTTCCAACCACTTCCGCACCGGCATCGAAACCATGATCCGCGAAGCGGAAATGGAGGAGATGGAGCGCAAGTGGAAGGAACAGAACGAACGGATCATGCGCGAAACCGCCGCCCACGAAGCTGCCGCCGCCGAAGGCCAGACCGTGGCCGACGCGGCGGACCAGAATGGCGCTGATGCGCCTGCCGTGCTGCCCGACGATCCCGTGATGATTGGCCCGATGCCGCCGGAAACCGGGCGCGAAGGCGGGGCGGCATGATCGGCGATATCGACGAAACGCAGGCCCCGCTGCTGGACCACCTGCTGGAACTGCGCACGCGGTTGCTGCGCTGCGTCTATGCGCTGGCCGTGGCCTTTGTCGTGTGCTTCTACTTTGCCGACGATATCTTTGCCATTCTCGCGCGGCCGCTGGTGGTGGCTTTTCCGCCGGGCGAGGGCAAGCTGATCTACACCAAGTTGTACGAAGCGTTCTTCGTGGAACTGAAAGTGTCGATGTTCGCCGCGTTTTTCATAAGCTTTCCGGTGATCGCCAACCAGTTGTGGGCCTTCATCGCGCCGGGGCTGTATGCGCGGGAAAAGAAGGCGTTCCTGCCGTTCCTGCTGGCTACGCCGGTCCTGTTCACCACCGGGGCCAGTCTGGCCTATTTCGTGGTCATGCCCACCGCCTTCAAATGGTTCCTGGGGTTCGAAGGCAACAAGGGCGGGCTGAAACTCGAAGCCCTGCCGGGCACGGGCGATTACCTTAGCCTTGTGATGCAGTTCATCCTGGCCTTCGGGATCAGCTTCCTGCTGCCGGTGCTGCTGATGCTGCTAAACCGCGCCGGGATTGTCAGCCGGGCGCAACTGGTTACCGCGCGGCGCTATGTGATCGTGGCGATCTTTGCCGTGGCGACAGTGGCGACGCCACCCGATGTCGTTTCGCAGCTCATGCTGGCCGTGCCGCTGCTGTTCCTGTTCGAAGGCACGCTGGTGCTGATGCGCTTTACCGAAAGCGCCGAGGCAAAACGCCGGGCCGAAGAAGAGCCGGCCACCGACGGCACGCCGCTTCTGCCCTGACGCTGCGTGCGTTGCCTTTGTGCAGCATCAGCGCCGGTCGGTGCCTCCGCCCGCAGCCTGTGTCCCTCCCTCTGCGGTCCATACCCGGCCACCGCCAATCCATGTTTCCAGCACTTTCGTCGCGCGGAGCTGGGCAGGCGTGGCGTTGAGCGGGTCGGTATCGACCAGCACGAAATCGGCGCGCAGCCCCGGCGCCAGACGCCCGAAGCGGCTTTCTGCAAACCCGGCATAGGCCGCATCGGCGGTATAGGCGGCAAGCGCCTGCACCGGGGTGAGCCGTTCCTGCGGCTGCCAGCCGCCATCAGGCAACCCGTCCACTCCCTGCCTGCTGACCGCCGCGGCAAGCCCCGCCCACGGATCAGCCGCTTCGACCGGCGCATCGGACCCGAACGCCAGCCGCACCCCGGCCTGCCGGAGCGATTGCCAGGCATAGGCCCCGGCCAGCCTTTGCGGGCCGAGCCGGGCCTGCGCCATCCGCCAGTCCGATGTCTGGTGCACGGGTTGCATCGAGGCGATGGCCCCGCTTGCGGCAAAGCGGGCAAAGTCCGCCGGATCGACGATCTGGGCATGTTCGATGCGCCAGCGGCGGTCACCCTTGTAGGTTTCCGAAAGATCGGTGATCGCGCTGATGACCGTTGCGTTGGCCTGATCGCCAATGGCGTGGACCGCCACCTGGAAGCCATCCATCGCCGCCCGGCTCATCAGGTTGCCAAGCTGGGTCTGGGAAAGCTGCGGCAAGCCTTTCGTGTCGGGCGCATCGGCATAGGGGGCCTTCAGCGATGCCCCGCGCGATCCCAGCGCACCGTCGAAATAGAACTTCACGCCGTTCAGCCGCAGCCGGTCCTGATAAAGCCATGGCGAAGGGCCGGGGCCGCCGATCAGGGACATCTGGTCGATCCCGGCAGCATAAGCCATCACCCGCACATAAAGCCGGTTGGCATCGCCTGCGCGGCGATAGGCCTGCCAGTCCTCGATCGTGGCGCCCATGTCGGCTACGGCGGTGACACCCCGCTTGAACAGGATCTGCTGGGCAGTGGCAAAGGCCACGTCACGGTCTTCGGGCCGGGGTGCGGGCAGGCGCGGCGTTAGCAGTTGCATCGTCGCGTCGACCAGCACGCCCGCCGGGCTGCCATCGGCGTTGCGTTCCAGCCTGCCGCCTGCCGGGTCTTTCGTGGCGGCGGTGATGCCCGCCGCTTTCAGCGCGGCGCTGTTGGCCCACCCGGCATGGCCATCGACCCGTTCCAGCCAGACCGGGCGGTTGCCGGTTACCGCATCGAGTTCTGCCGCAGTGGGAAAGCGGCCAAGCTGCCATTGTTCCTGATTCCAGCCGCCGCCGACGATCCATGGCCGGTCGGGGTGGCTGGTGGCGTATCGCCCGATTTCGTCCAGTGCCTGTTGCAGCGATGTGGTGCCCGACAGGTCGAGCGTGAGCGCGGCAAAGCCCATGCCCATGACATGGGCGTGCGCGTCGATCATGCCGGGGAGCATAACCTGCCCCTTGCCATCGACGTGGTACTGATAGTCCTTGCGCGCCTTCGGCGGCTTTTCGCCCTTGCGGACAAGGCGCTTTATCACCCCGGCATCGTCGAACAGCAGGCCGGTAAAGCTTTCCGGCTGGCCGCTCGCGCCAATCGTCGTCCCGCGCACGTTGTCCACCAGCGTATCGGCAAGGGCAGCAGGCGCGGCGGACAGCAGCAGCAGTGCGCCGAGCGCAAGACCTGTCCGCATCAGCGGGGCTTCCGACGGGGCAGGCGACGGATCAGCGCGCTGGTATCCTCGCGTCCGTAACCCATCGCCTGGACATCGACGTAGAACTGATCGACCAGCGCGGTCACTGGCACACTGGCGCCAAGGTTGCGCGCTTCGTCCATGGCCAGCCCCAGATCCTTGCGCATCCAGTCGATCGCCAGCCCGAAGTCGAACTCGTCGCGGGTCATCGTGTGGAAGCGGTTGTCCATCTGCCACGATTGCGCCGCGCCGCCGGAAATCGCGTCGAACACCTTGTCGAGATCGAGATGCGCGGCCTGGGCAAAGCGGATTGCTTCGGAAAGCCCGGCGATGGTTCCGGCGATGCACATCTGGTTGGCCATCTTGGCGATCTGGCCTGCGCCCGATTTGCCGACATGGACCACGCGTTTGGCATAGGCGGCCAGCACCGGGCGGGCGGCATCCACCGCGCGCGCGCTGCCGCCGCACATGATGGCCAGTGTTCCGGCTTCTGCCCCCGATTGCCCGCCGGTGACCGGCGCATCGACGCACAGCAGTTCCTTGTCGCGCCCTTCGACCGCGATCTGCCGGGCGATTCGCGCGGAAACCGTGGTATGGTCGATGAACAGCGCGCCGCGCCGCAGGCGGGAAAACAGGCCGTTCGGGCTGAGCACGACATCGGCCAGATCATCGTCGTTGCCGACGCAGGTGATGACCGCATCGGCGCCTTCGGCGGCTTCGGCCGGGCTGGTGGCGACCCGCACCGCGATATCGGGGTTGGCATTACACCAGGCCTGCGCGCGTTCCGGGGAGCGGTTGTAGATCGTCAGATTATGGCCGGCATGGCCAAGGTGCCGGGCCATCGCCCCGCCCATGACCCCAAGGCCAAGGAAGGAAACATTCACGGGCGCGCCGGGGGCGGGGGGCTGATCGGTCATGGCTTGCTTTCATATCGGTTTTGCAGCCCCGCGCCACCCCCGTATGCCACCCCGTATTTCAGCCCGATGGATGCTTGCCAGAGCTGTTGCATCGCAGCATAAGCGGCAGCGATGCATCGCCTGCTCCCCATCCTTTCGCGGCTGGCGCGGCTGGCGTTCTGGCCGGCCACGCTTTTTGCGCTGGTCATGGCCATCCTGCCGCAGCCGCCGCATATCGCCGCAGTCGATCTGGGCGACAAGGTGCAGCACATGCTGGCGTTCTTCACGCTGACCTTTCTGGCCGGGGCGGGGTGGCCACGTATGCCGCTGGTCCGGGCGGTGCTGTGGCTCGCGCTGCTGGGCGCGGGGATCGAAGTTGTGCAGGCCGTGCCCGCATTGCACCGCGATTCGGACTGGCGCGATTGGATAGCGGATTCCGCCGCTATCGTGGCTGCGCTGCTGCCGGTGATCGGGTTCCGGCAGTGGCTGGAAGCCGCGCGTGCAAAAGCGGCGGGATCAGGCCAAGCATAAGGTTTCCTTGGCCACCGCTTTCCGATAGGGGCGGCGTATGGAAAACGTAGCGTTCAAACCCGCAGTGCATGGCCCCGGCTCCGCCGATGAAGCCCTGTTGACCCTGGCCGACGTGCGCGCGGCGGCGGAGCGCATTGCCGGGCAGGTGGTCCGCACCCCCACGCTGCACAGCAAGACGTTGAGCGCGATCACCGGCGCGGAAATCTGGCTGAAGTTCGAAAACCTGCAATTTACCGCAGCCTACAAGGAGCGCGGGGCGCTCAACGCGCTGCTGCTCCTTTCGGACGAAGCGCGCGGGCGCGGGGTCATCGCGGCATCGGCGGGCAATCACGCCCAGGGCCTTTCGTACCACGGGACGCGGCTGGGCGTGCCGGTCACCATCGTCATGCCCAAGACGACGCCGACGGTAAAGATCATGCAGACCGAAGCCGTCGGCGGCACGGTCGTGCTCGAAGGAGAAACCTTCGATGAAGCCTATGCTCATGCGCGGACCATGGAGCAGGAACTGGGACTGACTTTCGTCCACCCCTTCGATGAACGCAATGTTGCGGCCGGGCAGGGCACGGTTGCGCTCGAAATGCTGGAGGACGTACCGCAGCTTGATGTGCTGGCCGTGCCGATCGGCGGCGGCGGGCTGTTGTCGGGCATGGGCACCGCCGCGCGCGGGATCAAGCCGAAGATCGGCCTGATCGGCGTGCAGGCGCAACTGTTCCCGTCGATGTTCGCGCGGCTCAAGCATCTGGATCTGCCCTGCGGCGGCGATACGCTGGCCGAAGGCATCGCGGTGAAGGAGCCGGGCGGGTTCACCTCTGCCGTGCTGGCGGGCATGGTCGATGATGTCGTGCTGGTCGATGAACCGGCGCTGGAAACCGCGCTGGCGCTGTTGTTGCAGATCGAAAAGACCGTGGTCGAAGGCGCAGGGGCCGCGGGCCTTGCCGCCGTCATGCGCAACCGCGAAATGTTCGCCGGGCGCAACGTGGGCATCGTGCTGACCGGGGCCAACATCGACACGCGCCTGCTGGCCAACGTACTGCTGCGCGATCTGGCGCGGTCGGGCCGGCTGGGCCGCCTGCGGATCACCTTGCAGGACCGCCCCGGCGCGCTGTTCAAGGTGGTGGAAGAGTTCAACCGCTTTCAGGTCAACATTCTTGAAGTGTGGCACCAGCGCATCTTCACGTCGCTTCCGGCCAAGGGCCTGACCGCCGAGATCGAATGCGAAGCGCGTGACCGCGAACAGATCGACCGTCTCGTGGCGGGGCTGCGCGCCAAGGGATACAATGTGGAGCAGGTCGAACTGGCCTGATTGCACCGCCCTGTGGCGGGCGGGTGCGTTAACTTTTGCGGGCCGGTCTGTCCTGAATGCGGACCGGGGCCGCCGCGGGGGGCGAAATCCCCGCAATGGTGTTAACGACCGGCAACTTTATGACGAAACCTTGGTTAATGGGGCTTTCACGATTCCGGTCACTAAGGCATGTTCCTGGCTGACACGCCGGATTGCCCGGCGACAGGAGGCAACCGCAAGACCGTGACCGCGCCCGTCCGCTTCCCGCGCTTTTTCGTGACCAGCCCCGCGCCGTGCCCCTATCTGCCGGGCCGGAGCGAACGCAAGGTGTTTACCGAACTCAAAGGCCCCAACGCCGATGAGCTGAACGATGCATTGGGGCGGATCGGGTTCCGGCGCAGCCAGACGGTGGCGTACCGGCCAAGCTGCATAGAATGCACCGCCTGCGTTTCGGTGCGCGTGGTCGCCGCACAGTTCCAGCCATCCTCCACGCAGAAGCGGATTGTCCGGCGCAACCGCGATCTGGTTGTTTCCGTGTGCAAACCGTGGTCCACCCCGGAACAATTCGAGCTGTTGCAGCGTTACCTTGCCGTGCGCCATCCCGGCGGGGGCATGGCCACGATGGACGAGATGGACTTTGCCGACATGGTGGAGCACACGCCCGTCAAGAGTTACATCATCGAATACCGGGAGCCGACCGCTGACGGTTCGCCGGGAAGGCTGGTTGGCGCCTGCCTGACCGACGAGCAGGGCGACGGCCTTTCCATGATCTACAGTTTCTACGACCCTCAACACGAGACACGATCCGGTCTTGGCACGCATATCATCCTCGACCATATCGAACGGGCCGCGCGTGTCGGGCTGGACTACGTCTACCTTGGCTATTGGGTCGAAGGATCGGAGCGCATGCAATACAAGGTGCGCTTTCGCCCGATGGAGAAGCTGGGCCGCGATGGCTGGGAACGGTTCGAACCTGCTGAACAGGCACTTGCCATCGAACGCGCCGTTTCCTCCGGTGCTACCGGGCGCGAAGGCGGGGCTTGCACCGGCCTTGAAGGCAGTCTCAAGGATGGTGTCCACGGCGCGCAGGATCGCTACGCGCGCACCTGATCCTTTTCCGTTGCTGCGCGTCCTGGCCGTGGCGCTTGTTCTTGCCGCGCCGGCCGGCGTGCACGCGCAGTCGCGTGACACCGATGCGGAACTCAAAGCCCTGATCCCGGATTCGGCGCTGCGTGATGCCGATGCCTGGGCGCTCGATACCGACGCGGCGCGCACCGGCGCGCCGGACCCGGCGATATTCGACCAGTTCGACGCCGATATCGCCATGCCCGAACTGCCGGGGATGACGATTGCCTGGCCAGAAGGCAGCGATTTGCCAGCGATCACGCCGCTGACGCCCGATCCCGATATCGACGTTGCCGAACAGGCGACCGAGGCGGCCGTCGGTGCCTTGCCCGGCGCAGAGGAAAACGGCAACGGGCAACTGGCCGACGTCGAACCGCGCGAGATCGAACGGATCGGCAAGCAGGTGGAACTGGCCTTCCCCGTCGGCGCGGATGCAGTGCCGGAACGCGGGGCGATCGCCAGCCGCTTTGCTGCGCTTTCCAGCCTCAAGTCGTTCGACGATGATGACGACAATCTGGCGCAGATTGTCCGCCGGGGCCGTACCGATGCCGAAACCCTGCGCGAAATCCTGCGTGTCCATGGCTATTACGATGCGCAGATTACCCAGACGCTGGGCGGATTGCGCGAGACTCCGGCGGCGGTCCCGGTAGCACAGGCGGTCGACAATGCCGCGCAAGGGGCAGATGCCACTCCTGCGCCCGCTGCCGCACCGGCTGCCCCGCCACGCCGCACGCGCGGGGCGATCGACGTGGAAAGCGTGGTGGTTCGCTTCGATATCCAGCCGGGGCCGCAATACCGCTTTGGAACGCTGACGTTCGGTGATCTGGCCAGTACCGGGCCGGATTACGACAAGCTGCGCGGTGCCTTCGCGCTTAACCCCGGCGATGCTGTCAACGCCGACCGTATCGTGGCCGAACGGGCAAAGCTGGCGGCGGCGCTGGGCGATAATGGCTATGCCTTTGCCAGGGTTGAGGAACCCGATCTGCTGATCGACCATGAACGCCGCGAAGGCGATCTGGCGGTGCCGGTCATGCCCGGTGGGGTTTACCGCTTCGGCACCGTGCACTCCTCGCTCGAACGTTTTCTGGGATCGCGCCATCTGGGGCTGATCGCGCGCTTCGACCCCGGCGATACCTACCGCCGCAGCGACGTGGACGATCTGCGGCAGGCGGTGCTGGCCACCGGCCTTGTCTCATCGGTCACGGTCGAAACGCGCGAAGTGCAAAAACCGGCTGATGGCGTGCCGGGCACGGTCGATGTCGACGTGACGCTGACGCCGGGGCCTTTGCGCACGATTGCCGGACTGGTCGGTTATTCCAGCGGTGAAGGCTTCCGCCTTGAAGCGCAGTGGGAGCACCGCAACTTCTTCCCGCCTGAAGGGATGGTCCGTGCCCGCGCCGTGGCCGGGACGCAGGAACAGCTTGCCGGGATCACGTTCCGTCGCAACAATTTCCTCAAGCGTGATCTCGTGCTCAACGCCGATGTCTATTTCCGCAACCAGACCAGCGCCGCGTTTGAAGCGCGCACGATATCGGCAACTGCGGGGCTGGAGCGGCAGACCACGCTGATCTTCCAGAAGCCGTGGGTCTTTGCGGCCGGGGTTGAACTGCTTGCGACCGGCGAACGCGATGCCGCCGCGATCCGCGCGGGTCAGCGACGCAAGACCTACTTCATCGGAGCCTTGCCAACGCGCGTGGTCTATGACGGGAGCGACGACCTGTTCGATCCCACGCGCGGGTTCCGCATCGGCTTGCGCGCATCGCCTGAACTGTCCGTGCTTGATGGCAACAAGTCGACGTATGGCAAGCTCCAGTTCGATGCCAGCGCCTACCAGCGCACCGGTGAAAATCTGGTGCTGGCCGGGCGGGTCCGGCTGGGCACGATCATCGGCACCGATATTGCCAACATCGCGCCTTCGCGCCGGTTCTATGCGGGCGGCGGCGGGTCGGTGCGCGGCTATGGCTATCAGCGCATCGGCCCGCGCGATACGCTCGGCCAGCCAAGCGGCGGCCGGGCGCTGACCGAGTTTTCGCTCGAAGCGCGGGTCGGCACCAGCCTGTTCGATGGCGCGCTCAGCGTCGTGCCGTTCGTCGATGCTGGCGCGGTTGATACGACCACCAGCCCGCGCCTGCGCGATCTCAAGTTCGGGGCGGGTGTCGGCATCCGCTACAAGACCAGCTTCGGCCCGATCCGTATCGACATCGGCACCCCGCTGAACCGTTCGCCGGGCGATAGCCCGATCGGCGTCTATGTGGCGCTGGGGCAGGCGTTCTGATGGCGCAGGACGTGCCCCCGCAGCCCGCCGCCGCAGCCGATCCGCCGGAGCAGCCGCAGCCGGTTGGCCGGGGACTGTTGCGCGGCATTGTTCGCCGTGCAGCGATCCTGCTGGTCGCTGCGGTCGTCTTTGCGCTGGCTGCGCTGGTCGTGCTCGATTCTCCGCTGGGGCACCGGCTGGTGGCCAACCGCGTGGCGGCGCTGGCGCTGCAATCGGGCCTGCGGATCGAGATTGGCCGCATCGACGGATCGCTCTACGCCGCATCGACCTTGCGCGATATTCGCGTCAGCGATCCCGAAGGGGTGTTCCTGACCATCCCCGAAGCCGAACTGGACTGGCGCCCGGCGGCGTGGATGAACAACCGGCTCGATGTGCGGTTGCTGGCGCTGCACCGGGGCACCTTGCGCCGCGCGCCGCGCCTGCGGCCGGGCACTGACCCGGACAGCCCGATCCTGCCCGGTTTTGATATTCGCGTTGACCGGCTGGTGATTGACAATCTGACCGTTGCCGAAGGACTGGCCGGAGCGCGGCGGCGGGTGGACATGCTGGCGCGCGCCGACGTGCGCAAGGGCCGCGCCTTGCTCGACGTGAAGGGCAAGCTGGGTGGGACCGACCGGATGGTGCTGTGGCTGAACAGCGAACCCGACCGGGACAGGTTCGACCTGCGCCTTGCCTATGATGCGCCGAAGGGTGGCCTGATCGCGGGGCTGATCGGGGCGAAAAGCACGGTCAGGGCGCGCATCTTCGGCAAGGGAGGCTGGTCCCGCTGGGATGGCGTGGCCCATGCCACGCAGGACGGGCGGACCCTGGCGGCGTTCCAGATCGGCAGCCGTTCCGGCCTGTTCCGTATTGCCGGGCAGGCGCGTCCGGGGGCATTGGTTACGGGAACGGCAGCGCAGGCAATTGGCCCCGCGCTGTCGTTGCTGTATGATGGCCGTCTGGCCGACAGTACGCTTGACGGTCGGTTGAGGCTGGCGGGCGATGCCTTCAAACTGGCTGCGAAGGGCAAGTTCGTGCTTTCGGAAAACCGGGCGGAGGCGCTGAACGTGCGCGCCCGTGTGCTCAAGCCGGAACGGGTGTTGTCCGCGCCCGAACTGGCTGGTGTTGCCCTTGATGCGACGCTGGACGGGCCGCTGTCGGACCTTGCCATCGACCATGTGCTGACAGTTGACCGGCTGCGGCTGGGGACGCTGGAAGCACGCGGCTTGCGCTCTGCCGCGGTGGCGACATGGGATGGCAAACGTTTTGTGCTGCCGCTGGCATTGGTGGCGCAACGGCTTGATACGGGCAGCGCCATGGCCGATCCCGTGCTTTCGGCCGCGCGCATAACCGGCGATCTGGTCTTTGCGGGCAGCAAGCTGACATCGGAAAACCTGGCGCTGGCCAGCAAGGGGCTTGGCGCGCAACTGGTGCTGCGTGGCGACATGGCGCGCGGCGGCTATGCGCTGGCCGGGCCGGTGGCGGCGCGTGGGCTGGTGGTGCCGGATCTTGGCGTGGTGGATGGCAATGCCAAGATCCTGTTCAAGATCGGCAAGGGCGTTCCGTGGACCTTGCAGGGCAATCTGGCCGGGCGGATGACGCGGATCGACAATGGCAGCGTGCAGACCCTGACCGGCGGCGGCGTGCGCTTTGCCGGGGGGCTGGCGCTGGGGGAACGCATTCCGGTGACGTTCCGCAATGCCTCGCTCAATTCCGCCAGGTTGCAGATGACGCTGGACGGCAAGGTGCAGCCCGGCGGCACGGCTTCGCTGACCGGCAAGGGGCGGCACAGCCAGTACGGCGCTTTCACCATCGAAGCGGCGATGACCGGTTCGGGGCCGAATGCAGTGCTGTTGCTGGAAAGCCCGCTGCCTGCCGCCGGGTTGAAAGACGTGCGCATCGCGCTTGCGCCGGTGGATGACCGGTTCCGCATCGAAACTACCGGGCAATCCGCGCTGGGCCCGTTTGACGGCGTGCTGGGGGTGACCTTGCAGCCCGGCGGGACAACCCAGGTTGCGATAGAACGGATGCGGGTGTGGCAGACCGAGGTGACCGGCGGCGTGACGCTGGCCGATGCAGGGGTTTCGGGCCGGATCGCGCTGGTTGGCGGCGGACTGGATGGCAACGTAACGCTGGCGCCGCGCGATGGTGGGCAGGGCTTCGAGGCCAGCGTGGTCGGGCGCAATGCGCGGTTCGGGGGCACGCGGACGCTGTCCATCGGCAATGCGCGCCTCACGGCCACAGGCCTTGTCAAGGATGGCCATTCAACCATCGAAGGCAACCTTCTGGCCGAAGGGATCGGTGTGGGCAAGGTGTTCATCGGCCGGCTGGCGGCGGCGGCCTATCTCCAGGATGGCAGCGGATCGGTGACTGCTTCGGTTTCGGGCAGGCGCGGCACGCGCTTTGCGCTGCAAGGCACAGCGGCCTTCGCACCGGACCAGATCGTTGCCTATGTTTCGGGCGACTATGCCGGGCGCAAGGTCTCCATGCCCCGGCGCGCGGTACTGACGCGCGACGGGGAAGGCGATGCACGCGGCTGGCGGCTGGCGCCGACGCAGATCGGCTTCGGGCGCGGTATCCTTATCGCCGAAGGGCACGTGCTGGGCGGGCCGACGCAACTGAAGCTGGCGCTTTCGCGCATGCCGCTTTCGGTGATCGACATCGTGATTGCCGATCTGGGGCTGGGCGGAACGGCGTCCGGGCTGGTTGAATACGTCAACGACGGGCAGGGCGCACCTGCGGGCCATGCCGCGCTGATGATCCGCCGCCTGACCCGGTCGGGTCTGGTGCTAACATCGCGCCCGATCGACGTCGCGCTGGTGGCCCAGCTCGATCCCGATGCCGTGCAGACCCGCGCCGTGATCCGCGAAGGGGGTGCCGTGCGCGGGCGGTTGCAGGCCCGTGTCGGCGGATTGCCGCGCGGCGGCGGGTTTGTCGACCGGCTTGAAGCGGGGCAACTGACCGGGCAATTGCGTTATGGCGGTCCGGCCGACGCGCTGTGGCGTCTTACCGGGGTGGAAGTGTTCGACCTGACCGGGCCGCTCAACGCCGTGGCCGACATTTCCGGCACGATTGCGTCCCCGGCCTTGCGCGGAGCCGTTACATCGACCGGGCTGCGGGTGCAGAGCACGCTGACTGGCACCGATGTGCGCGATGTGCAGATGGCGGGCACGTTCACCGACAGTTCGCTGGCCATCGCGCGCTTCAGCGGCGTGACCGACAACGGCGGCAGGATCAGCGGCAGCGGCACGATTGGGCTTGCCGAATTGTCCGAACATGGCCCGTCGATAGACTTGCGCCTGTCTGCGCAGAACGCGCAGGTCGTCAACCGCGACGATATGGCTGCCACTGTCACCGGTCCGCTGCGTATCGTCAGCAGCGGTGTCGGCGGGACGATTGCGGGGCGGGTGCGGATCGAACAGGCACGCTGGATGCTGGGCCGTGCGGCGGTGGTGCAGGAACTGCCGAATGTCGCCACGCGCGAAATCAATGCCCCGGCCGATACCGCGCCGGGTCGGGCGCCCGCCACGCCCTGGCGTTTCGTGATAGACGCATCGGGCGGCAACCGCATTGCCGTGCGCGGGCTGGGGCTGGACAGCGAATGGGGTGCCGACATCCGCCTGCGCGGGACCACGGCGGCCCCGCAGATATTTGGAAACGCCGATCTCGTGCGCGGGGGCTATGAGTTTGCGGGCAAGCGGTTTGAACTGACGCGCGGGCGCATCCGCTTTGCCGGTGAAGTGCCCATCGACCCCCGGCTCGACATCGTGGCCGAAGGCGATGCCAACAATGTCAGCGCCCGGATCAGCATAACGGGTTCTGGCACCGCGCCGACAATTGCCTTTTCGTCGACCCCGGCGCTGCCGGAGGAGGAATTGCTCAGCCGCTTGCTGTTCGGCAGTTCGATCACCCAGATATCGGCGCCCGAAGCAGTGCAGCTTGCATCGGCGCTGGCGTCGCTGCGCGGCGGCAGCGGGCTTGATCCGATCAACAAGCTGCGGTCGGCGATCGGGCTTGACCGGCTGCGGATCATCGGCGCGGACCCGTCGATCGGAGCGGGCACGCGCGTGGCGGTGGGCAAGTACATCGGGCGGCGCTTTTTCGTCGAACTGGTGACCGACGGGGCAGGCTACAGCGCCACCTCGGTGGAGTTCCGCATCACCCGCTGGCTTTCGCTTCTGGCCACGATCCAGACCATTGGCGATGAAAGCATCAACTTGCGCGCCAGCAAGGATTACTGACGCCACGTTGCATGCCGCGCGCTGTCACGCCGGTTACATCTGGTCGTCAAAGTGACACGCAGCCGTGGCCTTGCATGCGGCATGGACACGCTGCGCAAACCCCTGCTGATCTGCGATCTTACCCAGAGCTATGCCCCGCACGGCGGCGGCGGAATCGGAACGTACCTGCGCGAAAAGCGCCGCTACGTGATGGAACAGACCGACCACCGCATCCTGCAGATCGTGCCCGGCCCGCAGGATCGGGTGATCGAGGATGGCCGCCATATCTGGGCCGAAGTGGGGGCCGAACAGGTGCGCGGCAGCCCGAACTACCGCTTTATCACCCGTACCCGCGCTGTGCGCGACCTGTTGGAACGGTATCGCCCGGACCTGATCGAATCGCAGTGCCCGTGGGTACTGCCGTGGACGGCGATCAACTATCGCCGCGCCTTTCCGCACACCGCGCTGGTCGCGGGATACCACACGGATTTTCCGAACGCGCATGTCTATCGCGTAGGGTCCAGCCTGTTTGGCGAGTTCGTCGGGCGGGGGTTGCGCAGGTTGGCCATGGGCTATGCGCAAGCAACCTACCGCGAGTTCGACCGGGTCTACACGCTCAGCCCGGCGATGGCCGACGTGCTGCGCGCCTATCGCGTGGACCATGTCGATGTGGTCGCGCTGGGGGTTGATACCGCGCTGTTCCATCCATCGCGCCGTGATCCTGAATGGCGGTCGCAGCTTGGCTTGCGCTGCCGTGGTCCGCTGCTCGTCTATGCCGGGCGGATCGACAACGAAAAGCGCGCCGACCGGCTGCTCGCGATGTTCCGGCAGTTGCCGTCCGCGCTGGATGCCGGGCTGGTGCTGATCGGGGATGGCAAGTTGCGCGATGCCCTGCGCGAACAGGCGCGCGGCATGGCTGTTGCCTTTCCCGGCTTCCTGGCGGACCGCGCGGAACTGGCGCGCGCGCTGGCATCGGCGGACATCTACGTGTCCGCCATGGCGGACGAAACTTTCGGCATTTCGGTGATCGAGGCACAGGCCTGTGGCTTGCCGGTTGTTGGCGTGCGATCGGGCACGATGCCGGAACGCATCCCGCCTGCCACAGGCACGCTGGTTGATGTGGACGACACGGCGGCGATGGCGTTGGCGGTTACCAGCCTGTGGTCTGGCGATCATGCGGCCTTGGCCCGCGCCGCGCGGCAGCATGTCGAAGGGCGGTTCGAATGGGACCGGACCTTCGGTTCGCTGCTGGAACACGTCTATCCGCAGGCGATTGGTGCGGCGCAGGCGCGCCTGCAAAAGGGCCGTTTTGGCGGAACGGCCCTTTCGCTTTTGCCGGGCAGCAGGATCAGGCGGGCAGGCCGCTGATTGCCTTGACCTCCATGAAGTCCTTCAGGCCATACAGCCCGGCTTCGCGGCCGTTGCCCGATTGCTTGTACCCGCCGAACGGCGCACCGGGAGTGGGGGACCAACCATTGATCGCCACCATGCCCGCGCGCAGTGCCCCGGCAATGGCTGCTGCCTTGGCGGGATCACCGGTAATGCAGGCGGACAGGCCATAGACTGTGTCGTTGGCAATTTCGATCGCCTGATCGAGGCTGTCATAGGCGATGAGCGTGGCGACAGGGCCGAAGATTTCGTCCTGCGCGATCCGCATGGCTGGGGTGACGCCGGAAAACACCGTGGGCCTGATATAATACCCGCGGTTGACCCCTGCGGGCATGTCGGTCCCGCCGGTTTCCAGCTTTGCGCCTTCGTCGATGGCCGATTGAATCAGTTCGCGGATCTTGTCGAACTGCGCCTTGTTCACCACCGGGCCGATGTGCTTGCCTTCCTGCATTGGATCGCCAACCGGGGTGGCCGCATACATTGCCGCAATGAAGGCTGCGGCTTCCGCTTCGCGTTCACGCGGCACGAGGATGCGCGTGGGCGAAATGCAACTTTGCCCGGTATTGACCAGCGGGCCTGAGGCGGTTGCCGCAAGCTGCGTGGCGAAATCGGCATCGGGCAGCACGATGTTGGGGGCCTTTCCGCCCAGCTCCTGGTGCACGCGCTTGACCGTATCGGCCGCCGCCTTGGCCACGAGGATGCCGGCGCGGGTCGATCCGGTGAAGCTGACCATGTCGATGCCGGGATGCGCACTGATTGCAGCGCCCACGCCGGGGCCGTCGCCCTGAACGAGGTTGAAAACGCCCGGCGGCACGCCCGCAGCATCCATGATTTCCGCAAGGATCGCCGCGTTCGTCGGGCATTCTTCCGAAGGCTTGAGGATCATGGTGTTGCCTGCGGCAAGCGCCGGCGCGACCTTGAGCGCGATCTGGTTGAGCGGCCAGTTCCACGGGGTGATCATGCCGACCACGCCGACCGGTTCGTGGGCAACAGTGTAGGCGCCCATGTCCTCGACAAAGCAAAAGGTCTTGAGCGCGGCAATCGTGCCCAGGAACCCGCCGATCCCGGCGCCTGCCTGGGCCGATCCGGCAAAGCTGACCGGCGCGCCCATTTCTTCGGCCATGGCCACGGCCAGATCCGGCACACGCTTCTTGTATTCGGCCACGATGCGTTCAAGCAACGCCACGCGTTCTTCGCGCGTGGTGCGGCGGAACGTCTTGAAAGCGGCCTGTGCGGCGGCCACGGCCTTGTCGACATCGGCAGCGGTGCCCAGCGTTATTTCGCAGCACGGCTCCTCGGTTGCCGGGTTGATGACCGCGTGGCGGCGGCCACCATCGCTGTCGATCCACTGGCCGTCGATATAGTGCTGCAGCCGCTGGCGCATTGTTCATTCTCCCGGAAGTCTGTTTCCCGCACCGCCCGATCATGGCGCGTTTACGGCCTAGGCAATTGCATTGCAATTTGCAATCTGACTGGCCCGGTTTGGACAGGAACGCCCCTGCGCGCCGCGCGCACAAGGATGCCAAGGCACTCCGGCCGTGCGGCTGTTTACGCGTAACATCGCGCTAACCAATTCTTCGCAACCGTGCGGATAATCCGGCATATATGGGGCAGCAGCATTCCTTCACGCGGCAGCGGATTCGGCCAGGCACCAGTCTGGTCAGCGCCAGATGGGTGGCCACCGCCACGTTTCTTGCCCTGCTGGCGCTGACCGCCGCCCTGGTCGTTGCTTTCCGCGATTCGACGCGGATCGCCGACAGGTTCACGCGTCTTGAGGAACAGCGGCTGGTCGAACGGTTCGTGCACCGTACCACCCGGCAGATGCTGAACGCTGCGATGCTGCATCTGACGTGGGACGATGCCGTCACCCGGCTCAACGCGCCCGACGCGGAAGTGTGGGGGCGAAGTTTTCTGGCCGGCTATTTCTACGGCAGCCAGCGGATCGACTTTACCTATCATGTCCGGTTCGATGGCACGATGGTCCGGTGCTGGCATGGCAGACGGTTGGCCACGGACTGCCGTTACCCGGCGATAGCGCCGCAAGTTGGCGACATGATCATGCGCTCCGTCAGCCATGGCGGGGCGACTGACGCGGCAAGCATGGAACCGGCAAGCTGGCGTCCTCTGGGCAAGGTGCGCTGGCCCTATGATGTCGCCGGGATGCCGCTGCCGCGCGGCCTTGGCGCCATGACCAGCGTGGATGGCCGCCCCGCCTTTATCGTCGTGACGTCGGTCGTGCCCGATGCCACGCGCCGCCTTCTGGCGCGCGAACCCGATTACGTGGTGCTTGTCCGCTTCTTCGACAAAGGGGTGGTCGCCGACTTGCAGGAAGCCCTGCTGCTTGATGGCGTGCGTATGGCACAGAGACCGGAGAAGGATGAATCGCGCAACGCTCTGGCTCTTCTTGGGCACGCCGGGCAGCAGGTGGGCTGGGTGTCGTGGCAATCGAAGCCGCCCGGTCCGGCGATCCTGCGCCAGACCGCACCGTTGCTGGTGATCTATATCCTGTTCTTTATCGGCGTGAATGCCGGGGGCTGGATCATCCTGCGCCGCATGAAGCGCACGACCAGCGAACTGATCGCCAGCGAAGCGCAGGCGCAGCACAACGCCTTGCACGATGCGATGTCGGGTCTGCCAAACCGGGCGCATTTCATGCAGCGGCTGCGGCTGGAACTGAACGCCTGTGTGCAGCACCGCGATCTGGGCGATGTCTTTGTCGCTTATGTCGATATCGACCGCTTCAAGGTAGTGAACGATACGCTTGGCCATCACGTCGGGGACGAACTGGTGCGGCAGGTGGCGCTGCGCCTGCGCAGAACCCTGCCGCCGGGCGATTTCCTGTCGCGGTTCGGCGGCGATGAGTTCGTGCTGATGCGCCGGACAACCGGCGGACGCGAAGCGGCGGACCGGCTCGGGCAGGAAATCATGGCGCTGACGCGCGAACCGTTCGTCATTTCCGGCAATAATCTCGACGTGAGTTTTTCCTGCGGAATAAGCTGGGGGCCGGAACAGAGCGAAGACCCCGGCGAGCTTCTGCGCCGCGCCGACATTGCGCTCTATCGCGCAAAGCAGCGCGGGCGCGCCCGCTACCGGCGTTTCACCCGCGATATGGACGCATCGGTCAAGTTGCGGCGCGAAATGGAGATGGAGCTGCGCCGCGCGATTGCCGGCAACGAACTGCAACTGGCCTATCAGCCGGTCGTCGATGCCACGACGGGCGCGATTACCGGGGCAGAGGCGCTGTTACGCTGGCCGCATCCCGAACGCGGCGCGATCCGGCCCGACCTTTTCGTGCCCGTGGCCGAGCAGGCAGGGCTGATGGTGCCGCTGGGCAACTGGGTGCTCGAACGCGTGTTCAGCGAATGTTGCGATCTTGCCATCGGCGAAGTGTCGGTCAACCTTTCGCCGCTGCAGATCATGGCCAGCGATTTCCTGCCGACGATCGACCGCCTTGTCCGCGAAACCGGGGCCGACCCGCGCCGCTTCGTCCTGGAAGTGACCGAAGGTGTGATGCTGGACCGCAGCGATCACGTGCTCGATGTGCTCAAAGGGTTGAACACGCGCGGCTTCCGCATCGCCCTCGACGATTTCGGCATCGGCTATTCGTCGCTAAGCTATCTGCGCTCGTTCCAGTTCGACCGCATCAAGATCGACCGCTCCTTCGTACAGCACATCGAAGGCGATCTCGATGCCTATGCGATCCTCAAGGCCATCGTTTCCCTGGGACACACCTTGCGCATGAAGGTGGTAGCCGAAGGGGTGGAAACCCCGGTCCAGCGCGCGCTCGTTCAGGCAGCGGGGTGCCAGATGATCCAGGGCTATCTGTTCTGGCAGGCGATGGACCTTGACGCGATCATGGCGCTGGTCTCATCGCCCGAACCTCTGCGCGGGGCGGAGCGGCTGCGCAGGACGGGGTGACCGGTCAGCCTTTGGTTGGCTGATCCTGACCGGAATCCGCGGTGACCACGTGCTTTGCGGCCGTCGCCGGATAAATGAACCCGTGTGCCGGGCTGGAGCGCAGGCCCAGCGACTGTGTCCGACCATACCACACGCGCACTTCGCTCCAGTCACCTGCGGCAGAGACATCCACGGCCATCACGCCGCGTTCGACCAGACCCGGCCCGGACCAGTTGGCGTGGTCGATCAGGATGTGGCGATTGTCGACGACCTTGCGCACGACGGCGACGTGCCCATAGGGCATGGCGTGTGAACTGCTGAAGGCAAGGACGGCGCCTGGCTGGGGTTCGTGGCCGCGGTCATAACGGCCTTCGGCCTGACCCCACCAGTCGCGGGCATTGCCCATGATCTGCACGTCCGAAACCTGCCGGGCATAGGTTACGCATTGCAGCCGGGCATGTGCCACCGACGGCATCATCACAAACGACAGGAAGGCGAGGAGCGTTGCGACCACGTTCTTTTGCATGGGCACCTTCGTACCTGCCCGTGCGGATTCGGGAACCGGGCGCCCGCTCGGTTCGCCTTGGCTGAATAACCGTTCATCCCGAAGGCGGGAACTTTTCCCCATCGCTGTGAAAAACCGCACGAAGCCGTCCATCCAGTGCCATGCTGCCCGGCGTGATGCCGCGATGCGAAAAGGGCGCCCGGTTTCCCGGACGCCCCTTTGGCTTTGCGCTGTCCCGAAGGATCAGAGCGAATAGTACATGTCGAACTCGACAGCCGAAGGCGTGGTTTCCCAGCGCATCACTTCGGGCCACTTCAGTTCGATGTAGGCTTCGATCTGGTCCTTGGTGAACACGCCGCCCTGCAGCAGGAAGTCGTGATCGGCTTCCAGGCTGTCGAGAGCTTCGCGCAGGCTGCCGCAAACGGTCGGAACTTCTGCGAGTTCTGCCGGCGGCAGATCGTAGAGGTTCTTGTCCATGGCGTCGCCAGGGTGGATCTTGTTCTTGATCCCGTCCAGACCGGCCATCAGCAGAGCGGCATAGCACAGGTAGGGGTTGGCCATGGCATCGGGGAAGCGGAACTCGACGCGCTTTGCCTTGGCACCGGCACCGTAGGGGATGCGGCACGAAGCCGAACGGTTGCGGGCCGAATAGGCCAGCAGCACCGGCGCTTCATAACCCGGCACCAGACGCTTGTAGCTGTTGGTGGTCGGGTTGGTGAAGGCGTTCAGCGCCTTGGCGTGCTTTATAACGCCACCGATGAAGTACAGGCACATGTCCGAAAGCCCGGCATAGCCGTTGCCCGCGAACAGCGGCTTGCCGCCTTCCCAGATCGAGATGTGGGTGTGCATGCCCGAACCGTTATCGGTCTTGATCGGCTTGGGCATGAAGGTTGCCGTTTTGCCATAAGCCTGCGCGACCTGCTGCACGACGTACTTGTACACCTGCATGCGGTCTGCGGTCTGGACGAGCGTGCCGAAGGTCAGGCCCAGTTCGTGCTGTGCCGAAGCCACTTCGTGGTGGTGCTTGTCGCAGGGCAGGCCCATTTCGATCATCGTGCGGACCATTTCACCGCGGATGTCGACGCAGCTATCGACCGGTGCAACGGGGAAGTAGCCGCCCTTGGCGCGAGGACGGTGCCCAAGGTTGCCGCCTTCATAGTCCTTGGCCGAGTTGGTCGGCAGTTCGATATCGTCGATCTTGAAGCCGTTGCCGTCGTAGCCGTCATAGAACTTGACGTCGTCGAACAGGAAGAACTCGGCTTCGGGGCCGACATAGACCGTGTCGCCGATGCCCGAAGACTTGACGAAGGCTTCTGCGCGCTTGGCGGTCGAGCGCGGGTCGCGGGCGTAGAGTTCGCCGGACGAAGGTTCGACGATGTCGCAGCACACGATCATCATCGGCGTGGCCGAGAACGGATCGATGAACACGGAGTCAAGGTCGGGCATGAGGATCATGTCCGATTCGTTGATGGCCTTCCAGCCTTCAATCGAGGAACCGTCGAACATCAGGCCGTCTTCAAGCTCGTCTTCGCCGATCAGGCTGGCGACCATGGTGAGGTGCTGCCACTTGCCCTTGGGATCGGTGAAACGCAGATCGACCCATTCGATTTCCTCGTCCTTGATACGGGCAAGGATTTCCTTTGCAGTTGCCATCGCTGGTCCTTCTTCTTGTCCCCGGTGGAGAAGTCCGGGGGTAACGGAGGTGGTTACCTTGACCGGAGGCTTGCCCGTCCACAGGCCTACCCCCGTTTCTGGAGCCTTGCCCGGGCGGACCGGAAAGGCGCCAAACAGCGTTTCGCACGGCCGCCGGGTTACCCGGCGCTGGCCGCACGCAGATCAGATTGCATCGTTATCGCGTTCACCGGTGCGGATGCGCAGGGCGCTTTCGATCGGGATCACGAAGATCTTGCCATCGCCGATGCGCCCGGTTTGCGCGGCGGCAGCGATGGCCTCGACCACACGATCTACCAGCGCATCGCCCACGACAACCTCAAGCTTCACCTTGGGCAGGAAATCGACGACGTATTCAGCGCCACGGTAAAGTTCGGTGTGGCCCTTCTGGCGCCCAAAGCCCTTGGCTTCGGTAACCGTGATTCCGGACACGCCGATTTCGTGCAACGCTTCCTTCACTTCATCGAGCTTGAAGGGCTTGATGATCGCTTCGACCTTTTTCACGTCGTTCAGACCCCTGCAACGCAGGCCGGAGCGCCAGATGAAGGCGGGCCGGCGTTTAATATCTTATGACCCGACCTACTCAAGAATCGTGCCACTCTGCTGTAGCAAAGCACTAGGCCATAGATGCGCGGCGGGAAAGCCGGAAAATCGGCGCTTTGGCAAGATTTGAATCGCACGGGCCGTCGCCGCATACGCATCGTTGCGTGCGGCTGTTCGAAAAGTGCACAATATTTGCGCAAGCGATGCCTGTTTTTTAGGCAGATCAGCCTGTATACGGTGGCTTGTCCAGGCCCTTGGGGCTGGCCGTGAACACTTCGCAGCCGTCTTCGGTGATGCCGATCGAATGTTCGAACTGTGCCGAAAGCGAACGGTCGCGCGTCACGGCGGTCCAGCCATCTTCCAGGATCTTCACCCCCGGCTTGCCCAGATTGATCATCGGCTCGATGGTGAAGAACATGCCGGGCCGCAGTTCGGGACCGGTCCCGGCCCGCGCGGCGTGGATCACTTCGGGGGCATCGTGGAACAGCCGGCCAAGGCCGTGGCCGCAAAACTCGCGCACCACGCCGTACCGCTGCTTTTCGGCGTGGGCCTGTATGGCCGCGCCGATATCGCCCAGCCGCGCGCCGGGCTTTGCCGCCGCAATGCCGAGCATGAGGCATTCATACGTCACATCCACCAGTCGCCGTGCCTTGAGCGGGACATCGCCGACAAGGTACATCCGGCTCGAGTCCCCGTGCCAGCCATCGAGCAGCGGCGTCACGTCGATATTGACGATATCGCCGTCCTTGAGCGTCTTGTCCGAAGGGATGCCGTGGCACACGACATGGTTGATCGAGATGCAGCACGAATGGCTGTAGCCACGATAACCAAGCGTGGCCGGAATCGCTCCGCCATCCAGCGTCATCTGCCGGACGAAGCTGTCCAGCTCGTCCGTGCGCACGCCCGGCACCACCAGCGGCACCAGGGCATCAAGGATTTCGGCGGCCAGTCGCCCGGCCTTGCGCATGCCTTCGAAGCCTGCGGGGCCATGCAGCTTGATCATGCCATTGCGCTGTGAAAGGTCGTTATCGTCGACGACTACATACTGTTCCATGGCTGCAACATAGCGGCATCGTGCGCCGATTGCGAGCCGCTATCAAACCGCAGGCACCGGGTCTGGTCACGGCATGGCAAACGCGGCCCGGTATTCCGGCTTGACCGCGGCCATGACCTTTTCCGTGACCGGCAACGTAACTTCATAACTCCCTTCGGCATAAGGCCCGGCGGCGTAAGGCGCGATCAGGAAGCCGATCCGGTCAAACGCCTTTCCGCCTGCCGAGCCAAGGATGATCGTCTGTTCCAGCGGGTCGATGCACTGGTCGAACTCGCTGATGCTGCCCGGTTGCCAATCCAGACCCTTGCGCTTTTGCGCGCGCGCTTTTTCCAGACCCTTGCAGAACGGGGCCTTGATGGCGCCGGAAAGCGCGGTGGGCGAGGTAAACAGGTCCGTGGCCTTGCGGCGCGTGTTGGCGGCGCGGTCCCACACGATGCCATCGAAGGTATAGTTGGGGTGCGCCCCGCCGCTGTAAAAGCCGATCAGGGTCGACAGGCTCAGCCAGCCGGGCAGGTCGGTGACGACCTGCCATTCCACGCTGTGGCTGTGAGGGTTGAAGGGGTAACCGCTTTCCTTTGCGTTCTTGCTGTCTTCGCGCGCCTGCTGCGCCAGTTCGGCGCGGGCATCGGCCAGATCCTTGTCCAGCAGGGCGCTCAACGCCGGAATCGCGGCTGCGGCCGCCGGATAGCTGTAGTCGAACGTATAGAGCGGGTTCTCTTCGCTGACTGACCGGGCACTGGCCTTGGGAGGCGCGGGCGCAGCGGCTGCGTCCGTTGCAGCGGGCTGTGCAAGGGCGGATGTTGTGGTGGCTTCATCGGGCTGTGTGGCGGACTGTTCCTGCTGTGCGCACGCTGCAACGCACAGCGCCAGCAGGGGCAAAAGGCTCGCGCGCCGGGCATATGGAATCAGGGCAGCGGGCATCGGGCAATTTCCTCTCGCAACGCGCCGCGCCTTGCGGCATGTCTGATAGGGAGATGACAGACAAGCACGCGCTGATCCAGCCTGATCGCGGCCAGCAGGCCATAGCCCTCCACCTTGTCGACAAGGCGACCTTTCCCGATTTCCTCAAAGGTCTGAACGGCGGGCAACGTGCGGCACTTGCCGCGCAGAAGTTCGAAGGCGGGGGGTATGAATACGCCATTGTCCCCGATGGCGATGGCTGGTTCGCCGTGGCCGGGGTGGCCGATGCCGATCAGCTATCATCATGGTGCATGGCCAAGCTGGCCGATGCCCTGCCTGCCGGAACCTATCGCCGCGCGGGCGGCGCGCAACCGGGCAAGGCGCTGCACGGCTGGGTCACTGGCCAGTACCGCTTCGACCGTTACCGCAAGGCGACCAGCGAAACGGGCCCGCGTATCCTGCTGACGACTGATGTGTCCCGGATCGAGCCCGCCTTGGCTGAAGCCTTGGCGGTGCTGACGGTGCGCGACCTGGTCAATACCCCGGCAGAAGACATGGGGCCGACACAGCTTGAGGCAGAGGCGCGGGCGCTGGCCAAGACATACCATGCCGACCTGCATGTCGTCACAGGCGACGCACTGGAGCGTGATTACCCCATGGTTCATGCGGTCGGCCGGGCGGCGGCACGCAGCCACGCGCCGCGCCTGATCGAACTGGAATGGGGCGATGCCGGAGATCCGCGCGTGGCCATCGTCGGGAAGGGCGTGACCTTCGATTCGGGCGGGCTGGACATCAAGCCATCATCAGCCATGGCGCTGATGAAAAAGGACATGGGTGGCGCGGCGCATGCTCTCGCACTGGCCGGGCTGATCATGGCGATGGGCCTGAAGGTGCGCTTGCACCTGTTGATACCGGCTGTGGAAAACGCGATTTCCGGCCACGCTTTCCGCCCCGGCGACATTTTGCGCGCACGCAACGGCCTTTCGGTCGAAATCACCAATACCGATGCTGAAGGACGGCTGGTGCTGGGCGATGCGCTGACCCGTGCCTGCGAGATGCGGCCCGGCCTGATCGTGGACTTTGCCACCTTGACAGGCGCGGCGCGCGTCGCGCTGGGGCCGGATCTCCCGGCGCTGTTTGCGCGGCGCGATGCGACGGCGCAGGAACTGTCTACGGCGGGGCTGGAGCGTGACGATCCGTGCTGGCGTCTGCCGCTGCACGAAGCCTACCGCGAATATCTGAAGTCCGATGTCGCTGATCTGCAGAACGCGCCTTCGGGCGGGTTTGCCGGTGCCAGCGTGGCGGCCCTGTTCCTTGACCGCTTTGTCGACGAAGGCATTGATTGGGCGCACTTTGATACCTTTGCGTGGCGTCCGGTGGCCAAGCCGGGCCGTCCCAAGGGTGGCGATGCACTGGGCCTGCGTGCTGTGTGGGGCATGTTAAAGGCACGCTACGGCGGGGGCGGGGGGTGACGCACCATGCCTTGCCTGATGGCGCGGAGGCGGCTAATCGCCCGGCTTTCGTGTTCCGGGGACAACCTGAATTGACTGTTGACGCTTCGCCACTGCCCGTCGGGGTGCCGCCCGGCCCGCTCGCGCTTGTCCGCCCGGCCGACCGGTCGGACAAGCCGCATCTGCCCGTGCGCGGCGATCTTGCGCATATCGGCCTCGCCGGGCGCTATTTCGTGCCGCACTATGCCGTGCCGATGCCGCATCGCGCCACGCGCGATGCCAGCCTGCGCAGCGCGGGCAAGGCCGATGGCGAGGAATTGCGCCCGCTGGCTTCTGGCGAAGTGTTCGACGTGCTCGACATTTCGGGCGGCTGGGCCTGGGGGCAGGCGCAGTCCGACCTGCTGGTTGGCTATGTCGATCTTGCCGCGCTGGAAGCGGTGGCGTGACGACCAGCGTCTTCATTGACGGCGCTGCGGGCACCACCGGGCTGGAAATCGCCGAACGGCTGGCCGGGCGCGCGGAGTTTTCGCTGATCGCGCTCGACGATGCACGGCGCAAGGACGATTCCGCGCGGGCAGAGGCGATCAACGACGCCGACGTGGTGATCCTGTGCCTGCCCGACGATGCCGCGCGCGATGCCGTGGCGATGATCCGCAACGATCGCACCTGCGTGATCGACGCTTCGACCGCGCACCGCGTGGCCGAGGGCTGGACCTATGGTTTTCCTGAAATCGTCGGGCGTGAAACGGTGGCGAAGGCGAAGCGCGTGGCCAATCCGGGGTGCTATCCCACCGGGTTCATCGGCCTGCTGGCGCCGCTTGTTCACAATGGCCTGCTGCCTGCGGCCTGGCCATACAGTTGCAATGCCATTTCGGGCTATTCGGGCGGCGGCAAGGCGCTGATTGCCCGGTTCGAGGATGACCGCGATATTGCCTGGCGCGGCTATGGCCTGACCTTCGGCCACAAGCATGTCCCGGAAATGCAGCAATACAGTGGCCTGGCCATCGCGCCGCTGTTCAGCCCGGCGGTGGTCGCGGCGCACCGTGGCATGGTGGTGGAAATCCCGCTGCCGCTGGGTGTCATGCCCGGCAATGTCCCGGCCGATCTTCTGCGCGTTGCGCTGACCCAGTTCTATGAAGGATCTCCCGTTGTCACCGTGGCGCAGGAACTGCCCGCCGACGGCGAGATGCTGCTGCGCGCTTCGATGGAGCCGTGGGATGGGTTGGCGCTGCATGTCATGGGCAGCGCCGATGGGGATCAGGCGCGGCTCGTCGCGGTACTCGACAACTTGGGCAAGGGCGCCAGCGGGGCTGCCGTGCAGACGCTAAACCTCATGGCCGGGCTGGATGAAACGGCGGGCCTGCGGCTTTGACGTAAACCCGCGCAACGCTTCTGCAGTTCAAGAAAAAGGCCCGCTCTCCAACAGGAGGCGGGCCTTTTCTTGGGCAGTGTCGGCGCGACGGGATCAGTCTTCCGGCGCGATCGTCACGCGCAGGCCGTCCAGATCGCCGGTCATGTGCACCTGGCACGAAAGCCGCGACGTTTCGTTGCGATAATCCGAGCTGTCCAGCAGGTCGCTTTCATCTTCGCTCATCGCCGGGATCTTGTCGATGAACGCCGGGTCAACAAAGACGTGGCAGGTTGCGCACGAACAGCAGCCGCCGCACAGGGCCAGCAGTTCGTCAAACCCGTTGTCCCGGATCACTTCCATGACCGACAGGCCGTCTTCGGCCTCGATCGACTGTTCTTCACCCGCACGATTGACAACGACAAGCTTCGGCATCGTCCATTCTCCAAGCGTGGCGCGGGGCAAACCGGCCCCTGTTCGCCTTTGAGCGGGGCTGCTATCGCCAACGCCCGGATTTGGCAACTGCTGATCGGCTTATTTGCATAAGAGGGTTTTGCCGCATGGGTCTTTCCGCAACCGCGATCCGCCAGGGACTGGACCATATCGCGGAGCGCACCCCCGCATTGGCCGGGGCCATTGCCCGCGTCGGCTACCCCGAACCGCGCATCCGCCCCACGGGCTACCGCACCTTGTTGCGGACCATCGTCGGTCAACAGGTCAGCGTTGCGGCGGCGGCATCGGTGTGGAATCGGCTTGAGGCGCTGCTGGGCGAAGATATGCCACCCCAGGCACTGCTGGACGCCGACTTCGATGCGCTACGCGCCTGCGGGCTGTCGCGGCAGAAGCAGGGCTATGCGCGCTCGCTGTGCGAACTCGTGGCGAATGGTGAACTGGATCTTGCCAGCCTGCCCGCCGACGATGAAGCTGCCGTTGCCGAACTGGTGCGGATCAAGGGCATTGGCCGGTGGTCGGCTGAGATATACCTGCTTTTTGCGGAAGGCCGCCCGGACATCTGGCCGGCTGGCGATCTGGCCGTGCAGGTCGGGCTTGGTCGTCTGCTGGGGCTTGCCGAACGGCCGGACGAGCGCACGACCCGCCTGCTGGCCGAAGACTGGCGGCCCCATCGCGGCGCGGCGGCGATCTTTACCTGGCATTGCTATAACAATCCGGCGCTCTAGAACCGGTACCATAACGGGAGGGGGAGCGGCATGGCGCGCAAGACGATTTTCATCACGGGCGGCGGATCGGGCATCGGGCGCGCGGTGGCGCAACGCTTTGCGCAAGGCGGGTGGTTCGTGGGGCTGGCCGACATTGACGAGGCAGGCATGGCGGCTACGGCGGCGCTGCTGCCCGCAGGTCAATCATCGTCCCATCGGCTCGACGTGCGTGACCGGGCGGCATGGGACGCCGCGCTCGATGCTTTTGCCACGGCGTCCGGGGGGCGCATCGACGCTGTGTTCAACAACGCCGGGATCCCGATTGCCGGGCCGGTCGTGGAGCTGGCCGAGGATGAAATCGCGCGGACGCTGGATATCAACCTCAAAGGCGTGATTTTCGGGGCGCAAGCGGCATACCCGTGGCTGAAGGCCAGCGCGCCTGGCTCGTGCCTGCTCAATACCGCAAGTGCTGCTGGCATATACGGATCGCCGGGGTCGTCGGTCTATTCCGCGACCAAGTTCGGGGTGCGCGGGCTGACGGAATCGCTGGATGCAGAATGGGCGGCCGACGGAATCAAGGTTTGCGATCTGATGCCTTCGTTCATCGAAACCCCGCTGCTCGACCACGCGCCGAACCGCGTTAGCAACGAAGATATCCGCAGCCGCGTGCGCCGCGCCGGGCTTGAAATCACGCCGGTGAGCGAAGTGGCCGATGCCGCTTGGAGCGCGGTTCACGGTGAAAGGGTGCACACGCTCGTCGGCAAGACGGCCCGTCGCATGGCCTTTGCCGCGCGCTGGATGCCTGGCCGCCTGCGCCGCCAGCTGCAGACCAAGCGGCGGCCATCGCGCCAATAGTGCCCATGCCGCGAGCGGTCAGACGAACGCCGCGATAGCCCGCGCCATGGCCGCGTCGCGCGCCGAAAGCCCTTCCGCATCGTGCGTGGTCAGCGTCACCTCCACCCGGTTGTAGACGTTGCTCCATTCGGGATGATGATCGCTGCGTTCGGCCAGCAGGGCAACGCGCGCCATGAACGCCCATGCTTCGGAAAAATCGGCAAAGCGGAATGTGCGCGTGATGGCGCGGCCATCGGCACGCAATTGCCAGTCCGGCAGTTCCGCCAGCAAGGCATCGCATTCGGTCTGGGTGAGGCGGGCAATCGCCATGGCGCGGTCCTTCCGGTATTGCCAATGAGGTGCCGCGGGCGGCTTGGCAGTCGTCCTGCTTTCCCCTATCGCCTCGGCCCATGCAAGAGTGCGGCCTGGTTGCAAGGGACATTGCCTGTGTACGCGGAGACCGGGTGTTGTTCCGCGCCCTGTCGCTGTCGGTTGCGCCGGGCGAAATCGTTCACCTTGCAGGGCCGAACGGTATCGGCAAATCCAGTCTGATCCGTATCCTTGCCGGGCTTTTGCGCCCCTTTGCGGGGACCGTGAAGCGCAGCGGCACGCTGGCGCTGGCCGATGAACGGCTGGCGCTTGATGGTCACTTGCCGCTGCACCGGGCGCTCGGCTTCTGGCAGCGGGTAGACCGGGGGCATCCATCGCAGGCCGATTTTGGTCTTTCCGATCTGCTGGATGTGCCGGTGCGCTATCTTTCTACCGGGCAGCGCAAACGCGCCGCGCTTGCCCGCGTGGCGTCGAGCGGTGCTTCGCTTTGGCTGCTGGATGAACCGCTCAACGGTCTGGATCAGCACTGGTCCAGCACCGCGCAGGCCGCGATCAGGGCGCATTGCGCCGAAGGAGGCGCGGTGATCCTGGCCTCGCACCAGCCGCTGGCACTGGCGCCGGTGCGGACGATCCGCTTGCTGGATTTCAAGCCGTGATAGCCCGGCTCTGGCCAATCTTCACGCGCGATCTGGCGCTGCTGTTGCGCGGGGCGCAGGGGCGTGGCGGCGCGGTGCTGCCGCTGCTGTTCTTCATGGCGGTGGCAATGCTGTTTCCCTTTGCGGTCGGGCCGGATGCGCGGCTGCTGGCGCGTACCGGCGCAGGGGTGATCTGGGTGGCCGCGCTGCTGGCCGCGATCCTGCCACTGGACCGTCTGGTGGAGCCGGATCTTGAAGCGGGCATGTTCGACCAGTGGGCCTTGCGCGGCATTTCGGAAGAGGCGCTGCTGCTGGTGCGGATCGTGGCGCACTGGATCAGTTTCGGCGTGCCGTTGCTGCTGGCCGCGCCGCTTTCGGCCGGTTTGCTTTCGCTCGATGCCGCGCAATTGCTTACGGTAGAGATCGGGCTGCTGCTGGGCACGCCGGGGTTGGCCGCCATCGGGGTGACGATTGCGGCACTGACAGCCGGCATGCGGGCGGGCGCGGCGCTGGGCGGTTTGCTGGCGATCCCGCTGGCGGTGCCTTTGCTGATTTTCGGCGCAGGGTCGTTGCAACCCGAAGGCGAAGGCGGCTTGTTCCTGCTTGCGGCGTGCAGCCTTGTCGCGCTGGCGGTTGCGCCATTTGCGGGCGGCGCGGCGATCCGGGCCGGACGCGAATAGCCTTTGCGACCTGCGCTTGGGGAAAGAATAGCGCAAATGCGTTGGCATTCGCGCCAAGTGCCCTTACCTCAGGCGCCATGATGGCACCGACGATTGCACACGATACGATAGCCCTGATCGGCAATACCCCGCTCGTCCGGCTCAAGGGGCCGAGCGAGGCGGCAGGCTGCGACATTTTCGGCAAATGCGAGTTCGCCAACCCCGGCGCTTCGGTAAAGGACCGGGCGGCGCTGTGGATCGTGCGCGACGCTGAGGAGAGGGGCCTGCTCAAGCCCGGCGGCACGATCGTGGAAGGCACGGCGGGCAATACCGGCATCGGCATCGCGCTGGTCGCCAACGCACGCGGGTACAAGTCCGTCATCGTCATGCCCGAAACGCAATCGCGCGAAAAGATGGACACGCTGCGGGCGCTGCGCGCCGAACTGGTGCTGGTGCCCGCAGCGCCGTTTTCCAATCCCGGCCATTTCGTCCACACATCGCGCCGCATGGCCGAAGAAACCGAAGGCGCAGTCTGGGCCAACCAGTTCGACAACATCGCCAACCGCCGCGCGCACATCGAATCCACCGCACCAGAAATCTGGGAGCAGATGGAGCATCGCATCGACGGCTTTACCTGCGCGGCCGGGACCGGCGGCACGATTGCCGGGGTGGGGATGGGGCTTAAAGCCTTTGATGAGAACGTGACCATCGCCTTGACCGATCCGCACGGTGCGGCGCTTTACAACTATTACGCCAACGGTGAACTCAAGGCGGAAGGATCTTCGGTTGCCGAAGGGATCGGCCAGGGGCGCATTACGGCGAACCTCGATGGCGCGCCGATCGACACGCAGTTCCGCATTTCCGATGAAGAAGGCTTGCACTGGGTGCAGCGCCTGCTGGCCGAAGAAGGGCTGTGCCTTGGCTTGTCGAGCGGGATCAACGTGGCGGGCGCCGTGGCGCTGGGCAGACAACTGGGGAAGGGCAGCCGCATTGTCACGATCCTGTGTGACACCGGCTTCCGCTATCTTTCATCGCTCTACAACCCGGCGTGGCTGAAGGCCAAGGGCCTTCCGGTGTTCCCCTGGCTGGACCAATGATATAGAAGTGGTTCATGGCCATCGTTGATCGCTCAACCGCGCGCAATGCGGCGTCGCCGGAACCGGACAGCGCCATTCCTGCGAACATGCTTGCCCATGTCCCGCCTACCGCCCGCCAGCAGCGCGCCGACGCGATGCACCGCTTGCAGGTGGGCATGTTCGGGCTGGCCGGGATGCTGCTGCTTGTCAGCCTGGCCAACGTGATCATGGACCGCGCCAAGACAGTCGATGCCGCCTCGGTGACAGACCCTGCCGCCAGCGTCGTCACCAAACCGGAACCGACCGCCAAGGATCCGCTGGTGGATATGGGCGTGGCTCCCGAATTGCCGGTGACCGCCAAGGAAGCGCCTACGCCGACGGCTACGCCCGAAGGTGCGCTGACCGGCCCGGTACAACCGCGCTGATCGCAGGGATGCGCAAGCGCGGCCTTGTGCTGGCCGGTGCCATTATCGGCTTGTTGGTTGCGGTCGGACTATACGCACTGCCGCGCCATGCTTCCCCGCCAGTCCCTGTACCTGTGGCGGCAGACCAAAAGATGGTCGGCCTGTTCACCAGTCTGCCGATCCTGTGGTCCGAACAGGCTGATCTGCGCGCAATGCTGGACGCGGACGATCCGCCACATTGGGCGCGGGCCGTGCTTGCGCGCTATGGGGCGATCCGGGCGCTCGATACGCTGGCCGGGCTGGGCGCTGCCTCACCCAAACTTGCCGGATTGGTGCTTGCTCAGCCGCGCCCATTGCGTGCGGATGAAAACGTTGCGCTGGATCGCTGGGTGCGTAACGGCGGGCGGGTACTTGTCTTTGCCGATCCACTGTTGACGCAGGACAGCGCCTTTCCGCTTGGCGACAGGCGGCGGCCGCAGGATGTGGTTCTCTTGTCCCCTATTCTGGCGCGCTGGGGACTGGAACTGCACTTTGACGACGCGCAACCATCGGGCATGCGGGAAATTGCGGGCGAGCGGATTGCCGTGCGCCTTGCAGGCGAACTGGCCCCGCGTTCCGGCGGTGTCGATTCGCGCTGCATGATCGGCGAAGCGGGGCTTGTCGCGCGCTGCCGGATCGGCGGCGGACGCGCGGTGATCGTGGCGGATGCGGCGTTGCTGGAACCGGCGACAAGCGCGTACCCGCAGGAATCAGCCCTTTCAGCCTTGCTTGATGAAGCGTTTGCCCGCTGAGCACGTCAGTCTGCGGGAAAGTGCGGGCGCCATCGTCATAAACGCTTGCCCCGGATTCGCGGATTGGTTCAAAATGCCGCTGTCATGGAGGTTCTGGACACACTTTTCTTGCGCATTATTTGGTTAACGGAGCGATAGGAATTAGAAAAAATTAAGTGAAATCATACTTAGCCCGCATTTTCCCGCATTTTCCCCTTTTCGCCCGGACCAGCCCGCGTTAAGACGTGGCTGGTCGAAACAATCTCCATTCGCATCCGCGGGGGATGAAACGGTCTCGCGCCATGGCGCGGGGGCGAACGGTGGAGTTTTTCGTCCGCGAACGGGGTGACTGGCGTGGCGGGAGGGCCGGTAAATTTTGTGGGGCAGGGCTTTTCGCCGCGTGGCGAAAAGGGCCGCTTTGTCCTGCCGGCAGACTTCCGCTCCGATGTCTTTGCCGCTTCCGACAATCAGCGCATCCTCTGCCTCGACAAGCACGCCCGCCTCCCGTGCCTGGTCGGGTTCGGTCTTTCGCGGCTGCAGCAGTTTGCCGAGGAAATCGACCGGGACGAAGAAAAATCCTTGCGTCTCAACCGCGATTTCGACCGCGATATGGCCGAAGCGCAGGTCTATGGTTTTCATCGCGCCAGCTTTGATGAGAGCGGGCGGTTTGTCCTGCCCGATCACCTTGGTGAGCTGGGTGAAGTGGAAGACGGCCTCTTTTTCCATGGCGGCGGTCGCCAGATCACGATCTGGAACCCGCGCATCCTGTTTGAACAGGGGGCGGGCTGGGCGGCGGCGCAGGCCGGGTGCCGTGCCAGAATGGCGGAAGCTGCCAAGGGGAAGCGCAAGTGATCGCCGACCAGCGCGCCCCGCATATTCCCGTCCTGCTTGATGAAGTCGTTGCTGCGCTAAACCCGCAGCCCGGTGATCTCGTTGTCGATGCAACCTTCGGGGCGGGCGGATATACCCGGCGCCTGCTTGATGCAGGTGCGACGGTCCATGCCTTTGATCGCGATCCCGATGCCATCGCGGCTGGACGGACATGGCCTGAAACGCAGGGCGATGCGCCCCGTCTGGTGCTGCATCCGCGCCGGTTCTCGGAACTGGCCAAGGGGCTGGCTGATGCCGGAGTGGCAGGCGTGCAGGGCGTTGTCTTCGATATCGGGGTCAGTTCGATGCAGCTCGATCAGGCGGCGCGCGGCTTTGCGTTCTCGTCGGACGGTCCGCTCGATATGCGCATGTCGCGCGATGGGTTCAGCGCCGCGGATTTCCTCAACGAAGCGGACGAGACGCAAATCGCGGACGTGCTGTTCCGTTACGGCGAAGAGCGCCAGTCACGCCGCATCGCTCGCGCCGTAGTTGCCGCGCGGCCGCTGACCACGACGGCGCAGTTTGCCGCCGTGGTGCGCAAGGCGTTGGGGTATCGCCCGGACATCAAGGGCCCGAAGGCGCAGAAAGACCCGGCAACGCGCAGCTTTCAGGCCGTGCGGATTCACGTCAACGGTGAACTGGATGAACTGATCGAGGGATTGGGCGCAGCGGAGCGGGTGCTGGTCCCCGGCGGCCGCCTTGCCGTGGTCAGTTTTCACAGCCTTGAAGACCGTATCGTCAAGCAGTTCCTGCGCGAAGCTGCGGGTGCGGAGCCTGCTGGTTCGCGCCATCTGCCACAGGTTGCTGCACGCAACGCAGCGGTTTTCGGCAAGCCTTCTGCCGCGATCCGTCCCGGCGCAGACGAGGAGGCGCGCAATCCCCGCGCCCGTTCGGCAACGCTGCGCTGGGCGGCGCGTACCGATGCGCCCGCGCGCGATCCCGCAAGGAGGATGACAGCATGATCGCTTCGGCCAATCGCCTGCGTTCGGCGGGCTGGCTCCTGCTGCTTGGCGTGTGCTTTGCGCTGGTCCTGGTCCTCGCGTTCCACGTCAACGCGCTGCGCAGTCGGGTGCTGCATGCCGAAGAGCGGATCGTCGCGCTCAAGCGTGAAAAGATGTACCTTGAAACCGAGTTTGAAACACGCTCGAACCAGCAGCAGCTCAAGATCTGGAACGATGTGGAGTTCGGTTACGCTGCGCCCAATGCCAGCCAGTATCTGGAAGGCGAACGCGAACTGGCGTCGCTGAGCGTTCCTGCCACGCCCGATGCCCCTGCGCCTATCCGTGTGGCCAGTGTCGATGATGCGGTGATCGCGTCCGCCGCATTTCCGGCGATGGTTTCGCCTTTGTCCGGCAGGGCTTCGGCCCGCGAGGATGACGCCGCCCATGCCAGCCCGGCAGTGGCGCGCCGCCTCGATCATCAGGAAGCTGTGGAAACGCTGGGCGAAAGGCTGGGCAAAGTGGTCGAGCCGCGGATAACCGATCCGGTGCGCAACGCTACTGTTTCGGACAAGGAGCCGGGCCGCAGTGGTTCTGTCCACAAGGCTGGGGCGCGGGCGGCGGAAAAGCCGTCGAAGGATACGGCCACAAGCAGGCGCAAGGAGGCTGAGACAGCCCGGTGAACGCACTGACCGCATCCGCAGCAATCGCAACGGGGCAGGTGCGCCTGGCCAACGTGCGCCAGCGGTCGCTGGTCGAGGCCAAGGTGCGCGTGCTGGTGGTGGCTGCGCTGTTCACGCTGGCCGGGGTGGCGGCGCTTTTGCGCATTGTCCAGCTCGGCCTGTTCGAGGATGCGCCGGAACGCCGTTCGCTGGCCGATGCGTTGTTGCCGCCGCGCGGGGAAATTACCGACCGCAACGGCGTGCCTCTGGCTCGCGCGTTTCCGGCCTATGCACTGTGGTTCAACCCCAAGGCGTTTGGCGAAAAGGTTGGTAACCAGGGTGGATCGGCTCTCGTCAAATCGCCCGAAGAAGTGGCCGATGCACTGGTGCAGATTTTCCCCGATGCCGACCGTGCCGATCTGCTGCGCCGTCTAAAGGCCGATCGTCCGGGTTATTTGCGCCGCCGCGTCATGCCCGAAGAGGCCAACCGCGTGTTTGCGCTGGGCGAACCCGCGCTTGAGTTTCCACGCGAAAACCAGCGGTATTATCCGCAAGGATCGCTTGGCGCACACGTGCTTGGCTATGTCGATGGCGAAGGGCAGGGCCACGTCGGCATGGAGCAGGTGCTGGAAAAACGGCTGTCCGATCCAGTCCAGCGTGCGCGCTCGGTCGCCTTGTCCATCGACATGCGGGCGCAGGGCGCGTTGGAGGATGAACTGGGCCGCGGCATGATGGAAACGGAGGCAAAGGGCGCCGCCGGAGTGATCCTTGATGTCGATACCGGCGAAGTGGTTGCGCTGGCCTCGCTGCCATCGTTCAATCCCAACCGTTCGGACATGGCCTACAATGATCTGGTGTTCAACAAAGTTACCAACCAGGTCTATGAACTGGGCTCCACGTTCAAGCCGCTGACCGTAGCTGCCGCTATCGACGACGGCGTGGTGACCGATCTGTCCACACGCTACCCGGCGGATCGCCCGCTGGAAATCGGCGGTTTTCGGATTCGTGATAGCCATAACCTCGGTGCATCGCTCAACGTGCCCGAAGCGCTGATCCATTCATCGAATATCGTCACCGCGCAAGTGGCTGACAAGCTTGGCCCGGCTGCGCTCAAGCGCACCATGGTTGCTCTGGGGATGAACGAGCGGCCTTATATCGAATTGCCCGCGCGGGGCTTTCCTCTTTGGCCGCGCGGGGCGGAAAAGACCGGGCAATGGTCGCGCATCACCACCATGACCGTCAGTTACGGACACGGCATCGCTGTAACTCCGTTGCATCTGGCTGCGGCTTATGCTGCCATGGTCAATGGCGGGGTGTGGCGCCCGGCCACGCTGTTCAAGGTCGATCCGGCCAAGGCTGCCAGGGGCCGGCGCGTGTTCAAGGCATCGACCAGCGCGCGGATGCGCCAGTTGCTGCGCATGATCGTGGTCGATGGCACGGGGCGGACCGCAAATGCACCCGGTTTCCGTGTCGGCGGCAAGACCGGATCGGCGGAAAAGCCCGGCGGGCGCGGCGGTTATAATCGCACTTCGCTTGTCGCTACCTTTGCCGCTGCCTTTCCGATGGACAAACCGCGCTACGTCGTGATCGCCATGCTCGATGAGCCAAAGGGCACGGCGGCCAGTTCGTTCCAGCGCACTGCGGCGTTCAACGCGGCGCCGATTGTCGGCCGGGTGATTCCGCGCATCGGACCTTTGCTTGGCGTCGTGCCCGACGACAGCCGCGATATCGACATTTCCGATCTTTCTCCGCTGGTCGGCGGCGGAGGCGGGCATTGAGGCTGGATGCGCTCCTTGCACAGACGGGCCTGGCTCAGCGCGGTGGCGACGCAAATGTCACCGGCTTTGCCATTGATCACCGCAAGGTGGCGCCCGGAACTGTGTTTGGCGCCTTTCCCGGTGCGCGCTTCAACGGCGAGGATTTCATACCCGACGCGATCAAGGCGGGCGCGGTCGCCATTGTCGCCCGCCCGGAAGCGACGGTTGCTGGCGCGCTGCACATCGCCGACGCCGAACCGCGCCGTGCGTTCGCGCTTCTGGCTGCACGGTTTTTCCAGCCAGTTCCCGAAACCGTCGTGGCGGTAACGGGAACCAACGGCAAGACATCCTGCGTGGAGTTGACCCGCCAGATCTGGCGCATGGCGGGGCATTCCGCCGCATCCATTGGCACGCTGGGGGTAACTACCGCCGATGAAAGCGTTTCGACCGGCCTGACGACGCCCGATATCGTCACGTTCCTTGCCAACATGACAGGGCTTGCCCGCGAAGGCGTGACGCATGTCGCCTACGAAGCGTCGAGCCACGGTCTTTCGCAGTTCCGCAACGAAGGGTTGCGCGTCGTGGCGGGCGCGTTCACCAATCTCAGCCGCGACCATCTCGACTACCACGCGACTATGGACGATTACTTTGCCGCCAAGATGCGCCTGTTCGATCATGTCGTCGATCAGGATGGCACTGCGGTGGTATGGATGGACGATGCATGGTCCGACCGCGCCGCTGCCCATGCGCGCAAGCGCGGCCTGAAACTGCTGGGCGTGGGCGAGCGGGGCGATGGTCTGCGGCTTGTCGCGCGGGCACCTATGCGCCTGGGGCAGACGCTGGACGTTGAATACGAAGGCCAGTCGCGCAAGATCGTACTGCCGCTGATCGGGGCCTATCAGGCCGCGAACGCTCTCGTGTCGGCCGGGCTGGCGCTGGCGTCGGGGCTGGACGCTGCGCGCGTGTTCGATGCACTGGGCCGTTTGCAGCCGGTGCGCGGAAGGCTGGAGCGGGCCGCGATCAGCCGCACCGGCGCACCGGTCTACGTCGATTATGCGCATACGCCCGATGCCATTGCGGCTGCCATTGTGGCGCTGCGTCCGCATGTCGAAGGGCGGCTCATCACCGTATTCGGTGCAGGGGGTGACCGCGATGGCGGCAAGCGTCCGGAAATGGGCCGCGCGGCCTGCGCCGGATCGGACGTGGTGATCGTCACCGACGACAATCCGCGCGGTGAAGACGCCGCAGCCATTCGTGCTGCCGTGCTGGCTGGATGCGATGGACATGCACGCGAAGTGGGTGACCGACGCAGCGCGATCACCGCGGCAATAGCAGAGGCGCAAGCCGGCGACATCGTGCTGATTGCGGGCAAGGGACACGAACAGGGGCAGATCGTTGGACGCGGGGATGCCATGCGCGTGCTGCCGTTCGATGATGTGCAGGTTGCAAGGGAATGCACCACATGACCGCTCATCCGGCCTTGATCGCCTGGCCCGAAGAGGCAACGGATGCTGCCGGCATGGCGCTGTGGACCAGCGACGAAATCGCCGCAGCCACAGGCGGCCGCGCCAGCGCGCCGTTTGCGGTGGCGGGCGTAGAGATCGATAGCCGTGACGTGATCGAGGGCGATCTGTTCTTTGCGCTCAAGGGCGAAGCATCGGACGGACACCGCTTTCTTGAAGGTGCGGCTGGCAGGGGCGCGGCAGGCGCGGTTGTACAGCGTTCCACCACGGTGCCGCATGTGCTCGTCGATGACACATTCGCTGCGCTTGAGGCGCTGGGCCGCGCCGCGCGGGCGCGGGCGCAGGCGGCCAGTGATGGCGGAATCATCGGTGTGACCGGATCGGCCGGCAAGACCGGCGTCAAGGAGGCGCTGTTCGCCGCGCTGGACCGTGGCAGCCAAGGCATGGCGCATCGTTCGGTCAAGAGCTTCAACAACCATGTCGGCGTGCCGTTGAGCCTTGCTCGCATGCCGGCCCGTACCCGCTTTGGCGTGTTCGAAATGGGCATGAACCATGCCGGCGAACTGGCCGCGCTGACCCGTCTGGTCCGCCCGCACCTGGCGATCATCACCACGATTGCTCCTGCCCATATCGGCCACTTTTCCGGTGAGGAAGCGATTGCCGACGCCAAGGCCGAAATCTTCGAAGGGCTGGAACGCGGCGGGGTTGCGATCATTCCGGCCGACAACCGCCATCATGATCGTCTGCGCGCCAAGGCAGAGCGCCATGCCGGGCGGATCATCAGCTTTGGCAGCGGCGCGAACGCCACTGCGCGCCTGATGGATGCCGTGGCCGCACCCGGTGGCGGTACGCTGGTTACCGCCGATCTTGGCGGGCGCAAGGTCTGCTACACGATCTCGCAACCCGGTGCACACTGGGTGGCCAATTCATTGGCGGTCATGGCGGCGGTCGATGCCATTGGTGGCGACCTTGGTGCGGCAGGGCTGGCGCTGGCGGAAATGGCAGGGCTTGCCGGGCGCGGTGCACGCCATAGCGTGCCTGCCAGCGGCGGTGATGGATCGGGCCATGCTCTGGTGATTGATGAAAGCTACAATGCCAACCCGGCGTCCATGGCCGCAACGCTGCAACAGCTTGGCCAGACCCCGGCACAGCGGCGGGTCGCCATCCTTGGCGCGATGCGCGAACTGGGCGCGGAAGAAGCGCGTTACCATGCCGAACTGGCGGGGCCGATTGCCGAAGGGCGGGTCGACCGGCTGATCCTTGTCGGCGATGAAATGGCGCCCCTGGTGGAAGCCTTGGGGAAAAAGGCGCCCGGTGCGCTTGCCGCTCGAATCGATGTGTCGCATGTGCAGAATGCGGCGGATGCGGCACAATGCCTTGCCGCCGATGGTGTGCGCGGGGGTGATGCCATCCTCGTCAAAGGGTCGAATTCGGTGGGGCTTGGCGCAATCGTGCGTACGCTGACCGCCAGGGAACAATGAATGCTCTATCAGCTGGCGCAATGGCTGCACTTCGAGGGTTTTAGCAACCTCATCCGCTACCAGACGTTCCGCGCTGGCATTACCCTGCTGACGGCATTGCTGATCGGGCTGATTATCGGGCCGCGCTTCATCAACATGCTGCGTGTGCGCCAGGGCAAGGGCCAGCCGATCCGCGAGGACGGCCCGCAGACCCATCTGGCCAAGCGCGGTACACCGACCATGGGGGGGCTGCTGATCGTTTCGGCGCTGATGTTGTCGCTGCTGCTGTGGATGGACGTCACCAGTCGCCTTGTCTGGGCGTGCGTGGTCGTGACCGCCGGATTTGGCCTGATCGGCTTTCTTGACGATTACGACAAGGTCACGAAGTACGCACACAAGGGCGTTCCGGCCAAGATCCGTCTTGCTGGAGAGTTCGTTGTCGCTGCGATTGCGGCCTGGCTGGCGGTGGGGGAAACCAATCTCTACGTGCCGGTGTTCAGCAATCTCTATATTCCGTTGGGGCCGTTCTATTACCTGTTTGCGATCTTCGTGATCGTTGGTGCGGGCAATGCTGTGAACCTGACAGACGGGCTGGATGGGCTGGCGATCATGCCGGTGATCATCGCGGCGGGCACGTTTGCCATCATTGCCTATCTGGCGGGCCGCGCCGACTTTGCCAATTACCTTGGGATTCCGCATGTGAAGGGGGCGGGGGAACTGGCGATCTTCTGCGCGGCGATGATGGGGGCCGGGCTGGCGTTCCTGTGGTTCAACGCGCCGCCTGCCGCCGTGTTCATGGGGGATACTGGCAGCCTTGCGCTGGGCGGTGCGCTTGGTGTGATCGCAGTTGCCGCGCACCACGAAATCGTGCTGGCGATTGTCGGCGGGCTGTTCGTGATGGAAGCGGTTTCGGTGATCGTGCAGGTTTCGGTCTACAAGCGCACCGGCAAGCGCGTGTTCCGCATGGCGCCGATCCATCACCACTTCGAACAGCTCGGCTGGAAGGAATCGACCGTCGTTATCCGCTTCTGGATCGTGTCGATTGTGCTGGCGCTGATCGGACTTGCCACATTGAAGGTGCGATGATCGTTTCGCCCGCCTTTGCCGACAAACGCTTTGCGGTGCTTGGCCTTGCCCGATCGGGGGTGACGAGCGTCGATAGCCTGCTGGCGAGCGGGGCGCGCGTAACAGTGTGGGACGCCCGCGAAGAACCGCGCGCCGCATTCGAAGGGCGCTGCGACATCGCGGACCCGCTGGCGATCGACCTGGCAGGCTTTGCCGGCGTGGTCGTTTCGCCCGGCGTACCGTTGAACCGCCATCCGATTGCCGATCATGCCCGCGCCGCGGGTGTTCCGGTGATTGGTGACATCGAACTTTTCGCGCAGGCCCGTGGCAGCCTGCCGCCGCACCGTGTCGTGGGGATCACCGGGACCAACGGCAAATCGACCACGACGATGCTGGTGCACCATATCTGCGCCGCTGCCGGGCTGCCGGTGCGGCTGGGCGGCAATATCGGCTTGCCGATTCTGGGGCAGGAGCCGCTCGAACTCAATGGCGCTGGCGCCGGCGTCTATGTTCTGGAACTGTCCAGCTACCAGATCGACCTCACGCAGCAGCTTGATTGCGATGTCGCCGCGCTGATCAACATCAGCCCCGATCACCTTGACCGCTACGATGGATTTGCTGGCTACGCCGCCTCAAAGGCGCGGCTCTTTGCCATGCAGGATGCAAGCCACCATGCCGTATTCGGTCGTGGCGACGCTCATACGCTGGCGATTGCCGACGCGAACCTTGCCACCCATGCGCCCGGCACGGTGCACGTGGTTGATCCCGCTGCGTTGGAAGGGCAGGCGGCGTGGCCTTCACTGCAAGGGCCGCACAACTTGCAGAATGCCGCGATCGCGGTGGAAATAGCGCGCCAGCTTGGTATCGGGGAAGAAGTGTGGCGGCCCGCGCTGGCCAGTTTCGTCGGTCTGCCCCATCGGATGGAGCGCGTGGCCGAATACAACGGGGTGCTCTTCGTCAACGACAGCAAGGCGACCAATCCCGCCTCTACGGCGCCTGCGCTGGGCGCCTATCCCCGGATTCACTGGATTCTTGGCGGACTGCCCAAGGGTGACGATCTCGACGATTGCCTGCCCTATCTCGACCATGTCGTGGCCGCCTACACGATTGGCGAGGCCGGACCGCGCTTTGCCGAGATCCTGCGGCCGATGGTGCCGGTAAACCGCAGCGAAATGCTGTGTGATGCGGTGCGCCATGCGATGGAGGCAGCGCAGCCTGGCGATGTGGTGATGCTTTCACCCGCCTGCGCGAGTTTCGACCAGTTCCGCGATTTCGAAGCGCGCGGCGATTCCTTCCGCCAGATCGTCCAGGCACTGATCGAAGAGGGGGAGGTCCCCTGCCCATGAGCCGCGCATGACCACCACCCCGACCCCGACCCGGCTGGTGACCACGACCACGCCTGAAGGCGGCGTGCGCGTCGTGGGCCATGGGGCGCGGTTCCGCCGCAGCCGTCGCAGCGAATTGCTGATCTGGTGGCGCGAGATCGACCGTGTGCTGCTGGGGTTGATCCTGTTTCTGGTGGTGATCGGTGCGATTGCCGTTGCGGCGGCCTCTCCAGCCAGCGCCAGACGCCTTTCGACCAGTACCAAATCTTTGTCAGACCTGCACTTTTTCTGGATCCACCTGCGCTGGGTCACGGTCGGGCTGGTTGCCATGTTCTTCGCATCGGTCCTGCCCAAGGATGCGGCGCGGCGCGCGGCGATCCTGCTGGCGCTGGCGATGATCGTGGCGCTGGTGCTGGTGCCACTTGTCGGCAGCGAAGTGAAGGGGGCGCGGCGCTGGCTGTGGATCGGCTTCAGCCTCCAGCCGTCGGAGTTTCTCAAGCCCGGCTTCGCTATTGCGCTGGCATGGATTTTGTCCTGGCGGGTGCGCGACCCCAACATTCCGGTGATCGCCATTTCCATCGGCGTAATGGGACTGGTTGGCGCGCTGCTGATGGCCCAGCCGGATTTCGGATCAACGGTGCTGTTCGGCGGCGTCTGGTTCGTGCTGGTGCTGCTTTCGGGCCTGCCGCTCAACCGTATCCTGTGGTCAATGGGTGCGGGTGTCCTGGCATTAGTCGCGGCTTATCTGTTCTACCCCAATGCAACAAATCGCATCGATAGCTTCATTTCCGGCGGCAGCGAGTTCGATCAGGTCGCCCTTGCCATGCGCACATTGCTCAATGGCGGGTGGAACGGCACCGGGCTGTGGCTGGGCACCCGCAAGAACGCCCTGCCAGAAGCGCACACCGACTATATCTTTTCGGTAGTCGGAGAGGAATTCGGGCTGATCGCCTGCGCGGTGGTGGTAGCGGTCTATTGCATGATTGCCTTGCGCGTGCTGATGCGGCTGCTGGATGAAGATGATCTTTTCACCATTCTTGCCGCTGCGGGGCTGACCGCGCAGCTGGTCGGGCAGGCGTTCATCAACATCCTGGTGAACCTGCAACTTTTCCCTTCGAAAGGCATGACCTTGCCGCTTATCAGCTATGGCGGATCGTCAACCATCGCGCTGCTGCTCAGCGTGGGGCTGCTGCTGGCGATTACCCGCCGCAACCCCTACCTCGCGCGCGAACGCTTCGACTTTGCCGATCTGGTGCGCAAATGACTGGCGTTTCACGGCATTACGTTCTGGCTGCCGGCGGTACCGGTGGGCACCTGATCCCGGCCTTTGCGCTGGCGATCGAACTCGACCGGCGCGGTCACCATGTGGCGCTTGTAACCGATGATCGCGGCGCGAAGATTCCCGGCAAGCCTGCGTTCCTGCCCGCCCATGTCCTGCCTGCAGGGCGGGTGGCGAAGAATCCGGTGGCTTTGTGGAAGGGCCTGCGGGCGATCTGGCAGGGTCGTTCGATGGCGCTGCGCCTGTTCGATAGCTTTGCTCCTTCCTGTGTGATCGGGTTTGGCGGGTATCCGGCATTGCCTGCCCTGCTGGCTGCGCGGGCAGCGAAGATTCCGACAGTGATCCACGAACAGAACGCCGTACTGGGACGGGTCAACCGGTATCTTGCCAGCCGCGTGGACGCCATAGCAACCGCTTACGGCGAAGTCGAAAGGCTCGACCCCAAGCTGTGGGGCAAGGTTCACCGCGTCGGCAATCCGGTGCGGCCGGAAGTGCTGGCCTTGCGCGGCGAAGCGTTTCCCGATTTCACCGACGACAGCCTGCTGCGCGTGCTGGTCACCGGTGGCAGCCAGGGGGCGTCGGTCCTGTCCGATGTCGTACCCGATGGCCTTGCCATGCTGCCGCCCGCCTTGCGCCACCGCTTGCAGGTGACGCAGCAGTGCCGCCCGGAAGATCTGGAAGTGGTGCGCGCGCGCTATGCCACGCACGAGATTCCGGCCGAACTGGGGACATATTTCGAAGATATGCAGTCGCGCCTTGCCGCTGCGCACCTGTTCATCGGCCGGGCCGGAGCTTCGACGATTGCGGAACTGACTGCCGTAGGCCGTCCCGCCATCCTTGTCCCGCTGCCGATAGCAACCGACGATCACCAGAGCGCCAATACGCGCGAGATCGTTGCTGCCGGTGGAGCGCGCGCGATCCGGCAGAGCAGTTTTACACCCAAGGAGCTTGCCAAGCAGATTCAGGCTATGGCCCAGCATCCCCACACCCTTGCCAATGCGGCCCATGCAGCGTGGAACTGCGGCCTGCCCAACGCAGTCGGTGATCTGGCTGACCTGGTGGAAAGCTTTGGCGCCGAACCGATCATGGACGTGATCCGTGTGGACAGCCGCCAGAGCGCCGCGTCCGGGCAGGAGCAACTGGCATGAAGGGCGTCGGCACCGAAATCGGGACGATCCATTTTGTCGGCATCGGCGGCATCGGCATGTCCGGCATTGCCGAAGTCATGCACAACATGGGCTACCGCGTGCAAGGATCGGACATGGCGGAAAGTTATGTCGTCGAAGGGCTGCGCACGCGCGGGATCACGGTGATGATCGGCCAGCGCGCGGAAAATGTCGCAGGCGTGGCGGTGGTTGTCACGTCGACCGCAGTGAAGCGCGACAATCCTGAAGTGGTCGCGGCGCTGGAAAACCGTATCCCCGTGGTGCGCCGCGCGGAAATGCTGGCCGAACTGATGCGGCTGAAAAGCACGGTTGCCGTGGCTGGTACCCATGGCAAGACCACGACCACGTCGATGATCGCCTGCCTGCTGGATGCAGGTGGGATTGACCCGACGGTCATCAACGGTGGCATCATCAATTCCTATGGGTCGAACGCGCGCCTTGGCGACAGCGACTGGATGGTGGTCGAAGCGGACGAGAGCGACGGGTCGTTCCTGCGGCTGGACGGTACGCTGGCCGTAGTCACCAATATCGACCCTGAGCACCTCGACCATTACGGCAGCTTCGAACGGGTCAAGGCGGCCTTTGTCGAGTTTATCGAAAACGTGCCGTTCTATGGCGCGGCGATGCTGTGCATCGACCATCCCGAAGTGCAGGCGGTGATCCCCAAGGTCCGCGACCGCCGCGTGGTGACTTACGGCTTTTCGGCCCAGGCCGATGTGCGTGGCGAAGACGTGACGCCGTTTCCGGGCGGTAACCGTTTCACTGCAGTATTGCGCGCCCGCGACGGATCGTTCCGTCGGATCGAGGATATCGCACTGCCAATGCCGGGGCGGCACAATGTCCAGAACGCGCTTGCTGCCGTCGCCGTTGCGGTGGAAATGGGCGTGCCGGACGATGTGATCCGTGGTGGCTTTGCCAAGTTTGGCGGCGTCAAGCGCCGGTTTACCAAAGTGGGTGAAGTGGCGCTCGATGGCGGTGCCGTGGCGGTCATTGACGATTACGGTCATCATCCGGTGGAAATCCGCGCCGTGCTTTCCGCCGCGCGCGAAGGCATCCGGGGGCGGGTCATCGCGGTGGTCCAGCCGCACCGCTTCACCCGTTTGCGCGATCACATGGAAGAGTTCCAGGGCGCTTTCAACGACGCCGATATTGTCTATGCAGCGCCGGTCTATGCTGCGGGCGAAGCCCCGATTGCAGGGGTTGACAGTGCCGCGATGGTCGCCGGGATCAAGGCGCGCGGCCACCGTAGCGCGCACCTTGTCGCCGGGCCGGAGGCTCTCGCGCAAGAGCTGGCCAGTACGGTGCAGCCGGGCGACATGGTCGTGTGTCTTGGCGCAGGCGACATCACCAAGTGGGCGGCGGGCCTCGCCGATGCGATCCAGCGCGAGAGGGCGCAAGGATGAACGCCGCCACGCTTCCGGCCGTGCGTGGCAAGCTGACGGCCGATGCCGCGCTTGCGCCGCTCGTCTGGTTCAAGTCCGGCGGCAGCGCCGACTGGCTGTTCGAGCCGAAGGACGTGGCCGATCTGCAGGATTTTCTCGCGGGCCTCGCACCTGATGTGCCGGTCATGGCGCTGGGACTGGGGTCGAACCTGATCGTGCGCGATGGCGGGGTGCCCGGCGTGGTCATCCGCCTTGGCAAGCCCTTTGCCAAAATTGAACCTGTCGATGCGGTGACGCTGGAGTGCGGTGGCGGGGCAAGCGGCATTCTCGTGTCCTCGACCGCGCGCGATCATGGCATCGCAGGGCTTGAGTTCCTGCGCTCGATCCCCGGCACGGTTGGCGGGTTCGTGCGTATGAATGGCGGCGCCTATGGCCGCGAGGTCAAGGATATTCTGGTCGATTGCGACGTGGTGATCCGTTCGGGCGAACGGTTGACCTTGCCGGTGGCCGAACTGGGGTACAGCTATCGCCATTCGGACCTGACCGATGGCTGCGTCGTCGTGGCTGCGCGCTTTCGCGGTGAGCGCGGCGATCCAGAGGCGATACAGGCGGAAATGGACCGCATCAGTGCTGCCCGCGAAGCCTCGCAACCGCTGCGCTCGAAAACCGGCGGCTCCACCTTCAAGAACCCTGACGGTGCCCGTGCGTGGGAACTGGTGGACCGGGCCGGGTGCCGGGGGCTGGCTATCGGTGGCGCGCAAGTCAGCGAAAAGCATACCAATTTCCTGATCAACACCGGCACCGCCAGCAGCGCCGAGATCGAGGAACTGGGCGAGGAAGTGCGCCGCCGCGTCAAGCGTGCGTGCGGCGTGGAACTGGAATGGGAAATCAAGAGGATCGGACGGCCGTGACTTTGCAGAAACTCCACGTTGCGGTCCTGATGGGCGGCTGGTCGAGCGAACGGCCGGTCAGCCTGATGTCGGGCGAAGGCGTGGCGAACGCGCTTGAAGGCAAAGGTCACCGCGTTACGCGTATCGACATGGACCGCGATGTTGCGCAACGTCTGGCCGAAGCCGCGCCGGATGTGGTGTTCAACGCCCTGCATGGTACGCCGGGCGAAGACGGCTCGATTCAGGGCCTGATGGACATCATGGGGCTGACCTATACCCATTCCGGCCTCGCTACGTCGGTGATTGCCATCGACAAGGAACTGACGAAGCAGACGCTTGTGCCTCATGGGATCCCGATGCCGGGAGGGCGTGTGGTCAAGACCGCGGATCTGTACAAGGGTGATCCGCTGCCGCGCCCGTATGTGCTCAAGCCGGTCAACGAAGGCTCGTCGGTGGGCGTGGCCATCGTCACGGCGGACGGTAACTGCGGCGATCCGATCCGGGCTGACGCGGCTGGTCCCTGGCAAGTCTTTGACGAACTGCTGGCCGAGCCGTTTATCCGGGGCCGCGAACTGACCACCGCCGTGATCGGTGGGCGTGCGCTGCTTGTAACCGAGTTGCGGCCGAAGTCGGGTTTCTACGATTTCGATGCGAAGTACACCGATGGCATGACCGACCATATCTGTCCGGCCGAAATACCCGATGACGTTACGCAGGCGTGCAAGGACATTGCCTTGCGCGCGCACCAGTTGCTGGGGTGCAAGGGTACCAGCCGGTCCGATTTTCGCTGGGATGATGAACAGGGCGTCGAGGGGTTGTTCCTGCTGGAGGTCAATACCCAGCCGGGCATGACCCCGCTCAGTCTTGTGCCGGAACAGGCCAGGGCCATGGGCATGGACTATCCCGATCTGGTCGAGGCGATTATCGCCGAAGCCCTGCACGACGCCGGAAAGGGCTGATCTCCATGGCGCAGACGATCAAGCGGGGCGGGAAGGGCGTGCGGCGTGCGGCAGCGGCGCGCACTGCACAGCGCAAGGTCCAGACTGCTCGGCAGCAGACAGGCACGGTAATGGATTCCGTCATGCGCTGGCTGCCGTTCCGGGAAGAGACGCTGCACCGGCTGGTCATGGGCGCGATCCTGTGCCTTGCTGCGGCGCTTGCATGGACTGTGGCGCAGATGGCGGGGCTGCCCAAGCTGGCATCTGAGCAACTGGCGATCATCGCGTCGGACGCGGGCTTCAAGGTCAGCCATCTTGAAGTGCGCGGCGTGAACCGCATGAACGAGCTGAAAATCTACGAAAAGGTGCTTGGTCAGAACGACCGGGCGATGACCACGCTTGACCTTGCGGCGCTGCGTGATGAACTGAACCAGCTTTCGTGGGTCAAGGATGCGCGGGTTTCGCGCAAGCTGCCCGATACGCTGGTGATCGACATTGTCGAACGTTCGCCCCACGCCGTGCTGCGGAAGGGGGAGCGGTTGGTGCTGATCGACGATACCGGCACCGAACTGGAACCCGTGCGCAAGGACCGGGCCAAGGGCATGCTGGTGCTGGGCGGACTGGGCGCAGGAAAGCAGGTGCAGCAGCTTTCGCATCTGCTTGATGCCGCACCGGCACTCAAGCCGCAGGTGGTCGAAGCGGAATGGATCGGCAACCGCCGCTGGAACCTCACCTTCCGTACTGGCCAGGTGCTCGCCCTGCCTGAAGGCGAAGATCGCGCGGCCAGTGCATTCCTCAGCTTTGCGCGGATGGACGGGGTAAACCGGCTGCTAGGAGGCAAGGTTGCCGCCTTCGACATGCGTGCACAGGACCGCGTCTATATGCGCGTTCCCGGTCATGCCGAAGAAGTGGCCGCCGAAAAACGCGCCGTCGAAGAAGCCAGGACTGCGGCCAGGAAGCTTGCGGCTGCGACCGCAGCCAAGACTTCCGGAGAAGAATAAGCTTTCCATGGCCACCCCGCGCATCTCAAAGGTTTTCGCCGCCGTCAACATCGGGTCGTTCCGCGTGTCCGCGATGATCGCGGGCCTTTCCGAAACCGGGGAAATGGTGGTGATGGGGTCGGGCCACCGCGCTTCCCAAGGGATCAAGCGCGGGTATGTAACCGACATGCAGGCCGCCACCCATTCGGTCCGCGATGCAATCGAACGCGCGGAAAAAATGGCCAATATCGGCATCCAGAAGGTGTGGATTGGTTGTTCCGGCGCGGGCCTTGCCAGCACCACCGCGCGGGTTGAGGTGGACATCGGCGGACGTCGGATCGAACAGGACGATATCGAGCACCTGCTGGTGGCCGGGCGTGAAGTGATTCAGCCGGATGGACGCACTGTGCTGCATGCCCAGCCTGCCCATTACACGCTGGATGGCGCGCATGGCGTACCCAACCCCAAGGGCCTTCATGCCGAACGGCTGGCTGTGGATATCCATGTCATGCTGGCCGATGGTGCGCCGATCCGCAACCTCACCGAAGCGGTGCAAAACGCGCATCTGGACGTGGAAACGGTGGTCGGATCGCCGGTCGCTGCGGGCCATGCATGTCTGACGCCGGAAGAGCGCGAACTCGGCGTTGCGCTGGTCGAGTTCGGGGCGGAAGTCACCACCGTATCGGTCCATGCCGCCGGGATGCTGCTGGGCATGCAAGTGATTCAGTATGGGTCTGGAGACATCACCGATGCCATCGCATCGGCCTTCGGCATCCGGCGCTATCAGGCGGAAAGGCTGAAATGCATGTCGGGTTCGGCCATCGCCAGCCCGGCCGATCACCGCGAGATGATCCCGGTCAACGCGCCGGGCGATCCCGAAGGCGGGCCGGTTGCCCGCCATGCCGATGACAAGAACCGCATCCCGCGCGCAGAATTGATTTCGGTGATCACCCAGCAGCTTGGCTTTTTCACCGAAGAGGTTTCCAAGGCGTTGAAGGCGCTCGGCTTTGTCGGGCAGACGGGACAGCAGGTGGTGCTGACCGGAGGCGGCGCCCAATTGCCCGGTCTTGCCGATTATGCGCAATCGGCGCTTGGCCGTCCGGTGCGGATCGGCTCGCCGCCGACGATGCTGGGCCTGCCGCCGGGCCATGCCACGCCCAGTTCTTCGACGCTGGTCGGGCTGGTGCTGTTTGCGGCTGCCGATCCGGTGGATATCCGTGCTATCGGCCCGGCTTATGCGCCAAGCGGATCGTATCGCGGCATGAAGCTGGCAAACCGTGTGCTGCGCGCTGTCCGGGAATATTTCTGATCTGCCAGTGGGGCCGGGAGGTCCGAATTGGGGGCAACGCTGCACGGGATTGCGTTGCAAGCTGTGGAAAAGACGGTTCCGGCTTTGATTCGCCGGGCGTCCTTGTGCAACAGGTTGCAGTGAATATTTCTTAACGCGCCACTGGCGAAGCACAGACCCGCTTGGAGACCGACCATGAGCATCAACATCGGACCGCCGGCCATTGACGAACTTCGTCCCCGGATCACGGTGATCGGCGTTGGCGGTGCGGGTGGCAACGCCATTGCCAACATGATCAACGCCCAGATCGAAGGTGTCGAGTTCATCGTCGTCAACACCGATGCGCAGGCGCTGAACAATTCGATCGCGGAAAACCGCATCCAGCTTGGCCCCGATATTACCCAGGGCCTTGGCGCAGGCGCACGCCCGGAAGTGGGCCGTGCGGCGGCCGAAGAAACGCTTGAAGACCTGGAGCGCGCGCTGGAAGGCGTGCACATGGTCTTCATCGCCGCCGGGATGGGCGGCGGCACGGGGACCGGCGCTGCGCCAGTTATCGCGGAAGCCGCGCGCCGCAAGGGCGTGCTGACCGTGGGCGTGGTGACCAAGCCGTTCCTGTTCGAAGGCACGCGTCGCATGCGCGCCGCCGAAAGCGGGATTGAGGAGCTGCAGAAGCATGTCGATACGCTGATCGTCATCCCCAACCAGAACCTGTTCCTGGTGGCCAAGGCGGAAACCACCTTCAAGGAAGCGTTCCAACTGGCCGATGAAGTGCTGCAACAGGGCGTGCGGTCGATCACCGACCTGATGGTCATGCCCGGCCTCATCAACCTTGATTTCGCCGACGTGCGTTCAGTCATGGGGGAAATGGGCAAGGCTATGATGGGCACCGGCGAAGGCGAGGGTGCGAACCGTGCGCTCGAAGCCGCCGAACGGGCAATTGCCAACCCGCTGCTCGATGGTGTGTCGATGCAGGGCGCGAAGGGTGTCATCATCTCGATCATCGGCGGCGATGACATGAAGCTGCTTGAGGTCGATGAAGCCGCCAATCACATTCGTGAGCTGGTCGATCCGAACGCGAACATCATCTGGGGCAGCGCGTTCAACCCCGATCTTGACGGCAAGATCCGCGTGTCGGTGGTCGCCACGGGGATCGAACAGAGCGCCGAACAGGCCGAAGTGGCATCGCGCCCGATGTCGATCCCGTCGACCGCGCGCGGACCGGCGGTGCCAAGTGCGGCTCCTGTTGCAGCCCCTGTCCCAGCGCCGCAGGCGTGGACGCCACCAGCTCAACCCGCTGAAGCACCTGCGGAGCCGGCGCCAGAACCCGAACTTCAGGTCGAACCCGAACCGTTCGATCTTACGCTTGATCTGACCGAACAGCAGGAAGTCGCTTCACCGCCGCCGGTCAATGCTCCGGCACCCGGTGGTCTGGACTTTTCGCCGCCGCCAGCACCGCCTGCCGACGTCACCATGCCGCGCCTGGGGCGTGGCGGCGATGATGCAGCGGAACGGCCGTTGCTGGCAACCAAGCCGGGCGCTGCAAAGCCTGCTGCGGGCAGCACGCTGTTCGAACGCATGGCGAATCTTTCGCGCGGCGGGCGGGGCGAAGATGACGATGACAACGGGGATGACGGCAGCGCGCTTAACATTCCGCGATTCCTTGGTCGTCAGAACAACCAGTGACGTTCGGCGTGGAAGGTTCCCGTTTGTAGCGGACAGGGCATGAAGGAGGAGCGGCCTTCAACGCATGCTCTCCCGTCTCACGGTGTCGCGGTTGCCGGGCGTTTCGACCGGGGCAGGGCTTGCGCTCTCGCTAATGGCGCTGGACGCTGCGAATAGTGGGGGTGTGTTGCCGCCGCTTCATGTTCGGATCGGTATAGACGTTTTTGAATGACACATCGCCGCATCATCCTTTCCCGTGGGCTGGGTATTTTTACCGGGTTTGGCCTGGTTGCAGGCGCCTCCGTGGCTTTCGCGCAGACCGGTGGCGATGGGGCAAGGCCGCCAGTCGTTTCCAATCCGGTTATCCAATCGACAGCGCCGAGCCACAGCCGCGATCTCAACCTTGCGCTGGCGCGGCTGGCCGCCGATCCGCGCAATGTCAGCGCGCTGTTCGATGCCGCCGATGCGGCGCTGCGGCTGGGAGACAGTGACGCCGCGATCGGCTTCCTGACCCGTGCCAATGCCGTCGATCCATCAAATCCGCGTGCTAGGGTTTTGATGGGCAAGGCTTACCTTGTGGCCGAAAATCCCGTCGATGCGGTGCGTGCGTTTGACGATGCCGAGCGTGCCGGAGCAGATGTTGCCAGCTTTGCCGCCGACCGTGGCCTGGCCTACGATTTGGTGGGCGACAATGGCCGTGCGCAGCGATGGTACCAGATCGCGCTGAGCAAGGGTGCAGACGACGACCTGACGCGGCGTTATGCCCTGAGCCTTGCGATTTCGGGCGACCGGCGCGGGGCCGAAGCCCTGCTGGCACCGCTGATCCAGCAGCAGGATCGCGCCACATGGCGTACCCGCACGTTTGTGATGGCCGTTACCGGCGGGCCGGATGAAGCCGTGGCCATTGCCTATGCTTCGATGCCGCAGGATCTCGCCGCCGGAATTGCGCCGTACTTGCGCTACATGCCGCGCCTTACCCCGGCGCAGCAGGCCGCGGCCGCCAATTTCGGGCGGTTTCCACGGGCGGCTGATATCGGCCGCGATGACCCGCGCATTGTCCAGTATGCCGCGCTCAACCCGCGTTCGCTGCGCCTTGCCGAAGCGGGGCTGATCCCGGCGGGAACACCGCTTGGACCAAAGGCGGCGGCGGAAAAGCCCAGCCGTGAAAAACGCCGCCGCCCCGGTCGGGAAGAACGCAAACTGGCCGAAGCCGCGCAGGCCCGCCAGCCTTCGGCCACGCCAAGTGCGCCCGCGCCGGCAGCGGCCCCACGGACAGTGGCGGCGCAGTCTGCGGCGGCCCAGTCTGCTGCAGCCCCCGCACCGTCGCGGCCGACGGTGCTTTCGGCGCTCGATGTGCCGCCCGGCACGCCGCGCCCGCCCGTTCCACCGATCCGTCCGGCAGCGCAGCCCGCTGCAACGGGGGCAAAGGGTGGTGCTACGGCTGCCGTAGCCAGCCAGCCGCCCGCGCCTGTTCGTGCGGCGCCATCGCCCGTTTCAGCACCCGCCGCAACGCCCGTGCCACCGACGGCAGAGACGCAGCTTGCATTGAATACGCCGCGCCCGGCGGTTGCCGCTGCACCACCAGCAGCCGTTGCTTCTTCCCCGGCCACATCCGCCCCACCGACGCCGTCTGCGGCCGCTCCGCTTGCGGGCGGTACGCTGGCATCGGCGGCGACTTTCGATCTTGCGCGGGCCGGCACAGGTGCCGCCGTCACAACATCTGCGCCCGCTGCATCACCTGCGGCATCGGAACCGCTGCCGCCGCAAACGCCGACCGCGTCACCCGCGCCCATCGCCGCCGTCCCGGTTCCCGCTTCCAGCGTGGCCTCGTCCGCACCCGGCAACTTGCCTGCTGCGGGGGATGAAGGGCCGCCAGACCGGCCCGCCGATCTGGCCGCGCTGTTCAGCGATTTCACGCCGCCGCCTGAAGAAACGAAGACGCCGGTAGTCGCTGTGGACATTACCCGGTTGCCGCCAAAGCCGCCTGCTCCACCACCGCAGGCGGACCCGCGTGGTGAACGCCCTGATGCGCCCGCCGATGTTTCGCGTACCAGCACAAAGGAAGCGGAAAAACCGACCCCGGTCGAGGCGAAGAAGGGCAAGGATTCGAAATCCGCCAAGGACGCGAAAGACTCCAAGGCCAAGGAAGCTAAGGAAGCCAAGGCAAAGAAGGCACCGCCCAGCCACCCCAGCCGCATCTGGGTGCAGGTCCTGGTTGGCGCGAACAAGGACGTGATGGACCGCGAATGGCGCCAGATGGTCAAGCAGGCGCCCGACGTCCTGCGGGGCCGCAAGCCGTATATTTCGCCCTGGCGCACCAATTTTCGCCTGCTGACCGGGCCGTTCGAAAGCGGCGCTGCGGCGCAGGACTTCATTAACCGTCTCGGCAAGAGCGGCGTCGCCAGCTATCAGTGGACCAGCCCGGCGGGGCAGGCGGTCGACAGCTTGCCGACGAAGTGACCGAGCCGGCCGTACAGCCCGCTTGTCCACAGCTTTCCCACAGACTTGTCGAGTTTTGCCCAACCGCCTGTTAACCCATGATTGTGCGCAGGGGGGGCTAACCTTCATGGACGCAAGAGACGGCAGGCCGGGCAATCGCCCTGCCGGAGGTCGACCGCCAGGGGAGGCCATTCGATTGTTCAGGGGACGTAGCATGCGGTCCGGCCATGACGACAACGAGCGCGACGAGGCAGCGCCGGTCGACATGATTGCCTCGTTGTTCGAGGCGCGCGGGTGGCCGTGCGAATTCGTTTCGGACGATGAACTGACCGGCGAGATACAGGGGTCGTGGGCCAGCTATCAGGTGCGCGCGATCTGGCGGGCCGAAGATCATGTCCTGCAAATCCTGTGCTTGCCCGACATCCGCATTTCGGACGACAAGAAAGGCCCGGTTTACGAACTGATGGCCATGATCAACGAGCAGGTATGGATCGGCCATTTCGATATCTGGTCGAACGGCGCGGTGCTGCTGTACCGCCACGGCCTGATGCTTGGCGACGAGGGTCTGCTCAGCCTTGGCCAGGCTCAGGCGGCTATCGAAGCTGCTGTCGATGAATGCGACCGGTTCTATCCTGCCTTCCAGTTCATCCTGTGGGGTGACAAAAGCCCGGCAGAGGCACTGTCGAGCGCGCTGGTGGACGCCGCCGGAGAAGCGTGACGCCGTGCCAGCGGCCGGGGCTTGCCGCGCGCCCGCCAGCGCGGCATTGGTCCACCTGCGCATCCCGGTGTCACTCGCCTGGTGTGCGACACAAACGCCAGCGCGCAAGGATTCGGCCCCGATGAGCAGTACTTTCCTCCAGTTCGGTTGCGGCAATATGGGGGGAGCCATGTTGCAGGGGTGGCTTGCCGCTGGTCTGCCGCCGGGCGGGTTTACCGTCGTCGATCCGTTTCTTGATTCTGCGCCCGAAGGCGTTCGGCTGCTGTCCGCAGCGCCGGACGGCGAAGCGGCGTTCGACGTTGTCCTGCTGGGGTTCAAGCCGCAACAGTTGCCGCAGGCCGCGCCTTCCGTACGCCCGTTCGTGGGCAGGCAGACCTTGCTTCTGTCGATTCTTGCCGGTGTCGATCTTGCGACGCTGCGGGCGGCGTTTCCCAAAGCCGGTTCAATCGTGCGGGTCATGCCGAACCTTGCCGCCGCGCTTGGCAAATCGCCGATTGCGCTGGTGGGGGAAGGCGATAGCGCGGTGCGCGCGCGCACCGATGCGCTGATGGCCCCGCTGGGGGTGGCGGAATGGCTGTCTGGCGAAGAGCAGATGGATCTTGTCACGGCGCTGGCGGGGTCGGGACCGGCTTTTGTCTATCGTTTCATTGATGCGCTGGCCGAAGGAGCGGCGGCGCTTGGCCTGCCCCGTGCCCAGGCCGACCGCCTTGCCCTGTCGATGGTCGAGGGTGCTGCGCTGCTGGCGGCGGCATCGGAGCATGCCCCGGCAGAGCTTGCGCGGCGCGTGGCCAGCCCCGGTGGCGTGACGCAAGTCGGCATGGACGTACTGGATGCGGACCGCCGTCTGGCCCGGCTTATGGAAGATACCTTGCGCGGCGCGCGCGATCGCAGCGCGGAAATGACTGCGCAGGCACGCGCAAATCTATGAAGTCTGCAACAATTCGTTACATTGCAATCCGCTGGAGCGTTGCCGGTTTCGCTTGAAACTGCGGGCGGCAAGGCCGATATTGCAGTCAGGTGGCCATTGGGGCCACAGAACGGAGCTTTGAAAATGGCAAATTGGAATGACCCCCAGCCCAACGGAACGGGCTTCGGCGTGTCTCCGAGCCTTGCCGGTACGCGTGGCCGCAGCGAAGTATTCGATGCGGGCCTGCGCCGTCACATGCTGTCGATCTACAACTACATGGCTTCGGGCGTGCTGCTTTCGGGCATTGTCGCGCTTCTGTTCGCCTCTTCCGGCGCGGCAGGGGCTGTGTTCGGCACCCCGCTGCGCTGGGTAGTGGCGCTGGCGCCGCTGGCCTTCGTGATGATCATGAGCTTTGGCGCGAACCGCCTTTCGACCACCGCCCTGCAGGCGATGTTCTGGGGCTTCAGCGTCGCCATGGGTCTTTCGCTGGCCTCGATCTTCTTCGTCTATACCGGCGCTTCGATCGCGGTGACGTTCTTTGCCACGGCGGGCGCGTTCGCGGGGCTGAGCTTGTACGGCTATACCACGAAGAAGGATCTGTCCGGGTTCGGCAGCTTCCTGATCATGGGTGTGTTCGGCCTGCTGATCGCATCGCTGGTCAACCTGTTCCTGCAGTCTTCGGGCCTTGCCTGGGCGATCAGCTTCCTGGGCGTGCTGATCTTCGCGGGGCTGACCGCGTATGATACGCAGCGCCTCAAGGAACAGTATGCCTACGTGGCGGGGACTGATTTCGCGGGCAAGGCTGTCGTGCTTGGCGCGTTGAGCCTTTATCTCGACTTCATCAACATGTTCACGTTCCTGCTGCAGTTCATGGGCGAACGCCGCTGAACTTCGCGCGCAGGCGCAACGGAATGGACCCGGCGGGCACTCGGCTCGCCGGGTTTTTCGTTTGCAGGGGATTCTCATTGCGTCAAATGCGGGCTATCACCGCGCTTCATCTTGCAGAAAGGGAGCCCCAAGCATGATCGTGCATACGGCGTGGTCACGGGTTTCCGGGGGATTGGCAATGTTGCGTTTCGGGCGTCTGGTTGCGCCAGCAGTTCTGGTTTCCGCCCTGGCCATCGGCCTGGCTTCGTGCGCGCCCAAGCCGGCGCCACCACCACCTCCTCCGCCGCCGCCCAAGGTCGTGGTCATCCCGCCCAAGCCGCGCCCGCCAAATGGCGCTTCGGACAATATCTATCTGCCGCCGGCCGATGCCAGCGGGCTGCGCCAATCCGTGAACCGTAACATCTCGCCCAACCAGATGCTGTGGAACCTGCGCTCTGCCTTCAATGTTGCCGCACTCAACTGCAGCGCGCCGCAGCACGCCGCCATCCTGCCGCGCTACAAGGCGTTTTTGACAACGCACGCCAAAACGCTGACCGCATCCAACAAGAAGGTAGATGCGGAGTTCAAGACCAGATACGGCGCGCGCTATATCGCCCCGCGGGAGGCTTATTCGACCGCAGTGTACAACCACTTCGCCCTGCCACCGACGCTGACCGATTTCTGCGACGCCGTGCTGGCGATGAGCAACGATGCCGCCGCCATCAAATCGTCGGAGCTGGAACAGTTTGCCGTGCGCGCGCTGCCCAGTGTCGAAGTGGTGTTCGACGATTTCTACCGCCGCTATGAAACTTACCGCAACGATCTGGCTATCTGGCAGGCGCAGTACGGCCAGCCCGTAGTGGCGATGCCCGCGACGGTCGGGACAAGCGGAAACGGCGCATCGAACTGACCGGACGGGCGCGGATGCAAAATTGCCCGTAGGGGCTTCTCAGGCCAGAGGCGCTGCGCTAAGGGCGGCGCTTCCGTCGGGATTCGCCGTCGGGGATACCGGGAACGGGGCCGTAGCTCAGATGGGAGAGCGCGTCGTTCGCAATGACGAGGTCAGGGGTTCGATCCCCCTCGGCTCCACCAGGTATCATCGGAACCGCATCATTCAGGCAGGCCTGCGGGGTTCCGCTTTGTCGGCGTTCGACAAGCGCATCAGGAACGGGTTACAATAGCCGCGGTTCTCGACACCGCTTCTTGATTGTCCTGAGCCTGTCGTTGGACAACCGGTACCTGCCATGCACTTTCTCGATCAGGCCAAGATTTTCATCCGTTCCGGAGCCGGTGGCCCTGGTGCCGTCAGCTTTAGGCGTGAAAAGTACGTCGAATATGGTGGTCCCGATGGTGGCGATGGCGGCAAGGGCGGGGACATCGTGTTCGAAGCCGTCACCGGCCTCAACACCCTGATCGACTTTCGCTATACCCAGCATTTCAAGGCGCAGCGCGGCCATGGCGGTGCGGGCAAGAACCGCACGGGCGCGGGCGGCAACGATCTGGTGATCAAGGTGCCGGTCGGCACGCAGGTTCTCGACGACGACCGCGAAACCGTTCTCCTCGATCTGACCGAAGTCGGCCAGCAGGTGGTGTTGTTGCGCGGTGGGGATGGCGGACGCGGCAACGCCAGCTACAAATCATCGACCAACCGCGCCCCGCGGCAGTGCGGGCCCGGCTGGCCGGGCGAGGAAATGTACGTCTGGCTGCGGTTGAAGCTGCTGGCCGATGCCGGGCTGGTTGGCCTGCCCAACGCGGGCAAATCGACCTTCATCAACCAGATTACCAACACCAAGGCCAAGGTTGGCGAATATGCCTTCACCACGCTGCGCCCGCAACTTGGTGTGGTGCGCCACCGCGCGCGCGAGTTCGTGCTGGCGGACATTCCCGGTCTGATCGAAGGCGCTGCCGATGGCGCAGGGATCGGGGACCGCTTCCTTGGCCATATCGAACGCTGCCGGGTGCTGATCCATCTGGTGGACATTCACAGCGATACCGATCCGGTCGAGGCGATGCACATCGTCGAAGGCGAACTGGAAGCCTATGGCGCGGGGCTTGATGAAAAGCCGCGGCTGGTCGCGCTCAACAAGATCGACCTGGTCGATGCCGAGCTGGTCCGTGCCTTCAGCCAGGAATTGCTTGAGGCCGGGGCGGACAAGGTCTTCCCGATATCCGGCGCCACTGGAAAGGGCATCGACGCGCTGCTGGATGCTGTGCTGGAATACCTGCCTGCCGCCACTGTCACCGAACGTCCGACCGGCGAGGTCGAGGATGCCGGAACCGAAAAGCCGTGGTCCCCGCTCTAGGCGCCAGTCCGTTCGTGCCGGGGCATGTTGCCTTGACCTGACCGGGCGTGCGGTGGGCCGGAATGGTGGATCGTTGCGACCGGCAGCCCTTCACGCCCCGTCACAATTCGCTTAAGCGGCGCATTCATGAAGATCACCCAGCTTTCCCACCTGACCGATGTAACTGCCTGTCCGCGCCTTGTGGTCAAGGTCGGGTCGGCGCTGCTTGTCGGCAGGGACGGCGCGCCACGCCGCGAATGGCTGGCCGCGCTGGTGGCGGAAATTGCGCGCGCGCGCGCCGCGGGACAGGAAGTGATCGTCGTTTCCTCTGGCGCGATTGCGCTTGGTGCGCGCAAGCTGGGTCTGGCCAAGGGCGGGCGCGGCAGCCTTGCCGATGCGCAGGCCGCCGCTTCGGTCGGACAGATTGCGCTGGCCGGGCTGTGGGCGGAACTGCTGGCCAATCACGGGCTGACTGCGGCGCAGATCCTGCTGACACTTGAAGATCTTGAGGATCGCCGCCGCTATCTCAATGTAACCGCCACGCTGGGCACCTTGCTGGCAGCCGGTGCCGTGCCGGTCATCAATGAAAACGATTCGGTGGCGACGCAGGAAATCCGCTTTGGCGACAATGACCGGCTGGCTGCCCGTGTCGGGCAGGCGGCAGGGGCGGCGGGTGTACTGCTGTTGTCGGACATCGACGGACTTTACGATCGTGACCCGCGTGCAGCAGGCGCGGTACGCATCCCGGTGGTGCGCGGCGTGACGGCGGAAATCCATGCGATGGCCACGGGCGGTTCATCGTCCGGCCTCGGTTCGGGCGGGATGACGTCAAAGTTGCAGGCCGCCGAAATCGCGGAAATGGCGGGCATGGCGCTGGCGATTATTGACGGCCAGCCCGTGGCGCCGATTGCCGCTGCGGTTGGTGCCGACCGTGGCACGCTGTTCCTGCCGCGCGGGCGCAAGCAGGCTCGCAAGGCCTGGTTGGGCGGCAAGCTGCGTATGCGCGGCAGCGTGCATGTCGATGCCGGAGCCGCGTCTGCCCTTGCGCGCGGGTCCAGCCTGCTGGCTGCTGGCGTGACCGCTGTCGATGGCACGTTCCAGCGCGGGGATGCGATTGCGGTGATCGGCCCTGACGGGCAGACATTGGCGCGCGGTCTGTGCGAATACGATGCGGTGGAATGCGGCCGGCTGATGGGCCGCCACAGCCGCGAACACGAGGCGCTGCTGGGCTATGCCCCGCGTTCCGCACTGATTCACCGCGACCAGATGGTGCTGTTGTAATGGCGGCAGAACTGCTGGCGATCACCGGAGCGACCGGGTTCGTTGGCCAGGCCGTGCTGGACCTTGCGGGGCGTGCAGGGATCGAAGTGCGCGCGCTGGCCCGGCGCCCGCAGGAAGCCCGCGCCGGTGTGGAATGGGTGCAGGGCGATCTGGCGGACAAACGCGCGCTGGCCCGGCTGGTGGGCAAGGCCAGCGTGGTCCTGCACATTGCCGGTGTGGTCAATGCGCCCGATGCGGCGGGGTTTGACGAAGGCAACGTGTGGGGCACGCTCAACGTCGTCAACGCCGCGCTTGATGCCGGGGTGCCGCGCTTTGTCCACGTCTCCTCGCTTTCCGCCCGCGAACCGCAGCTTTCCGCCTATGGCCAGTCGAAACTGCGTGGCGAAAAGGTGGTGAAGGCCAGCAGCATGGACTGGACCGTGGTGCGTCCGCCTGCGGTATATGGCCCGCGCGATACCGAGATGTTCGAACTGTTCAAGCTGGCGCGGCGGGGTATCGTTCCGTTGCCGCCACAGGGGCATCTTTCGATCATCCATGTCAACGACCTGGCCCGGCTGCTTCTGGCGCTGATCCCCGGCGGAGAGGATGTGACTCACAAGACCTTCGAGCCGGACGACGGCACGCCGGGCGGCTGGAGCCACAATGCTATGGCCAGGGCGATCGGCATGGCCGTGGGAAAACGGGTGTTCGCGCTGAACCTGCCCGCCCGCGCGCTGCGCATCGGGGCGGCGCTCGACGGGCGGTTCCGCAAGGGCGCAGCAAAGCTTACCCCCGACCGCGTTGGCTACATGTGCCACCCCGACTGGCGGGTAAGCGCCAACGCAATGCCCCCGCCTTCGCTCTGGACCCCGCAAGTGGAAACCCGCATGGGCCTGCATGCCACGGCGGCGTGGTATCGTGAAGCGGGCTGGCTGAAGTGATGCTCGCTGCGTTCTGGAAAACTCTGCAATTAGGCCGTAAACGCATAAACCACGCCGTCGAGGTTTGAGGCAAAACGGCCAGGTGCAAGGAAGGATGGCGCAGGAATATGGCGATATTTCAAGCCCGACTGACGCGGTAGATGGCCGTTTTGGTCAAATCCGAAGGACGTCGAAATGACTTCCATCTCGAACCAAGCCGCCCTTGGAAGGGCAACCAGCCCTCCCGGCGGGCGCCTTGGCCCGACATGTTCGTCATTTCGACGCCTCGACGGTGTGGTTTATGCGTTTACGGCCTCAATCAATAAAATAGCCTAATGCTGCCTAGGCGGTCATTGAGTTTAGGGTAGAAATCCACTGATCGACAATGGCAATGATTTATTCAGCTATGTCGGTTCAAGCGGCGCAGGCCGTCAAAGGCAGGGTTCTTGTTGGACGGCCGCGTTAAACAATAGCATTTACACACGGTGATTTTTTCGTAAGAAATTGAGAAGGCGACCTAAATTATCGGAATGGTGTAATGGTGAGATTTCTGTCGATCGCCATTCTTTTGGGTGCCGCATCAACGCCTTGCTATTCCTCAGATTATCGTGAGCGTCCGGTTGCCTCTGCTTCTCTGCAGGCACTTGCCGAAGATCTGCGGGCAATAAGTGCACTGGATACTGGATATCGCCCGTCTGAGGCGCTTGCAAAAATTGATGCTGTGCTAACCGAAGCGGTCAAGCATCGTGATGTAGATCAAACTGATCTTGCGAATGCCAAACTCGCCAAGGCCCATGCGCTTTATGCGCTCGACCGCTATGATGAAGCACTGCCAATTCTACTGCAAGCGGACACGGTGATGGCAGGGGCATCACAATCAGAATCGGTCGAGCGTGCTCGATTACTCGATGCTATCGGCTCGACACTTTCCGGTCTCGGACGAAACGACGAGGCGGAAGATTTCCTTTCTCGCGCCCGTGCAATGGCTGAGCGAACGGCTGGGCGCAGGTCCATAGCATATGCGTCAGCCCAGTACGGTCTTGGGCTGATCGATTTCCAGCGCGGCCAGCCACTCGTAGCCATCCCGAAGATACGCGAGGCGTATGAGATCAGCCGCGCAGTGTCCGCGACCATTTCTGGCCGGGATGTCGAACTGCCTGCGGAATTCGGGATAAGCCTCTCCGCCCTGCTCGGCACGACCGGTGACAGCACCGGAGCCATCGAACCGGCGCGCGAGGCGCTGGTCTGGGCTGAGACGCATCTGGGGGACGATCACCGGGTCACGATGGCCGCGCTCAATCGGCTTGGATCGGTCTACAACGACAACGGGTTGTTCACCCAGTCGATACCCATCCTGCGGAAAGTGCTCGACCAGCGCAGCAAAGTACTGGACCCTGACGATCCGCAACTGGGCTTCACGGTCGAGGCGCTGGGTTTCGCGCTCGACAATTCCGGCCAGCGGGACGCAGCCTACCCCTTCTATGAACGCGGCGCGGAGATATTCGAGAGATCCGTCATGCCCGGACAGCCCGCCCTTGTAACCACGGCGATAGGTCAATTCGCTCGTGTGAGGCGCTGGCGCGGTGATCAGGCTGGTTCGTTGGCACTGCGCGAAAAGGCCGTGCGGCTAGGCCGGGAGCGGGCACCTTCGCCCGAACATCCTGATGTCCTTTTCGCGGAGATAAATCTCGCACGCGAACTCCTGTATGCCAACCGGCAGGCGGAAGCGAAAAGCCTGCTCGACCATGCAAACGCAGCTTACGCAACGCGCGCTCTTGAAACGAGCCCCCGGCGCATCGGCGGTGTACTCTATGACGCACTGATTGAATCAGCACGCGGCGATACGAAATCTGCGCTTGCGCGTGCAGCCAAAGCACTGGCCCCCGCTCGCGCCCGCCTTCTCGACCGCGCTACGCCCCGCAGCGAAGTGACGCGGCTGGCCGAGCAGTACCATTTCCTGTTCGTCCAGCACGCGCGCCTTGCCATGGCGGCGGGTGATCCGGCACAGGCCTTCGAAGCTCTGCAACTTGCCAATCTCGGCGATCTGCAAAGTGCCATGTCGAGTCTCGCGATGCTGCGCGCGTCCGACAATCCCGAAGCGACTGAGGCCATCCGGCGATATCAGTCGCTCGCTGCCGATGGTGCCCGCCTGCGCCGCACGCTCAATGCTCAGGTCGCCGCCGGGAAGGGCGACACTGTTGAAGAGATCAATCGCCAGTTGGCCGGGATCGACGCAAAGATTCGTGAGGAGGATGCGCGTCTCGCCAAGCTGGTGCCGGGCTATTCAATGCAAACGGCGGTTGAACCGGCGAGCCTTGGCGATGCGCAGAAGTCGCTGGGCAAAGGGCAGGCCATGGTGCTCTATGGGCAGGATGAGGATGGCCTGCTGATCGTTGCCATCACGCAGGACAAGGCCGTAGTCGCATCGTCGGCCATCGCGCCGCGCGCGTTGCTGGATCTTGAACAGCGGCTGCGCGGGTCGATCGACAACGGTCTGGCCAACGCCGGGGAGGGGGCGTTCGACCGGACCTCCGCGTGGCGGCTTTACCAGACGCTGTTCCCGCAACCGGTGCGTGATGCGATCAAGGGCATGGACGACCTGCGAATCCTTGCCACCGGCAGCCTTGCCGCGCTGCCGTTTTCCGCACTGGTAACGCAGGCGCCCAAGGGGGCTGACGATTCACCGGCTGCCTTGCGCCGCACGCACTGGCTGGCGCTGGACCATGCCGTGTCGGTGCCGCTCGCGGCCGTGCCTGTGCCGCAACGGCCGCGTGGCGAAGCGGTGGCAACCTTTGCCGGAATCGGCGCGCCGCTGCTGGGGGGGCCGGTGCGCCTTGCCACCCGTTCCGCCCCGCTGCTGCGGTCGGGCGATACCAGCACGCGGGCCTTGCGCGAACTGGCCAGTCTGCCTGGCGCGGAGGGCGAGCTGCGCCGCATGGCCGGGGCCTTTACCGGCAGTCCATCGCTGCTGATCGGTGCGCAGGCAACGGAAACGGCGGTCAAGGCCGCGCGGCTTGATACGGTCAGCGTCATTGCTTTTGCCACGCACGGGCTGGTTGGCGGGGCGTTCCGCGATCTGCTGGAACCCGCGCTGGTTCTGACCCCGCCCGCCATTGCGACCGACGCCGACGATGGCCTGCTGACCGCATCGGAAATTGCCAAGCTGCGGCTTGATGCCGACTGGGTGATCCTTTCCGCCTGCGATACCAGCGCGGGCGAAGGGGAAAGCGCGCCGACTTTTTCCGGCCTTGCCCGCGCGTTCGTGGCGGCGGGCGCACGCTCGCTGCTCCTGTCGCACTGGCCGGTGCGCGATGATGTGGCCAGTCGCCTGACGCTCGATACGCTCAAGGGCACGGGCAGAGGGCTGACGCGGGCGGAGGCGCTGCGCCGCGCGCAGGTGGCTGTGCTGCGCGACCGCAAGGTGCCCGGCGGCGCGCATCCGGCCACCTGGGCGCCTTTCGTGCTCGTCGGGAACTAGGCCTGCCTAACCGTATCGGGGGCGACAGGGCTTGCCGCCGGGGCGGTTTCGTGGTGCTCTGTCGCTGTTTGCAAAAGGGGGAAGAGCGATGGAATGGATGCTGATGCCGTATCGCCGCTATGCCGATTTTTCGGGGCGTTCGCGGCGCAAGGAATACTGGATGTTCGTGCTGTTCTCGGTGATCGTCACATTTGTGTGCATGGGGCTGATGCTGGCGGGCGGAATGTCGCTGGATGAAGGTGGCGAAGCCGATGCCGGTCCGCTGTTCTGGCTTGGCGCGGCGTTGCTGGGCGTGTTCGTCCTGGGCAGCCTTATCCCTTCCATCGCTGTTCAGGTGCGCCGTTTCCACGATCAGGACAAGTCGGGCTGGATGGTCCTGCTTGGCTTCATTCCCTATGTCGGTGGCCTGATCGTGTTCATCTTCATGTGCCTTGATGGCACGCGCGGGCCGAACCGCTTTGGTGTCGATCCCAAGGATCCCACTTCAGCGGACGTATTTTCTTAGGCCGTAAACGCATAAACCACACCGTCGAGGCGTCGAAATGACGAACCTATCGGGCCAAGGCGCCCGCCGGGAGGGCTGGTTGCCCTTCCAAGGGCGGCCTGGTTCAAGATGGAAGTCATTTCGACGTCCTTCGGATTTGACCAAAACGGCTATCTGCCGCGTCAGTCGGGCTTGAAATATCGACATATTCCTGCGCCCTCCTTCCTTGCACCTGGCCGTTTTGCCTCAAACCTCGACGGTGTGGTTCATGCGTTTACGGCCTAAAGTTCGCGCAATACCTGGGCCGGTCGTGTTCGCAGCAGCCCGATCGACCCGGCTGTGGCCAGCGCCATGACCAGCCCGGTCCCCGCGCCCAGCACCATCAGGATGCGGGGCCAGTCAGGCAGCCAGTCGAAATCGAACAGCAGCACGATCACCCCCCACGCCACCGCGCTGCCCAGAAGCAGCGCAACGCCCGCCAGCAGGGCGGACAGCAGGCCATATTCGGCGAGCACCAGCGCCAGCAACTGGCGGCGGCTGGCGCCCAGCACGCGCAGGATCACGCTGTCATAGGTTCTGGCTTCGCGGGCGGCGGCAATCGCGCCCGCCAGCACTGCCATGCCGGCCAGAATCGCCACGCTGGCGGCGGCAAGGATTGCGGTGCTCATCTGCGCCAGGATCGCGCGTGCCTGGCCCAGGACTGGTCCGATTTCGATGACCGAGCTTGATGGCAGCGCCTTGACCAGCCCGCCAAGGATGGCCCGGCGGACGGTTGCGGTGCGCGCGCCAGCAGGCAGGCTGATGGTGGCCGCAAGGTTGTGCGGCGCATCGGCAATCGCATTGGGGCTGAACACCAGGACATAGTTGAAGCCCATCGAATCCCAGTCGATCCGCCGGAACGATACAATCCGTGCGCCGCGTTCCACGCCCAGAATCGAAACCGCGATACGATCGCCCAGCTTGAGGCCCAGCACATCGCGCAAGTCATCGTCGACGGACACCAGCGGTTCGCCGCTGTAGTTTGCGGGCCACCACGCGCCTTGTGTCAACACGTTGCCTTCGGGCAGGCTGGCGGCATAGGTAAGCCCGCGATCGCCCCGCAGCGGCCAGGCGTTGTCGGGAATCTCCTTGAGATCGGCAACCCGGATCATCGCATCGGCCGGGCCATAAGCGACGATGGTGCCGCGCAAGGCAGGCACGGTGCGGACGGAGGCGCCGGGCGCGGCGTCGTTGACCACCTGTTCGAAGCTGGCCAGCCGGGTCCGCGGCAAATCCAGCACGAAGTAATCGGGCGCACGGTCGGGCACCCGGCGGGCAATGTTGGCATCGAGGCTGGTTTGTACCGCCGCCAGCAGGACAAAGGCGGCAAGGCCGAAGCCCAGCGCGACGACCAGCGCAGATGTCTGCGCGCCGGGGCGGTGCAGGTTGCCCAGCGCCATGCGTGCAATTGTTCCGCGCGGCCGGGGGAGGCGCGCCGCCAGCCGGGTCAGGCCCCAGCCGAGCGCGGACAGTGCCGCGAACAGCGCCGCTGCGCCGCCCAGAAACCCGGCGGCCAACAGTTTTTGCGGCGCGGTTGTCACGGCCAGCGCGGCAATTCCGCCTATGCCCAGCGCCACCGGCAGGGCCGCAGCGCGCCACTGCGCCGTCAAGGGACTGACGCGTGCGCGAAGCAGCGCCATCGCCGGAAAATCGCGTGCGCGCACCAGCGGCGGCGCGGCGAAGGTCAGCGCAATCAGGGCGCCATAAGCCGCCGCCAGCGCCAGCGCCCCGCCATCGACGACGAAGCCCGGCTCGATCGGCAAAAGCCCTTGCAACGCCCGGCCCAGCAGTGGCGTGATGCCCACGCCAATGGCCAGCCCGGCGATGATCGCCAGCGCCGATGCGGCCGCCAGTTGCAGCAGGAAGATGCGCGCGATGTCGGCGCTCGACGCGCCAAGGATCTTCAGCGTGGCGATGCTGCCGCGCCGGGCCTCCAGATAGGAACCGACCCCGTTGCCGATGCCGATACCGGCAATCGCCAGCGCCGCCAGCGCCACCAGCACCAGAAACTGCCCCATGCGCGAAACGAAACGGTCCAGCCCCGGCGAAGCCTTGTCGCGGGTGCGCACTTCGTATCCAGCCAGCGGGAACCGGGCTTTCATGGCCTCGCCCAGCGCCACGGGATCGGCGCCCTGCGGCAGCTTCAGGCGAAGCTTGGTGCGGACCATCGAGCCGGGCTGAACCAGCCCGGTCTGCTCCAGCGCGGAGGTGTTGATGATTACGGTGGGGCCAAGGGCAAAGCCTTCAGCCAGCCGATCCGGTTCGCTGCCGATCACGCCGCCCACGGTCAGCGTAGCCTTGCCGACCTGCAGCCGGTCGCCCGGCTTGACCCCCAGCCGATCGCTTACCCCCGGTGCAATCCATGCCGTCAACCCCGGCGGTGCGCCTGCATGGTGTCCGCCCTCCAGCGTGAACGCGCCATAGAGCGGCCATTTCCCGTCCACTGCTTTCAGTTCGACCGGGGTGGTGCGCGGCTGTGCGCCCGGCACCACGGCCATGGCCTGCATCCGCGCGCCTTGCGAAAGATCGCCCAGCGCGGCGATTGCCGCCTGTTCGGCTGGCGAAGGCTGGCGCGCGGCCAGCGTGAACTCAAGGTCCGCGCCCAGCATCTCCTGCCCGCGCACGGCCAGTTCACGCTCGATCGCGCCGGTCAGCGTGCCGATGGCGGAAAGCGCCGCAGTGCCCAGCACCAGACACACCAGCAGCAGGCGCAGGCCTCTGAAGCGCCAGTCCAGCCCGCGCCGGGCCAGCCGCCAGGCGCTGCGCCAGCCAAGCCTCACGCCGCGCTGTCCGCCACGATCAGGCCATCGCCCAGCCGAACGATGCGGCCACAGCGCGCGGCCAGTGCCTCGTCATGCGTCACCATGATGAAAGTCGCGCCGGCCTCGTGCGCGCGGGCGAAAAGAAGATCGGCCACAGCCTCGCCGGTGGCATGGTCAAGATTGCCGGTCGGTTCATCGGCAAACAGGATGGCGGGACGCGGGGCGAGTGCGCGGGCAATCGCCACGCGCTGCTGTTCCCCGCCCGAAAGCTGCGCCGGATAATGATGCAGGCGATGGCCCAGCCCGACGGCATCCAGTTCCGCCTGCGCCCGCGCCATGGGATCGGCCATGCCTGCCAGTTCCAGCGGCGTGGCAACGTTTTCCAGGGCGGTCATGGTCGGCAGGAGGTGGAACGCCTGCAAGACAATGCCGATGCGCCCGCGCCGCGCGGCGGCAAGGCCGTCTTCGTCCAGAGCGGTAAAATCGGCACCGGCAACGTGCAGCGTTCCGCCACTGGCGCGTTCCAGACCTGCGAGAATCGCCAGCAGTGACGATTTGCCCGAACCCGAAGGGCCAAGCAGGGCAACGGTTTCCCCGGCGGCAATGCGCAAGGCAATGCCGCGCAGGATATCCACGCGGGCATCGCCGCTGCCCAGTGCGAGGGTCAGGCCCTGCGCGGCGATAACCGCGTCGGGGTATGGCGATTGGGGGGTGCTTGTCACGGGCCTCAGGTGGCATAGATAGCGCAAAGCGCGCAACCGGCACTTGGGGGCGCGGGCAAGGAGTTTCAATGCGCCGCCTGATTGCAACCGCCACCCTTTTTTCCGCCATGGCGCTGATAACTGCCTGTTCCGGGCAAAAGGCGCCCGATCCGGTCCCTGCCGCGACGCAGGCCAGCATGCCGGTGCCTGCGGACGCTCCGGTGATCCTGGCGTTTGGCGACAGCCTTTATGCCGGGTATCGCCTGAACCCCGGTGAAGGCTACCCGACGCGCCTCGAAGTGGCCCTGAACGCGGCCGGAACGCCCGCACGTGTGGTCAACGCCGGGGTTTCGGGCGATACCACGGCGGCGGCCCTGCAGCGGTTGGCGTTCACGCTTGACAACCAGCCGATAAAGCCGGTGCTGGCGCTGGTCGGCCTTGGCGGGAACGACATGCTGCGTGGATTGCCGCCTGCCGAAACCCGCGCCAACCTTGACGCGATCCTGACCGAACTGGACCGGCGGGGTATTCCGGCAGTGCTGACCGGGATGCTGGCCGCACCGAATATGGGAGAAGATTATGCCCGCCAGTTCAATGCGATCTGGCCCGAACTTGCAAAGCAGCATAAGGCCGGGCTCGTGCCGTTCTTCCTGCAACCCGTGATAGGCAACAAGGCGCTGATGCTGGACGATAATATCCACCCTAACGCGCAAGGGGTGGAGCGGATCGTCGCTGCCACGCAAGGTCAGGTGGCGCAGGCGCTCAAGGCTGCGACAGCGCCGTAACCGCTCCGTCCCGGACACTCCACACCGCGCTCGCCCCGGCGATTTCAGCAAAGGGGGCGATTTCGGTCCCGGTCATCCACACTTGCGCGCCGCTGTGCGCCAGCCGTTCGAACAGCGCGGCACGGCGGACCGGGTCAAGGTGGGCGGCGATCTCGTCAAGCAACAGCAGGCGCGGTCTTTCGCCGCCTGCAAGCTCGGCGTGCGCCAGTACGATGGCGATCAGCATGGCCTTTTGTTCGCCCGTCGAACAATCGCCAGCCGGAGCGTTCTTGGCGGCCAGCGTAACGGCCAGATCGTCGCGGTGGGGGCCGGTCAGGCTGCGCCCGGCCACGCGCTCGCGCCGCCGCCCTTCGCGTAGCGCCGCGCGTAACGCCCCGGCGTCGCGCGGCACCTCGCTGGCATAGGCCAGAGCGGGCCGGGCAAAGGGGTGTTCCGGCACGGTTTCCAGCACCTTGCCAAGGTCTGCGACCAGCGCCGCGCGCGATGTGGCGAGGGCCGCGCCGCTTTCCGCCATCTGCGCTTCGATCCCGTCAAGCCACAGCGGATCGGGATCGTCCGCCGCGCCCAGCAGGCGGTTGCGTTCGCGCAGCGCGGTTTCATAGCGCGTGGCGTTGCGGGCATGACCGGGATCGCGCGCCAGCACCAGCCGGTCCAGAAAGCGCCGCCGCGATCCGGCGCTTTCGGCAAAGAGCCGGTCCATCGCAGGGGTCAGCCAGGTGATCGAAAGCCATTCCGCCAGCCGCGCCGCCGGGCCTTCCGCGCCGTTGATGCGCACCGTGCGCCGGTTGGGCGTGGCAGGATCGGTAGCGGTCGCCAGATGCAGCGCCCCGTCTTCCAGATCCGCCGCCACGGCAAAGCCCCCCGGCCCGGACCGTCCGGCCATTTCGGCGGGCTGCGCGCGCCGCAAGCCGCGCCCCGGCGCCAGCAGGCTGATCGCTTCGAGCACGTTGGTCTTGCCCGCGCCGTTTTCCCCGATCAGCACGTTGAACGCGCGCGCACCTTCAAGCCGCGTGGCGGCATGGTTGCGGAAATCGCGCAAGGTCAGGCGGGTGAGGGCCATGGTCCGGCGGCGTTAGGGCGTTTCACGCCACGGTGCAAAGGGGGCGCAGCCGATTCCTCCCGGCGCAGGCGTTCGCAACGCCACCCCGGATCAGCAGCTATGCCGCCGTGCGATCGCCAGTGCGCGCAGCACGATGAAGGCAAACGGCACCGGGATGGTAAAGGCCAGCGCGGGCCAGTTGAACACATCGGCAAGAATCACCAGACCGGCAAAACTGGTCAGTACCGCAACGACCGTGGCGAAAATCAGCACCAGCCCTTTCCAGTGGACCGGCACATAGCTCCACAGCCATTTCCGAAACCAGATTTCCTCCGGCATCATGCCGCGCCCTTTTCGGTCAGTCCGTGCTTCTTCATGCAGTGGCGCAACTGGTCATAGGTCAGCCCCAGCGCCTTGGCGGTCTGCCGCTGGTTGTAGCGGTTGCGGCCAAGATGGTGTTCCAGAATGGCGCGTTCATGCGCGTCGACCGCGCCGCGCAGGTCGGTCACACCATCAAGGTCAGGCGCGGCGTGAAGGCGCGGCGCGGGCGAGGCGTGTCCGGGTGCGGCGTCAGACGCAGGGCGGGGTGGCGCGATCGGCTTCCACGGGCTGTCGAACGGATCGAACTGGACGTGGGCGATCGGCGTGGAAGGGTCGTCCCAGCGATAGACCGCGCGTTCCACCACGTTGCGCAGTTCGCGCACGTTGCCGGGCCATGGGTATTCTTCCATCGCCTTCTGGGTCGGTTCGGCAAAGCCCGGCCAGGCGTCCCAGTCCAGTTCCGCCGCCATGCGCCGCCCGAAATAGTCGGCCAGTACCGCAATATCGCCTTCGCGCACGCGCAAGGGCGGCAGGGTGATAACCTCGAAGCTCAACCGGTCCAGCAGGTCGGCACGGAAACGGCCCTGTTCGGCCATGCGGGGCAGGTCTTCGTTGGTGGCGGCGACGATGCGCACGTCCACCCGGATCGGCTTGCTTGATCCGATGCGCGTGACTTCGCCGTATTCCACCGCGCGCAGCAGGCGTTCCTGCGCACCCATGGACAGCGTGCCGAGCTCATCAAGAAACAGCGTGCCCTTGTCCGCTTCTTCAAAACGGCCCGTCCGGGCGCGGGTTGCCCCGGTAAAGGCGCCCGCTTCATGGCCGAACAGCTCGGCTTCGATCAGCGTTTCGGGAAGGGCGGCGCAGTTCATGGTCACCAGCGGTTCGGTCCAGCGCGGAGACAGGCGGTGCAGGCGTTCGGCGATCAGTTCCTTGCCGGTGCCGCGTTCCCCGATCACCAGCACGGGCCGGCGCATCGGCGCGGCGCGGCTGGCACGTTCAACGGCGTCAAGGAACGCGCCCGATTGCCCGATGAACTGAACTTCCCGATCCATCCCCAATCAATAGCGCATTTTCCCAAGGTGCGGCAATATTTCCCAATGCTGAAATAGAGGTTCGCGGCGAAAAAGGCGGGAAATCCTTGCACCAGGCTATTTGGCACACCCCTTGCTAATCCATGAACAATCCCGGCCACCGCGCCGCATCATCCACCAAAGGGTTTTGCCATGTACACCGCCAGCTTCTTTGCCACCTCGCTCGGACGCGCCAGCCTTGCCAGCATCGGGGCAATGGCGGTCCTGTGCTGCTTCGCGCTGAACCAGCAGGTCGATGCCGTGCCGGCGGTCATGGCGTCGAGCGCGGCCATTACCGGCGAACTTGCATGACCGACGACCTCACCCCGATCCGGCCCGACCGCGGCGAAGGCCGCCGTACCACGCGGCTCGACGCCGAACTCGAACAATTGCGTCTGGCCAGAAGCGCCAGCGGTCAATCGCGCACAACCTTTACCCCCGGAGTGAACCTGATGGGCATCTTTTCCCGCACGCGTGACATCATTGCCGCCAATTTCAATGACTTGCTGGACAAGGCCGATGATCCGGCAAAGATGATCCGCATGATCATCATGGAAATGGAAGAAACGCTGGTCGAGGTGCGCGCTTCTGCTGCGCGGACCATTGCCGATCAAAAGGAAATGGGCCGCCACGTCGCCAAGCTCGATCGCTTGCAGGCCGACTGGTCGGAAAAGGCGCAGCTTGCCCTGTCCAAGGATCGGGAAGACCTTGCCCGCGCCGCGCTGGTCGAAAAGAAGAAGGCGGCCGACATGGCCGAACAGCTCAGGACCGAAATCGCCGTGCTTGACGATGCGATGCGGGCCTATGAACTGGATATCGAAAAGCTGCAGACGCGCCTGCGCGAAGCCCGCAGCCGCCAGACCGCTATCGCGGCGCGGCTCGAAAGCGCCGAAAACCGCGTCCGCCTGCGCACGCTGCTGGCCAGCGAGCGGGTAGACGAGGCGATGGCCCGCTTCGACCAGCTCGAACGCCGCGTCGATTATGCCGAAGGCCGTGCCGATGCGCTGGGGCTGGCCGATGGCACCGAAAAGCAGTCGCTGGCCGATGAAATCGCCGCGCTCGCCGGGCAGGACAAGATCGACGAAGAGCTTGAAGCCATGAAGCGCGCGCTCGGCAAGGAGGGGTAAGACCATGGAAGATCTGATTCCGCTGACCGCCGTCATTTCCATCTTCGTCGGCCTGCCCTGGCTGATCCTGCACTACATCACCAAGTGGAAAACCGCCGCCACACTGACGACCGGCGACGAGGCGCTGCTGGAAGAGCTGTACCAGCTTGCCCGCCGCCTTGATGAACGGATGGATACCGTCGAGCGCCTTGTCGCTGCCGACAATCCTGAGTTCAGCGCACCGCGCATCGTGCACGACCGCGAAATCGACAACCAGAAGCTGCGCGAACTTGATCGCATGCTTGCCGAAAAGAAGGGGATCTCGAAGTGAACAGCCCGCGCACCCGCTTTTACCGCGACAAGGTCAACGGCAAGGTTCTGGGCGTCTGCGCCGGGATTGCCGATTACACCGGAGTCGATTCCCTGTGGGTCCGGCTTGGTTTCCTGATCCTGGCCTTTTCGATGGGCTGGCCGTTTCTGGCCTATTTCGCCATCGCCATGATCACCAGCCGCAAGCCTGCGTTCCTCTATTCCGACCGCGATGAAGCCCAGTTCTGGCAACGCGTGCGGCAGTCGCCCGCCCGCACCGCGCGTGAAGTGCGCGCCAGCTTCCGCGATATCGACCGCCGTCTGGCCGAAGTCGAAAACTTCTACGTCAACGGAAATCCGCGCCTTTCGGCCGAGATCGAAAAGCTGCGCTGAACCGCCCTTACGCGTACATCAAGCCGTCCTGAGGGGGACTGAAACCGATGGGACCCGACCAACTTGCCCTGATGATCCCGATCCTGGCGCTTTGTATCCCGATGCTGGCGATCTGGACCCGCCACCGCCGCACGATCGCCGAAATGCAGGTCCGCGCGACCGCCGAACTCAGCGCCGAAAAAGCCGCGCAATACGCCGCCCATACCCGCGAACTGGAAGAGCGCGTGCGCGTGCTGGAACGCATCGTCACCGACCGCGGCTTCGACACCGCCAGCCAGATCGAAGCCCTGCGCCGCGATAGCGCCGCGCTGGCTGACGGGAGGGCGTCGTGAGCGGGGCCACGATGCTGGCGCTGGCGTTTCTGCTGGTGGTGGTGCCGGTGATCGCCGGGCTGCTGGGCGATGCGCACAAGCGGCGGCTGGCCCTGCGCGAGCGGGAGCTGGAACTGCTTTCGTTGCAAACGGCGGAAAAGGCGGCACAATACGCCGCCAACGCCGAACGTCTGGAACAGCGGGTGCGCGTGCTGGAACGCATCGCCACCGAACGCAACGCCGATCTGGCCGCAAGGATCGAGGATCTGCGCGGCACCGGGATCAATTGAGGACCAAGACCGCATGAGTTTCTGGAGCGCCATCGTGGCCATTGTGGCCATCATCGCCTTTGCCAATGTCCGCATGCACCGCAACCGCCACGGTGGCAGCGGGCAGCATGACCTGCCGGGCGCCGATCCGGCTTATACCGCCGCGCTGGAACGCGAAGTGGCCGATCTGCGCAAGCGGCTGGAAGTGCTGGAACGCATCGCCACCGACGATGGCGAAACCCGCCGCCTTTCGCGCGAGATCGAATCGCTGCGCGATCAGTAAACCCCCACCCTGCAAGGGAGTTGCCGCCATGAGTTCGGATCTTGTCTTTGCCATTGCCGGTCTTGCAGGTCTTGCCATGATCGCGCTGGCTGCCTTGCGCGGCTGGGCAGGCTGGCTGGCCTTCAAACGCCTGGAACTGGAACGCGCCGATACCGGCGATGCCGCGAGCCTGATCGAACTGGCCGACCTGCGCGAACGGTTGCGCCGCCTTGAAGCGATTGCCGCCGGAGTCGACCTGTGAGCAAGCAGGCCCACGGTGCCGCCAAGGCCGGGATCGGGCTGGGCAGCGCGCTGGCCGTGGCGATTTCGTGGAGCATTAGGCCGTAAACGCATAAACCACACCGTCGAGGCGTCGAAATGACGAACATATCGGGCCAAGGCGCCCGCTGGGAGGGCTGGTTGCCCTTCCAAGGGCGGCTTGGTTCGAGATGGAAGTCATTTCGACGTCCTACGGATTTGACCAAAACGACCATCTGCCGTGTCAGTCGGGCTTGAAATATCGACATATTCCTGCGCCCTCCTTCCTTGCACCTGGCCGTTTTGCCTCAAACCTCGACGGTGTGGTTTATGCGTTTACGGCCTAACAAATCTATCCTCTGGGCTTCGGTGCACGGTGTGCTTTCCTGGCTCTATGTGCTCTATTTTGCACTGACCCGGCCCGGTGGTCTTTGGGGCTGATCGCCGCGCAGGCGATGGACGCGCGCGGCGCACGGCGTTAGAGCGGCGCCATGCGCAGCCTTGACGATATCCTTGAAGAGTACATGTTCCTCGATGGCGATGAACGGTACCGCCTGCTGATCGAACTCGGCCGGGAACTGGAAGCGATGCCCGACGCGCTGAAAACCGATGCCACGCTGGTGCGCGGCTGTTCGGCCAGCGTCTGGGTCTATCCCACGCAAGCAGCGGGGGGCGTCCTGCACTTTCTGGCCGACAGCAACGCCGCGATCACCAAGGGCATCGTCGCGCTGGTGCTGGCCGCCGTGCAGGACCGCCCCGCAGCCGAAGTTGCGGCAACCGACATCGCCGCCGCGCTCGCCCCGTTTGACCTGAAAAAGCAGTTGTCCTCCAACCGCACCCAGGGCGTGCCCAACATGATCGCGCTGGTGCGCGAACATGCCGCGCGCATCGCGGCAGCAGACTGAGGCGATCCGTGCGCCGCCATCTCTATCTGGCGGGCGGCCTGATCTGCGTGGCGCTGGGCGCGGTGGGGGCGTTCTTGCCGATCCTGCCGACCGTGCCGTTCCTGCTGCTGGCGGCTTTCTGCTTTGCGCGGTCCAACCCGGCGTGGGAGCAGCGCCTGCTTGACCATCCGCGCTATGGTCCGCCCTTGCGGCAGTGGCGCGAACGCCGGGCGATTTCGCGCCGGGCCAAGCAGGGCGCTCTGGCGGCAATGGCGTTTGGCGTGGGTGTGACGGCGCTGACGGCGGGCTGGCCGTGGGTGCTGATCCCGGCGGCGGTCATGGGTATAACCGGCACGTGGATATGGACCCGGCCCGAATGATCGCCCGCGCAGAAAGGCCGGGGCGTGGACGGGGATAGCAAGCGCATCGTGCCGGTTCAGGCGCTCCGCCTGCTGGCCGCGTTCGCGGTGCTGGTCGGCCATGCAGAGATCTATGCCTATCACCTTGGCCGCTATCTGGGGCACGAACTGCCCCGGCCCCTGTGGCTGGATCGCAGCGCCTTCGGGGTAGATCTGTTCTTTGCCATTTCCGGTTTTGTCATGATCCACGCCGCACGGCGGGGCCTTCCTTCTGGCGCGAACCTCGCCTTGGCGCGGCGACAATTCGCCATGCGCCGGATCATCCGTATCGTGCCGCTGTACTGGCTGATGCTTGGCTTCGTCGTTGCATGGGGCTGGCGTTTCGGTCCGGCGAGCGACCTGGCGGGCATCGTCCATGGCTTTGCCTTCCTGCCCTATCCATCGGTAACCGCCCATGGCCGGATGGTGCCGCCGCTCGAAGTTGGCTGGACGCTGAACTATGAAATGCTGTTCTATGCCGTGTTTGCGCTGTGCCTTGCCGCCCGGCCGCAGATTACAGTGGCGCGGGTGGCTGCGGTGCTGGCGGTAGCGGTGGCATGCGGAATGGCCCTGACATTGCCGCAACCACTGGCCTACTGGACCGACCCGATCGTGCTGGAGTTCGCAGGCGGCATGGGCATCGCGCTGCTCCATGGGCACGGGGTGCGGCTTTCCGCACCGCTGCGGCTGGCGCTGCTGGCGCTGGCGGTTGCGCTGGTCCTGCCAGACTGGGCCGGGCCGGGCGCAGGCAACGCCGGATGGAACCGGACAGCCACCTGGGGCGTGGCCGGATGGCTGGTGCTGTCCGCTGCCGTGCTGGGGCCTTGCCGCCTGCCTGCCGCGCCGCTGTGGAACTGGGGCGGTGACGTGTCCTATGCGCTGTATCTGGTGCACATGCCCTTGCTGATGGTGGCGCAGTTCGTCTGGCGGCATTTTCGTCTGCCGTATGGACCGGCGCAGGCGTGGGCGTTTGCGCTGGGCATGATTGTGGCTTCGCTGCTGGCCGCCGCTGCGCTGCACGCCCTGTTTGAAAGGCCCGTGACTCGCTGGTTCAACGCTCGCCTTGCCACGCGGCGTGTTGCTGCGGTGGCGTAATCACTCCACCGCTTCGCGCAGCACGGCGATGCCGCGTTCACGCTGCACGCGCAGTTCCTGTTTCAGCACCGCCGGATCGCGCGCGAAGACAAAGCCGAAGCTGACCCCGCCTTCCTTGCCCAGCGTGGCGTGGTGCAGCTTGTGCGCCTGGACCAGCCGCCGGGCATAGCCCCGCCGGGGCACCCAGCGGAACCAGCGTTGGTGCACCAGCCCATCGTGCACCACGGCATAGATCGCGCCATAGGCCATCACGCCCAGCCCGATCCACGTTGCAGGCGGCCATGCCCCTTCGCCTGCCACCAGCGGGCTGCCGAGCATGAAGAACCCGATGGAAATGGCCGCCCCGACCAGCGCATAAAGATCGTTGCGTTCGAAAACGCCGTCGTGGCGTTCGTGATGATCGCGGTGCCAGCCCCAGCCCCAGGCGTGCATGATGTACTTGTGGCTGGCCCAGGCCACCACTTCCATGGCGATGACCGTGGCAAGGACAATGGCGGTGGCGACCAGCGTTTCCATGGCGTTTCCTTACACGCGTGGATCGCCCGCCGCGACACATTCTTACACTTTGCCCGAAAGGCGCGACGGCTTGTTTTACGCCCGTTCAGCCGCGCGACGGCAATCAGGGCAAGTCGCAACCAAGGAGGTTTCTCATGCGCAAGACCGTTCTTTCCGCCGTCCTGTTCGCCAGCCTCGCCGCCGCGTCGGCCAGCCCGGCGCTGGCCCACGACCGCGACCGCCTGCCCGGCGGCAACCGTGCCGAAGCGGCCTATATCACCCCGGCTCGCAATGCCGATATCCGCCGCGACATCTACCAGCTCGACACCCGGATCGACCGCGCGCAGTCACTCCGGACCATCTCGGTGCGCGAAGCCCAGGGGCTGCGCCGCGATGCGCGTGAAGTGAAGCAGCTTTACACCCGCTATGCCAACCGCGGTCTTTCCGCAGGCGAATACCGCACCCTGCAACGCCGCGTGGCGGTGATCGACGTCCGGCTGCGCCAGGAACGGCACGACCGTGACGGGCGCCGCGGCTGATCGCGCGGCCCGGCGCGCAAGAAAATTGCGCCGGCAGTGATCCCGGCCCGCCCTTCCTGCTTGAAATGCAGGCGGGGCGGGCCTAACCGCTTGGCCTATGTCGAACACTCCGCGCACACTCTACCAGAAGATCTGGGACGCCCACGTTGTCGAACAGCGCGACGATGGCACCTGCCTGATCTATATCGACCGCCACCTTGTCCACGAGGTCACCAGCCCGCAGGCGTTCGAATCCCTGCGCACGTCGGGCCGCACGGTGCGCCGCCCCGATCTGACGCTGGCGGTGCCGGATCACAACCTGCCCACGACCGCGCGCCGCACTGCCGATGGCCAGCGCGTGCCGATTGCCGATCCCGAATCCGCCCAGCAGCTTGAGGCGCTGGAACGCAATGCGCCTGCATTCGGCATCCGCTATATCGGGGATGCCGATGCCGAACAGGGCATCGTCCATGTCGTCGGCCCGGAACAGGGCTTTTCGCTGCCCGGCGCCACCATTGTCTGCGGTGACAGCCACACCGCCTGCCACGGCGGGCTGGGCGCGCTGGCCTTTGGCATAGGCACCAGCGAAGTGGAGCACGTGCTGGCCACGCAAACGCTGCTGCTCAAGCAATCAAAGACGATGGAAGTGCGCGTCGATGGCCAGCTTCAGCCGGGTGTCACGGCCAAGGATGTGGTGCTGCACATCACCGGCGTGCTGGGGGCTGCGGGCGGCACTGGTTCGGTGATCGAATATACCGGGTCGGTGATCCGCGATCTGTCGATCGAAGGTCGCCTGACCATTTCCAACATGGCGATCGAACATGGCGCGCGTGCCGGACTGTGCGCGCCCGATGAAAAGACCTTCGCTTACGTCAAGGGCAGGCCCTATGCGCCGAAGGGCGAAGACTGGGACAAGGCGGTGGAATGGTGGACCAGCCTCGCCACCGACCCCGGCGCAGCCTACGACAAGGTCGTGGTGATCGACGCTGCGGATATCGCGCCTTCGGTCACCTGGGGCACCAGCCCGGAAGACGTGCTGCCGATCACCGGCACTGTACCCGCGCCCGAAAGCTTTGCCGATCCTTCCAAGCAGGACGCAGCGCGCGCCAGCCTTGCCTACATGGGGCTGGAACCGGGGCAGCGCATGGAAGACGTGGCGATCCAGAACGTGTTCATCGGTTCGTGCACCAACAGCCGGATCGAGGATATGCGCGCCGCCGCCGCGATCCTGCGCGGACGCAAGAAGGCCGATGGGGTCAAGTGGGCCATCGTCGTGCCCGGCTCCGGGCTGGTCAAGCAGCAGGCCGAGGCCGAAGGGCTGGACCGCGTGTTTATCGAAGCCGGGTTCGAATGGCGCGAACCGGGCTGTTCGGCCTGCCTTGGCATGAACCCGGACAAGGTGCCCGCAGGCGAACGCTGCGCCTCTACCTCCAACCGCAACTTCGTCGGGCGGCAGGGGCCGGGTGCGCGCACCCACCTGGTCAGCCCGGCCATGGCCGCCGCTGCTGCCGTAACCGGACGGTTGACCGACGTGCGCAAGCTGATCGGCTGATCCTGTGGCGTTTCTGCCCACGGCTGCGCTGCAACTGGCCGGGTTCCTGATGGCGCACGCCTTCTGGAGCGCGTCGGACCTTCCGGCTGAAGGGCACTACCAGCCGCAATCGCTGTGCATGCGCGGCGATGGCAGCCGCACATTGCAGACCTTCGAAGGACCAACCCCCAAGGCACAGGATGATGCGGCACAGGCCTTTGCCAAGGGCGGAGGGGCGGCGGCATGGCCCGATTGCGCGATTGCCCGCCAGGTCCGGGTCGGCACGCCGACCGGCGATGTCGATGCTCTGGTAATCGACGTGGTGCAGAACGGCAGCAGCGTGATGACCGTGATCCAGGCGTTCCGGCCCGCCGCACAGGGCTTTCGCCTGCTGGGCGATGAACTGATGCTGGGCGATAATGGTCCGCTACCGCCCTTGCCCGCCGCGCAGGCCGCCGCCGCCATGCGCGAAGGGGCGATCGACCATCCCGGCCTTGGCGACAAGTGGCAGCAGTGGGAAAGCGAACGCGACCGGGTCAGCCCGCTGGTGCAGCGGTGACCGGATGGCGTTGATCGTCCGCCGCTGATGCCGCCGCTTTCGCGCAAGGCATCGTTCGCGCCGGTTGTTGATGCCCGCACCCGCGTACTGATCCTCGGCAGCCTGCCGGGGGAGGCCAGCCTCGCCGCAGCGCGCTATTACGCCCACCCGCGCAACCAGTTCTGGGCGCTGACCGGCGCGGTCATCGGCGTCGATCTGGTGGCGTTGGCGTATCCAGACCGTCTTGCCGCCCTGCTGCGCCGTGGCATCGGCCTGTGGGATGCTATCGCATCGGCCGAGCGCCGCGGCAGCCTCGATACGGCGATCCGCGATATAGCGGCCAATCCGCTGGCAGAGCTTGCGGCATCGCTGCCGGCGCTTGCCTGCGTCGCCTGCAACGGGGCGAAATCTGCCGCTATCGCACAGCGGGCTTTGGAGGGGCAGGCATCCGCCGTGCTGCGCCTGCCTTCCAGCAGCCCGGCCCATGCGGCCATGCGTTTCGATGCCAAGCTGGATGCATGGTTGAAGCTGCGGAAATACCTTGGCTGATCCTTGCATTCGCCGCTCTCCCGTCCGATCTTGCGCACACCGATTCAAGGAGTGTGATGCGTGACCAAGAAGACCGACTGGACTGGCAAGGCCGCGATGGCGGGCGCAGCGATCGGATCGGCGGCACTGGCGGCGGCGCTGCTCTATGCATCGCAGCGCAAGGAACGTGCGGAGAAGGCAGCGGCAACCAAGGCCCCCCCGGCAGAGCCGCCTGAAACGGACTGACCGTTGTGCCTTCGGGGATATTGCATCCCCGGTGCGCCGGGCTATAGCACGCGCATGGAACCGGTTAAGCAGATCGAAGGGCGGGCTATCCCGTTCGGCCGCAAGAACGTCGATACCGATGTCATCATCCCTTCGCGCTGGCTCAAGACCATCACGCGGCAGGGGCTGGGCCGTGGTGCGTTCGAAGCCTTGCGCGCCGATCCTGACAATATCTTCGACAGTGCCGAGTTTGCCGGTTCCCCGATCCTGATTGCGGGCGATAACTTCGGCTGCGGGTCCAGCCGCGAACACGCCGCCTGGGCGCTGCTCGACCTCGGCGTGAAGGCGGTGATTGCGCCTTCGTTTTCCGATATCTTTTCGGGCAATGCCTTCAAGAACGGCATCCTCACCGTTGTCCTGCCGCAAGAGGCAATCGACCGGTTGATGGAAGTGGCGCAGACCGATCCGGTCACCATCGACCTTGAAGCGCAGACCGTCACCACGGCGTTTCAGGACCGCTTCACCTTTGCGATCGACCCTTTCCGCAAGCACTGCCTTGTCAACGGGCTGGATGAAGTGGGGCTGACCATGGCGCGCGGTGATGCCATCGCCACCCACGAAGCGAAGATGCGCGCCGATCTTCCGTTTCTTGCCAAGGGCACCGATGCCGTAGCGGCAGCTTAAGCGCGCATTTAAGAAGGCTTCCCAAGCCTCCGAAAACTTGCTTCCCTGCGGACAGGCAGAACGATTCTGCATGGCACGGGAGATGGTTCGATGAAGGCTTTGCGCACGCACGCGGCAGGCGGCCCGGAAACGCTGGTCATCGATGACGTGCCCGATCCGGTGGCCGGGCCGGGACAAGTCGTCGTGCGCACGCACACCTGCGCGATCAATTTTCCCGATACGCTGATGATCCGCGATCTGTATCAGTTCCGCCCCGAACGCCCTTATGCTCCCGGCGGCGAACTGGCCGGGGTGATCGAACAGATCGGCGAAGGCGTATCAGGGTGGGCGGTGGGCGACCGGGTCATCGCCATGATCGGCAACGGCGGTCTGGCCGAAAGGGTGGCGGTTGACGCGCACCGCCTGTTCGCCCTGCCCGACGATGTCGATTTCGCCACCGGAGCGGCGCTGCTGATGACCTACGGCACCAGCATTCATGCGCTGAAGGACCGTGGCCGGATCAAGCCGGGCGATGTAGTGCTGGTGCTCGGCGCGGCAGGCGGCGTGGGCCTTGCTGCGGTAGAACTGGCCAAGGCTTACGGTGCACGCGTGATCGCTGCAGTATCGACGGCGGCAAAGGCCGATGTGGCGCGCACGGCGGGGGCGGATGATGTCGTGATCTATGGCCGCGCGCCGTTCGACAAGGCACAGAGCAAGGCGCTCGCGGAGTCCTTCAAGGCCGCATGTGGACCGGGCGGGGCGCACATCGTGTTCGACATCGTTGGCGGGGACTATTCCGAACCGGCGCTGCGTGCGATTGCGTGGGAAGGACGGTTCCTGGTGGTCGGCTTCCCCGCCGGGATAGCGCGCTTGCCGCTCAACCTCACGCTCCTGAAGGCATGCGACGTGTGCGGCGTGTTCTGGGGGGCGTGGCTGGCGCGCGAACCCGCCGCGTTCAAGGCGCAAGTGGCCGAACTCTTTGCGCTGTACCGCAGCGGGGCGATCAGGCCGCTGGTTTCGGCACGCTATCCGCTGGAGCGCGGGCACGAAGCCATCGCCATGCTGGAAAACCGCCAGGCATTGGGCAAGGTCGTGGTCGAAATGATCGGCTGAACGCTGGTTCTATTCCGGCGCGGTGCGGTACGTTGGCAGGCCGAGCCGCCAGTGAATCGCCGCGCCGCGCAGCATGAACCCGGCCAGCGCCGCAACTGGCCAGACCAGCGCCTTGTCCAGCGCCAGTGCGTGTCCTGCCGCGCACAGGGCAGAGGCCAGCGCACCAGCGGTCACGTAGAGTTCGGGGCGCATCAGGATCGACGGCCGCCCGGCCAGCACATCGCGGATGATCCCGCCAACACATCCGGTGATCACCCCCATCATCACCGCGGGGACCGGCGCGACGCCAAACGCCAGCGCCTTGGCCGTGCCCAGCACCGCATAGGCGCCCAGCCCGGCGGCATCGGCCCATTCCAGCACAGGGCGCTGCCACCAGCGGTGCGGCGTGAACCATGCCACCAACGCGACGCCAAGGCACATCGGAGCCACCCACGGATCGCGCACCCAGAACACCGGTGCACCGATCAGCAGGTCGCGCACCGATCCGCCGCCGACGCCGGTCACCAGTGCAAAGAACGCCATGGTCACGAACGTCTGCCGCAACTGCGCGGCCAGCAGTGCCCCGGTCAATGCGAACACCGCGATCCCGGCAAGGTCGAGCAGTTGCGGGATGGCGCCGGGGGTCATGGCGCTGTCATCGCGCCTGCACGCATCGCTGGCAAGAGCAGCTTGAGCTGTCCCAACAGCGCCGCATCGTTGCAGCACAGCGCCATTGCCAGATCGCGTTGCGGTTCGACCGCCGCTTCAGCGTACCACGCGGTATTCGATCCGTTGTGCCACAGCGCGCCCGTGGCATCGACGAACCAGCCCAGTGCATAATCGCTGCCGAACCGGGGCTGGTGCAGTTGCGCCCAGCTTGCAGGCGCAAGCAGGGCGCTGCGGTCGCGGTGGGCGCGCAAATAGACAATCAGGTCGGGCAACGAAAGGTGCAGACCGCCCGAAGGCGCCATCGCGGCGGGATTGTCCTGAAAGATCGGTTGCGCGTTGTCGTGCCCGCGCGGCTGGTCAATGGAGTCCGGCGTGCCCGGCGGGCCAAATCCCGCGCTGGCCAGACCCAGCGGTTGGAGTACTTCACGTGCCAGCAGGTCTTCCCACGCAAGGCCGGTCACTTCCTCCAGCATCCGCGCTGCCAGAACATAGCCGGCGTTGGAATAGGAGAAACGTTCGCGCCGTCGGGCGATGGGCGGCATCGCCAGCGCCAGATCGGCGTAATGGCGGCGGCTGATGCGGGCATCGGCTGCGATCCGGGGAAGGGCCAGGAGGTCGGGCATCGGAATATTGGCGGCAAGCCCGGCGTGATGGCTCAACAGTTCGATCGCAGACAGCTTGCGATAGTGGCGCGGTACATCCCGCAGTACGGTGCCGAGCCGCGTGTCCCAGCCAATCGCACCTGCTTCGACGGCGCGGGCAAAGAGCGTGGCGGTGAACGACTTGGTGATCGAACCGATGTGCCACTTGTCCTGCGCTTCGACGGCTTCAGGATGCCCCGCCGCACGCAAGCCGTCTGCGAGAAGCACCGGCGCTGCGCTGCCCGTGGCCCAGCCCGCCGCCATTCCCGGCGTGCCTAGCGCAGTGCGGATCATCGCCAGCGTTTCGGCGGTAAGCGGCTGCGCGAGCAAGGCGGCGATGCCGGAGTGCGCGCCAGCGGCGATCTGCGCCAGCGCCGTGCGCGGCAGCAGGGCAGTGGCCAGCGTGGTGGCCAGTGTTCCCAGGGCAAGGCGCCGGTTGGCCCGCACGGCGGGGCTAGGCCCTTATTCGCCCAGCAAGGCTTCCAGCTTGCCCTTGAGCGCGAGGATGCGTTCGGCCGCTTCGGTGAAGGTCTTCACATCTTCGCGGTTGTTGTTGCCGCGCGCTTCCTTGGCCGCTTCAACGTAGCCTTCCATGTCGGCTTCCAGCGCATCGATCAGGATTTCGGTTTCGTCTTCGGTCAGGGTAAGCTTGATGGCCACGGCGGCACTCCTTTGATTCACCGCCTGCGGTTACCGCCGACCGGCGCGGGGCACAAACGAAAAGGGCCGCCCCGCAGGACGGCCCGTTCGCTGCGCCGGACGTTGCGATCACATGTGGATAGGCTTGCCCGTCACCGCCATGGCCGCTTCCTTCAGTGCCTCGGAATGGGTGGGGTGGGCGTGGCAGGTATAGGCGATGTCCTCGCTCGTCGCGCCGAACTCCATGGCCTGCGTTGCCTGGGCGATCATCGTGCCCGCCACGCTGGCGATGCACCACACGCCCAGCACGCGATCGGTCTTTGCGTCTGAAATGACCTTCACGAAACCGTCGGGTTCGTGGTTGGTCTTGGCACGGCTGTTGGCCATCATCGGGAACTTGCCAACCTTGATCTCGCCCTTTTCCCGTGCGGCTTCCTCGGTCAGGCCGACACCGGCGAATTCGGGCATGGTATAGACCACGCCGGGAATCAGGTCGTGGTTCACGATCCCGGTCAGACCAGCGATGTTTTCCGCCACGGCAATGCCTTCGTCCTCGGCCTTGTGGGCCAGCATCGGGCCGGGAATGACATCGCCGATGGCCCACACGCCGGGCACCTTGGTGGCAAAGTCATGGTCGGTTTCGATCTGGCCGCGCGCGTTGAGTTCCAGGCCGATCTTGTCGATGCCAAGCCCTTCGACATTCGGACGCCGCCCGATTGCCACCAGCACGCAATCGGCTTCGAGCGTTGCAGCATCGCTGCCCTTCGAAGGTTCGAGGGTGAGGGTAGCCTTTGCACCCGCGACCGAAACCCCGGTCACCTTGGTCGAAAGCTTCAGGTCCATGCCCTGCTTCTTGAAGATTTTGGCCGCTTCCTTGCGCACGTCTCCGTCCATGCCGGGGAGCAACTGGTCAAGGAACTCGACCACGGTAACCTTCGCGCCAAGACGCCGCCAGACCGATCCAAGCTCCAGCCCGATTACCCCGCCGCCGATCACGACCATGTGTTCGGGCACCTTCTTGAGCGAAAGCGCCCCGGTGCTGTCCACGATAATGCCCGCGTCGTTGTCCACAGTTACGCCGGGCAGCGGAGTCACGCTAGACCCGGTGGCGATGACCACGTTCTTCGCGCTGACCTTCTCGCCCGCGACGGTGACGGTGTGCGGATCCTCGAACGTGGCGTAACCCTTGATCCAGGTTACCTTGTTCTTCTTGAACAGGAACGCGATGCCCTGCGTCAGGCCCGCCACTGAATCCGCCTTCTGGCCAAGCATCGCATCCAGATCGAGTTCGACCGCGCCGGTCTTGATGCCATAGCTGGCAAAGGTGCCGTTACGCGCTTCATCGAACTTTTCCGACCCGTGCAGCAGTGCCTTGGAAGGGATGCAGCCGACGTTCAGGCAGGTGCCGCCCAGCGTCTCGCGCCCTTCGACGCAGGCAGTCTTAAGCCCCAGTTGCGCCGCGCGGATCGCGGCAACATAACCGCCGGGACCGGCACCGATGACAAGAACGTCGTAGTCGTATTCAGCCATGTAAAGGGTGTTTCCTAATGAAATGGTCAGCTCGGCGTTTTGACGATCAAGCGGTCCACTGCCACATCAAGTTCTTCGCGTGGGTAATGACGAAAGCGTTCATCAATCTTCAGTTTGGAGCTGTCGCACAACTGGACATTTTCCACATTTACGATCTCGAAGCCGTTTGAAGTAAAGGCCTTCTGAAAATCGCTCGGCTGAAGAAGGTTTATGTATTGCACGTCGTTCTGCAGCCACCACCGCCATTGGCGATCGGAATAGCGTAGATAGTTTTTCGGGTGAACAGCGCGATCATAGATTGTGAGATGGTCGACATAGACAATCTGCTGAGAGACATGGCCACCCGGCCGCAGGATTCGTTTCAAATCGGCGCAAAGTGCAGGCACTGCATCGCGTGGAACATGCTCCATCACGTCGCTCGAAATCACAAGGTCGACGCTGCCATCCTCGATGGCGCGCAGCGAACCCGTCGGCTCTATGATATATTCAAAGCCGAGAAGAGCGTAAGCTTCCTCGAAAGATTTTGTTTCAAGTACACGGTCGAGAAGTGCTTCAGCCTTCTTGATCGCTTCCGGGTCTCTTTTGATCTCGCTTGCCAGACGGTGGCGCAACTCCCCTACATAATGCAGGAAACCCTGAAACTGGCGATTATCCCACACATCGAAAAGCTTGATCTTTACATCGTAGAATAGGCGGGTGAACATTGCCTCCCAATGCACCCAGCCAGTGCCAAGTTCGACCAACTGCATCCCGTCGGCAATGGCGCCACACTCTTCAATCGCACGCAGATTACCTTCAGCGCGGCTGAAATAGTGCGATTGAACGGATGAGCCGCGCTGCTTTCCACCAAGAACATTGCCAAGTGCGCGGTAGGTCTTCCGTGTCAATTCATTGACCGAAAAAACTTTCAACGCCGTTGCCGCAAGCCGATACTTGTACATGCAAGGTTCCTTATGGAGAGAGTGCTAGATTCATAGATCTATCAGCAACCGTGTGGGATCTTCAATCGCTTCCTTGATGGTCTTGAGTGCGGTGACCGCCTCGCGCCCGTCGATGATACGGTGGTCATACGACAGCGCGATGTACATCATCGGGCGCACCACGATTTCACCGTTGCGCACGACCGGCCGATCCTCGATCCGGTGCAGCCCAAGCACCGCCGACTGCGGAGGATTGATGATAGGTGTGGACATCAGCCCGCCGAACACGCCCCCATTCGAGATGGTGAACGTGCCGCCGGCCATGTCGGCCATGGTCAGCGTTCCGTCGCGCGCAGCCTTGCCGTAATTGGCGATGGCCTTTTCGATATCGGCAAAGCCCAGCTTGTCGACATCGCGCACCACCGGCACGACCAGTCCGTTGGGCGCAGATACGGCCACGGAAATGTCCACATAGTCGAAATAGACGATCTCATCGCCCTGGATCTGTGCGTTGACCGACGGGATATCCTTCAGCGCCAGCACCGATGCCTTGGCGAAGAACGACATGAAGCCGAGCTTCACGCCGTGCTTCTTTTCGAACACGTCCTTGTACTTGTTGCGCGCTTCCATCACCGCGGTCATGTCCACGTCGTTGAACGTGGTGAGCAGGGCGGCGGTGTCCTGCGCGCTTTTCAGGCGCTTGGCGATGGTCTGGCGTAGCCGCGTCATCCTGACGCGTTCTTCGTTGCGGCCTGCGGCGGGGGCGGCAGCGGGCGATGGTGCTGCAGCCGTTGCGGCAGGGGCCGGGGCAGCCTGCTTGGCCTGCGCGGCGGCCATCACGTCTTCCTTGGTCAGGCGGCCGTCCTTGCCGGTGCCCTTCACGGTCGACGGGTCGATCCCGTATTCCAGCACCGCGCGGCGAACGGCGGGAGAAAGGGCGGCGGCATCAGCGGATTCGGCCACGGGCGCGGCCTTGGCGGGGGCTTCCGCGGGGGCAGGGGCTTCGGTGCGCGGCGCAGGCGCCTGTGCCCCGGCAGCGGCCACGCCGTCCTCGATCAATGCCAGCAGCGCGCCAACCGCGACCGTATCGCCTTCGTTGACAGCCTGTGCGCCCAGCACGCCCGCGGCAGGGGCAGGGACTTCGACCGCAACCTTGTCGGTTTCAAGGCTGACGATGGGTTCGTCGAGCGCCACGGCCTCGCCCGGCTTCTTCAGCCACTGGCCGACGGTGGCCTCGCTCACGCTTTCGCCCAGTGTCGGGACTTTCACTTCAATCGACATAATGTGCATTCCCTGGGAAGAAGGAAAATACCGGAGGATCAGTGCTTCTTCTGGCGGCGGATCTCATCGCGTACTGACAGGCCCAGCGCGTCGGCGACGAGCGCGCCCTGTTCGCTGGCATGGCGGCTGGCAAGGCCGGTTGCCGGCGATGCAGCCGCATGGCGTCCGGCATAGCGCGCACGCGCAACCTTGCTTCCGGCAGTGGCCAGTGCCTCTTCGATCAGGGGTTCGACGAAGAACCACGAACCGTTGTTGCGCGGTTCTTCCTGGCACCACACCACCTCTTCGAGATTGGCCATGCGCGACAGGCGCAGCGCCAGCGGTTCGCCGGGGAAGGGGTAAAGCTGTTCGAGACGGATGACCTGCGTGTCTTCGATCCCGGCGGCGTCGCGCGCCTCGATCAGGTCATAGGCGACCTTGCCCGAACACAGCACGACACGGCGGGTATCCTTGTCTGCCGCACCGTTGGTGTCGGACAGAATGCGCATGAAGTGCCCTTCGCCGATAAAATCGGAAGCGACCGACTTGGCCATCGGATGGCGCAGCAGGCTCTTGGGCGTCATGATGACCAGCGGCTTGCGGAACGGCCGGTGCATCTGGCGCCGCAAGACGTGGAAGTAGTTGGCCGGCGTGGTGATGTTGCAGACCTGGATGTTGTCTTCCGCGCAAAGCTGGAGGAAACGCTCCATGCGCGCCGACGAGTGCTCCGGCCCCTGACCTTCGTAGCCGTGCGGCAGCAGCATGACCAGACCGTTGGCGCGCAGCCACTTGGCTTCGGACGCGGCAATGTACTGGTCGATCACGATCTGCGCGCCGTTGGCGAAATCACCAAACTGCGCCTCCCACAGTACCAGCGCCTTGGGATCGGCGCTGGCATAGCCGTATTCGAAGCCCAGCACGCCATATTCCGAAAGCGTGCTGTCGAGCACCTCGAACGTGCCGTGCGGCAGCGTGGTCAGCGGCACGTACTTGCGTTCGTCTTTCTGATCGACCCAGACGGCGTGCCGCTGGCTGAACGTGCCGCGCCCGCAATCCTGACCGGACAGGCGCACGCCATAGCCTTCCATGACCAGACTGCCAAAGGCCAGCGCCTCGCCGGTTGCCCAGTCGAAACCCTGCCCGCTGTTGAACATTTCGCGCTTGGCGTCGATCACGCGGGTCAGCGTCTTGTGCACTGTCAGGTCATCGGGCACCGTAGTCAGCGTCCGGCCCAGACTGTCGAACATCTTCTGGTCGATGCCGGTGGCCACGTTGCGGCGCGCCGTGACCGGATCGGCCGGCTTGTTCAGACCCGACCAGCGTCCGCCGAACCAGTCGGCTTCGTTGGCCTTGTAGTCCTTTGATGCGTCGAACTCGGCTTCCAGCGCCGCGACGAAGTGGCTTTCGACCTCGCCCTTGTAATTGGCGTCGATCACGCCTTCACCGACAAGACGCTTTGCGTAGATATCGCTGACGCCGGGGTGCTGGCGGATCTTGGCGTACATCAGCGGTTGCGTGAACGAAGGTTCATCGCCTTCGTTGTGGCCGAAGCGGCGATAGCACCACATGTCCACAACGATATCGCGGCCGAACTGCTGGCGGTAGTCGATCGCCAGCTTGCAGGCAAAGGTCACTGCTTCGGGATCGTCGCCGTTGACATGCAGGATCGGCGCCTGAACCCCCTTGGCCACGTCCGACGGGTAGGGCGACCCGCGCGAGAACTGGGGCGAGGTGGTGAAGCCGATCTGGTTGTTGATGATGAAGTGGATGCAACCGCCGGTGTTGTATCCCCTGACGCCGGAAAGGCCGAAGCATTCCCACACGATGCCCTGCCCGGCAAAGGCGGCGTCGCCATGGATCAGCACCGGCAGCACCTGCTTGTGGCGCGCGTCCGGCCCCACGTCGTCGCCAATGTCGTCGCGGAAGACCTGCTGCGCGCGAACCTTGCCCCGCACGATCGGATCGACCGTTTCAAGGTGCGAAGGGTTGGGCACAAGGCTCATGTGCACCTTGATCCCGTCGAACTCGCGGTCGGTCGATGTGCCGAGGTGATACTTCACGTCGCCCGATCCGCCCACGTCGAGCGGGTTGGCGGTGCCGCCGGAAAACTCGTGGAAGATCACCCGGTAGGGCTTGGCCATCACGTTGGCGAGCACGTTGAGGCGGCCACGGTGGGCCATGCCATAGACGATTTCGCGCACGCCGAGCTGACCACCGTACTTGATGATCGCTTCCAGCGCCGGAATCATCGATTCCCCGCCGTCCAGACCGAACCGCTTGGTGCCGACGTACTTCTTGCCCAGGAACTTTTCGTACTGTTCGCCGCGCACCACGGCGGCGAGGATCGCCTTCTTGCCGTTGGGCGTGAAGTCGATCGACTTGTCGCCGCCTTCGATGCGGTCCTGGATGAAGCGGCGTTCCTCCACGTCGGCAATGTGCATGTATTCAAAGCCGACATGGCCGCAATAGTTGGCGCGCAGGATCGCCACCAGTTCATCGACCGTGGCCCATTCCAGCCCCAGCACGCCACCGATATAGACCTTGCGCGCCATGTCGGCGGCGGTGAATCCGTGGTATTCGGGGGCAAGGTCGGCCGGCAGCTTCTGGCGGGAAAGCCCCAGCGGGTCGAGATCGGCGGCAAGGTGCCCGCGCACGCGGTAGGTGCGGATCAGGCCCATCGCCCGGATCGAATCCATCGCCGCCTGTTGCAGCGCAGCTTCGTCGAGCTGCGCGCCTGCCTTCTTTGCGGCCTTTTCGACGGCGAGCTTCATCGCCATCGGGTCCATCGCCTGGGTCAGATCGTCACCGGCGGCGGCATCGGTCAGAGGCCAGCGCGGGTTCTGCCACGATGGACCGGCTTGCGGACCCTCCTGGGCAGGATCGAGATCGAAGTCGTGCAGTTCAGAACCCATAATGAACTCCTGGTCCCCCTGGGGAGGAATGGGGGGCTTCGGACAGTCGTCACGTTGCGCGCGTGGGCGCGCTTCAAAATCCGGTTCTGCCGCAAGCCGCGTGGGCGACTGGCGCAAGATCCCTGTTCCGGTCGGCGTCATCCGAATGGGCGCCTTACCGGAAAAATCTGAAGCATCCGCCCGGTGGCCTTCTACGCAAGAAGGCCTAGCCGGGCGGTAGCATTCACGCGATCAGACGCGTTCCTTGAGCACTTCGGCCAGGGTTTCGCCCAGCAGCGAAGGCGAGGACGAAACCTTGATCCCAGCGGCTTCCATCGCCGCGATCTTGCTTTCGGCATCGCCCTTGCCGCCCGAAACGATGGCACCGGCGTGGCCCATGCGGCGGCCCGGAGGCGCCGTGCGACCTGCGATGAAGCCGGCCATCGGCTTCTTGCGGCCACGCTTGGCTTCGTCGATCAGGAACTGGGCAGCCATTTCTTCGGCGTCGCCGCCGATTTCGCCGATCATGATGATCGACTTGGTGGCTTCGTCGGCCAGGAACAGTTCCAGCACGTCGATGAAGTTGGTGCCGTTGACCGGGTCGCCGCCGATGCCGACAGCCGTGGTCTGGCCAAGGCCGATGGCCGAGGTCTGGAACACCGCTTCATAGGTCAGCGTGCCCGAACGCGAAACCACGCCGACCGAACCTTCCTTGAAGATGGAGCCGGGCATGATGCCGATCTTGCACTGGTTCGGCGTCAGCACGCCGGGGCAGTTCGGGCCGATCAGGCGGCTCTTCGAACCCGAAAGCGCACGCTTGACCTTGACCATGTCGAGCACGGGAACGCCTTCGGTGATCGCCACGATCAGTTCCATTTCAGCGTCGATCGCTTCGAGGATCGCGTCGGCGCAGCCCGCTGGCGGCACGTAGACGCACGATGCGGTTGCGCCGGTGGCAGCCTTGGCTTCGTGCACGGAGTTGAACTGGGGCAGACCGATATGCGTGGTGCCGCCCTTGCCGGGGGTAACGCCGCCAACCATCTGCGTGCCGTAATCGAGCGCGGCTTGGGTGTGGAAGCTGCCGGTCTTGCCGGTCATGCCTTGCGTGATGACCTTGGTATTCTTGTCGACGAGAATGGACATGGTGTTCCTTTCCGGGGAGGATCGCTGCTCAGGAGCGCAGAAAACAGGGTGCCCCGCCACGCGGGCAGGGCACAGTTGGCAATCAGGCCAGGCTGCCGTCGATACCCTTGCAGGCGTCCAGCAGTTCCTTGACCGCGTCGACCGAAACCTGAAGGTTGCCCTTGGCTTCATCGTCGAGTTCGATTTCGATCACCTTTTCCACGCCGTTCGCGCCGATCATTACCGGCACGCCGACATAGAGGCCGTCAACGCCATACTGGCCGTTGACGTAGGCTGCGCAAGGCAGGATGCGCTTCTGGTCGTTGAGATAGGCTTCGGCCATGGCGATGCCGCTGGCGGCAGGCGCATAGAACGCCGAACCGGTCTTGAGCAGGCCGACGATCTCGCCGCCGCCCGAACGGGTACGCTGCACGATGGCGTCAATGTTTTCCTGCGTGGACAGACCCATCTTGACCAGATCGGGCACCGGAATGCCGTTGACGGTCGAATACTGGGTGACCGGCACCATGGTATCGCCGTGGCCGCCGAGCACGAAGGTGTTCACATCACGGATCGAGACGCCGAACTCCCAGGCGAGGAAGGTGCTGAAGCGCGCCGAATCGAGGACGCCCGCCATGCCGACGACCTTGTTGTGCGGCAGGCCGGAAAACTCGCGCAGCGCCCAGACCATCGCGTCGAGCGGGTTGGTGATGCAGATGACGAATGCGTCAGGTGCGTTGGCCTTGATGCCTTCGCCGACGGACTTCATCACCTTGAGGTTGATGCCGAGCAGATCGTCACGGCTCATGCCCGGCTTGCGGGCAACGCCAGCAGTCACGATGATGACATCGGCACCCGCAATGTCGGCATAATCGTTGGTGCCGGTGATCTTTGCGTCGAAGCCTTCGACCGGGCCGCACTGCGACAGGTCGAGCGCCTTGCCCTGCGGCACGCCTTCGACCACGTCGAACAGCACGATGTCACCCAGTTCCTTCTGGGCGGCGAGGTGGGCAAGCGTGCCCCCGATATTGCCCGCGCCGATCAGCGCGATCTTCTTGCGTGCCATGCTTTACGGTCCTTTCCCGTTCGCGGGGACAAGCATACAAGCCGACAACCGGCCCTGTTCAAACCGGCGTTCAAACCGGCGTTCAAACCGGTCCAGTCCTTCCCCATGCCCCGCGAGACAGGGAAGTGCTGGCGGATAGATTGGCCCGTAAGACGGTGCGCGCGCGATTGCAACCGCGAAAAACCCCAGTCTGCGGGGTTTTTACGATAACAGTTCGCAATAGCAATATGGCGCAGGAAAGGCGTTGCTATTTCGGCTTGCTCTACGTCATGCCGAACTGTGATGAGGGCAGTTCCTGGCCTTGGCGCGAGATTTCGCCCGCCATGCGCCGGTCCAGCGTCCGGCAGACCTCAAGCCAGAAATCGGCGCGGCCTGCATCGCCGCTGATGCGGGCGATCTCTGCGGCATCGCGTGCGCGCGCGGCAGCGGAAAAGCCGTGTGCGGCAAAGAGCCGCAGCGCGCTGTCCAGCGCAGCGTTCTGCTGGGACCATGAACCGCTCCACGCATCGGCATTGTCGTTCACCGCGCGCAGGTGCCGCCCCAGAATCGGGCGGGCAAGGCACGGCGAAATGATTCCGTAGCGAGGTGCGAAGCGCAGCATGGTTTTCCTTTATTCTGCGACGGTGACGCTGCCTTGGCGGGCGTCCGTTGGGGCACCCCTCATACCCCCGCACGCCTAAGAGTGTGTTGGATGACACGGTAAAGGAAAGGATAACCATAGGCCGCGGAACGGTTTTTTGCAGACATGCCGCGCCCGCGCGCGTTGCTCAGGCGCCCGGCTGGGCGATCCAGCGCCCTGCGTTTTCGTATTGCGGCAGGACCGAGCCGCTGCCCGATGCCGGTGCACCGCCGTTGGGCGCTGTCATGCCCGATGCCGGAGGCCGAGCGCGATACAGTGCGTCGCCGCCGCGCTGCTGGATCTGCGGCGCATAGGCGGGAGCTTGCAGAGGGGCGGCGGTCGCGGGGAGTACCCCCCCTGCGGCGCCCGGTCCCGTTGCGCCGGCTGCGGTCGCCCCATTGGCCACCAGCCGGCCCTGTTCGAATGCCTTTTCCAGCGTGAGCGGATCGGCCACGTCGGCCGGGGCCGGGGTCCACGTGCGCGGGTGCGGCGCGGCGATGGGTTCGCCCCCGCCATAGCGTGCAGTAAAAGCCAGCGGCTTTCCGGCGCTGCCCGCCCAGCGATAGAAGCGGTGCGCGCCGATCGTGCCAAGGAAGGTCAGGCTTGGCGCCCAGTAGGGATGCACCGCCGTGGTGTGGTAGTGCGTGGCCAGCCCGACCGGGGCATAGACATACCCGGCCAGCGCATCGGCCGCGACTCGCCGCGCCCGGTCCCAGAACGCGCGCATCGGCTTTCGGGCCAGCGATCCGTCACAGGCGAAGCTGAACTGGCACGATGGCCGTTCCGACCCCTGATAGACCACGCCGCATACGGTATTGGGCCATGCCGGGTGCGATACGCGGTTGAGCACCACTTGCGCCACTGCGCGCTGGCCGGCGTCGGGTTCGCTTGCGGCTTCGTAATAGATCGCCGCGGTCAGGCATTGCAGCGCGCGCCAGCGGTCCTCTCCGCTGCCTGTGGCGACGACGGGCCGCGCGATTCGCACTTCAGCCGGGCGGGCGGGGGCGGCATCGCTGGTGCTGGTGTCGGCAAGCGATTCCTGCTCGCGCCATACCGCTGCGGCTTCGGTAGGGGAGATCAGCCCGGCATCGTCCGCTGCCAACCAGTAGAACGCCGATCCGGGAAAGCTTTCACCCGCCTGTTCGAACGGTTGCAGTCCAGCCACCCGACTCCGTGCCGACGCGGCGTGAATACCCCCCGGTTCGCCCCATCCGAGCGGTCCCAGCACAAGGCCGAGCGCACCGAACATCGCCACACCGGCAGCGCGCTGACGCAAGAGTGAGGGCGCGCGCAAGGCGCGGCGGATAGAGCGCATGTCGCGTCGCCGGATGCGTGCCGCGAAATCGCGTGGACGCTCGGCTTCGTCCAGCGGAAGGAGGGCGCCAGGCCGTAGCGCCATTGCGGGCACGCTGACAGGCCGCGCCGGAAGGGCATCGGGCAGGTCAATCGGCCGGTAGGCGATTTCAAGCGGCATGGCGGGGCGGTAGATCCTGATACTCCATCGGTTGGCTACTGCGCGGCGTGCGCGGCTGCACCTGCGCATTTCCCGCTGTCCCGATGCGGCACAGCCCCCTTCGATCCGGTTAACCTGTCCAAAGGGGAATATCGCCTCTTGCAGTGCAGCATTCCTGACGCTAACGCTCCGCCCCGACGCCGACGGTGCCCGCGCAAGCGGGCTAAGAGGGAAGCCGGTCACAATCCGGCGCTGCCCCCGCAACTGTAACCGGATAGCGTGCTGCCCACTGTGCCACTGGCGCCGGATTTTATCCCGGCGCTGGGAAGGCGGGCCGCACGCGATGACCCGGAAGCCAGGAAACCTGCCGATGGTCGTCGTTCCGCGGCCGGGCGGGGTGTACCGGGCGCACGCGAGGAGGCGCGCCATCAAGGCCCGGCGCTTCTCCCGCCATGAACGACAGTATCGTTCGTGGCCGGGAGACTCTATCGTGAAGAAATACCTGCTTTCCGTTTCCGCTCTTGCATTTGCCGTTCCCGCGCTTGCGCAAGGGGTCGATTCCGGTCCTGCAGCCGATGCCATCACCGTCATCGCCACGGGCAGCGAAGTACCCCTCAATCGCCTTGGCCAGCCGGTAACGGTTCTGACCGCTGCTGAAATCCAGTCGATCCAGGGACCGGACGTTGCCCGCGTGCTCGAACGCGTGCCTGGCCTGATTATCACGCGCAACGGCGGCCCCGGCAGCTTTACGGGCGTGCGCCTGCGCGGCGCCGATGCCGAGCAGGTGCTGGTGCTGGTCGATGGGGTGCGCATGGAAGATGTGGCCGCGCCGTCCGGCGGGTTCGACTTCGGCACGCTGACATCGGGCGGGATCGAGCGAATCGACGTATTGCGCGGGTCGAACTCGGTCGTCTGGGGCAGCGCGGCGATCGGCGGTGTGATTGCCATCCAGTCGCGCGAACTCAACGGCGTCGAAGCCAGCGCCGAATATGGCGCGAACGAAAGCTATACTGCCGATGCCAGTGCCGGCCTTGCCTCGGATGCCGGGGCGTTGACGCTCAACGGTGGTTATACCCGCAACGATGGCGTTTCCGCAGCGGCCGTGGGCACCGAACCCGATGGCTTCCGCCAGTGGCGCATCGGCGGACGCGGACGGCTCAACCTTTCCCGCGAACTGGCGGTTGTCGCCACCGCGCGCCATGCCAACAGCCGCACCGATATCGACGGTTTCGCTGCGCCGACGTTCACCTTTGGCGATACGACGGATGTGCAGGAAACCCGGCAGTCGTCCGGCCGCGTTGGCTTGCGCTATACCGGCGGTGCGCTGACGCTCAATTCCGGGTTTGCGCTGTCCGACACGCGGCGCGATTATTTCCCCAATGACACTGCCAGCACGCCGTCCTACGGCTACAAGGCACGGTCCGAACGGGCCGACCTGACCGGGCGGGTTGCCCTGCCATCGGGTTTCACGCTCGATTTCGGCGGTGACAGCGAATGGACGCGCTTTTCCAGCACGTTCGATGCCGAAGCGAAGGCGAACCTGACCAGCGGTCATGCGCTGCTGGGGTGGAGCAGCGACCGGGCCAGCGTGGCCGCCGGGGTGCGCGTCGACGATCACAGCCGCTTTGGAACGGCCTGGACCTTTGGCGCCAACGGTTCGGTCACGCTGATCGACGCCCTGCGCCTGCGCGCCTCGTATGGCGAAGGCTTCAAGGCGCCGACGCTTTACCAGTTGCTGTCGGATTACGGCAACGCCAGCCTCGTACCGGAACGCAGCAAAAGCTACGACGCCGGGCTGGAGTGGGGCAGCCGGGGCGGGCCGCTGCATGCCTCGGCCACGGTGTTCCGGCGCGACAGCCGCAACCTGATCGCCTTCGTCACCTGCGCCAGCCTTAGCCGCTGCGCCGACCGGCCCTTCGACCTCTATGACAACGTTGGAAAGGCCCGCGCCGAAGGCGTGGAAGTGGAACTGGGCGCACGCCCCAGCACCACGTTGCAGGTGCAGGCGGCCTATACCTACCTCAAGGCGCGCAACCTGACGCCGGGCAACGCCAATAACGGCCGCGATCTGGCCCGCCGCCCCCGCCACGCGCTGACCTTGTCGGGTGACTGGACAAGCCCGCTGGCTGGCCTCACCCTCGGTGCGGACCTGCGCCTCGTGGGAGACAGCTTTGACAATCCGTCCAACACCAACCGGCTCGATGGCTATGCCCTCACCACCGTGCGGGCGAGTGTGCCGGTGACCGAACGGGTCGAACTCTACGGCCGCGTCGAAAACCTCTTCGACGTTGGTTACACCACCACGGCGACGTACGGCACCTGGGGCCGGTCAGCCTTTGTCGGCATCCGGGCGCGCTATTGATCGCGCTTCACGCCACGCCCGCGCAACGCCAGCAGGCCGCTCTTCCCAACGGAAGGGCGGCCTGCCGCACGGCGCGGGTGGCGGCGGCGTTGCTGGCCAGCCTGCTGGCCGGCTGCATACCCCAATCGCAGGCCACGCCGGATGGCCCGGCGCTGCGCGAAGACGCCTATGGTCGTGCCCCGCGCCACCCCACGATCGTCAGCCTGAACCCCTGCACCGACGCGATTCTGGCAGAAGTGGCCGATCCAGCGCAGATTCTGGCGATATCGCATTACAGCAAGGATCGCCGCTCCTCCTCCATGGATCCGGCCATGGCGCGGCAGCTCCCGGCCACGCGCGGCACGCTGGAAGAAGTGCTCGCGCTGCGCCCGGATATCGTCATCGGGTCCAGTTTCATCGACCCGGCCAGCGCCGGGGCCTATGCCCGGCTGGGGCTGCGGCTGGAAACCGTGGGCATGGCCGCAACGGTGGAAGACAGCCGCGCGCAGGTGCGCCAGATCGCCGCGCTGGCCGGTCATCCCCTGCGGGGAGAGACACTGGTCGCACGGATCGACGCTGCGCTGGCGGCTGCCGCGCCGCCGGACGGAGCCGCACCGATTCCGGCGGTGGTCTGGCAGTCGGGGGGGATGGTGCCAGGTGACGGGACGCTGATCGCCGACCTGCTTCGGCGCACCGGCTTCGTCAATTTCGCCGCCGCGCGCGGCTTTGGCCAGGCTGACTTCCTGCCACTGGAACGGATGCTGGCCGATCCGCCGGGCCTGATCCTCGTTGCCGGGCAAAGCGCGGAAACCGGCAATGGCGATGACCGCGTGCTGTCGCATCCGGCGCTGGCTGCGCTGGACCAGACCCGCCGGGCACGGCTGAACCCGCGTCTGCTCTATTGTGGCGGCCCGACGATAATCGGTGCGGTGCAGCGGCTGGCGCAGGTGCGCCGGGCCGTTGCCGACAGAGCCGTGGTGCGGTGACCCGCCCGGTTTTCCTGCTGCTCGGTGTGCTGGCGCTGGCTCTGCCGCTTTCGCTGCTGGCGGGGCAGGTGTGGATCAGCCCGTTCAGCCCGCCCGTGCCCAACGCCACGGCCATACTGATGGAACTGCGCCTGCCACGTGCCGTGCTGGCGCTTGTGCTGGGGGCGGGCCTTGGCGCGGCGGGCGCGGCTATGCAGGGCTATCTGCGCAACCCGCTGGCCGATCCCGGCCTGTTCGGCATCGCCCCCGCTGCCGGGCTGGGGGCGGTGCTGTCCTTCTATGGCGGCTTTCAGGCGCAGGGCGTGCTGCTGCCGCTGCTGGCGCTGGGCGGGGCGGGCGGTGCGATGGGGCTGCTGGCGCTGATCGCCGGGCGGAGCGGCGGCATCGCACTGTTCACGCTGGCCGGGATGATGATTGCCAGCCTTGCCGGTGCGCTGACCAGCCTTGCCATCAGCCTTTCGCCCAATCCCTTTGCCCTGTCCGAAATCGTGACCTGGCTGATGGGGGCGCTGGCCGACCGGGGCTGGCCGGAAGTGCGGCTGGCCGCGCCGCTCACGTTGCTGGGGCTGGGCGTGTTGTGGCGTGCGGCGCCCGCGCTCGATGCCCTGGCGCTGGGTGAAGCGGCTGCGCGTTCGCTGGGCGTGAACCCGGTGCGCCTGTTGTGGCTGATGATCGTCGGAGTCGGGCTGGTGGTCGGTGCGGGCGTCGCGGTGGCCGGGATGATCGGCTTTGTCGGGTTGATGGTGCCACACATGGTCCGGCCATTCACCGACCAGCGCCCTTCGTCCACGTTGCTGCCGTCGGCTCTGGGCGGGGCATTGCTGCTGCTGGTGGCCGATTGCCTGTGCCGCATCCTGCCGCTGGCCGGGGGAGAACTGCGGCTGGGCATTGCGCTGTCGCTGGCCGGAGCGCCCTTTTTCCTGCGCCTGCTGCTCAGAATGCGGCGGGAGATCGCATGATGCTAGAAGCGGCGGGAATCTGCATTGGCGGGCGGTTGCATGATGCCGCCGTGCAGGTGCGCGGCGGTGCGGTGACGGCAATCTGCGGACCGAACGGCGCGGGCAAATCGACGCTTCTGGGCGTCCTCGCCGGGCTGATTGCGCCCGATGCGGGCAGTGTCACGCTGGATGGCGCGCCGCTGGCTACACTCGACGCGGCAGAGCGCGCGCGGCGGATCGGCTACCTGCCGCAAGCGGCGGAGGTCGCGTGGAACCTTTCGGTGCGGACGCTGGTCGGGCTGGGGCGGTTGCCCCACCGCACCGGGGCCGCCGCCGATGCGCGCGCGGTCGGTGCTGCGCTGTCGGCGCTTGGGCTGGAAGAACTGGCGCAGCGGCCCTTGTCCACGCTTTCGGGCGGGGAGCGCGCGCGCGCGCTGCTCGCCCGCGTGCTGGCTACCCAGCCGCAGTGGATTCTGGCGGATGAACCGCTGGCCGCGCTTGATCTGGCGCAGCAGCGGGCGCAGTTGCAGCACTTGCGCGCGCTTGTCGCATCGGACCATGGCGACGCGGTAGCAGGGGTAGGCGTAGTGCTGGTAGTGCATGACCTTGCGCTGGCGATGAACCATGCCGATCACGTCGTTGTGCTGGACAAGGGGCGCGTTGTAGCAAGCGGTGCGCCGCTTCAGGCACTGTCACCTGAGGTCATTGCCACGGTATGGGGTATCGAGGCGGAGTGGCTGGGCGATAAGGGGCATCGCGCCTTGCGCATGTAAAACCGGTCTGCAATCCGCCCGGCGGGGGCGACAAATCATGCCGCCTTTGCAGCAACTCTGTTTTCGGGATGGCAGTGTTCGGTCAGGGCGGCGGCAAAGTCGGGTGCGAAGCGCGCGGCGAAATGCTCTTTCACATCCAGCGCGATCGCCGGGCGATCGTCGCGCATGGCGGCGCCGCGGCAGAAGAGGCTCTGCGCGGGTTGCTCGTGAAAGGGCGCTTCGATAACCATGACGTTGAACCGTATCTCCTGTTGTCTGCCAGCAATGTCTAGCAAACTATCGTAACATTAAATTGTATGGTTTCGACAATCTTTCTTGCCATGCGGTATTCGTGCGAAAGAGCGGCCAGGCTGCTTCCCTGAAGGGCCGTCTTGCCTTGCCGGCCGCAGCTCCTATCTGGCTGTACAACGCTCTTGCCTGACCCGAACAAATATGGAACACCGCCGCGCATGTCCACCTCCAGAACTTCGGCGCAGACATCTGCGGTGCCCATGCTTTCGGTGCGCGGAGCGCGCGAACACAACCTCAAGGGGATTGATGTCGATCTCCCGCGTGACAGCCTGATCGTCATCACCGGACTTTCGGGTTCAGGCAAGTCCAGCCTCGCGTTCGACACGATCTATGCCGAAGGGCAGCGGCGCTATGTCGAAAGCCTTTCAGCCTATGCGCGTCAGTTTCTTGAGATGATGCAGAAGCCCGATGTCGAACATATCGACGGGCTTTCGCCAGCCATTTCGATCGAGCAGAAGACGACCAGCCGCAACCCGCGCTCAACCGTGGCAACGGTGACCGAGATCTATGATTACATGCGCCTTTTGTGGGCGCGGATCGGTGTGCCTTATTCCCCGGCTACTGGTCTGCCCATCGCGGCGCAGACGGTTTCGCAGATGGTCGATCGCGTGATGGCCCTGCCTGAAGGCACGCGCGCCTATCTGCTTGCGCCCGTGGTGCGCGCGCGCAAGGGGGAATACCGCAAGGAACTGCTGGAATGGCAGAAGGCGGGCTATACCCGCGTGCGCATCGACGGCGTGATGATGGCGATCGAGGATGCCCCGGCGCTCGACAAGAAGCTCAAGCACGACATCGAAGTGGTGGTCGACCGTATCGCCGTGAAGGATGGCCTGCAGACCCGGCTGGCCGACAGTTTCGAACAGGCGCTCAAGCTGGCTGACGGGCTGGTGTACATCGACCTTGCCGACGGCGTCGTGCCGGGGCGTGAAGATGAAGCGCAGCCCGAAGGTAAGGCCAAATCGGGCATGAAGAAGACCGGCCTGCCGCCCAACCGCATCGTCTTTTCCGAAAAGTTTGCCTGTCCCGTCAGCGGCTTCACGATTGACGCGCTGGAGCCGCGCCTGTTTTCATTCAACGCGCCGCAGGGGGCCTGTCCGGCCTGCGACGGGCTTGGCGAAAAGCTGCTGTTCGACCCGCAACTGGTCGTCCCCAACGAAAGCCTCAGCCTGAAGCAGGGCGCGGTAGTGCCCTGGGCGAAGAGCAACCCGCCTTCACCCTATTATATGCAGGTGCTGGCCAGTCTTGCCGACCATTTCGGGTTCGCGCTCGATACGCCTTGGGAAAAGCTGCCGGGAGAGGTGCGGCTGGTGATCCTTTACGGCACCGGCGGCAAGCCTGTGCCGTTGACCTTTGTCGACGGCAAGAAGTCCTACACCGTAACCAAGGCGTTCGAAGGGGTGATTGGCAACCTCAACCGCCGCCTGCTGCAAACCGAATCGGCGTGGATGCGTGAAGAGCTGGGCAAGTTCCAGACTGCGCAGCCGTGCGAAACGTGCGAGGGCAAGCGGTTGAAGCCGGAGGCGCTATCGGTGAAGGTGGCCGAAGCCGATATTTCCAGCATAACCCACCTTTCGGTCGCGGCGGCGGTGGAATGGTTCGGCGCGCTCGACGCGAAGCTGACCAGCCAGCAAAGCCAGATCGCCAAGGCCATTCTGAAAGAGATCAACGAACGGCTGGGTTTCCTCAACAACGTCGGCCTGGATTACCTCAATCTCGATCGTACCAGCGGTACGTTGTCGGGCGGGGAATCGCAGCGCATCCGCCTGGCCAGCCAGATCGGGTCGGGGCTTTCAGGCGTGCTCTATGTGCTTGATGAACCCAGCATCGGTCTGCACCAGCGCGACAACGACCGCCTGCTCGAAACGCTCAAGCGGCTGCGCGACCTGGGCAATACGGTGATTGTGGTCGAACACGATGAGGACGCGATACGCACTGCCGATCATGTGGTCGATCTTGGCCCCGGCGCGGGCGTGCATGGCGGGCAGATCGTGGCGCAGGGCACGCTGGAGGATATCCTCTCCAGCCCGGATAGCCTGACCGGCCAGTACCTGACGGGCGCGCGCCGGATCGAAGTGCCCGCCACCCGCCGCCCCGGAAACGGGCTGGCGATTTCGATCGAGGGTGCGCGGGCCAACAACCTGCGCAACGTCAGTGCGCGGATACCGCTGGGGACTTTTACCTGCGTGACCGGGGTTTCCGGTTCGGGCAAGTCCAGCTTCACGATCGACACGCTGCATGCGGGCGCAGCGCGTGCGCTGAACGGTGCGCGGGTGATTGCGGGCGCGCATGACGCGATCCGTGGCCTGGAACATTGCGACAAGGTGATCGAAATCGACCAGTCGCCCATTGGCCGCACGCCGCGCTCCAACCCGGCGACCTATACCGGCGCCTTCACCCTGATACGCGACTGGTTTGCCGGCCTGCCCGAAAGCGCGGCGCGCGGCTACAAGCCAGGTCGGTTCAGCTTCAACGTCAAGGGCGGGCGCTGCGAAAAGTGCCAGGGTGACGGGCTTATCAAGATCGAAATGCACTTCCTGCCCGACGTGTACGTGACCTGCGAGGAGTGTGACGGTCGGCGCTACAACCGCGAAACGCTGGAGGTGAAGTTCAAGGGCCACTCCATCGCCGATGTGCTCGACATGACGATCGAGGATGCGGAGGAGTTCTTCAAGGCAGTGCCGCCGATCCGCGATCGGATGCACATGCTCAACGAAGTGGGGCTGGGTTATGTCAAGGTCGGGCAGCAGGCGACGACGCTTTCGGGCGGCGAGGCCCAGCGCGTAAAGCTAGCCAAGGAACTCGCCCGTCGCTCTACCGGGCAGACGCTGTACATCCTCGACGAACCCACGACCGGGCTGCATTTCGAAGATGTGCGCAAGCTGCTGGAAGTGCTGCACCGGCTGGTCGATCAGGGCAATTCGGTGGTGGTGATCGAACACAACCTCGATGTCATCAAGACCGCCGACTGGATCATCGATCTGGGGCCGGAAGGCGGGGTGCGCGGAGGCGAGATCGTGGCCGAAGGCACTCCCGAAGTCGTCGCGGAAAACCCACGCAGCTTTACCGGCAGCTATCTCGCACCATTGCTGCGCCGGGCAGGCACGCACTTTACACCGTGCTGACAAAATCGTACGATTTCGTTCAATTTAGGTGGGGATCAGGCGAAAATGGGTGGGGGCCGGCAACCGGCAGAGCGCGCGGGCGCGCCGATCGTCACAGCGCAGCCGGAAGCTGCCGATCTTGCTGCATGGCTGGCAGTTGCCGCAGGGGCGCTCGGCGCGTTCATGGCCACGCTCGATATTTCGATCGTCAATGCCTCGCTGCCAACCATCCAGGGCGAGATCGGTGCGTCCCCCAGCGAAGGGACATGGATCGGGACGTCCTATCTCGTCGCTGAAATTGTCATCACGCCGATCACTGCGTGGCTGTCGCGGATGCTGGGCCTGCGCCGGTTCATGCTCATTGCAACCGTGCTGTTTACGGCTTTTTCCGTCATGTGCGGCCTGTCGGGCGATCTTACCACGATGATCGTCGGTCGAACCGGGCAGGGCCTTGCCGGCGGCACGCTCGTCCCCACCGCGCTTACGATTATCGCAACCCGGCTTCCGGCGCGGCAGCAGCCGGTTGGTATTGCAATCTTCGGCGGGACCATGTTGCTGGGGCCACTCACCGGGCCACTGCTGGGTGGCTGGATTACCGAGGCAATAAGCTGGCGCTATGCCTTCTTCATCAATGTACCGGTTGGCATCGGCCTTGTCGGCTTGCTGATCTTCAGCCTGCCCAAAGTTGCGCCTGACTGGAGCGATTTGCGCAATGCCGATTGGCTGGGCCTTTTCGGCATGACGCTGGGGCTGGGCTGCCTTACCGTAATGCTGGAGGAAGGGCACCGCGAACAATGGTTCGAATCCGGCTTCATTATCCGGCTGGCGCTGTTGTCCGCTGCCGGTTTCGTGGCGGTCGCCTGGACACAATTCCGCAGCCCCAGGCCAATCATCCGGCTGGCGCTCCTGCGCGTTCCGGCTTTTTCGGCGTGTGTTTCCATGATGCTGATGTTCGGCGCGCTTTTGTTCGGCCTGTCGTATGTGGTGCCACAGTTCCTTGCAGCCATTCCGGGGTACAACGCCTTTCAGGCAGGGCAGGTGGTGTTCATGCCGGGCCTTAGTTCCGTGTTCATGATGATGGCGTTCCCGTTGATCGTCAAACTGCTCGACCCGCGAACGGCGGTGGTACTGGGCTGCCTTGTTGCCGGTATCAGCGCCTATTTGTTGAGCGGAATGACGGCACAATCGGTGGGCAGCGCATTCATCTTGCCGCAAGTGCTGTTCGGAGGCGGCGCAGCGGTCGCCACGCTCACGCTCCAGCAATCGTCTATCATCGCCGTTCCGCTGAAATACGCGGATGAGGCATCGGCGATCTTCATGGCGGCGCGCAACCTCGGCGGTTCAATCGGCCTTGCCATGATCGCCAGCTTTCAGGAACAGCGCATTGATGTGCACCGCTGGCAGATTCACGCCTCGATCAGCGCCAACGACATCGCCGTCCAGCAGGCGATGACCGATAATGCGGCCATGCTCGGCGGTGGGCCGGAAGGCATGGCGGGGGCTTACCGTATGCTCGATGGACAAGTGCGGCTGGATTCGCTGGTCATGTCATTCAATGACATATTCCTGATGCTGGCTCTGGGTGCGGTAATTATCGCACCGCTCGCCCTGCTTCTGCGCGGCGACCGTTCCGGCTCTGCAGCGGTCATGCACTGACGATCCGGCATGACGAACGCTCGGCGATCAGCCTAATTTCGCGTGCCGCTCACTCCCTGCTCCAAACTGGGGAGCAGGGAGTTGATGCAAACGTGGCGTTGGTCAGCGACCCTGCTGGGCCAGCAAGCGCAGCCGCAGCGCGTTAAGCTTGATAAAGCCTGCCGCGTCCTTCTGGTCATAGGCCCCCGCATCGTCCTCGAACGTTACATGCCGTTCGGAATAGAGACTGTCAGGCGACTTGCGGCCAACCACCGATGCGCTGCCCTTGTAGAGCTTGAGCCGCACGGTGCCGTTGACGCGAGCCTGGCTGTGGTCGATCGCGGCTTGCAGCATCTCGCGTTCGGGTGCGAACCAGAAGCCGTTGTAGATCAGCTCGGCATACTTGGGCATCAGCTCGTCCTTGAGGTGGGCTGCGCCACGGTCGAGCGTGATGCTTTCGATGCCACGATGCGCGCGGGCATAGATTTCACCGCCCGGCGTTTCGTACATCCCGCGGCTTTTCATGCCGACGAAGCGGTTTTCGACCAGATCGAGCCGGCCGATCCCGTGTTTGCGACCCAGCTCGTTGAGCGCGGCCAGCAGCGTGGCGGGCGACATGGCCTGCCCGTTCAGCGCGACGCCATCACCCTTTTCGAAGTCGATGGTGATGTATTCCGGAACGTCGGGCGCGTCTTCCGGGTTGACCGTGCGCGAATAGACATAGTCCGGGGTTTCTTCCCACGGATCTTCCAGCACCTTGCCCTCGGACGAGGTATGCAGCAGGTTGGCGTCGGTTGAGAACGGGCTTTCGCCGCGCTTGTCCTTGGGGACGGGGATCTGGTGTGCTTCGGCCCAGGCGATCAACGCGGTGCGGCTGGTCAGATCCCATTCGCGCCATGGCGCGATGACCTTGATCGACGGTTCGAGCGCGTAGGCAGACAGTTCAAAGCGAACCTGGTCGTTGCCTTTGCCGGTCGCGCCGTGCGCCACGGCATCGGCGCCGGTTTCGCGGGCGATTTCGATCAGCCGCTTGGAAATCAGCGGGCGGGCAATGCTGGTGCCCAGCAGGTAGTCGCCCTCGTAGCGGGCGTTGGCGCGCATCATCGGGAACACGAAGTCGCGCACGAACTCTTCGCGCAGATCGTCGATGTAGATGTGGTGATCGGGCACGCCCATCAGCTTGGCCTTGGCGCGCGCGGGTTCCAGTTCCTCGCCCTGTCCCAGGTCGGCGGTGAAGGTCACGACCTCGCAGTTGTAGGTGACCTGGAGCCACTTGAGGATGACGGAGGTATCGAGGCCGCCGGAATAGGCCAGCACGACCTTCTTGGGGGCAACCGTCTTGGTATCGGACATGGGCGTTACGACTCCCGTGGAAACACGCGCCGCGCGCCTAACAGGCGGGGGGGATCATCGCAACCTTTGGCATGGCGACAGCGGTGCGGGAACGCCGGGTTATTCTGCAGCGATTGCCGGTTCAAGGTGCCACGATGGCGCTTCGTCAAGCGCTGAAAGGCGTGCCGCCTCCACCTGGATATAGTCACGCGTCATCGGCAAGGCGCTGCGGCGCTTGACGCTCTGGATGTGGAAGTTGACCATCTTGCCGTGGCGGAAGCTTTGTTCGGCGCCGGCAAGATAGAACTGCCACATGCGGAACAGGCGTTCGTCATAGAGCGCGACGATTTCATCGCGGTGCAGGTTTGCGCGGCGATACCATTCGGCAAGGGTGTGAGCGTAATGGTAGCGCAGCACTTCGATGTCGCCCACTTCCCATCCGGTCTTTTCCAGCGCGCCGACCAGTTCGCTCATCGCCGGGATATAGCCGCCGGGGAAGATGTACTTGCGCGTCCACTTGTCGGTCGTGCCCGGTGGACCGGTGCGACCGATGGTATGCGTGAGCATGATGCCGTCGGGGTCCAGCAGGTCGTTGGTCTTGGCAAAGTATTCGCCAAAATGGGGCGCGCCGACATGTTCGATCATGCCGACGCTGGTGATGCGGTCGAACGATCCGGCCACATCGCGGTAGTCGATGAGCTGGAACTTCACACGGTCGGCAATGCCTGCGGCCTGCGCGCGCTCCTGCGCGAAGCGGATCTGGTCCGGGGCCAGCGAAACGCCCAGCACTTCGCACCCGAAATGGCGGTTGAGATAAAGCGCCAGCCCGCCCCAGCCGCAGCCGATGTCAAGCACGCGCAGCCCGCGCGACGTGGCAGGGTCCAGCCGCAGCTTGGCGGCAATCAGCGCCTTCTTGTCCACCTGCGCCCGTTCCAGCGTGTTCGCGGGATCGCGGAAATAAGCCATCGTGTACTGGCGGTCTTCGTCGAGGAAGAGTTCGTAGAACTGGCGGGTCAGATCGTAGTGATGGACGACGTTCTTCGACGCCTTGGCGCGCTGGTTGATCTGGTCGGCCTTGGCGATGGCGGCTTCGGCCAGTTTGCGCAGCGTCCCCTTTCGGTCGATCCCGCCGCCGGCATTGGCGTTGCCCATGACCAGCAGAATCATGTCACGGATGTCGTGCGGCGGCTCCACTACCAGGCGGCCATCCATGTAGGCTTCGCCGGCGCCGACACGCGGATCGCGGGCGATGTGCATGGCCGCGCCCTGGTCGGTCAACCGGATGGTGACGGGCGGGGATGCCGGATCGCCGTAGGCATATTCGCGCCCGTCATGGTCGATCACGATCAGGCGACCCTTGCGGATCAGGCGGGAGAGCATCTTGTCGAGCAACCACATGCATCGAACCCTATGATGTTCGCCATGGAAGGCAACCCAGGAAAAGGGCTGTTCGTGTAGTTCTGGCGGAGCCTTGCGGCCCCGCCCATCCTCTACGCCTGCGATGGGGCATGCGGACGATCAGCGGCAACGTCCGCCGCTGCGCTCGATCTCGCGGCCCAGCAAGGCGCCCCCAACAGCACCCAGAATGGTGCCGGTCGCGCGCTCGCCGCGCGTGTCGATCGCCCGGCCCAGCAGCGCGCCGCCTGCGGCGCCGATGATCAGCCCGGTCGTGCCGTTGCTGCGCTTGCAGTAGTAGCGCCCGTCGCGGCCACGCCAGACCTGATCGTTGCGGCTGATGCTGCGCGGTTCGATGTAGCGGCCGCGGCTGTCGTAGAGCGCGTTGCGCTCCTTGGCGCGGTGCCCGTGCGCAGGCGCCCAATGCGGTGGGTCGGCCATGGCCGGAGCGGCCGGGATGGCGATGGCGGCAAGGGTTGCCGCAAGAATGGTCTTTTTCATCGGGTATGCTCCGTTGATCTCTTCATGTCCGGCAAAGTGGATGCCTTGCGCGGACTTGATGGGACAACCCGAAGCTTTGCGATTTGATCCCCAACGCCAGATGAACGGATTGCGCGCACGGAAAACGCAAGGCAGGCGGTTCGTCAGATGCGACGAACCGCCTGTGATACCAAGCAGGACTATCCTGACGAACGGGTCAGTAGTTCCATTGCACCTGCGCGCGCACCAGATCGCCCTTGGCGCGCCCGGTACGGCGATCATCGGTTTCGGTGCGGCTGACGTTGGAATAGCCTAGCGTGAACTCCAGCTCCTTCATCGGCAGCCATTCCACACCCACTTCGTATTCGTCGGTTTCCAACCGGGGGGCGTTGGTGGCGATCTTCCAGCCGCCGCGATAATGCTGATACCGCGCGAAGGGGATGATCTGGCCGACCGGCGTATCGGTGGCGCGCAGCATGCCCATGACGTAGCCGCCGCTGGCCTTCTTGACCTGGATCGAGCCAGTGGTCGCATCCCACTGCGGTCCTTTGCCCCAGGTCCATTCAGCCTGGATGCCGAATGGGCGCGGATAGATCATGGCATGGACGCCGACGTGGTTGTCCTTGAACGCCGTGGCCGAAACGCCGCCGGTGCGCACTTCGGGCTTGAACGTGTTCAGCATGCCCGATGCGCCGATTTCCGCGACCTGGCCTTCGAAGATGCCGCCAAGGCCGTCAAGCCGGAAGGGCATCGTCGCCATGCCGATCAGCATCACGCCATCGGTCTTTTCAACACGGTTGATGGTCTGGCCGTTGTAGACGGCAAAGCCAAGCGCACCGTAATTGCCGAACAGCTTCTGCCCTTCGTGTGACAGTTCGTCCCAGATGCCCTGGATGCGGGGCGGGGTGTAGTAGACGACCACGCCCAGATCGCGCTCGCCGGGGATGGGCGAGTTGATCGCATCGCTGCGGTCGAGCGGCAGGCGGTTGGAAGACGACTGCAGGTTTTCCCATCCGAACGGGATTTTCGACTGGCCGAGACGGACCTTGAGCGTCTTGGCCTTGTCGAGATAGACGTCGGCGTAAGCGTCGCGCATCTGCATGTAGTTGAGGCGCGATTCGCCGTTGGACTGGTTGGATACAGACCCGGCAAGCTCGCCCTGCATGTACAGCGAAACGCGGTCTGAAATATCGCCCTGGACGACCAGACGCGCACGGCGGATCGAGAAGTTGCCGTTTTCGTTGATGCCCGAATCATGCGGCGAACGCAGACGCGAAACCCCCGCCGGTGCCGTCTTGTCGCCCGAAATGATTTCGCTGACGCGCAACTGGGTATAGCCGCGGATCATCAGCTTTTCGTACCACCCCTTTTTCTTCTTTTCGGCCGGGACGGCAGCGGGCGCGGGGGCGGCTGCTGCCATCTGGACGGGGGCTGGCGATGCGGCGGAACCGGCAGAACCGGCCATTTCGACCGGGGCGGGTGCGACAGGTGCCTTGGCGGCCTGAAGTGCGCTGACAATGGCTTTCAGTTCATCGACCTGCCGTTGCAGGTCGGCAATCTTTGCGTCCTGCGCGCTGGACGGCACCTCCTGCGCCTGCGCAATGCTTGCCGCGCTGATGAATACGCTGGCCGTCAAGGCTGCACGAAACGCCTTGCCTGTCATTCTGCCGGTCATTTCCCGAATATCTCCACGTCGGTTGATGACCGGGCGGCTAGGCGTCAAAGATGACGGCAATGTGACATTATATTGACGTGATTTTCAGGCGGAGAGCAGCAATTTCATATTTTAATGTTTAAAAACAAAGATGAAATATATTTCATTAAAATGAAAATTGTCAGAAAAATGCCTCTGCTTCGAAAATTATTGCTGAAATGTGATGATGGTGGAGAGTGTGGGCGGCGGCGGGGGCCGAATCTGTGCAGCCTTCAGGCCAACGGACGGTCGCAATGTGGTGTGGCTGGTGCGTCTGGCCCGGCCGATGTGCCCATCTTTCCTTGCTGACACTCCGCAGATGCGCTGCTAACGGCCCGACCATGACCGACCTCGCGCTGATCCGTAACTTTTCCATCATTGCCCACATCGACCACGGCAAATCGACGCTGGCCGACCGCCTGATCCAGTATACAGGCGGGCTGAGCGCGCGCGAAATGAGCGAGCAGGTGCTCGACAACATGGATATCGAGCGCGAGCGCGGCATCACCATCAAGGCCCAGACCGTGCGGCTGGATTATCTCGCCAAGGACGGCAAGACCTATCAGCTCAACCTGATGGACACACCGGGGCACGTCGACTTCGCCTACGAGGTCAGCCGCAGCCTGGCGGCGTGCGAAGGCGCGTTGCTGGTGGTCGATGCCGCGCAGGGCGTCGAAGCCCAGACGCTGGCCAACGTCTACCAGTCGATCGAGCACGACCACGAGATCGTGCCCGTCATCAACAAGATCGACCTGCCTGCTGCCGAACCCGAAAAGGTCAAGGCCGAGATCGAGGATATCATCGGTATCGACGCCAGCAACGCGGTCCTGACCAGCGCCAAGTCGGGCATCGGGATCGAGGAAGTGCTCGATGCCGTGGTCGAGCGTATCCCGCCACCGGGGGGTGACCGCGATGCGCCGCTGAAGGCGATGCTGGTCGATTCCTGGTACGATCCCTATCTTGGGGTCGTCATCCTCGTGCGCGTGATCGACGGGGTGATCCGCAAGGGGCTGCAGGTCAAGTTCATGGCCGGGGGCACCGAACACCTGATCGACCGCGTGGGCTGCATGCGCCCGAAGATCGAGACGCTGGCCGAACTCGGCCCCGGCGAAATCGGTTTCATCACTGCCCAGATCAAGGAAGTCGCGCAGGCCCGCGTTGGTGACACCATAACCACGGTCAAGGGCGGGGCGATCAAGGCGCTGCCGGGCTTCAAGGAAGTCCAGCCGGTCGTGTTCTGCGGCATCTTCCCTGTCGATGCCGCAGAGTTCGAGAAGCTGCGCGAAAGCATCAGCCGCTTGCGACTGAACGATGCCAGCTTCAGCTTTGAAATGGAAAGCAGCGCCGCGCTGGGATTCGGCTTCCGCTGTGGTTTTCTGGGCCTGCTGCATCTGGAAATCATCCAGGAACGCCTGAGCCGCGAATACGATCTGGACCTGATCACCACCGCACCAAGTGTCGTCTACCGTATCCAGTTGAACAAGAGCCGCACTGACGACGCGCGCGAAATCATGCTGCATAATCCGGCCGATTATCCCGATCCCAGCCGCATTGCCCAGATTGATGAACCGTGGATCAAGGGCACAATCTATACGCCCGACGAATACCTGGGGTCGATTCTCAAGCTGTGCCAGGACCGGCGCGGGGTGCAGACCGGGCTGACCTATGTGGGCGGCCGGGCACAGATCACTTATGAACTGCCACTCAACGAAGTGGTGTTCGATTTCTATGACCGGCTCAAGAGCATCAGCCGGGGCTATGCCAGCTTCGACTACGAACAGATCGGCCTGCGCGAAGGCGATCTGGTCAAGATGAGCATTCTGGTGAACAACGAACCGGTCGATGCGCTGTCGATGATCGTCCACCGCAGTGCCGCCGAGGCGCGCGGACGACACATGTGCGAGCGTCTGAAAGACCTGATTCCACGCCACCTTTTCAAGATTCCGATTCAGGCGGCCATTGGTGGCAAGGTTGTTGCGCGCGAAACGATCAGCGCGATGCGCAAGGACGTGACCGCCAAGTGCTATGGCGGTGACATCACCCGCAAGAAGAAGCTTCTGGAAAAGCAGAAGAAGGGCAAGGCCCGGATGCGCGAATACGGCAATGTCAGCATTCCGCAGGAAGCTTTCATTGCGGCGCTGCGCATGGGCGAGGAATAGGCCCAGTCCGGGCGATGCGCGGGGCGCGGGCGATAAATGCAGAAAATGGCGTGAAATGGCCTTTGAACACGGTTGACGCGCGCGCGGTTTGACGACAGGCATGCCCGCATGATTGATCCACGCCATTTCCGCAACGTGCTCGGCACCTGGCCTACGGGTGTCTGCGTCATCACAGCCATAGACAACGAAGGGTTGCGCCACGGGATGGTGGTTGGCTCGTTCTCGTCGATTTCGCTCGATCCTCCGCTCGTCGGGTTCTTCCCGGACAAGCGGTCGAGCACCTGGCCGAAGGTCGAAGCAGCCGGTCGCTTCTGCGTCAACGTGCTGGGCGCTGATCAGATGGATCTGTGCGAACGCTTTGCCGCGCGCGGAGAAGACAAGTTCAACGAACTGGCGCACGGTACCACGCCTTCGGGCCAGCCTTTGCTCGACAATGCGCTTGCATGGATCGATTGCCGTATCGAACGGGTCGAGGATATTGGCGATCACCTTCTGGTCGTGGGCGCGGTCGATGCGCTCGATCGGCGCGAAGATGGCACGCCGCTGCTGTTCTTCCGCGGCGGTTACCACGATGTGGCGCAGGCACCGGGGCTTTAAGCACACGGCAAACCGGTTTTTCGATGCCCTTTCGCCTGTTTTGACATCCGTCAACGCAGGTGGATTGGGCGCGCGCTAACCATGGTTTCGACGGAGCGGGGCCTTGATCTCTCCCATCGGATACAGCCCCGTTCCGCCAACTTCTCCCCCACTTGGGCGGTGCGTCTGACGGACCGCCCCACTTTTCCGCTTCACCGGCGGATTCCGGCCATTGCGGCGGCTCTCGATGGTTGCTTCTGCAATTGCGACCGGCGCGGTGCGGTGGTATCGCTCCGGCCATGACGGCCTGTGATACCTGCGTAGTTCGCAACCGCGCAATCTGCTCCGCTCTCGACAACCACGAGATTGCGGCCCTCAACGCCATTGGTCGGCGCCGCGTCGTCACGGCTGGCGAACCCCTGATCTGGGAAGATGATGATTCCCTCCTCGTCGCCAATGTGATCGAGGGGGTTCTCAAACTGACGACCAGCACCGAAGATGGCCGCGAACAGATTGTCGGCGTTGCCTATCCGTCGGATTTCATCGGCAGGCCATTCGGCCAGACCACCACGGCCAGCGTTGTCGCTCTGACCGATGCGCGGGTTTGCGTTTTTTCACGCAATGATTTTGACCGGTTCGCCCGCGAACACCCCGAACTGGAACACAAGCTGCTGGAACGTACGCTCGCCGAGCTGGACCGGACGCGGTCGTGGATGATGCTGCTGGGCCGCAAGAACGCGTCTGAAAAGATTGCGACGTTCCTGATCGAAATGTCCGAACGGATGACCGAAACCGGTTGCCTGCCATCGCCCGGCCCGGCGCGGCGCTTCGCCCTGCCGTTTTCGCGCCAGCAGGTGGCAGATGTGCTGGGCCTGACGATCGAGACAGTGAGCCGCCAGTTTACCCGGCTCAAGAACGATGGCGTGATCGAACTGCCATCGCGCCGCGAGGTCGAGATTATCAACCGCGGGGCGCTGCTCGCCATGGCGGGATAGGCAGCCGCTTTTTTTGCAGTCTCAATAGCACTTCGACAAGGCGCGGCCGTCCTTGGCGCGGTGCCTTGTTCGGGAGTGACGGGCAGGAAAGCGGCCGGGTGATCCCAGAACCCATGGCTTTCCTGCCCGCCGTCCCCTTGCCCGATGTGCGATGCTGCGCGTGCGGGCAGGGAATTGCGTGCCTGCTACCGGATCAGAAGCGGTAGGCTAGGCCGGCGCTGACCACCCAGGGGTCGAGCGAGTGCTTGGTGGTGAGCACTTCCGCCCCGCCGGCATAGAAATGCGCGGTCGTGTCCATGAAGTACTTCTTGGCGTCGAGGCTGACGCCCAGGCCCTTGTCGTTGACCGGGATGTCGACGCCTGCCTGCAGGGCAAAACCGGCGTCGTTGGAAAACTTTACCCGCGTCACGCCCAGCGGCACGATGCTGGAGCCGGGCTTTTCATCGATGTAGAGGAACATCGCCGGCCCAGCGCCGACATAGGGCTTGATCCCGCCAGCCATCGGGACATGATATTTGAGCATCAGCGTCGCCGGAAGCACCAGCACGTGGTCGACGATTTCGGTTGCGGCGGCGAGCGCGCCGGTGCCGCTGACGTGGTGCTGCGTGAGGCAGCAGATTGTTTCAGCCGAAATGTTCGGCGTGAAGAAGTATTCGATCGCAAGCGTCGGCACGACATTGTCATTTGCCTTCGTGTTTGCGCCGACGGTCAGGCCGAGCGGGTCGTGCACAGCGACATCGCAGTTGAAGGGTCAGCGACATCGTAGATGACGTGTGGGGGGAAGCGGAGGCCGGGCGTAGCCCGGACGTAGCTTCCCCCCACACGGGCGCGGGTTTCCCCGTGCCGTTGGCG